>VOPT01000009.1 GCA_009594865.1 Nitrospira sp. | reverse complement strand
GGTCCACCCGCGGTACCGTCCATCCGTCACATTCTGGAGCGGGGATTGGCACGAGCGCATTGCTGAAATCAATCTCGCCGTTCATCCTGCGTTGACGGTGGCCGATGGGACCACGACCATGATCGATGGCGGCCCGACATCCGGCACTCCCGCGAAGACGGATCTGTTGATCTGCAGCGGAGACCGGGTCGCGGTGGACCTGACTGCCATTGCGCTGCTACGGTCGTTTGGGACCTCGTCGAAACTGCAAGGTAAGCGGATCAGCGATCAACGTCAGATCCGACGCGCGGCGGCGTTGGGGTTAGGGGCTGGATCGGGGCGCGGGATTGAACTCGTCACTGAGGCGGTAGACCCGGCTCCACCAGCGTTTCTTCAGCTGGTGGAGCATATTCGGCAGGACCTGCTCGATTCGTGAGACTTACTTGTTCGTGCGGTCGAATTCTTTGATGACCTGTTCGGTCAAATCAATCGTGTCTTTATTGAAGATCACGATTTTCACGGTTTGCTCGCTCCCCTTATCCAGCACGAGTTGATACCCGCCTTTGTCGGCGACTGCCTGGGTGGCCACGGCAATCTTCTTCATATACTCGTCGACAAGTTCCTTCTGCTTGCCCTGCAGTTCCTGGTTAAACTCCTGGGCGCGCTTCTGGTAGTCCTGGATCTTGCTGCGAAACGAGGTTTCTTTGTCTTTCTTTTCGGCATCGGTCAATTTCGCGGCCTGCTCTTTGAGCTGCTTCTCCGTATTGCGCAACTCTTCCTCGTCCCGGGACAACAGTTTCTGGCGAGTCGCCACATACTCTCGCAGCCCGTCCAGCGCTCGCTTGCCGGCCTTGCTCTTTTCCAGGATGACCTGAGGGTCGATGACCCCCATCTTGAATTCCGCCGCCGGACTCGTTGAGAACAAGCCGAGGGTCGCTGCGACGAGCGCCCCGACCACAATCGCGCGCCGGCCTGCTCCGTGCCACTTCACACCCATCTCGGGACTCCTTTCGCGGGAATAATGTCGTGCTACAAACCTCGGGAGGATAGCTGCCTGCCGGTATCGTGTCAAGGAGGGAGGCGCAGGGCGAGAAGGTGATTTGACAGGCGTGGGACTGGTGGCTATAAGCCACCAGAGGCATTCACCGGTTGCACATCCGGCGGGCGGCAGGGCCGGATGAGAAAGGATTCTACGATGGCTTTCGAGCAAGAGCAGGCCCATCGCTTGTTTATCCGGGCGCTACAACATGAGGCGATCAGCTGCGGGCGCACCGGATGTCCGGGGCCGGTGGAGGCTCTTGACCAGTCGCAGACACGCGACCGGATCAAGACGTTTGATATCACATGCGAACGATGCGGGTGGCACACCAGCGTGACAGGGCGCGAGCAGCTGACACCGCTCTGGGACAATGCTTCACTGGAGCTGATGGCAGATGAACATTTGATGCATCAACAGCCCGTGTGTCCCTACGATGACACTCCCGTCGTATTCATCTCCATGCCGAATCCGCGCCGGAAGGCGAAGTACCGGGTGGCCTGTTTTTATTGTGGGCGACACACTGAAATGGACTGGCCTCCGCCTGAAAGCAAGCGGTAGCGACGGGGGCTGAATTGCGGCGCCGGTGGGTTAGACGAAGTAGCGGCCGGTGTCGAAGTGGTACTCGGCGTTGTCGACCAGCTGCAGAATGTTGTGCGTATAGGTTCCGGTGTCGTCCTGCGCGGCCAGGTCGAGTTCGGGACCGTCCTCAATCGGTGTTCCGTCTGCATCCGTAATCACTCGCACCAGCGGACGTTCCGCATTGGCTTTATCCTGCGCGGGTTTGATCACCACCGCCAGGGGGCCGGAGTCGAGACGCACGAGGCTGCCGATGGGAATAATGCCCACGCAGTTCACGAACAGTTTGAGCAGCACGGGATCGAACGATTGTCCGCTCTTCCCGAACATGAATTTGAGCACATTCGCGGGGGACATCGGCTCCCGGCGGTACACGCGCGATGAGGTCATCGCATCGTAACAGTCGGCGATGGTGATGATACGGCTGGCGACGGTTTGGTTCCACGGCACCTTGAGTTTGGGATAGCCCGAAAAGTCATAGTTCATATGATGTTCGAATGAGGCCGCGGCCATACGCGCGGGCACGTTGTTGATGCCCCGAGCCTTCACCAGGGTAAACACGCCTTCAATCGGGTGTGATCGCATGATCGCCCATTCGTCCTGCGTAAACTCGCCGGGTTTGTTCAGGACATCCAGGGAGATGGCGCATTTGCCCACGTCGTGAAACAACGCCGACAAACCCAGGTCGGCCAGGTCCACCTTCGGGTATCCGGCTCGATTGCCGAGGGCCATCGCCAGCAGCGACACGTTCACGGAATGGTTGTGGGTATATTGATCATGGCAGCGGAGATTGGTCAGTCCCAGAAGTGTGGATTCATCCTGCATCATCAGTTCGACGATGTTCTGAATCGCGCGTTTCGCCTGTTTGAAGCTGACCGTCCCGCCGGCGCGCGTATTTTTTGTGAGGTCGCCAAGCGCCGAGGCTGCCTTGGCATAGCGGCCCTTCGCAATGGCTTTCCGCTTGTCCTTCGAATTTTCCGGGCCGCCGGCTGAAGATCCAGCCCGCGTCCCTGACTCGCCTGCTCCGGCTTCGGCGTCGTTCGATGCCTGAAGCTGAAGTGTTCGCGGTTCCTCCAGGTCGATCCCTTTGACGCCTGCGGTCTGGAGAGCCTCCTGCAGATCGGCGAGGGTATGCTTTTCCGGGTCGAGACTGACAAAGAGATAGGCGAACTCGCGATAATCTTTGGATTCGGCCGTTGAGGCGAATGACACCCCGCCGATATGCCACTTGTTCAACGCCTCGATGATGCTCGCAAAGACAGCCATCTGCTGCGAGCTCATTTTCAGGTGGCTGTCTCCGAGAAAAAGAAAATCATTTTGGAGGCGAAGTGCTACGGGGTGGTCTGCCGCCAGCGTTTTCACGAGCGTCAACATGGAGTCTACGGGTTTGTCCAGCGCCGCATTAGTGCGTCCATGAATGCGGGAGGTCTTGATCAAGACGTTCAACTGGGTCACCAGCTGAATGCCCAGCATGGCCAGTTGTTGATCGAGAATATCGCCGGCCTCGGAACCTTTGGCGATCTTGTTCGCGAGCGATCGTTCATGGGTGAGGATCGGATGCGCGGCGTCCGGGATCGGGGGGGGGGGCATGGAGGAAGGGGAGTCGGTCACAGGGGGCCTCCCAATTAGGAATTCGCTGCGCTGGGAATGTCGTGCCGGTGCTGGCGATTCGCGACCGAGATGGCCGCGGTGCAAGCCTGCCTGACGGCGGCGCCGCCTTTTTTCTGTCCGAGCTCCAGGGCCGCCAGAGCGACGGGAGTCGCCAATTTACCAAGGATGTCGGCTGCCAGTAACGCCAGCTCTTCTTTCTTTTTTCGGTTCGTCCAGGACCACTCCGTCAGCAGTCCCTGCCAGTAGGGCACGGCTTCATCAGCGGCCGTCTGTTTGAGGGCTTGATAGATGGCGCGTTTTTCCGCCGGTGACCGATCGTGGAAATCATCGGCTGCAAGGAACGGCGACCAGGTTGAAAATGGGGCGGTATATTGGCCGCCGGTTAGTACTTTCATCGCGGTCAGGCGAACCGTTTCATCGCTGTCGCTCAAGAGGGCGACTAGCTTCACACCGTTGCCCGATGGGCGAAGGGTCGACAGAATGCGCAGGGCTTCGCGGCGCACCGAGGCCTCGGGGTGGCGCAGCGCCTTTTCGACACTGTCTGCAAAACGAGGGTCATTCCATCGGTAGAGCAGGGTGAGCAGGTTGCGTACGAACGTTGGGCGTTTATCGCTCAGACCGCGGATGATCGGTTCGGCATGGTCCCGCGCCATAGTCTGCAGGGCCTCCATCACCACGGCCTGATGCGCCGGTGTATCGAGGGTCGCCAGCAGAGAACAGAGTCCCGGGATCGCATCCACGTTCATCATGAGCAGGAGCGTGTTTAGCCCTTCCGTCTTGGCCTGGGGATTGCGATTCAGATGAACGCCGATGGCTTTCAAGCGTTCAGGGCGACCCAGGCTATTGAACAATCCCACGACCTGCTGTTTGTGACTCTCCGAAAGATCCGGCCGAACCGTTTCCGCCTCCTGCAACATCGTCAGCACGGTTTCGAGCAACGTCCATTGTCCTGCTCGAATCAGCGCCTCCAACACGTGATCCCACACCTCGAAGAGTTTCGTGAGGAGCACAGGCGACGGTTCGGAGGCCAGCACAGCTGAGAGGATGTCGAGAATATAGGCCGTGGCATCACGGGCGGTTTCACGTTGGATCTCTTGTGTCAATGCCTCATGCTCTTCGTCGGAGACGTCATACCCGACGACATTGGCCTGGAAGCGACGGGTGCGGCTTGCGATGCCGCCGGTGACATTCCCGTTCGCCGGTTCCGCAGATCCGCCCGCCCCGTCTTTTTCAGAGCCCTTCGCCGCGCGCTCGCGATCGAGCAGTTCGCGCAATGAGCCGACAGGCATACTCATGTATCCCTGGGTCTGAAGCTCGAGCTCATCGAGTCCGAGACCGGATGCGCGGACGAGCTCTTCGGCGGTCACCAGGGTAATCGTGTCGAGATTCTTGGCCCACAACCGCGTCACGATGTCGTCGTCTTCATCGTGGTCGAGAGTGGCGTCGTCCGGTGGGGTCTCCTCGGCGGGCATGCCCCAGAGCGCTTCCAGAAAGAACGCGAGGTCGTCACGAGTGAGCCCCTGGTGGAAGCTCAGCTCACGGATCCCATCCGAGTACATTTTGAACGCAAAACTATCGCCGGTGGCGTCGCGCTCGGGTTCGTAGACGACTTCGTTCTGGAAGAAAAGTTGATTGCGTTGGACCAGCAGCGTCAGGCGCGCATGCTGCCCCAGATGGCGAGTCAGGTCTTCGTAAAATTGTTGGAAGAAACGTTGGGCGACCGGGTTCTTGGTGCCGTACGTACGAGCCGATTTGGCCGCCTTATCGAGCAGCTTGAGTAACTGCTTGATGGCAGCGACTTGCGGATCGGTGCCGGCTTTCACGAAAGGCGTAAGGGGAAGACCGTTTCCGGGCGAGCCTGTAGGTTCCATATGTGTCAGTCGTACCGTGAGGTGCATGATTCGTCAAGAAAATAGCCGGTCTCCGCATGCCTCCCATCACCATTGCGCCGGCTTGCCGGACCCAGTAGAATTCCTTGGTGACTGCCACGATTCCCTCTCCACTCATTCTGTGCGTCGGTGATAGCCTCACGGCCGGGTATCAAACCCCCAGTGCGGTGCACCCGTCCGGACAGGAAACGCCCTATGGGCACGTGTTGCAGGAATATCTCGGCGAGCGATTCCGCGTAGAGGTCAGCGGAATCTGCGGGGAAACGACCGGTGAAATGGTGCTGCGTTTCCGCAGGGCAGTTCTTGAACGCTGTCCTCAGATGGTGATTATTCTCGGGGGCACGAATGATCTGGGATGGAACGCCGATCCTTCGGAGATCATGCGGAATCTAATCAAGATGTACGAATTGGCGAGGGCCTCCTCGATCGTGCCGGTTCCTGTGACCGTCCCCTCCATTCGAGTCGATCTGGGCGGAGAAAATCCCGATGCCGTCGCGTGGCTCGCTGAGCATATTCAGCGCCGTCAGCGGTTGAATGCCCTGATCGCAGACTATGCGGAGAGAAAAAACCTGCGGTATGTCGATCTATTCACGGCGACGGCCGAACCGGAGTCTCTCATGCTGGCGGAGCCGTACTCCAATGATGGGCTGCATCTGACGAGCAGCGGCTATGGCTTGTTGGGCTGGCTGGTGTATGAGCAGGTCTTTGCCGCTGATCCTGCCATCTCCGGCGACGCTTCTTCCAACCTGTCCCAACCATGATCTCCGAGGTCACGGATCACAACTTTGCACGCATAGTGGAGCAGGCCCACATGCCGGTCCTCGTGGAGTTCTGGCAGCCGGGCTGCGGCCACTGTCTCGCCCTGCTCTCGCAGCTGCAACTGTTGCAGGATGAAGTGGGGGGAGCGGTGAAGATTGTGAAGATGAACGTACAGGAAAACTTTCAGATTCCTGCTGAACTCGAGATCGGTTCGCTCCCGGCGCTGGCCTTATTTGATCGCGGAGCGTTCGTACGGTTTATCGGGGGGATCGGGAAGAAGGACGAGATTCGAACACAGCTGCTGACGTCCATCAACATTCAGCATCCGATGTGAATCCTTTCGCCACGGTACAGGCCGATTGCCATGACGCGGAATCCGGCTAGAGGATTCGCCAGGTCCGCCCGTCGCGTTCAATCATCCGTTCGGCTTCCACTGGTCCCCAGGTCCCGGCCTGGTATTCTGGCAACCAGCGCAGCTTCTGTTGTGCCCAGCCGTCGAGAATTTTTGTGACCCAGTCCCACGACGCTTCGACTGCGTCGCGCCGCATGAAGCGCGAGGCGTCTCCGGCCATCACGTCGAGCAATAACCGCTCATAGGCTTCCGGGGAGGGGCAGCCGAATACGTCGCTATACTGGAAATCCATCTCCACGGGATGCGTCTGCGCCCGCGTGCCGGGGACTCGCGAGATAATACGCAGCGAGAGGCCTTCATCCGGTTGAATGCGCAACGTCAGGACGTTGGCCGGTTGAGGGGAGGCGGGATTGGCATTGAAGAGAATCTGCGGAATATCTTTGAATTGCACGGCGACTTCGCTGGCCCGTTTCGGGAGCGCTTTCCCGGTGCGAAGATAAAAGGGCACGCCCGACCAGCGCCAGTTTTCGACGAAGGCTTTCACCGCGACAAAGGTTTCCGTCGTCGAATTCGGATTGACGCCTTTTTCCCGCCGATATCCAGGCACGGGCTGGTCAGGCGCGATACCCTCGGCATACTGCGCCCGCACCGTATACTGCTCGACATCTTTGCCGACGATGGGCCGGAGGCAACGCAGCACTTCCATCTTGGCGTTGCGCACCACGTTGGGGTCGAGCGAATAGGGCGGCTCCATGGCCACCAGGCAGAGCAACTGCAGGAGGTGGTTCTGAATCATGTCCCGCAGCGCGCCGGCTTCTTCGTAGTAGCTGGCTCTCGTCCCCACGCCTTCCGATTCACTGACCGTGATTTGGACGTGGTCGATATATTTATGGTTCCAGATCGGTTCAAAAATACTATTGGCAAACCGGACCACCATAAGATTCTGAACTGTCTCTTTGCCCAGATAGTGATCGATCCGGAAAATCTGGGATTCATCGAATACGTTGCCGGTGACTTCATTGATCTGTTGCGCGGAGGCCAGGTCGCGTCCGACAGGTTTTTCGACGATGATCCTCGAGTAAGGGGATGCGGCAGATGCTGAGGTGGCCAGACCCGCCTGGGCCAATCCCTCACAGACCGACGCAAAGGAGCTGGGCGGAATGCTGAGATAAAAAATGCGATTGCCCGGCAACTGCATCGCCTGCTCCACCTCCTCGGCCTTGGCGCGGAGTGTGGCGTAGGTCTGTGCATCTTCATTTTCTCCCTGGATATAAAAGAGATGGGTTTTGAAGGTGGCCCAGGTATCCTCCGCCAGCGCCTGTCGGGAATGTTTGACGATCCCCTCCTTGACGAGATTGCGGAATTCGTCGTCGGTCATGGGTTTGCGGCCCAGGCCGATGACCGCATACTTGGCCGGCAGGAGCCCGTCCAGTAGCAAGTTATAGACGGCCGGGATCAGCCGGCGGCGGGCAAGATCACCGGAACCGCCGAAAATGACGAGGGTACAGGGCTCGACGGGGGGAACGGATTCCGGAACAGGCTTGCACGCCAGGGGAGTCGTGGGCGAGGACATGGTCTCGATATTCCTTTGGTGAAGGTCAGCGCCGGACGCTATGCCCGCCGAAGGCGTTGCGCAACGCGGCCAGCATTTTTTCGGCGAACGATTCCTCCTGCCGCGACCGGAAGCGGGTGAAGAGCGCTGCGGTCAGGGTCGGCACAGGCACATCCTTATCGATGGCGTCTTGTATCATCCAGCGACCTTCGCCGGAATCCTGCACATAGCCTTTCAACTGTTCGAGCTTGGGATCCTGTTTCAATGCGCCGACCGCCAGTTCCAGGAGCCAGGAGCGGACGACGCTGCCATGCATCCAGACATCGGCGATCTTTCCCAGATCCAGGCGATACTCGCTTTTCGCCATGAGCTCGAACCCCTCGGCGTATCCTTGCATCATGCTGTACTCGATGCCGTTGTGCACCATCTTGACGTAGTGGCCCGCGCCGTGCCCGCCCATGTGCGCCCAGCCTTGTTCGGGCGCCAGTGTCGTGAAGATGGGGGTCAGGCGCTGAACCGGTTCGTTCTCGCCGCCGATCATCAGGCAGTATCCGACCTTCAAGCCCCAAATGCCGCCGCTGGTGCCGACATCGACATAATGGATGCCCTTTTTCTGCAATTCGGCGGCGCGCCGCGTATCGTCATGGAAGCGCGTGTTGCCGCCGTCGATAATGGTATCGCCCGGCTGCAGCAGCGCGCTGACTGCCTGGATCGTCTCTTCCGTCGGGGTTCCTGAGGGCACCATGATCCACACGGCGCGGGGGGCGGTCAGTTTGGAGACGAGGTCGCTCAGGGAGGACGCACCCACGCAGCCCTTGCCTTCGGCCTGCTTCACGACATCGGGCGCGCGATCATACGCCACGACGCGGTGACGGCCCTGCTGCAGGCGTGTCACCATATTCATGCCCATTTTTCCGAGTCCGACGAATCCAAGTTCCATAGGTCATCCTCTCTGGTGAAGACCGGTATGTGATGACTGGTGCGGAGTGGGCCAAGGACGGAATGCCGCTCCAGTGGTTCGGTGACGTCCCGATGCTAGCACGGCCGGAAGCCCGTGCCAGCGATGCCGCCTTGGCACGGGGTGACGGCGCCCTGTTAATCCACGCGGGGTGGAAGGGGAATATCGTGGAACAGGATCTCGGCAAACCGTCGGCCCGCCATCAGCCGGTCGTGGAGGGTGGCCGCGCTCAGGAACTGTGCGGCGACTTCTCCGAGGGCCGGATCGCGAGACGCGAGAAACCGGAGCGTGTCCACCGGCGCGGTAAACCAGAGTCCTCGCGTTCGAAAAAATGCGGACACGCACGCCTCGAAAAACAATTGCAGCAGATATTGCGCGGTATTCGGTTTGTCGCGCAGGTCCTCGACCTTTCCGAGCCAATGCAGGCACTCGGCTTTCAATCGGATGCGTTCGTGAATCGAGGCCGTCGGCGGACCCTGCCGAAAACGTTGCGCCGCTTTGGCGATCAGTTGCGCCGCAATGTCTTCATGGTCGTACAGCACCCGTCCCTTGCGAAGCAGAGGGGCGAGGCGGGGAGAGAACGCCAGATCTTCGGCGACGGTGGCATGTTCGCCGTAACGAATATCGACCAGCCGGTCCGCCACGCGGATCATTTCCTGTCCGTCGGCCGGCCCCTTCACCAGGACGATGAGATCGATATCGCTGTGTGCGGTCACTGCACGCCGGGCTCCGGATCCGACGAGAACGATACCTACCAGGTCGCCGCCCCGTTTCGCGCGGACATATTTCACCGCGCCGGCGAGGGCATCATCGTAGCCGGGGGGTGTCACGGCTGGAGGGATCTCCGGTGGTTCGGGAATATCGAGTAGCTCAGCCTTCAGTTCGTCCGAGGAAGGGAGCGCCGGGGACGACTGAGGTGAGGAGGGGGCCAGGTGTGATTCCATATCCATCCTTCGACGCGGTCAGGCGGCCTGCGCACGTCGTATCTGTTGCTCGAGCGTGCCGAGCCACGCGTCGAACGGCTGCTCGGTATCGACAACAATCTCAAGCTTTCCATTAGGGAGTTTGCGGACGATGCCGGGACACTCCGGCGAGAGGGGAATTTCCACCCACTCGCGATTGAGTCCTAGGGTATCCGTGACGTCGAGAATGCGACTGATCTGTTGAAACGACACTGCGTGAAGCGACACTCATTCCTCTCTGCGCGGATCACGTGTGGGCATTGTAGGAGGGGGGACGGAGCCTGTCAATGTGAGGCGCCGGTCCCATCGTTGAGCAGGCGCGCGAAATGGTCGGTCGCCCGCTCGATGTCTTCCGCGGACACGTCGAGATGGGTCACTGCGCGACAGGTGGATCCGCCGACGGCGTTGATCAGCACGCCTTCCTGCTTGAGGGCTGCCACGAAGGCCGGGATGGAAAATTTTGTGCTGTGCACGTCGAAGAACACCATGTTCGTCTCGACCAGGGATGGATCAATGGTCACAGCTGGAATCTGCTGCAGCCGGGCCGCGAGCCGTTTGGCGTTGGCATGGTCTTCCCTGAGTCGGGCAATGTGATGTTCCAAGGCGTAGAGGCCCCCCGCGGCGAGAATGCCGGACTGGCGCATGGCGCCTCCGTACATGCGGCGAAATCGCCGAAGGCGCTCCATCAGGCCTGGATCATCCGTCGCAATCAGCGACCCGGCTGGTGCGCCGAGTCCTTTGGAGAGGCAGAAGGTCACCGTTTCGAAATGGCGCGCATATTCCGCCGCCGACACCCCCGATGCCACGACTGCATTGAACAGGCGAGCCCCGTCGAGATGCATGGGTATTCCATGGGCCTTGGCCACGGCGCGTATGGCTTGGATCGTTGCCAGCGGGTAGATGGTCCCGCCTCCGGCATTGTGCGTGTTCTCGAGACAGATCAGCGCGGTCTGGATGCTGTAGGGGTCTTTCGGGCGGATGGCGGCCTGTACCTGTTCAGCCGTCATGAGCCCGTGCGTGCCGGTCACCCAATGGAGTTGCACCCCGGCCAATGCCGCCGCCGAGCCCTGCTCGTAACGAATGATATGCGACTGACCTTCAACGATCACTTCACGTCCTGGTTCGGCCTGCGCCCGCACAGACAATTGGTTGCCCAGCGTGCCGGATGGCACGAAGAGCGCGGCGCGTTTTCCGAGGAGCGCGGCAGCGACCTCTTGGAGGCGATTGACGGTGGGGTCTTCTCCATAAATGTCATCCCCCACGTCGGCACGGGCCATGGCGTCACGCATGGCCGGGGAGGGTTTGGTGACCGTGTCGCTCCGGAGATCGATCATGGATGTGCCTCCGTCTGAAGGTGGATTGCGATTCTTCAGGACGAACCGCAGGCGCATTCTAGCAAAATTTTTTCTTGCCGGTGTACGTAGGCCTGCTACACTGAGGGCCCAATTCGGAGCCCCATGGAGAGATGGCATCGGTCAGTGATCCGGTTTGTGCAGGCGGAGCCGCAAGAAGTGCGGCCGTTGGCCTGGTCCTTCGGATATTTCTTTTGCCTGCTCTGCGGCTATTACATCCTTCGCCCCGTGCGCGATGAGATGGCGATTCAGGGCGGCGTGCACAACCTTCCCTGGATGATGACGGGCACGTTTGTTGCCTTGCTGGCCGTCACGCCGCTGTTCGGGTGGTTGTCTGCGCGGTATTCCCGCTATCGATTGCTCCTCGCCGTCTATCTCTTCTTTATCGCCAATCTGCTCGGCCTGTACGTGCTGATGACGAGCGGTCAGTACATCGAATGGGTCGCGCGCGGGTTTTTTGTCTGGCTTTCGGTGTTCAACCTGTTCGTCGTGTCAGTGTTCTGGAGTTTCATGGCCGATCTGTTCACGCCTGCGCAAGGGGCGCGCCTCTTCGGGATGATTGCGGCAGGCGGCAGCACCGGCGCCTTGTTCGGCCCGCTCATTACCACCGGACTCACCTACGTCTTTCCCGTGCCGGTGCTGATGCTGGCATCGTCCGCCTTCCTTCTGGCCTGCATCGGATGCATCTACCAATTGGAATTGTGGAGCCGCAGCCGATCCCTGTTTCACAGGGAGAACAGTGGCGCACCATTGGGCGGCGGCTTTCTGGCCGGGGTTCGCCTCGTGTGGTCGTCGCCGTATCTGCTCGGTATCTGTGGCTATCTCACATTTTTGACGATGACCGCGACCTTCCTCTATTTCGAGCAGGTGCGTCTTGTGGCGCAACAGTTCGATACGCCTGAAGCCCGCACGCGTCTGTTCTCTATGCTCGACTTCGCCACCAATATCCTCACGTGGCTGACCCAGCTGCTGATCACCAACCGCGTGGTGGCCCGATTTGGGGTGTCGGCGGCGTTGTTGTTTTTGCCGGCGGTCAGCCTGCTCGGGTTTCTGGGCATCGCCCTGTGGCCTGGATTGATCGTGTACGTCAGCTTTTCCGTACTGCGGCGTGTGGGGGAATACGCGCTTTCCAAACCGGCGCGCGAGGTGCTGTTTACGGTGGTCAGTCGCGAGGAAAAATACAAGGCGAAAAATTTTATCGATACGGCGATCTCGCGCGCCGGCGATGCCTCGACCGGGTGGCTGGTCTCGGGCCTCAAGGCGTTGAGTGTCACAACGGCACAGATTTCCTGGGTGTTGGTTCCGCTCATGCTGCTCTGGGCCTGGCTGGGTCGATGGTTGGCGGCGCAACAGCGCAAACAGGTTGGGCCGTAATAGGCATGCCCCCGGTCGGAGAATGAAGGGTGTGTTCGTCCGGTCTATGCGGAGTGCGTTGGCCCCGGCCGAGATTCCGGAGGCGGTCGAATCCTGGTTTGCCGACACAGCAATGGTTGCGAGTCTGCGCATCCCGGTCCTCTTCACGGACGGACATCCCTTCTTGTTCAGCGCGGCTGACAACCGCACATCTTTTCTATGAGTCAGAGGGTGCGATTCTGCACGTCTCGCTCGCTGGAATTATGCACGAAGCCAGTTTGTCGGCAGCATCGATCCGATGTTCCGAATCTATCTTCAACCATCCACTCTCGAGGAACGGGGCACTCCTGCTGGTCATTTGTGTGATCCCGTCACTCATACAAGCGAATGACGCTTGCGGGCAGGAAAATTGCTTAGTGACCGGGTAGACCACCGTGTTCGTTCCTCCTTGGTGATGATGATCCATCGTCGGTATCACGCATTACTTGAAGTGTCTAATGTGCTGAACTCACAACGTGAGATGGGCAGCCTGTGGCAGGCTTGCACGGAACGGATCAAGGACGTCGTGCCGTGGGAACGCGCGGGCGTCCTCCTTTATGCGCCGGATGAGGACGGGTTTCGGTTTCATGCGTTGGAGACTGCCATGCCGAAACGTCTGCTGGAGCAAGGCGCTATCATCCCGCGTATCGGCAGTGCGGTGGGGTGGGTCTATGAACATCGCGAAGTCCATGTGCGGCCCTATCTCCAGCACCAACAAATCTTTTTCGAAGATCGTTTGTATGCCGAAGAAGGCCTCGGTCGGATGGTGAACCTCCCGCTACTTGCGCGTGGAACTTGTCTCGGGAGTCTGAATATCGGGAGTGTGGCGTCAGGAGAGCCTGAGGTTGAGACATTGGATTTTTTGCGGCAAATTGCGACGCAGGTTGCATTGGCCATCGAAAACATCCAAGCCTACGAGCAGGTGGCGCGGATGGGCCGACAACTGACCAAGCAACACGCGTCTCGGACTCAGGCCCTCACATCGCGGAGTAATTCTGGATCGTTGGTCGGCAACAGTGAGCCTTTGCACAAGGTGCTGGCGCAAATTCAGGCGGTGGCAGCCACCGCCACGACGGTATTGGTGACCGGAGAGACCGGGACCGGCAAAGAACTGGTGGCCCGGGCCATCCATGAACGCAGTGTGCGACGTACGAAACCCTTCGTGCGTCTCAACTGCGCGGCATTGCCGAGTGGCCTGGTGGAAAGTGAGTTGTTCGGGCATGAGCGAGGCGCCTTCACGGGAGCAGTCCAGCGACATCAAGGCCGGTTCGAACTCGCCCACGGAGGCACGCTGTTCTTAGATGAAATCGGGGAGATGCCCCTGGATGTCCAGGCCAAGCTTCTTCGAGTCCTCGAAGATCATCTGGTCGATCGGGTAGGAGCGGCGCGATCGATACCTGTGGATGTGCGGCTCATCGCGGCGACAAATGTGGATCTGGCCGAGGCTGTGGAACAGAAACGTTTCAGGGCGGATCTCTACTATCGCCTGAAGGTATTTCCGATCGCACTACCTCCGCTTCGTGACCGGAAGGAAGACATTCCACTGCTGGCGCAGCATTTTCTCGACATCTGCGCGGTCAAACTCAATCGTGCGAACCTGACCTTCAGTGAAACGGCTTCCGCACGGTTGGTTGAGCATGAGTGGCCGGGGAATATTCGTGAACTGCAAAACGTCATTGAGCGCGCCGTGATTCTTGCGCCGACTGATCGTATCGAGATCGATGAGCGCTTCGTCGCCTCCTCATCGAGACCCACGTCGAACATGGATCGCCCGCTTACCTTGCACGATGCTGAGCGCGATCTCATTCTTCGTGTGCTTGAGCAAGCCGCCTGGCGGATTTATGGGCCTCTCGGAGCGGCGACTCGGCTGGGAATAAACCCCAGTACCCTTCGCAGTCGAATGAAAAAAATGGCGCTCTCACGACCTACCGCTCCTCCGTCTCTGGAACCTCTTCACCAGTCCTAACCGCAAGCTCTCATCGGACACCTTCGCCTATCGGCGACGGGCCTCGTTCCCTTGTGTCGCGCTGTTCAACATCCGCTCGTTTCGGAATGGGTTCGTCCCTGTCGAACAATGCGGTCGGTGAGGAATGGCGCGCGCATGGATCTGCCGGAGAACATCGCGAACGGTCGCGATTTCCCGCGAAACGCCGCGATGGATTGTCGCGGCCTGATGCCCGGCTGGTGTCTGTTCGAACAGGGGGCGCCTCGAAGTAGCGGGAATGCGGTGGTTTCTTGTGAGGCGCTTTCCGATCACCAGTGGCATTTGCTTTGCTATGTAGCCCGTTTGGCAAGACGTAACGCGGGGAGACGGAACATGCGGGTATGCAGATGGCGTGGCAGACTCGGAACGGTTGGCTGTCTATTCCTGACGGGCCTCATCGGCGTACTCGGCTGTCAGGGTTCGTGGCCCGTGACAGGATCGACGCCGTTTCCCAGCAACAGCCAGTTCATGGAGGGGTGGACGACCTATCTCCACTGCCGGCTGAGTCGGGAACCAGACGACATCCGAAGAGACGTAGAAGCGTTGAGCCGTATGGCCTACAGGGTAGCCACACAGAGCCGGCCATCCGCCTTTCTGCCTGCCTCGATGCGAGGTCTTGTGATGAACCCGCCATCACGATTGGCTGTCGACCCTCAGGCAATGATGGTGGCCTGTGCGCAGCATGGCGGTGAGGTGGCGCACGGTGTCGGTCGACCCGAGCTGGCGGTGGAATTGTTCACGGTGGCGTTGGCGGTTCTACGAGAGCAAGTCTACGTCTACCATCCTAAGGATAGCGGCGATCGCGCATTCATCAATCGGGAATAAATCTCCCCGGTATCCGAGGTGGCTTCGTACGGATGGAGACAGGCACGGATGGGCTGGTGATCTTGCGTGAATGGCATCGCAAGATCCACCACTCCGGCGGCTTTAGGTAAAGGAGAGCAGCCTCATGACGGCAGACTACGATTTTGATCTCTTGTGCATCGGCAGCGGTCCCGCGGGCCAACGGGCTGCGATTCAAGCCGCCAAACTTGGGAAACGGGCAGCGGTCGTGGAGAAGCGTCCCTCGATGGGAGGCGTCTGCCTGGATATGGGGACGATCCCAAGCAAGACCTTTCGCGAGGCGGTGTGGTCCCTGTCGCAGTGCGCGGGTGGACTGACTGGTGCCTCCGCGCCTCGTCTCGATGGCGAGAACATGCGTCGTCTTCCTGTGGAAGCGCTCCTCCACCGGATGCAAACGGTCGGCCGCCGAGAATCGCAGGTGATCGAGCAGCAGCTGTTCCGAAACGAGGTGCACATGATCAGAGGAGAGGCCTCGTTCGTCGATTCGCATACGGTGCTGGTGAGCGTCGGCGAGGGGCGGCGGACGGTCACGGCAGAAAATATCGTGATTGCGGTGGGAACCTATCCGGCGTCGCCCCCCGGTGTGCCGGCTGACGGGGACCTGATTCTCACGAGCGATGATCTCGTGCGACTGCAGAGGCTCCCGAAGAAGCTCGTCGTTGTCGGTGGGGGGATCATCGGAATCGAGTATGCGTCGATGTTCGCTGCGCTTCACAGTCAGGTGATCCTGGTGGATAAGCGCGACCGGCTTCTAGAGTTTTTAGACCGTGAGAGCGTCGACGAGCTTATGCAGCAAATGAGAAGGCAGCGAGTCACGTTTCGCTTGGGAGAAGCCGTGGAGCGGCTGGACGTCACGACCGGAAATCCGCGGCAGGCGGTTGTCCATCTGGAGTCGGGGAAAATGATCGTTGCCGACCAAGTGCTGTTTTCGGTCGGTCGGCTCGGCGCCACGAGCCGCCTGAATCTCGATGCCGTGGGGCTCAAGCCCGATGATCGCGGACGGCTGACCGTGGACCGGCAGTTCCGAACAGAGGTGCCGCATATATTCGCCGTGGGCGACGTTATCGGTTACCCGAGTTTGGCATCCACCTCATTTCTACAGGGACGGCTGGCGGCGTCCTACGCCTTCGGCGTCGACCCTGGACCGATGATCGAACACCTGCCGATCGGAATCTATGCCATCCCGGAGGTCTCGGCGATTGGACCTCCGGAACATGAATTGACGCGGAAGAAGGTGCCCTATGAAACCGGCATCGCGCGATACGGAGAGATTGCACGGGGGCAGATTCTCGGTGACGACAGCGGGTTTCTCAAGTTGCTGTTCCATCGCGAGGATCAGCGTCTCCTCGGCATTCATGTCGTGGGGGCCGGCGCCACGGAATTGATCCATATCGGGCAGGCAGTCTTGGAGTTGGGCGGAGGACTCCAATACTTTTTGCGGTCGGTGTTCAATTACCCGACGTTGGCCGAATGTTACAAAGTCGCGGCGCTGAATGCCTTCAACAAGTTGGTCGTGTGTCGGTAGCGAAACATGTAGGTCGACATGGCTATCAGACGGGAACTCCTCGTTGTCCAGTTAGTGTTCCGTGCCGATTCACGGGGCATGCTGGGGGACAGGAAGAAGGGATCGTGATGAATCACAACATGCTCTGCGCGCTCGTGCTCGTGTTGCTGGGGGGAGGTCCTGCCATGGCGCAGGACCAGTTGCTTGGATTGCCGCACACTCTCCTTACCGGTCCCGCCGATCCGCCGGATGCGACAAAGAGGCCGAGGAGCTCCTGGGAGAGCTGGCTCAATCATGGCGAACGTCACAGGACGGCGGAGTCGCATCTCCCGCCCGGGGGCCCTGATCGCGGAGCGCCGATGGCCCCTCACGCTCCCTCTATCGCGCCGGCATCTGAGGTTTTCGAGCAGGAACCAGGGCGAATTCCGTCAGAGCAGAGGTCGAATAGAAACGCGGAACAGATTGAGACAGTGCCCGGCGGCGAGAGACGGTAACTCACACATTATGAGTATGGGACCGGCTGGATTCGTCGGCATGCGGTTGGCCGCTTCGAGTCGAAATCTCTTCAGACGCTGCTCAGGATGCCCAAGCGTGCGCGGTGTGTCCCGCGACAAGTAGGAGTCGCGACCGCCCACTACTGAATATTGAGGAAAAACACGCATCGTCTGCCAGGACACCACACAGCGCAACCCACGATCAAGGAGAAGCCATGATGCACGTCACGCAAGTCAGGATGACGAATCCCATTCGTGCTCTTCAGGGATACGGCCAATCGATCTGGTTGGACGACATTCGACGAAGTGTCCTCACAAGCGGGGCATTGCAACGGCTCATACTCGAAGAAGGCGTGACCGGCCTCACATCAAACCCGGCGATCTTCAAACACGCCATCAGTGAAACCTCGGACTATGCCGACGCCTTGAGCATCCTTCGGCGTGAAGCAGGTCTGGATGCGAAGGGATGGTATGAACGGTTGGCCATCGAGGATATTCAGTCCGCGGCGGATCTCCTGCAGCCGGTGTATGCCCGCACGAGGCGGCGCGACGGGTATGTAAGCCTGGAGGTCTCGCCGCATGTGGCTCATGACAGGCAGGCCACGCTCGAAGAGGCCCAGCGACTGTGGGACTCTGTCGGGCGCGATAACCTGATGATCAAAATTCCAGCCACGCCGGCCGGACTCCTCGCTATCCCGTCGCTGATCGGGATGGGAATCAACGTCAACGTGACCCTTCTCTTCGCGCAAGACACCTACGTGTCGGTCGCCGAGGCGTACCTGACCGGTTTGGAAGAGTTGGCCAGGCGGGGCGGTGATCTCGGAAGCGTTGCGAGCGTGGCCAGTTTTTTCATCAGCCGCATAGACACGGCGGCTGACGCGGAAATTACTGCGTATCTTGAGAAGGCGACCGGCGGAGAGCATCGGGCGACACTCAAGAGCCTGCAGGGAAAAATTGCCGTGGCGAATGCCAAATTGGCCTACCAACGGTATCAGGCCATCTTCTCGAGCAGTCGCTGGCAAGCACTTGCGAGGCAAGGGGCCCATACCCAACGGCTGCTCTGGGCGAGTACGGGAACCAAGAATCCACAGTATCGCGACGTGCAGTATGTTGAGGAGCTGATTGGTCCCGAGACGGTCAACACAATACCGCCCCCGACGCTTGATGCCTTTCGTGATCATGGGCGTCCGGAAAGCCGGCTGATGAAGGACCTCGATGATGCAGAAGCGGTGCGGCTTGCGTGGGCGCAGGCAGGACTGTCAATGCAAGCGATCACCGACCGGCTGTTGGAAGAAGGGCTCCAGTTGTTTCGGGACGCGTATGACCAACTGTTGATGGCCATCGAATCTCAAGCCAGCTTGGGCGATGCTTTGCCACTCAAGGGCTGTTCATATTCTCTCCCGGCGGGTGTGGCCGACGCAGTACAGTCTTCCCTTCGTGAATGGAAAGATGCGGATAAGGTTGGACGCCTGTGGGATCGTGATCCGTCCCTTTGGACCGGCCGGGACGAGGATCGGTGGCTCGGGTGGTTGGATATCACGGAACAACAGTTGGCGCAGATTCCTCTGCTCACCGGCCTGGCCGGTGAAACGTTGCATCGAGGGTTCACGCATGTCCTGTTGTTGGGAATGGGTGGATCGAGTCTCTGTCCCGAAGTGCTGACGCTGATGTTTGGTACGCAGGCGGGATGTCCGGAACTTCACGTGCTTGATTCAACGGATCCGGCTCAGATCAGGACGATAGAAAAACGCATCCGACTTGCCAGTACCCTGTTCATCGTTTCAAGCAAGTCAGGGAAGACTCTTGAGCCGATGATACTGAAAGCCTATTTTTTTGACCGGGTCCAGCGGCTAGTCGGAACCAAGGCCGCTGTCCGGCAGTTTATTGCGATTACGGATTCTGGTTCTCCCTTGCAACAAGCTGCCGAGGCTGATGATTTTCGGCACCTCTACTTCGGAGTGCCCACGATCGGAGGGCGCTACTCGGCGCTATCGAATTTCGGCATGGTACCGGCGGCGGTCATGGGGCTCGATATTGTTCAGATTCTCGAACATGCAGAGGAAATGGTGGAAGCCTGTTTCCCTTGTGTCCCGGTAGAGGAGAACCCTGGGTTGGTGCTCGGCACGATCCTCGGAGTGCTCGGCAAACAGGGGCGCGATAAGGTGACGATTGTGTCCTCTCCAGGTCTAGATTCATTCGGCGCCTGGCTTGAACAACTCCTGGCTGAGTCGACTGGCAAAGGGGGGAAGGGACTCATTCCGGTCGATCGTGAGGCGGTCGGCGATCCCGCGGTTTACGGACTGGATCGCGTGTTCGTGTATCTCCGATGGCAGGCTGCACCCGACCAGGGGCAAGACGTGGCTGTCAATCGGCTCGAGTTGGCAGGTTATCCGGTCATCCGCATTGCAGTGAGCGACCGCTATGATGTGGGGCAGGAATTTTTCCGCTGGGAGTTTGCGACGGCAGTGGCAGGGGCCATCATGGATCTTAATCCCTTCGACCAGCCGGATGTCGAGGCGAGTAAATTAGCCACCAGGCAGTTGACGATAGAGGTTCAGCGAACCGGGGCGCTTCCGCCGGAAGCGCCAATTCTCGAAGAGCGTGGACTCCAACTATTTGCCGATCCGGCGTATGCCCTCACGCTCCAGGCTGTGCCGGGTTCGCCCCCGTCCCTGGCGCAGTATCTGGCCATCCATCTCAATCGACTTGCGGCTGGTGATTACTTTGCCTTGTTGGCCTATCTCGAGGTGGATCCCAGGTATGAGGCGGAGCTCCAGGCGCTGCGTCTCAGGGTGCGGGATATCAAACGTGTCGCGACGTGCATGGGGTTCGGTCCGCGGTTTCTTCATTCCACCGGACAGGCCTATAAGGGAGGGCCCAATACCGGGCTGTTTCTCCAGGTCACCTGTGAAGATGCTGCAGACCTTCCTGTGCCGGGACAGCCGTATACGTTCGGTATCGTCAAGGCGGCGCAGGCGCGGGGGGATTTTCAGGTCTTGGTAGAGCGACGAAGGCGGGTGCTGCGTGTGCATCTGGGAACCAATGTCCAGGAAGGACTGGCGATGCTCAGGGCAGCGGTGGAAGAAGTCTTGGTGTGAGACGAATGGCGTCCTGCTACAGACCGACCGCGTAACCCCCATCATCGTATTGGGAAGGAGAGAAGATCGGTATTCCTTCGGTACACTTCTGTGCCCGCCGACCTTGCTTTGACTCACAAAAAAATCGCATGGTATAGTCCGGCGCGGATCGTTCAAGGCCTGTGATGCAGTTCTAACGATGCCTGCGCCCTGTGGCCATTCACCGGACGCCTACTCACCAGATTTACCAATTGGGGACAAGATGGTTGAAGTTCCAGTTAAACTCTACCTCGATAAAGTATTGAAGACGGCTCGGGAAGCAGTGCGTCCGACCTCGCTCCTCTCCGGCCCCGTACGAGACAAGGCGTTGCGTGGTATGGCTGCGGCCGTTGCGGAAGCGGAAGAGTCCATCCTGGCGGCGAACGAAACGGATGTGGATGCGGTCGGAAAGTCGATGACCGGATATGAAAACCGGGAACGTGTGCGCGATGCCGTGGCCCGAATCCGTATGACGGCCGACGACGTGAAAGCGCTCGTGGATCGATTGCATCACATTGCGGATCTGCCGGACCCGCTCGGCGAGGTGCTGGGGCGCCACGAGGAACCGAACGGTCTTCAAGTGAGCCGGGTGCGGGTTCCCATCGGCGTGATCGGCATCGTCTCGGAACTGTCACCGTTGGAAACGATCGATGCGCTGGCCCTCTGCCTGAAGTCAGGCAACGTCTGTGTCTTCCGGGGTTCACCGGATTGGACCCATACACAGCAAGTGATTGCGACCGGTCTGGCGAAGGCCATGCATGAGGCCGGTATTCCGAAGGGCGCCTGTACGATCATTGATCGACAGGAGAAAGAGGCGGCCCTGGAACTGATTAAGTCCGGCAAGGCGCTGGATGCGATTATCCCGCGCGGCGGCGCAGGGCTGCGGAAGGTGGTGCAGGAACAGGCCAAGATGCCGATTCTCTGTCACGACGGCGGGATCACGCACGTGTACATCGATGACGATGTCGAAATCCCTCTGGCCCAAAATATCGTCGTCAATTCCAAGGTGCAGAGTCCCTCGACGCCCAACTCGGTGGATACGCTGCTGGTGCACCAGGGCATTGCGCGCCCGCTGTTGTCTGCGCTGATCCTTCGCTTGCTGGATGAATTCAAAATCGATATTTACGGCTGTCCGAAAACCGTGTCGTTGATGGGCCAGATGCTCATGACGGGACATAAAGCGGTCAAGCCGGCGCAGGAGACGGACTGGAACAAGCAATTTCAGGGGCCCAGCATGGCCATCAAGATGGTGCCGGGTTTTGATGAGGCGTTGGCGCATATCGCGCAGCATGGTCCCAGCCACACCTGCGTGATCGTGACGAAGTCCTATGAGTCCGCCATGAGGTTCAGTAAAGAAGTGGATGCGGGGTCGGTCCTGGTCAATGCCTCTTCCCGATTGAATGCCGGAGACAGTCTCGGATTCGGTGCGGATATCGGCTTGAGTTCGGCGCGCCACCACGCGCGAGGGCCGATCGGTCTCAACCAACTGACCTGTGAAAAGTATGTCGTGTTCGGCAGCGGGCAACTTCGTCATCCGCATCCTGTTCCGCTGGCCTATGAAGACGCCATCATGCTCAAGCGGCCGTAACGTACCGATCGTGATGGCTCTTCCGGCAAGAGGGCGTTGTGCCTGCTGACCGGAACGACGAGATCCACAATGCCCTGCGCGAGCATCTCGCTTGGTGGGGACTCCGGCACATCCAATCCGATGCCGCGTATTTTGCCTGGCAACGGGAGGTGTTCACCCCCGAAGACTTGGCTCGGCTGCACCGGTCCATCGAAGCTAAACGAGCGGCGACCAGCGGATCGTCCGCTGAAATTGCTTTCTACGATTTGACGGCGCAGTCCCGATTCATTTCCGCCCTCTACAGTCAACGCTACGAATATTATCTCGAAGTCGGCTCACGAATTGCTGCTCAACTTCATGGCGCGCAGACCATCCTCGATGCCGGATGCGGCATTGGCCTGCTGACCACCTTCTATGCGCAGCGTTGTCCCGATGCGAGCGTGGTGGGAATCGATCGTTCGCCTGCCTCCATCACCCTCGCGCGCCAGCGGGCGCAAGCATTAGGATTGGGCAATCTACGTTTCGAATGCCTGGATATGGATCAGTACGAGCTGAGTGGCTGCTATGATCTAATCATCGCCACGCATACGCTGCTCCAAGCCGAGCAGGATCCTGGTCTTCCCAGCTGCGACTGGCAGGATTTTACGCGAGCGCTGGATGCTGGGGCCCAATCGGATTTTGAACAGCGGACCGGGGTGGGCCTCCGGTTGGATCGGCTTCGCAACGTGCTGGTCGAGAATGCTCGAATGATTGTGTTTGAGAAGACCAGGCAACTCGCGCGGCGCGTTCCCTTTCAGCGGGCGTTGGCGGCCCGTGGCCTTGCACTGCTTCTCTCGCCTGAACCGATCCGGTATCGGTCTATCGAAGAGGTGACCGACGACGGTCCTCTGTATGTGACTGGGTTGGGTTCCTCGTCAAGTATTCTGCCGTGGAATGAAGCGCCTGAGCCGGACGGTGCTCCACCACTTCATGTGGAACAGTTGCGATCCATTCGAGCAGCTCCAGCGCAACCGTTATACGAAAACCATGAGGCGTCCGCGCAGCAGGCCTGGCGAGATCTTCCTGCGAAACAGGTCGTGCATCAGGTGACCAGGAAAGAAGCCGATGGACGGCAGCTGCATGGGGAGTGGGGACGGGCAGGCGAATTCATCTATCTTTATTGCGCCAATACGTTCGATCAGCGCCAACTTGTTGTGGTCGACCAGGCACGAGCCGCCATGGTGGAAACGTATTACCAGGAAATTGCCGGCGAGCCGTCCACGAGTGAACAGGGGATAGTGCGATGAAGAACCCGCGTGAACATTCAGATGCTACTCTCCAGGTGCCCTTAGAAGTGGTGGGGCTCGTGCCGGCCGCGGGAATGGCCAAACGCCTGCAGCCATTTCCTTGCAGCAAGGAAGTGTATCCAGTCGGTTTTGCGCTGGATGAGAAGAGCGGGCTGCCGCGTCCGAAAGTGGCGGCACAATACTTACTGGAGAAATACAGGGCCGCCGGCATCACGAAGGCGTTCCTCGTAATCAAAGATGGCAAATGGGATATACCCAACTATTTTCGAGATGGCGATCTGGTTGGCCTCTCCCTGGCCTATGTCGTGATCGCCGGATCGTTGGGACCGCCGGATACCATCGATCGCGCCTATCCCTTTCTGGCACAGCACCGCGTGGCGTTTGGATTTCCGGATATTCTGTTCGGGCCTGACGATGCTTATGCCCGGATGATCGAACGACAGGAAGACACGGGAGCGGACGTCGTCCTTGGCTTACATCTGATTGAAGATCCAACTGTCTGGGATATGGTGGATTGTGAGGAGGGGGGCCGCGTCCGTGACATCGTGATGAAGCCGGCCTCGACGAACCTCAGCCACGGCTGGTGCTGCGCCGTCTGGACGCCACGGTTCTCAACCTTTCTCCATGACTTCCTCCGGGCCGATGAAACGAAGCGGAACCTCGGCCGGCTCGCGAATACCACCAACGATTCGGGCGGGGATTTAGCTGTGGGCGTGGTGCTCCAGGCAGCGCTTAAAGCAGGACTCGTGATGCAGAGCGTGAAGTTCCCCGGCGAACGCTCCTTAGACATCGGCACGCCGGAGAACTTGCTCAAGGCCGTGCGGGAGTTCCACCAGCCTCACTGACCGTCGCGCCGTCTACGCATAGGCGGCAAGAATCCGCTCGGCGGCCCGCAGGCGTTCCTGTGCTGGTTTGTCTTTGAATTGCTTGCGACAGGCGGCACAGAACGTGAGCCGGCCCGCGATCAAACGAATGTCCCGCTGCTCATTGTAGAAGAGGGGACAGTCAGCCGGTCCGACCCGCCGGGGATGCGGCGGGATGCCTGCGACGACCGCCGCCGCCAGATGAGCCATCATACGTTCGACGGTGAATTCCCGTTCGTTCAACTGTTCCAGCAATCCAAAGGTCGATGTGACGATGAGCGGATCTCGCCGCCAATAGTACAGATACCTCGTTCGCGCGTCCTTCATCGGAAAGTTGATCATGCAGATGAGCGTGTCCACGCCCAATTCTGTTGGCTTGTCCTTCAATCGGTCGTAGAGCGTGTCAGCAACCACAAACGCCTGGTCTTTATCCTGCTCCCTGCGCCAGATGCCGATCGGGGCCGGGAAGGATACGGTCTCGAAGGCGTACTGAGTTTGAGCCTTGGTGAGGTGTTCACAAATTTCCGGCAAATGCGGAATCATGCGGTGGGCATTCCAGATGCCGATCTTGATGCGGTCTTCCACCGCGCGCCGCCGTTGGCGTACCACCGCCCTTCGGGTTCGCTCATATCCGGCTGCCGTTCGCGGCACACAAAGTCGTTGTGCGGGATTTCGCGCGAAGACGACCGGCACGGCCCAATCGATGGCCTCTCCGGCAATCGAATAGTTGACCGACACGCGCGCTTCGCGGGCGGCATCGCCGATGGAATGTCCCATGGCCAGAGCCCAGTAGAAGTGGCGGGAGAAGGCGGTGGCGGAGACATCCAGGACGGGATACTGATTGGCTACGACGGCGGGGACGCCCCCGGCAATCAGCGCGTGCGCCACACCGCGACTGAAATCCTGTCGCCCGCTGCGGCCGGTTTCGCAGGCGTTCAGGCAGACGAGACGTATCCCGCGGCGGCAGACGATCTGTCGAAGTGTGGAAGAATCCAGTCGCTGTTCGCCGCCGTCCTGATTCTCGAAGATCACGTATCCGCAATCGGTTTGCTCGTTGTATTCCCCGTGGCCGATGAAGTGCAGCACGTCGATCGGGGCGGCCGCAGATTCGAGTGCCCGGTGCAACAATTCCGGCGTGGCGTCGAGCAGGAGTTCGACTTCCGCCAGTCCCGCGTCGAGCAGACGGCGGAATCCGCTGCGGATGACATCGGCCTCTTCTTCCACCGACAGGGCGCCGAGTCCCAAGGGCTGGGCGACCACGACGAGAATCCGCATGGTGGGTCTGGCCGGAATACGTTCGGCAGGAATGGCCGTCAGCACATTGCGTGTGAAATTGACTTCTTCCAATGCGAGGAAGGTGCGCCGGTCGGGATCATAAATGAACTCCCACGACTGGTCAGCGATCCAGCCGATGTCTGAAGTGAAGATCAGGTTGAGCCGCTGGCTGACTTGCTCCGAGCGCGCCGCGTCATACAACCGGCGAACCTGTCCGGGAAAGAGTGCCATGAAGAGGGCGCTGCCCATCTCCTGAAGCGCGGTCTCGTCCGGGAGTTGCGGGTAGGCGGGATCGCCATTGATATATCCGTGAATGTGCGCCTGTCCAGCCTTAATCCGGTCCCACTGCGTCGGCGCATGATCGCCGGTTCCCCGGCGCCCTGCGGGGGTGGTCTTACTGGTTCCTCCGGTGTGCAGGTGTTCCATGACGCGGGCATTCCGGAACGTGGCGATGAGTTGCGCTTCGTCCGTGCCTGCCTTCGGAGCGATCAAGGCAATGTGAAACACATCGTCTGGTTCCGGGTATGGCTCGACCCCGACGACAGGCGGATTTGCCTGCACCGCTGGAAGCACCGGCCTGGTTGGCGCCTGTTCTTCGCGGGGTGCTATCGGAACAGCGGCGGGCGGTGTCTTTTGAAGGGCTGCGCCCCGTCGCCGTCCCGTCGGCAGGTCGCGATTGCAGTCGATCGGCGTGACCAGTTGTGATTCGCCACGCAACGCGCGGACGAGAAAATCCACCGTGCCGGGATCCTGAAAGAAGTTCACGTGGTTGACCGGCTGCTGTTGGGATAGGTTGCCTCCCACCCCGAAACAACCGATGCGATCTCCCGGAATGGCGGGGACAGCGCCGCTGCCGGGATCCACCCTCCATCCGCCTTCAGTCGGTACAACGAGGTCGTTTGCGGTGGGAAAAAACAGATCCGCGCCCGCATCGATGATCCGTTGAAGTAAGCCTGCGTCCGGTTCGAAATTCGCGACGAGGGCGGAATAGGCTTGACCGGGCGGGTTCGGCGCGGCCTGTAAGGCCTGGATGATCTCGCCATGGTTATCCATGGAGGCCAGACCAGGCAAGCTCCCGACCAGACGCCGGGCAATCCAGGACAGCGCCTCGCTCACGAATTCCACACCGGTCGTGAAGGGATTGTCAGGGAAGAGCTCCAGCACATTGGACAGCCAGTTGGTGTATTGCGTCACATGGTCCGGTGATGCGAGCGGCGTGCCGCCATTCGGGCTTGCCACCAGCACGGCCCGGCCGACAGCGAAGCGGTCTGCACGCGCCCCGAACCGCTCACGACGTTCCACGAGGTGACGGAGAACCAATCCGCCGCGTGAATGAGTGATCACGTCGAAGGTGGTGGTACGATCGGGCAGGGCTTCGAGCAGCATGCGCACGTTTTCTTCCGGTGTGCGGCTGAGGGTGAAGTGGTCGAATCCATAGATACGGTTGCCATAGAGGTCCTGCAACTCCTCGAAGAACGTCTTGCCCTGACTTCCGCGAGTGTTGGCCAATCCGTTGAACGCGGCAGATGTACTGGAAAAGGTGCCGTGCAAGAAAAGCAGATTGCGTCCGGTGGCGCTGAGGGATGAGAGATCGGCCGTCGGCAGCATTTGTTGGCCGGCAAGCCCTTCGGCCGTAACGGAAAGCCATTCTTCCCGGCGCCCCTTATATTTCCAGGTGGCGGTTTCCCACAACAAAGCGAGTTTAGCGAGGGCATAGTCGGCGAGCTTTCCGGCGACCTTCAAGACAACGGCTTTGATGGCGGCACTGATGAATCCCCGGCGGCCGCCTGGCTCCGCGAGGGGAGTGGCGGGAACGGGGATCGAAAAGCTGTAGAGGGTTCGTGCACTTCTCTGCCTTCCGCGCCGTGCCGGTTCGTTCGGCATGTGGAAGCGGATGGCTCCCGATGCATACCGCGTCATGACGATGTAGACGTCGTCCGGGTCGCCTTCGACATCCAGCGTGAGGGGCGCAGGGGCGGTCTCGCCGCGCCTGGCTTTGGGGGTCGCCGTAAGAGTCTGTTCGACTTCCCAGCGTTTCGTCGCGGTGAGGTTCGTCAGAAAGGGATCCGGCGTTTCGGTTGCTCCTCGCCGTCCTCCCCGAGCGGACTCCAGCGTGCGAACGTCCCACTCTTCCGATGCGGCCCAACTCACGGTGCCTGATTGTTTTTTCGCCATGATGTGCTCCTGCTGATGTCGTGCGGATCGATCTCGTCTGATAATGACGTGGATTGTTCGCCGCGCTTATCCCATAACCGGAGCGATCAGGCAAGAGGGTCGTTGAGGCGGAAGGCGAAATACACGCCAGCGGCGGCAGGTTGTCGGAGAGGCCGGGAGGATAGTGCGATTGAGGATGGGCCGTTCAGAAGCCGAGTGCTTTTTCCAAATCCGCCTGCTCTTTTTTGAAGGTCTTCTTGCGCCCTTCCTCAGCCTGCGCCTGGCGCTGCTCGGTCTGCTTCTGAACGGTTTCGGCCTGCTTGTCGTCACCGGCGATCGAGTAAAACTCCGCTGCGACCTCGCCTTCACCTTTGGCTTCGTGGCGTTTCGCCAGCATCCGCGCCTTCTCGCGTATTTTGCTGACGCCGTCCGGACGGTCGGCTTGCTCGTAATACGACATGGCGAGACGGAGGAACGTTCGACCGTCCTCGACGGCGAGGGTATCGCCGCGTTGTGCCGCCCGAGCGCGAATGCGGTCTTCTCCCGTTTTGGCGTAATAGGCCCAATCGCGCGCTCGCCCAAGTTCATGCAATGAATCCTTGGTGACCGAGGCAAATCGCTTCTCTTCTTCGGCGAGGGCCTGCTCGACCTTCTTGCGAGCCTGGGCACGCATCGCCTCTTCCTGGGCCTTGTCGTTCTGCTGTGAGAAATAGTCGATCGCGTGGCTCAGGGTGTTGATATCGTCCGGTTTGGCTTCGACCAGTTTGCGTTGCATGCGGCCTGCATCCGCCAGCGCCTTTGCGCGAACGTACCACTCAAACGCCTCGTGCAGGCGCGCTTTCTTTTCTTCTTCTACGCCGATGGCCTTGGCCGTGCGTTGCTTCAATCCATCGTGGCGGTTCACGTCGCTGACGCAGTCGCCGTCCAGTTTTACAGCTGCGGCGTAGGCCTCGCGGAGTTGGCCGGTCCGTTCAAGGTCTTCCGCCTTCTTCAACTGCGCGTCTGCCGCTGTTTGCAGCGCCTTCTCCGCACAGAGGGAGTCTGCCTGCACGGGCGTGCCAGGCAAGCCAAGCGCGACGGCACACAGCAGGCACCAACATGTGATTCGTGTCACGACTGCCTCCTTAGCGACCCATCATCCCTTTCAACATATCCATGCCCATGCCGCCCATATCCAGCTTTTCGAACCCATGGGGAATTTCGAAGAGCTCGGCCGGTTGTTTGCCGATCTGAATGTTGGTCTGCTCCATCTTGAAGCGCGCTTTCTGTCCCTTCTCCACGGCCAGGGCGTCGATCTTGGCCAGGATGCCTTCTTTCGTGGTCCACATGAACCCGCCCATCTTCGTGCCGTCGTTGCCGGTCATGATGATCTTACTTTTGTTCATGACGACGCCGTTGACGGTTTCCTCTCCCAATGCCGTCTGTTCAATCTGGTAGCCGGAGAGATCGGATTTATCCTGCCCCTGCTTGTTCGCTGGTGCTTCCATGTACATTTTTTCTTCGGGCATGACCGTCCAGCTGACATGCTTGTCATGGCGGGTGATCATCGTCATCGCGGCGCCGCCTTGTGACATCTCGCGGCGTTCTTTGGTCGGTGTTGAATAGATACGGCTTTTGGTGGCGCCATCTTCAGACTCGATGATCTGGTCGGCCGAGTATTCAACGTTCGTGCGCTCGACGGCGAGTGCAAGTCCCGCGATGGATAGTGTGGCTACGGTCAGGACAAGACACAACAGGAATCTGGTCAACATGAAAAGCCTCTCGTTGGATGTTGAGTGGATGGCGAATTTGTCATATGCCGCATCGGCGAACAGCCGTACCTATATAGGTAGATGAGCGCGAAGGGTACGCCTGGTGCGCGAGTCTGTCAATTCATGCTGCGAGCAGCCGGAAGATGAGGTGAAAGAAGGGGGTTCGGTCTCTCCAGAGGGGGGTGAAGCCCAAGGGGCGCGGAAAGGGATTACCTGGCTGAAGCCGAAGCGGTCTTGGCCGTACGAGAAGCCGAGGCTTGTCCGACTCGGGGCCGCGGCGATTGGGGGACCTTGTTGTATTGTGCGGCCTCTGCCGGAGCGGGAAGCGGTGGCTCCGAGGCGGCCGGTCGGATGACCGGAGCGGTTGTCGTGGGCAAACTTGCTGCGAGGCGTGCGCCCAGTCGGATCATCGGCGCTTCCACCACATGGTACAGGGCGACGGGCAGGCCGATACTGAGCACAACCAGGACGCTATAACGAACGGCTGCCGGTTGATCCTTGAGTAGAACCAGTGCAGCCCATTGCGCGTGGAGATGCGTGAGATAAATGCCATAGGAATAGCGAGCGATCAATTCGGTGCCTTTGTTCAGCATCGGCCGGTTCAATTCCGCAAAGAACGGCGCGGTGAGACTGATCATGAGGCACAGGACCCATCGCGATACCTGCTCATATTCATAATAAGTCCCAACGGCCTCCATTCCGGCGGCGGCAAAAAGGATCAGCGGCCAGCCCCAAAACGGGAGCGGGCGCCGACGAACTCCATACCCCATGAAGTAGCAAGCCACCCCGGCGATGAAACAGGGGGCAAATTGCGCCAGGCCGAGGCGCCAGGAAATATAAGGCTGGATGAGGCCGGCCACCACTGCAAACCCCCAGAGGGCCAGGATCCCTCTCATGCCATACGCTTTGCCGGCCAGGTAGCAGAACGGGAGGACGGCATACATGGCCACTTCATAGGGAAGGCTCCAGAGCACCGAGGTCACGACCGGTTTATAAGCGAACTCGGTGTAGAGCAGAAGATTGGCCAGAATGGTCGATACGTCCGGTTGGGACCAGGGCCACCAGGGGGCGCGGGGAAGTTGAAACAAGATGATGGTGCTGACACACACGATGCTGAGCGGGTAGATTCGAAACAGGCGGCGGAGATAAAACGTTGCAAATAGTTTTTGCCCCCTGAGGTCAATCCGTTGCAGCGAGAACATCAAGACCAGACTGGAATGCACAAAAAAGAGAATGACCCCGAATTGCGCGAGAAAGTCCGGTAAGCGGGGGCCAGTCGTGATGAACAAATGAAAGAAGTACACAAGGATGACCGCGATGGCACGCAGGAAATCCAGATTGGGGGAGAGAGACATTACCGGGGTTGCGCTGCGGGTCATCTCGCGAGGGTCCTTCTCGCTGAAAAAGTGTTGAATATGCGCTGACCGGCCAGGTGGTCCCGCACGTCCCGGACGAAGCCGAGCCGCGCGCATCTGGGGAGATGCGAGGGAGCCGGGAGGCCTGCGATGCGTTGAAGTGACTGTCAGGTCGCCAATGTCCCGGTGGAGGAAATTCGGGAATTGGGCCACGCTGAGAGCCCTGGTGTTGCCGGTCACATGGGCCCCAATGGGGTGGAACGTCGTGCCCGCACCTGAGTACACCGTATCCTACATTGCCCTGTCAACCCTTCCGGACATTTTTTTGTGAAAGAGATGCACGTTGTATCATGCTGAGTCACTCCGGCGACGCAGAGAGGTGTGGAGCACGCGTGGGTGTCACACGTGAAGTTGCGTAGAGGCTCACGCCACGGCATGTCGTGCCTTACGTGCTATCAGCATGGTCGCGTAGGATGCACTGTGCTATAAGTGCCGGCACGAGAGGCGAAGTGGAGACTGTATCCAGTTTGTCGAGCGACTGTATCGGATCATATACAGAACCCCTGGCGCAGAATGATGATGGTTGCGGCTGGGTCGCACCTTTGATGGGTGCAATCGCCGGCCTGGATCTGCATCCGGTCGGCTTGTACGACATGGAGACAACCATCACGCTGTGGAGAACATTGGGTGGTATGAATGGTGCAGCTTTGACAGGACATTGATGGGATCCTGCCGCGCGTTCATCGGCTGATCAGACGAAGCACTTCATTCTAGCAACGAGGTGAGTCGACATGAAGGACGTCATCCGAATCGTCTTTCTATCCCAGGAGGAAGACGGCCGGTCCTGCTGTGATCACGCCCGCATCGGAGCATACGTAGAACGTGCCTTGAACGATGAACGGGTCGCCTTCGACTCTGTGTCCGACCCGTCTCTCACGACCCATCAGCCCCACCTGGTACTGTTCCATCTGAACCTTCCCGATCAATCAGACGAAGAACGCCTCGCGGCGGTGATCCGCCGTTGGCCGGATGTGCCTGTGGTCGGAGTCATCGGGCAGCAACGAGGTGGTGCACCGATGCTTCCGCCAGACCTCCCGGCGGGCCTTCGTGACTTTCTCCTCTGTCCGCTGGATGGACGGGAGTTGGCGCTACGGGTGCGCCGCGTGCTGACGCAGGAGCTTCCTCACGTTTGCCGCAGCGTCGGTAGGACGCGCTCGGCGCGCGTGCATTCGTTGGTCGGGGAAAGCGCGATCTTTCATGCACAGGTGGAAAAAATTCCTCTCTTCGCCGAAGTGGATGCTCCCGTGTTGCTGCAGGGAGAAACGGGCACGGGCAAGGAGGTGTTTGCCCGTGCCATCCATTATTCGAGTGCACGAAGGGACCATGCATTCATCCCGATCAATTGTGCCGCCTTGCCTGACCAGTTGTTTGAGAATGAGTTGTTCGGGCATGCCAGAGGGGCCTATACCAGCGCGGCGCAGGAGCAGGCGGGATTGGTCCTTGAAGCCGAGGGCGGGACGCTGTTTCTCGATGAGGTTGATGCGCTGAATCCGTATGCGCAGGCGAAGTTGCTCCGGTTCGTCCAGTATCGGGAGTATCGACCCTTGGGCTGTTCGCGCACGAAGTTGGCGAACGTACGGATCATTGCCGCATCCAACGCGGATCTGCGGCAGGCCGTGGCCAACCGGCAATTCCGGGACGATTTGTTTCACCGTTTGAACGTATTGTCGTTGGTTGTGCCGCCGTTACGTGATCGAGCCGAAGACATTCCCTTGTTGGCCAAGCGGTTCCTGCAACGTTTTCGCCGTGCCGATGGTCAAGGACCACGCCTGCTCTCAGACGAGGCCATCCAGAAACTGCTCGCGCATGTCTGGCCGGGAAATGTCCGGGAGCTGGAAAGCACCCTGCAGCGCGCCGTGGTGATGTGCGCGTCCACCACCATCCACGCGCAGGACATTGAGTGTGCCGGAGAAACATCGAAGGCCAGCCAACTGACTGGCTCCCTCCGTGCTGTGAAGAATTCTGTCACGATGGATGCCGAAAAGGCCTATCTGGTCAAGACCCTGGTGACCTTCCGGGGGAACGTGACACACGCCGCAAAAGCGGCAGGAAAGGAGCGCCGCAGTTTTCAGCGGCTGCTTCGCAAATACGGGATTGACCGCCAGTCGTTCCAGCAGGCTGAGGCAGGGCCGATTGGCACCTATCCGCCGCCGCTCCATCGGCCGGTCGATGGCCACGCCTAAGCTCCCCAGCACTGCGGCAATTCTGCCGCATCATCCATCGCACTGAGTTTCAAGGCGCTTTCAAAGTTCTCCTTGCAACTCTGCTGCGGCAGGATTGCCGCACCGTTGCTGGTCCGTTGCCGGAAACACCCCATAACAAGCACCCAAATGGAATTTCCCTAATGGCATTGCTTTTGCTCGCTCCGTTTATCGGTCCATGGCGCACCGCCTCTGCAGGGACAGATCCGGATGGAATCACAGGATGCAGTGATCAGGTACAGCATTCTCGACTATCTGGTTCGTCATCCCGGAGCAAAGGACACCAGGGAAGGGGTGATCAACTGGTGGATCGCCAAGCCCTGTCCCGATGAGCGTGTCGCGATTGACGCGTTGGAAACACTCGTGGCACGCGGATGGATTCTGAAGCGGGCGACGTCGAGCCGGCCGATCTATAGCTTGAACCAGGCGCACCTGAACGAGATCCGTGAATTTGTGAGCCAGAATAAACCGGCGAAGTGAATGTGTTTAGACGAGGAGGAAGCGTATGCCAGTGCAACCAACTTATCCGGGTGTGTACATCGAAGAATTACCGAGCGGCGTGCGCACCATTACCGGCGTGGCGACATCGATTACCGGATTGATCGGCAAGGCCTTACGCGGCCCGACGGATCAGCCTGTCACGATCACGAGTTTCGCGGATTTCGAACGAATCTTCGGCGGCCTCCATCGAGACATGATGATGAGTTATGCCGTGCGCGATTTTTTTCTCAACGGCGGCGGGCAGGCCGTGATCGTACGTCTGTACAAAGCCACGGGCGGCAGTGCCAGCAAGGCGACCTATGAAGTGCCGAGCCTGACCTTGCAGGCCGCATCGGAAGGGGCCTGGGGGATGCAGGCGAGGGTTCGAGTGGACAAGAAGGCGATCAGTGATCCGAATCTGATTGCCGTCGCGACGCGGCTGGGCGTGCAGCCGGCCGATCTGTTCGATCTGACCATCCGCGATGCCGGCACCGGCGTCACGGAAACCTTCTTGAATCTCACCACCAAAGAAAGCGCGCGTCGAGCGGACCGGGTGCTGTTGGCTGAGTCGAACCTCGTGCGCGTGACGGCCGCGTTGCCCGCGAATACGTCTCCCTCGGCTCACGCCGGGGCGTTGACGGATGCCGACGTCTGGACCAGCGCCACCAAGTCCACGGCGGCAAAAAATGCGGCGCCCGCGGATGTAGCCGTCGATAGTGCTGCGCTGGACGGGGCGGCCTATAAGGGAAGTCAATCGTCCAAAACCGGTCTGTACCAGTTGGAGAAGGTCGACCTCTTCAATCTCCTCTGCATCCTGCCGGATGCACGCGGCGGCGATGTGCCCGACGACGTGTATCAGGAAGCGTTGAGCTATTGCGTCAAACGGCGCGCGATGTTGATTGTCGATCCGAAAGCCGGATGGACGACGGTGAGCGGCGCTCAGACCGGAACGGCAGGGATGGGACTGACCGGCGACATGGCACGCAATGCCGCGATCTACGTTCCTCGCATCAAGCAGGCGGATTCCCAACTCGGCGGCCAGATCGACACCTTCGTGCCCTGTGGCGTGATTGCCGGCGTGATGGCGCGGACAGATAGCCAGCGCGGAGTCTGGAAGGCGCCGGCCGGACTCGACGCTTCATTGAGCGGTGTGGCTGGACTCCAACTCGACATGACCGATGCGGAAAACGGGTTGCTGAATCCCCTGGGCATCAATTGCCTGCGTACGTTTCCGGTGCATGGCCGGGTGGTCTGGGGTTCGCGGACCATGCGCGGGGCGGATGCGGCCGCCGACGAATACAAATACGTGCCCGTCCGCCGGCTGGCCCTGTTTCTCGAAGAAAGTCTCTATCGCGGCACGCAGTGGGTGGTATTCGAGCCGAACGATGAGCCTCTGTGGACCCAGATCCGGCTGAACCTGGGTGCCTTCATGCACAACCTCTTTCGACAGGGGGCCTTTCAAGGCACCGCGCCGCGTGATGCCTACTTCGTCAAGTGCGACAAGGAGACGACCACTCAGAACGACATCAACCTCGGCATCGTCAACATCGTCGTCGGGTTTGCACCGCTCAAGCCCGCCGAGTTTGTTGTCATCAAGTTGCAGCAGATGGCCGGCCAGATTGCGACCTAATAGGAGGAACCTATGGCTCAGTTCACGGTCAACACGACTCGATTCGATCCGTACAAGAATTTTAAGTTTCGCGTCAAATGGGATGGACGGTATGTGGCCGGCGTCAGCAAAGTCGGCTCCCTCAAGCGGTCCACCGAGGTGGTGGAACATCGCGAAGGCGGCGATCCCAGCAGCAGCCGCAAATCGCCCGGACGCACGAAGTTCGAGGCCATCACCCTCGAACGGGGGGTCACGCATGACCAGGCCTTCGAGCAATGGGCGAACAAGGTATGGAATTTCGGGTCCGGCTTGGGCGCGGAAGTCTCGCTGAAGGATTTCCGAAAGGACATCATCATCGAGCTGTACAACGAGGCCGGCCAATTGGCGATCGCCTACAAAGTCTTCCGGTGCTGGGTGTCGGAATATCAGGCCCAACCGGATTTGGATGCCAATGCCAATGCCGTGGCGATTCAGACCCTCAAGCTCGAAAACGAAGGCTGGGAACGCGACTACGAAGTCGTCGAACCGTCTGAGCCCACCTTTACGGAACCGTGAGCATGATGCCGCAAATCGTCCAGGGGCTATCCGCTGCCGCCGTGCTGGAAGTCTGGGAACAGGGAGCCAATCGGCATCCCCTCGACCAGGCGCTGCTGTTGTTACGGTACGCCTGTCCCGAGGAACCATTCGAGGCGATGTGCGAATGGAGCATCGGGCAGCGCGATGCACATCTCTTGGCATTGCGACGGCAGACCATCGGGGATCGCATTGAGGCCTATGCCGAATGTCCTGCCTGCCGCAACGGGCTTGAATTCGAATTGTCTTGCAGCGCGCTCTTGGCATCGGCGCCCACCTCGGAGTCGACCTGGACGACGGTGCAGCAAGGCAGCCGTATCTGGGAGGTCCGTCGCCCCACCAGCCGGGATCTGGTCGAGGCGATCAGTGCGGCTGATCCAGCGCAGGCGCGGCGGACTCTTCTATCTCGATGTGTTCGTGGAGCGTCTGGTGATGTTGAGGCGGTGGCCTGGACTGAGGCGAACGAGGCCGGCTTGGCTGCACGATTGGGAGAATTGGATCCCCTGGCCGAGGTACTCCTCGATCTGCGATGCGAACAGTGCGGAGAGCAGTGGCAGGCTGTGTTCGATATCGTGACGTTCTTCTGGAATGAACTCCAGGCGCGGAGCCGTCGGCTCTTGCAGGAAGTCGATCTCCTGGCCCGCACCTATGGCTGGACGGAAAGAGAGATTCTTCGACTGGGCGAGCAGCGCCGGGGATTGTATGTGGAGATGGCCCTGTCATGAGCGACTTTGTGACGAGATTGGTGGAACGACAGGCCGGGACGGCGGCGGTGGTCCAGCCGCGCACCCCTTCCATGTTTGCTCCGCCGATGAGCCGGTCAGGGCGGGCCGATGTCTCCATGATCGATCCGTTGGCGCCAATTGAACAGGCACGTCAGACTCCTGCTGATTCTCTCCGCTCACGTGATGACGGGAACCAGGCGCCGACTCACTCTGATCAGTCGGAGGCGCAGCGGCCGAGTCCTCGGTCCCGGTCAGCCTCGCGGGCTGCGGAGGAACTTCATCGAGCCGTGGCGGCCCCCGCCCCGGTGGTTCGGAAGGCCTCGGTAATCGTGAAGGAGTCTGCCCATCCCATGCCGGCTGCGTCGAGCGTCGATTCGTTGGCGACTCCTGAGCAGAAGCTGCGCGAGCAGAGAGGGGTGAACCGGCAGCACATTGAAGATCCTGCCGATCCTCCGGCGAGCCATTCTCCCGCAGGCATGGCGCCGCTACCATTGGTCAAATCACGTCCTGATACCGGTCCTTCATCCGCCGCGGCACCACCTTCGTTGGTATCGGGCATGAACATCGGTCGGAGGACGGAACCGAACCAGGCGGCTGCGACCGAACCTCCGGTGGAAGTCACGATCGGACGTATTGAGGTGACAGCCGTTACCGCGGCGTCCGACCAGAAGCGGAAACCGGGCGCTCGCCGTCCGGCCATGTCATTGGAAGAATATTTGGCTCGTCGTCAGGGGGGACGACCGTGAGCAGCGCTTTGGCCATTGCCGGTGTGACGGCTGTGTTGCGGGATCTACTCAACGACGGGTTAATCAATCACAACGTCAGCGGGCTGCTCGGCAGCACCGTGACCGTGAGTGCATTGCCTCCGGATCGCGTGGTGCCGGCCAACGGTACCGAAAGCACTCAGCTGAATCTTTTTCTTCATCAAGTGACGTTCAACACCGGCTGGCGCAATCATGCGCTGCCCTCTCGCGATGGATCGGGCACGCAGCGTCTCAGCAATCCGCCGTTGGCGCTGGACCTTCATTACTTGCTGAGCGCGTACAGCGCGGAGGAATTAGGCAGTGAAATTCTTCTCGGGTATGCCATGCAGTTGTTGCACGAGGTGCCAGTGCTGGATCGCAAAGCCATTACGACCGCGCTGACACCGTCTCCGGCGGTCGATACCACCTTGCCTCCGGCGCTTCGAGCCTTGGCCGACTGCGGACTGGCCGATCAAGTAGAACAGATCAAATTAGTGCCGGATCCGCTCAGCAGCGAGGAAATGTCGAAACTCTGGACGGCAGTGCAGTCTCACTACCGGCCTTCTGCGGCCTATGTCGCAACCGTCGTGCTGATCGAATCCACCAAACCGATCAGGCCGACGCTACCCGTCTTGACTCGCGGGCCGGTTGATCCGGTGACCCATGTGGAGCGAGGTGTCGTGGTGCAGGCAGATCTGCTCCCGCCCTTTCCCACGATTCAGACCGTCGCGGCGACCAACGGGCAACCGGCTGCGACGGTCGGCACGACCGTGGAGATTACGGGGCATCACCTCGATGGCACCAATCCATCGGTTTCGCTCTCGAACAGTCGTTTTGAGATCAATCAGGTGGTTCCGGTCACGGGAGGAAGCAGTACCAAGACTTCGTTCACAGTACCGTCCGTATCGGCCGGGTTGTATCAGCTGGCGATGCAGGTCACTCCGCCTGGCGAGTCCACTCCACGCACCAGCAATACCTTGGCACTGGTGATCGGGCCGGAGATCACGACGGCGCTGCCAATCATGGTCGCGCGAGATGGGAGCGGCGTCGCCACCATCGTGCTTTCTGTGCAGCCTCAGATTCATCCGGGACAATCCGTCTCGCTACTGTTGGGAACGCAGGACGTTCCGCACGGAGCGATCACTGTGGCAACAGGAACGCTCACCTTTGTCCTCGCCGCTGCGCCGACGGGAGAGTTTCTCCTCCGTCTGCGAGTGGATGGTATCGATAGTCCGATCATCGACCGCACGGCCCTTCCGCCGGCCTTTTACAATTATCGGGTGACGATCACATGACGACTGCTACGACCTCCGCCGCATGGTGCGATGCGAATCAAGCCTATCTGGTGGCCGAGTTTTCCCGTCTGAAACTGAGGCTGGGCGCCGAGCATGATGAACGGATGGTCGCGAGTCGGTTGGAGGCGGCCCGAGCGGCGCTTCCTGCCCAGGCCGCCATCGATACCCTGTCAGAGCTGTTCGGTTTGAGCGCCTTCGAGCGGGATCTCCTGCTCCTGGTCGCCGGGGTGGAAATGGATGCCGAGCTCGGGCGCGTGTGCGCGGCAGCCTTGGGACAATCGCCAGCGCCGCGGCCGCAGGCCACATTCGGCCTGGCCTTGGCCGCGTTGGGCCAGTCGCACTGGAGTGCGCTGGCGGCGATGGCGCCGTTGCGTCGCTGGCGCTTGCTGGAAGTCGACGACAGTGCCGGGCTGGTCAATGGGAGGCTGCGCATCGACGAACGGGTGTTGCATTACCTGGCCGGCGTCAATTATCTCGATCCGCGCTTGCAGCCGTTGCTCAGCCCGGTGTCGGCTCCGGAGGTCATGGCCGACAAACACCGGCAGATTTGCCAGTCGGTGCTGGAGCGGTTGCGGGAGCCGTCGTCGTCCTATCCCGTTGTGCTGCTGTTGGGCGACGATGTCGATGGACAGGCGGATGTCGCGGCGGCGGTGGCCGCTCAGCTCCAGGTGCAATTGCACGCGGTGCAGGCCGACGATTTGCCGGGTCATTCCGCGGAGGCCGAGGCCTTCGCTGTCTTATGGCAACGGGAGGCGGCCTTACTCGGCGCCATGCTGCTGATTCATTGCCATGACGGCGCGCCTTCGAAAGCGGTCGCACATCTGGCCGAACGCGGCAGCAACCCCTTGTTTATCGCCGGTCGCGATGTCCCCCCGTGCAAACGCGCGACCATCCGCTTTGCGGTGAACAAGCCGGACGGCGCCGAGCAAAAGCAATTGTGGCAACAGGTGCTGGGTCCGGCCACGGCGTGCATGAACGGGACGCTCGACGGCGTGGCCTCTCAGTTTTCCTTAAGCGCCAGAGCGATCGTGACGGCTGGCGCCGGGCTGCGCGACGTGGCGGAAACGGGCAATCAGGCGGACAGCGCGTTGTGGTATGCATGTCGCAGTGTGAGCCGGTCCCGCCTGGACGATTTGGCCCAACGCTTAGCCTCGGTCGCCGCATGGAATGATCTGGTGTTGCCGGAGGCGCAGCAGCGGACCCTGCGGCAGATCGCGGCGCATGCGAAGCATCGGCTGATGGTCTATCAACAGTGGGGCTTTGCCGGGAAGGGGATGCGTGGACTTGGAATCAGCGCCCTGTTCGCAGGCGAGAGCGGCACGGGGAAAACCATGGCGGCGGAAGTGCTCGCGAAAGAACTGCATCTCGATCTGTATCGCATCGATCTCTCCGGCGTCGTGAGCAAATACATCGGCGAGACGGAGCGCAACCTGCGACGCGTGTTCGATGCAGCCGAGACCAGTGGAGCGATGTTGTTGTTCGATGAGGCCGATGCCCTGTTCGGGAAACGCAGTGAGGTGCGTGACAGCCATGATCGATACGCGAATATCGAGGTGAGTTATCTGTTGCAACGGATGGAGGCCTATCGCGGGCTGGCGATTCTGACGACCAACATGAAAGCGGCGCTGGATGTCGCGTTTTCCCGCCGCCTCAGTTTTGTGGTGCAGTTTCCCTTTCCCGACCAGCCACAGCGGGAAGTGATCTGGCGTCGCATCTTTCCCGACGCCACGCCGGTGGAAGAGCTTGACTACGCCAAACTCGCCAGGCTCAGCATGTCCGGGGGAAATATTCGCAGCATCGCCCTCAATGCCGCATTCCTGGCGGCGGATGAAGGGGTGGCGGTGGGTATGCGGCATCTCCTGCAGGCCGCGCACACTGAAGCAGCGAAACGTGAACGCCCCTTGTCCGACGCCGAAACCAGGGGATGGGTATGAAGCGCGTCATCGTCAACATCGACCGTCTCGTGCTCAAAGGCTTCCGTTTCGAGGACCGGCACGCCATCGCGCAGGGTTTGCAGGACCAACTCATACGATTGCTGTCTGAACCGGGAATGGCCGAGCGCATCGGCACGATCGGGAATCTGTCGCGTCTTCGTGTGGCGCCGATGCACTTCTCCCCAGAGACGAAGCCGCACGATGTCGGTTCCGCTGCGGCCAATGGCATCGGGCAAGGATTGAGTCAATGAGTAGAGTAGAAGCCCCCGCCCCGACGACCGTCGAGTCGAGCAGTACGAGCCCTCGGGTCGTGTTACAGCGACGATTGACTCGACCCGTCGCTCAGCGGCGAGCAGACGGAGCGGCTGCTCCTACACGGGATGCTCACTCGATCGTTCACGAGGTCGTGAGCTCCGAGGGGCTGCCGCTCGAGAGTGAGCCGCGCCGCTTCTTCGAGTCTCGGTTCGGTCATGATTTTGCTCAAGTGCGCATTCATACTGCCCCCTCAGCAGCAGCATCGGCCCGCGCCCTCAATGCGCTGGCCTATACGGTTGGTCGAGATATTGTCTTTGCGCCGGGTCGTTATGCTCCACAGACCGCTGCAGGCCAACACCTCCTGGCCCATGAGTTCGCGCACGTCGTACAGCAGAACCACTCCCACTCCGCATCCCTCGTGCAACGGAGCAGCATCGATCGACCGGCGCAGACAGATGCCAATAGTCAGGCGGCTCTTACAGGCGAGGCCGCCGCGACCCACCAGATCATGATCAGCGGAGAAACCTTCAATCTGACCGTCGTGGATCAGTCGCTGACCTCCGTGTCTCCAGCCTGGCGATATCGCGGTGACGTGACGGACTACTTGAGTGCCTACCCCAATCTGGGAAACGGGTGGTGGGCATTGATCGTCAGACCGGGAGACGGAGCTCCGTGCAACATCGGCGGGAACTGCCTGGGGTGGACTCTGGGGTCGTACGCAACTCCAGACCCGCCACAGGAGGTCTGGGACCTGACGAGATCGTATCTCGACTCCATCAATCGTCCGGCTCATGGGCATAAGTCGCCGCTGGAAACCTATCTGAGCCAGCTCGAGAGGGGTAAGCTCCCCGCAGCAGCGATGTGGGACTACTTCATGGCTGAACGATTTCTGGCCATTCCGGCAGAAAGCGAACGCGATGCCAATCTGGCCCTCTACGGTAGAGGCTTCGGTGGCCCGATGGATGGTCCCTCGCACATCGCCTTCCGCACCAGCGGTGGCGAGCGATGGGTGTCGAAACCGAGCGCAAACAAACCTCCCATCGTGCATGGGGCTGCCGCGCAAATGACCGGAGGCGAAACGGGTGACGTCTTGCGACTCTACGTATGCCCTTCTGGCCCGCCGAACCAGGTCCTCCTGTTACAGGGACAGCGCCAAGGGAGTTCATCACCATGAGAAGTCCAGCAGCTTCTATCGGCCGCTCCATACAGAACGTCAGCAACTACGCTTCGTCGAATGCCGGGCCTGCCTTCCTTCAACGCCAATGTGCCTGCGGCGGGACGAGCAACCTCGGCGGGAGCTGTTCGGAATGCGAGAAAAAGAAAATGCTCGGACACCCGGTGCAAACCAAGTTGCAGATCGACGAACCGGGCGACGAATACGAGCGTGAGGCGGATCGAGTGGCGGAGCAGGTGATGCGAATGCCGGGAAGCGCAGGGGTGACGCCCTCGCGACAGACGGCGCCGCTGGTTCAACGGTTTGTCACAGACAGTGGCGGTTACGAAGGTGCAGAAGCCTCGCTGCAACGGGCAGAAGATTCGGGCGCAACATCGACACCGGTCGGTGAACAACCGGCCTCCGACGGGACGGCGCCGAAAGACGGCTCTACCGATGGCGGCGGCAGCCGTTGCCCGAGTTGGCGAAATGATCCGGAAAGCATCAGTAAACGGGCTGCCGAAAATTACGTGCAGCACGACATCACGCCGCCGTCCCAGGCGAGGGTAGAAAAAATCAACTGCGAACCGCCGGTCTCGAACGGCAACTACGGCTGTTTCGTCCATTTCAGTGATGGGTTGGTGGTGCGAGTCATCGTGCGCGCGACCGATATCGTCGTCGGCATGGGGCCGGGACAAATCGCCACGGAAACGCCGCCTCCGGCGACACCCTTGTGTTTTTACGATTACCACTGTCCGGACGGATTCTTGGTACTGACCAAGCGCGAGTGTAAGAGTGCCAAGGCCGCAGCGCCGGGAGGATCGGCGTCCCCGCCGGCAGTCGCGCAGCGTAAGGTCGCTCCCGAGTCCCCGCAATCGACCGGCTCGCTGTCGTCGGTCCAGCATGTTCTGGCCTCGCCGGGCCGTCCGTTGGATGCCTCGACGCGTGAATTCTTTGCGGCTCGCTTCGGTCATGATTTTAGCAATGTACGGGTGCACGACGATGCGGCAGCGGCGGCTTCTGCGCGCGGAGTGCAAGCCCTGGCCTACACGGTCGGCCACGACGTGGTGTTCGGTGCAGGGCAATATTCCCCGGGAACCAGCGGAGGACGGCATCTGCTCGCGCACGAGCTCACGCATGTAATCCAGCAGCGTGGGCGATCTGCGGCAACAATCCAACGACACAAGGATGATCTGGTCGGCTACACGGGTGGGCAAAGCGGCCGGGTCATTGTGCTCAGTGCCGGCACGCCAACCTATGTCGCTCCCGCCGTATCGGGTCATCCGGGGCACGGGGAAAATGAACCCAGTGTCGGGCCCATTCCCACAGGCAGTTACGCCATGCAACCGGGGGTGACGCGCGCGACGGTGGCCTCGATTCAGTCGGGAGTCTGTGGAGCGAATGGGATCGCGAGCGGGTATCAGGAAATTACCAGCAGCGACCCGAGTCCCTGTGAGGGCGCTCACTATTGCAATGTGTCGTGCCCGACCGCCGACAAACCCGCGCAGATGTGCTACACGCCGCGCGATTGCTGGGGGCCGAAGCGAATCAAAATTCAAGGGTCGAAGACCGTGACGACCCCTGAAGGAAAGCGTAAAACGCGTGACGGGTTTTATCTGCATGGAGGCAATCCGCGCGATGCCGTCAGCAGCGGATGCGTGAAGACGCTCGACAACGGGGTGTTTGTCGAGATTCGCAAACTCACCGGTGTGAAGGGGACGGTGCCTTTTTGTGTGGGGACGGCCTGTCCCAAAGATCTGGATACGAAAGGCACGCTCTTGCAAGCCACACAAGCCGTGATTCGTGCCGTGGCGATGGGCAGCGGGATGATTCTGCCCTGAGCGGCTGGCACAAGAAGGAGAGCGATAGCAGTATTCTCCTGGAACGATGAGCAGAGAGGCGCATTGACCATGACATCATTTACCGGGTCTCCCAAACTCCTCAAGGGCGGCATCGTCTTGATCGATCCGGCCACGGCGCAGGTGCAACGGATCATTGCGCTGCAATACAACCCGGAGTCACTCAGTCGCACGTTGCAAGTACAGGGTGCCAGCGAGGGGGGAGATCGGTCGGAGGCGCTCCGATTGAAGGGACCAGCGGTAGAGACCATCAAGTTGGATGCAGAGATCGACGCAACCGACGACATGGAAGCCGGCGATCGCACGGTCGGGGAAGCCGGGATATCTCCACAACTCGCGGCGCTGGAGACGCTGCTGTATCCCAGCACGGGACAACTGACCACCAACCATACGTTGTCCAGTCTGGGGACGCTCGAAATTCTTCCGATGGAGACGGCATTGCCGTTGTTTGTGTTCGGCCAACATCGTGTCATCCCGGTGCGGCTGACCGATTTCAGCGTGACCGAGGAGGCGTTCGATCCGAACCTCAATCCCATCCGTGCGAAGATCAGCCTGGGCATGCGGGTGCTGTCCATCGACGATGTGGGGTTTACGCACAAGGCGGGCAGTTTGTTTATGAGTTATCTGCAGCAGAAGGAAGGGCTGCGTGCGAAGGCACAAAGCGGCACCTTGGGCGCGCTCGGGCTGACAGGGATTCCATAACAGTCTCAGTCGAGCGGAGGAGACACCACACATGGCCGATCCATTACAGGCGTTGTTGGATAGTGCACTCAAGCCGAATCCGTTTCCCCCGACGAGCCGGTATTACGGGGTGAAGACCACGTCGGTCGTCGGGAGTGATGGGACGATGGTGGTGCATTTGCGGCGGCGATTCGTGCCGGCGAGCGATCGGTTTACCGTTGTGCAGGAACATCGGGTCACGGCGGGCGAGCGCGTCGATCATCTCGCCGGTACGTATCTCGGCGATCCGGAGCAATATTGGCGCTTGTGTGACGCCAACGATACGGTGCGGCCGGACGCGCTCGTTGAACGTTTGGACGCGGTCGTGCATATCGCGTTGCCGGAAGGTGTGACGGGGGGCCCCGGTGCTTAAAGGTGTTCACCTGACATTACTGGCGGGCCCGGTGGTCCCGTTTCCCGTCCCTCAGCCGGTGCTGGATGCGCTGACCGAGGTGCAGGTGACCAGCGCGACCGGCATGGCCGGTGGTTTCCAGCTGCAGTTTACGATTCAGAACAAGTCCCCGCTGCAGCAGGCATTCCTGGTTGCGGCGACGCGGACGCCGTTGATGCGCGTGATTCTGGTGGCGACCATCAACCTAATCCCCCAGGTGTTGATGGACGGAGTGATCACCAACCAGGAAATTACCTCCGGTGACAAGCCGGGCGAGTCGAGGCTGACCATCACTGGCGAGGATCTCACCAAGGTCATGGATTTGCAGGCGTTCGACGGCTTGCCGTTTCCCGCCATGCCGGCCAATCTCCGCGTCACGGCCATTCTGGCAAAGTATGCCGTCTTCGGCGTCATCCCGTTGGCCGTCCCGCCGATCGGCTTTGATGTGCCGATTCCCACGATGCGGATTCCCTCCCAACAGGGAACCGATCTCAATTACATCCTTCAGTTGGCTGAGGCCGCCGGGTATGTGTTCTATATCGATCCAGGATCGGTTCCCGGCACGAACACGGCCTATTGGGGGCCGCAACTCAAGGTGGGCATTCCACAACCGGCGCTCAATGTCGATATGGATGCCGATCGTAATGTGGAGTCGCTGAGTTTCCAGTTCAATTCGACGAAGAAGGACTTGCCCATCGTGATGATTCATAACGCCTTGACGAAGATTCCTATTCCCATTCCGATTCCCGACATCAATCCCTTGCAGCCGCCGTTGGGGTTGGTGGGGCCGCCGGTCACGAAGCTCTCGATGTTGAAGGCGACCGGGAAACTCTCGGCACCGGAGGCGCTCAATGAAGGCCTGAAGGCGTCGAGCGAATCGATGGATGCGGTGACGGGGAGCGGGTCGCTCGATGTGGGGCGGTATGGGCGGCTTCTGACGGCGCGCGGGTTGGTCGGCGTGCGTGGTGCGGGATTGGCCTTTGACGGCCTGTATTACGTGGAGAGTGTGACGACAACGATCAAGCGCGGCACCTGCAAGCAAAGTTTCCGTCTCACGCGAAACGGATTGGTCTCCATCACCCCGCTGGTGCCGGTATGAGCGACGCGCAGAAATATTACGGCAAATATCGCGGCACGGTGTTGAACAATATCGATCCCATGCAGATGGGGCGGCTACAAGTTCAAGTGCCGGATGTCGCCGGCTTGATTCCGACCTCTTGGGCCATGCCCTGTTTTCCGGCCAGCGGGAAACAAATGGGCGCTTATATGCTCCCACAAATCGGGGCAGGGGTGTGGGTGGAGTTCGAGCAGGGGAATATGGATTATCCGATTTGGAGTGGTTGTTGGTACGGGAGCGTGGCCGAAGTCCCGGTACTGGCGCTCGCCGGGATTCCTGCTAGCCCCAACATTGTGCTCCAGACGGGGGCGCAAAACGCGATCGTGATCAGTGACGTGCCCGGTCCGACGGGCGGGATCATGCTGAAGAGCGCCACGGGGGCGACACTCATTGTGAACGATACGGGAATCTACATTCAAAACGGGAAGGGCGCGATGGTGACGCTCGTGGGACCGGCAGTGACGATCAACAATGGCGCTCTCACGATCGTTTAGCATGACGCTGAAAACACCCGCCAGCGGCGTTCTCGTTGCGTGCAAGCCTTCAACGTACCGCAAGGGTACGCCTCGGCCTTCACTGACTGCGGCTTTGCTGGACGGCCGTTTTGAGCAACCTTCCAAAGTCTGTAGGGAGGATAAGCTGATGCCAGGATTTTTGCTTCATCTCGGTGCAACGGTCATGTGTGCTCATGCGGGGCAGGCGACGCCGGTTGCGCCGAATCCGCGCGTGCTCGTCAGCGGGCAACCGACTGTGCCGATGAACAGCGTCTATCTCGTGGCCGGTTGCACGCTGCCGCCGCCGACCGCCGCGAATGGACCTTGCGTCACCGCACAATACATTACGGCGGCGACCAGAGTGACGAGCAACGGTCTGCCGCTGTTGTTGATCGATAGTCAGGCGATCTGCGCGCTGTCCGGCACGCCCCTGATCGCCTCGATCACCCAAACCAGGGTCACGGGAGTCTAACGATGCCGCAGGTGGATTTTCCCTATCGGTTCGATGCGCGCGGCCGAACGGCCGACACAGATGACGCTGACCACATTCGCGACCTGATTGAGCAGGTCCTGTTCACCCATCCCGGTGAACGGGTCATGCGGCCGGATTTTGGCAGCGGCCTCCTGCAGTTGGTCTTCTCGCCTAACAGTGTGGTGTTAGCGGCCACGACGCAGGTGCTGGTGCAGAGCTCGCTGCAGCGCTGGCTTGGCGAATGGATCGTGGTGGAGTCGGTGCAGGTGGAGGCCCTGGATTCCACGCTACGGGTCACGGTGCAGTATGTGATCAGGCGGACGGGTACTCGCACGGTCGGCACCTTCGTGCAAGGAGGCGGAGCGTGAAATATTCCTGTTGCGACGAGCTACGTCGTCAGGTGGTCCGGAATCATCCGACCTTGAACGGGATCGATTTTCTTGAAGTCATCGATCACACCGCGCCGACCGAGGCCGAACGGCAACGGAAACTCGAGCTCCATTTTGTGAAGCCGTTGGGCGCGTTGACGCTGGCGCCGGCCAACATCAGGATCGAAGGCGGTGAGCGCATCACGACGTTCCATGTGCTGTCAGTGATCGTCGGTAGCGGGGCCTCGGCCAACATCGTGACCGTGGAAGTGGACCAGCCCGGCGACTTCTCGACGTATACCCTGCGTCTGGTGAGCGGTGCCTTGAACGATGCGGTGCCGGATGGAATCGACCCGCAACTGGCCGCCATCGAATTTTCCTTCAAAGTCGAATGCCCGAGCCCCTTCGATTGTGCCCCGCAGCATCTCTGTCCGGACGTGCCGGAACCGGCCCCGGTGATCGATTATCTCGCCAAGGACTATGCCAGCTTCCGCCGCGTCATGCTCGATCGGATGTCAGCGTTGATGCCGGAATGGAAGGAACGCAGTCCTGCCGATCTCGGTGTCATGTTGGTCGAGGCGTTGGCCTACACGGCCGATCAATTGAGCTATCAGCAGGATGCGGTTGCGACTGAGGCCTATCTGGACACGGCGCGACGCCGGGTGTCCGTCCGCCGCCACGCGCGGCTGATGGATTACTGCATGAGCGAGGGGTGCAACGCGAGAACCTGGGTGCAGATTCAGGTCTCCGCCGACGTGGTGCGCGTTGATCCGAGCAATCCGGCCATTCCCATGAGCACGAAGTTGGCGACGCGTATCCCGGGGCAGCCCACGAGCATTGCCGACGATCCGCGTATCTATGAGCAGGCCGACCTGCTGTTTGAAACAATGGAGTCTGTCCAGTCGCTCTATGCCGATCATAACGAGCTGCGGTTCTACAGTTGGAGCGACGAACGCTGTTGTCTTCCCAAAGGCGCGATCTCGGCCACCCTGGCCGGGCATCATCCGGCGCTCACCCCGGGGATGATCCTGCTGTTCGAAGAAGTCATCGGGCCGCAAACCGGATCACCGTCGGATGCCGATCCCGCCAGACGCCATGTCGTGCGGCTGGATCGAGTCGTGGTGACAGCGACGGGGGGTGGGCTGCTCACCGATCCGGTGACGAACCAGCTGATTACTGACATCACGTGGCATCCAGAAGATGCCCTTTCGTTTCCGTTCTGCCTCTCTTCTGAGACGACAGCCGGCTATCGTGATGCCATCACTGTGGCGCGCGGGAATCTCGTTCTGGCCGATCACGGCGTCACTCTGGCGGATGAATCGCTGGGGTCCGTGCCGGAGCCGTTTCTCTTCATGCCCCGGTCGAAGGAGGCGGATCGATGCGCCCTGTCTACGCGTGAACCGGTTCCACCGCGCTTTCGGCCGAGTCTTTCCAAGGGGCCGCTCACCCATGCCGGACCTGCCTACGACCATGAGAACTCGGCGCGGGCGGCATTGCAATGGGACCTCAGGGAGGTACAGCCGTCCATCAGCCTCACGGGAATCAATGGCACGGAGACGACGATCTGGACGGCGCGGCGAGACCTCCTGAACAGCGGTGCGGAGGCAGATGAGTATGTCGTGGAAGTCGACAATGACGGCAGCGGCGCGATCCGTTTTGGGGACGACGTCCATGGTCGCCGGCCCGAATCCGGAACCGCGTTTACGGCTCAGTATCGTGTAGGAAACGGCCGCGAGGGAAACATCGGAGCTGATTCGCTGGTTCACATTGCGCGTGCCATACCCGAAATCACCCTGGTGCGCAATCCCCTGCCGGCAGTCGGCGGGCAGGATCCCGAATCGTTGCAGGACGTGCGTCAACGCGCGCCGGTAGCCTATCGCGTGCAGGAGCGCGCCGTGACGGAGGCCGATTATGCGGAGGTCACCGAACGTCGTGCCGACGTGCAGCGGGCGGCCGCCACGTTCCGCTGGACGGGGAGCTGGCACACGGTGTTCGTGACGGTCGATCGGGAGGCTGGCGCGGGCCTGTCAGATGAATTTGAGACAGACATCCGCACGCATGTCGAACGGTATCGCATGGCCGGTCATGATCTCGAGGTGGATGGCCCGCAGTTCGTGTCCCTGGAGATTGATCTACACGTCTGTGTGCGAGGCGATCATTTCCGGAGTGACGTCGAACGGGAACTCCTCGACGTGCTGAGCAATCGAGATCTGCCGGATGGACGTCGTGGACTCTTTCACCCGGACCTCTGGACCTTCGGGCAGCCGGTGTACCTGAGTGGGATTTACGGGGCCGCACATCAAGTCACCGGGGTCGAGTCAGTCGAGGTGCGCACATTTCAACGCCAGGGAGTGCCGGAGAGTACCGCGTTGGACAGCGGGCGACTGGACATGGCCGCACTGGAGATTCCCCGCTTGGACAACGACCGCAATTTTCCAGAGCATGGCCGGTTGACCATCACGTTGGGAGGCGGGAAATGAGTCAGGACGCTCGGAACGAATGCGGCTGTTGCGCCGGGATCGACGCCGCGACTCCCGGCCTGCTCTTCAACCGTCCGGGCCTTTCCGCTATCGCGTACCGTGTCGGGACCTACCAGACGTTTCGACAGAGCCTCCATGCACGTCTGTCTGACAGTCGCTGGCCGGTCTTACGCGGGCTGAGGACGCGGGACGATGATGATTTCACCATCGCGTTGCTGGACGCCTGGGCCGTGACCGGTGACATCCTGACCTTTTACCAGGAGCGCATCGCTAACGAATCCTATTTGCGAACGGCCACGGAACGCTTGTCGATTCTGGAGCAGTCGCGCCTGCTCGGATATCAGCTCGGTCCCGGTCTTGCTGCCGCCACGCACCTGGCCTTCACGCTCGAAGAAAGTCCCGGCTTGCCGCAACAAACGGCTCAGCCGATGATGTTGGCAGTCGGCACAAAAGTTCAGAGTATTCCCGGGCCTGATGAACAACCGCAGACCTTCGAGACGGTCGAAGCCATTGAAGCGAGACCGGCATGGAACGCGCTGTTGGCTCAACAGACTCAATCGCAATCGCTCAGCTGGAACATGACGGAATTGTGGCTGGACGGCACCAATGTGAGTCTGATGGTCGGGGAGGTGGTGCTGATTGTGACGGAGAGCGGCAGCGGGTTTGACGCGTCGATCCGTCGCGTGACCGCCGTGGTTTCTCATCCCGATCGACTGAGCACCCAGGTGCGGCTCGCGACCATCTCAACCAGCGCGAAGCCCATTGCGGCTTCCAAGCCGAGCGTCTACGTCTTGCGTAGCCAAGCCTCGCCATTTGGGCACAATGCGCCGTTGCAGCCACAATACAGCGGCGGTGTATTTTCAGGCACCTTCAGCGAGTGGCCGCTTGACGCCAATGAGATCGTGACGCGCATCACTCTCAGCAGTCGCAATGACAAGATCCTGAAGGACAGTTTCGCCGTCGTGGAGCAGGACGATCCCGGGACTGGCTCGCGTATCTGGACCTTTGCTCTGGTGTCCGATGTGGTCCATCGCTCGGTGGCCCGGTACGGTATCGCCGGTAACGGAACCCAACTGACCCTGAGCGCCGGTTGGACGAAAGGGGTGGATTCGAAGTTGGATCTGCTGCGCACGATGACGATCGCGGCTCAGAGCGAAGAACTGACGCCGGCAGCCTTGCCGCTGCTGTACCCGGTCTATGGTGAGACGTTGGCATTCGATCAACTGGTGGACGGCCTCGTGCCGGGACGCCCGCTAGCAGTGACGGGTTTTCGACAAGCCGTTCGTCTGAAACACCCGGCTCCCGCTCCATTCAAAGGACACAAGGTCCCGTTAGGCGGGCCGCAACCTCCGCGAGCCTTGATCTTGGACGACGGAACCTCGGTGTCGCTGGCGCCCGGCGACCAGCTTCATATGACTGCCAGTCCGGCAACCGTGGTTGGTACGTCGCTGGTCCCACTCACACCGGAGGAGTTCGGCGCGGCGCTGGTGCAAGATCCTCTACCGTTGCTGCGGTTGCCGTTGATGGATCGCGATGGCCGTACGGGGTTCTTGGATATCAGCGCAGGAGACATCGAGTTGGTCGCGTCGGATTCCGCGAGTGAGATGGTCTCGGAGATCGTGTTCATCGACGAAGCGATCGGGACCAGCATTACTCATGATCGCGATCGCTCGACCGTCCAACTCTCGACGGCGCTGGCCAACGTATACGAACGTGCCACCGTTCGGATCAATGCCAACGTCGCCGCCGCCACCCACGGGGAGAGCGTGAAGGAACCAGTGGGCAGTGGCGACGCGGCCATCGTCTATCAGCAGTTTACCTTGAAACAACCTCCGGTGACCTATGTTGGTGCCGACACGCCGGATGGTTCGGCTTCGACGCTGAAGGTCTACGTCAACGAAGTCTTGTGGGAGGAAGTTCCCTTCTTCTACGGCCATGGCCCCACCGAGCGGATCTACATCACTAGGCGTGACGACGAGGGCCGTACCACGATTCGGTTCGGTGATGGGATCACGGGAGCACGGTTGCCGACCGGTCAAAACAACGTACGCGCCGAGTACCGAAAGGGAACCGGCCTCGGTGGACTGGTGCGAGCCGGGCAATTGAGTCTGTTGATGAGCCGGCCGCTCGGGTTAAAGAGCGTGGTGAATCCGGAAGCCGCGCAGGGGGCTGAAGATCCGGAGTCGAGGGATGAAGCCCGCACGAACGCCCCGCTGGCCGTGTTGACGCTGGAACGTGCCGTGTCGCTGCAGGATTACGAAGACTTCGCCAGAACCTTTTCCGGTATCGCCAAAGCCCAAGCGGTGTGGGTGTGGGATGGCCGAAAGCGGAGCATCTTCCTCACGGTGGCCGGTCCGGCTGGAGAAGCGTTGGCGGAGGACGGCTCCGTCATCACGAAGTTAAAGGAATCCCTGCGCACGTATGGTGACCCCTTCGTCGCGTTCACGGTGAAACCCTATCGGCAGGCCTGGTTCGAGGTCGAGGGCACGGTCACGATCGCTCCGGATCATGTGAGCGATGTCGTGACGGACGCAATTTCCGCTGACCTCGAGTCCCGTTATGCCTTCGAGGCTAGAGCATTCGGGCAACCGGTCGCGTTGAGCGAGGTGATCGCCGCGATCCAGACCGTTCCTGGTGTGGTGGCGGTGGATCTGGACCGGTTCTCGCGCACAGACCAATCGCTGCCGGCGATTCAACCTCGTCTGATCGCCGATCGTCCGGCCATGGGCGCGGATGGGGTCGTGCCTGCTGCGGAACTCCTGTTACTTGATCCCGCCTCATTGACTCAACTGAAGGCGATCCAATGAATCCAGAAGCAGACAAGCTGTATCAGCTTCTTCCCGCGATCTATCGTATTCGCGACGCGGAACAGGGGAATGCGCTCCGTGCCTTGTGCGAGGTCTTGGCCGAAGACATCGCGGTGCTCAGGGAAAATCTCGATCAACTCTACGACGACCAGTTCATTGAAACTTGCGCCGACTGGGTGGCACCCTACATCGGCGACGTGATTGGCTACAGGACGTTGCACGCGGTCACCGAACGGACGCGTAGTGCCAGGGCGGAGGTGGCCAACACCATTGCCTACCGTCGACGGAAAGGAACGGCGACCGTTCTCGAACAGTTGGCAAGGGATGTGACAGGATGGAACGCGCGCGTGGTGGAGTTCTTTCAGTCACTCGAAACCAGTCAGTACATGAACCATGTCCGTCCCACCAATCTCACCACGGTCGATCTGCGGAATTGGGAAGCGCTGGAGCGGCGTGACACGGCCTTCAATCAGATCGCGCATTCCGTGGATATGCGGCGTATTGAGACCCAGCAGGGGCAGTACAACCTTCCCAACATCGGCCTGTTCCTCTGGCGGTTGGATGCCTATGCCGTCCGCCGCTCTCCTGCCTTTCGCGTCGATGATGAACGGTTTTTGTTCAGCCCATTGGGGAACAACCAGCAGCTCTTCACCCGACCTCAATCGGAGGCGGATATCACCCACCTGGCCCAACCGTTAAATGTGCCGGAGCCGATCAGCCGTCGCGTGTTAGATACGTATCTCGCGCAATACTACGGCCAGCAGTTGAGCCTGTTTCTGGAGGCGGACAACCTGGATACGAGCCTCGGGAAGGTGCAGGTCTGCAATCTTTCGGATGATGGGGTGACCTGGGCGCACCTGCCGGTGAGCAAAATCTCCATTGATCCGGTGTTGGGACGGATCACTGTGCCACCGGGCACGCCGCCGGTGAATCTGCGGGTGACGTATCACTATGGGTTCAGTATGCCGACCGGTGGCGGGTCGTACGAACGTGGAAAGACCTTTGCGCTCGGTGGCGGGTTTGCCTCCGTGACGCAGGGACAAAGTCTGCAAGCGGAGCTGACCGCGTCTCAGGCCGGTGGCATTGTGCAGATCGACGACAGCGGGCGGTATGCGGAAGCCTTGAGCCTGAGCATTCCTGCGGCCGCGAAGGTGGAGGTGCGGGCCGCCAACGAACATTGCCCGACGCTGGTGCTTAACGGAGACTGGACGATCACCCTGGCGCCGGGCTCGGAACTGACCTTACATGGACTCCTCATCACCGGGGGAAGACTTCGTGTCGTGGCAGCGGGTGCCGTCGGAACCCGTATCCTGCGACTCCGCCATTGCACGCTGGTGCCGGGGTTGAGCCTGACCAGAGAGGGCGAGCCGGTGTCGTCTTCCGCTCCCTCGCTCGTGATCGAGCGGGAGGGCACAACGGTCGAGATCGATCACTGCCTGCTGGGTGGTCTCCAAGCCGTGGACAATTCCGAGGTGTCGATCACCAATTCGCTGGTCGATGCGACGTCCCCGACCGGAGTGGCGTATGCGGCCCTTGATGGTTTGGGGGCAGGGGGTGTCTTGAGCATCGTGAATTGCACGGTGATAGGCAAAGTGCACACGAAGCGACTGGACCTCGCCTCGAATACAATCTTCGCGGCCGCCCTCACCAACGGCGACAGCTGGAGTCACCCGGTCTGGTCCGAGCAAAACCAGCAAGGCTGTTGCCGGTTTTCCTTTGTGCCACTGAATTCGATTGTGCCGCGCCGCTACCGTTGCCAACCGGATCTGGCTGTAGAGGCGGCGTTGTTGGAGGCCGACCAACCGAAAGGCAGTTTGACCGATCCGGAAACGCAGGCCATCACGCTGGCGACACAGGCGCGTGTCAGACCGGCCTTCACCGCTCGTCGGTATGGGCAGGCGGCCTATGGTCAACTGGCGGGATCTTGTCCGGACGAAATCAGGCGCGGGGCGGACGATGAATCAGAAATGGGCGTCTTCCATGAGGTGTTCGCGCCGCAGAGAGAAGACAATCTCACGATCCGCTTGCAGGAGTATCTCCGGTTTGGACTCGAGGCGGGAATATTTCACGCCTCCTAGGACACGAGACCGGCCGGGCCATGGAATTAAATTGGTGTAAATCACTGGGAGAGCGCACATGAGTGGCGATTACAGCCGGAAACGATTCAACCCTGAGAAGCATTACCAGGGCGTGCTGCGGCAACAGGGACGGGTGGACCTGGATGCCGACTGGAACGAGTATGTGGATCTCCAGGATCGCCGTTGGCGTGCGGAGACCATCGATGTGGTGGGCCGCTGCGGCGTGCCGGCCGAGACACCGGATGGATTCAAAATCGACGTCAACGGCGGGGAGCTGACCGTTGGTCAGGGCCGGATGTACGTCGATGGGTATGTCGCCGAGAACCACGGGACGGCGCCGGCGCTCGATGCGACGATCGAGGAGCCCTACGGCACGGCGCGCCTACCGGTGAAAAATCAGCCCTTCGGCGGCCCGGTGACGGTGCCGCCTCAGGTACGGTCGCTGGTCTACCTCGATGTGTGGCGTCGGGAAGTCACTTACCTGCAGGCGCCGGATCTCATCGAGCCAGCCGTCAACGTGGACACCACCACCAGGAACCAAACGGCTTGGCAGGTCAGGATTCTGAGCGGTATCCCGGCGGATGTGAATTGTGAGACGCGCTTGGAGGACATTCCCGGGTGGCCAGCGGGGAACCGTCTGTCATCCGCGCGGCTGACCACCACGACGGTGGCGGTGACCACGGAGCCTGATCCCTGTCTCGTCCCGCCGACCGGTGGTTATCGCGGTTTGGAGAATCATCTCTACCGTATTGAGGTGCACAGCGCGACGAACACCACCGCCAAAGTGAAGTGGTCACGCGAGAATGCGCATGTCTCGACAGCCATCGTAGAAGTCATGGCCGGCCGGACGACGGTGCGTGTGGAGAGCCTGGGGCGCGATAACGTGCTCCGCTTCAAGACCGGAGACTGGGTGGAGTTCACGAGTGATACACGCGAGTTCGCCGGTCTGCCAGGGGACATGCGCAAGGTAACGGTGGATGACACCAACAAGACGTTGACGTTCAGCCCGGCGTTGCCGGTCGGCGATTTTCCGCAAGGCGTGGCTGACGCCACCAAACATCTGCGCGTGATCCGGTGGGATCAGACCGGGATCGTACGCAAGCCGGATGGCTCGCAACTCGTCAACCTGGACCTGACGACCGACGGGTTGATCGAACTGTCGGCGGCAAATCCCAGCTTCGTGTTAGAGCATGGGGTGCAAGCCACCTTGACTGTCCAGGCAGGAGGAACGCCTCATAGCGGAGACTACTGGTGTTTTGCGGCCAGGACCGCGGATGCCGACATCGAACGGCTCAATGTGGCGCCCCCGCTCGGTCTGTACCACCACTATTGTCATCTCGCGATCATCGAGGCCGATGGAGAAATTCACGACTGCCGAACCGTGTTTCCTCCGCTCACGGAGTTGACGCCGGGCTGTTGCACCGTGGTGGTGCGTCCCGGCGAGGATATTCAAGCCGCGATCGATTCCCTGCCGGAAGCGGGCGGATGCGTCTGCCTCAAGGTCGGCGAGCACGAGATTGAGGCGCCGATCCGCATCGAACAATCCAACGTGTCATTGCATGGGGAAACCGTGGCCGCGCGCGTCGTACGGAAAAACGGCACGGAGCTTCTTCACATTGGACACCCCGACGGGTTGCTGTTGGAGCATGTGACGGTCACTGGATTGTCGTTTCAGCTCGAAACCAAAGCTCAGCAGGGACAGGGCCTGCAGGCCATGATCGCCATTGATCGTTGCCGCGACGCTAAGATCGAGCAGTGCCTCCTGCATGCACAGGTATCCAATCAGGTTGCGGGGATTCTCGTCAGCCGCAGCACCGACGTGCGGGTGATGAACTGTGTCGTCGAGAATGTGCAATATGGACTCTGGACGCTGGCCGACAGCATGGGTCTCGTCATTGTCGGCAACAGTTTCGATGCGGCGAACAAGCGGCAAAGCGATGGAGGGTTGGTCGGTCTGCTTCTCCAGGACCTGTCGCTCCCGGCGCGCATCGAAGACAATCGCATCGTTGGCTTTGTCTTTGGCATCGTGCTGAACAACGGTCTTCTGACGGGAGTGCCGTTTTCGCTGGCTGCCGGTTCTACCATATCCGGGAACTATATCGTGCGGCTTGGGGCAGAGGTGGAGGCGGGAACGTTGAAGGCGTTCGGCATCGATTGCGCCGCCGATGGATGTGTCATCAGCGATAATATTCTTCTCTACAATTCTCCCGAGTATGGGGGCATCTCGGTGAGCGGCCGGAACGCCGTCGTGGAACGCAATCAGCTCCGCTCCATGCTGAAGGAAGCGGGATCGGTTCGTCCGATTGCGTTGCTCTTGGCCAAACTCGGTGCCAACGGAAGTCTTGGGTCCGTTGGTGGCAGGCTGTCGGGAAACCTGGTGCTTGGTGTGCAGGAAGGAATTGTGGTGTTCGGCAATGAGGGCGCCGAGGTGCTTGATAATCGGGTGGAGAGTGAAGGCCAGGAGGTCGGGTTCGGCATCCTCCTGGGAGCGTCCAGCCGCGTGCGTGTACAAGGCAACCGGCTGACCAACACCGCCTGGCCAATCGCGACCAGCGGCGGGACGGCGAACGTCCTGGCCGACAATAGCCTGGTGCGGGGTGGCGGCGGAATCACCGCGGTCTTTCATACCTCGCTTACCTGCAGCCAGAATCGCGTCGAAGACATGCGGAACTGGGGCATTCTCAGCCTGGTGGGATTTGCGAAGTGTGCCCTCACCGAAAACCGGGTGTTGAATTGCGGGTACCAGCAAGCCCCGTCGATCGGTATCGGCGCCTCCGTCCAGCTCGGGGAATTATGCGTGGAGTCCTGTGAAGTGATGAATACCGGGGTTTCTCCGGATAATTCGACCATTAGCGCGCTGTCGTGGGGCATCATTGCCGATCTGATACTCGAAGCGAGAGTACAGAGCAATCTGATCACGTACGCCAACGCTGCGTTACTGGATGCGAATCAGGAACACCGCGCCCTCTGGATGCGCGGTTGGTTGGAGCAGGTGATTAATTTCGGTGCAGGCCAGGTCGTGTTTGGATTCAGCGCACAGATTCTCGACAACAAATTCCTCGGGCCTGGCCGGACGGCATTGGTGGAAGTTGCCCAGCAAAATGTGAGCGACAATCTGTTCCGCCGCTTCGAGCGCCTCTTCTTCAGCAACAATTTCTGTTGGCATGCCAGTGTGGCTGCCCAAGGCACCGCCACCGTGTCGCTCTCGGCCAGAAGCGCAATCGTGATGGGCAACCACATCAAGACGAATGTCCCGATCCCCTCCGTGGATTTCCACGGCATGAAAGATGCGGTGTACATGGGCAATCTGGCTCAGGCGAATCCGGTGAACTTCGGCGGGATTCCGTCCCCGGTTTCCGGCTTCAATCGACCATAGGGATGGCAGGATGCGGAAAAAGATCGCCAGCGGCGTTCTCGTTGCGTTTAGACTCTCAACGTGCCGCAAGGGTACGCCTCGGGTCTTCACTGACTGCGGCCTTGCTGGACGACCATTTTGCGCATCCTGCGGGGCCTGTTAACCTGAGACGACATGCCCTGCTCAGTGCAAGCTTTTGATGTGACAAACGAGGTTTTCCGCAATCTACGACGTGTGTAAAGGAGAGCAGCGATGGCGACCTTAAATCAGATGGTGGCAGAACAGGCGAAACTGATTGGCGAGGCGAGAGCCTCTCTGGAGGCGGCGTTCAAGAAGCCGCCGACCCAGGCCGCGACGATAACCGCCCGGGAGGCGACCGTGGCGGAATTGAAGACGAGAGCGGCCAATCTCGCAGAGGCCAAAGCGTCGTTCACTCGCCAGATCGACCAACAGCTTGCCGGGTATCAGGCGGAAATTGTGGCCTTGGAAAAACTCATCGAAGAAGATAAAAAGCGCTTCGGCGATCAACCAACCCCGACGCCTCCGCGTCCGATTCGAGGGAAGGGGCGGAGTAAATAGTCTCTGTCAGTGCCTTGATAAGGATTAGGTCGAGCGCCAACCCTGCCGCACGACACGAGACGGAATACGGCACCATGCGAAGGACGGATCGTTCCAGCGTACATCGTTCGTTTCCGCCGGCCCGTGCAGTCACGACAGGATCAGTCCGACCCTCAAGTGCAGGTGCCAACAGCATGGACGGCGTGAGATTGTCGCATGGCCCAAGTCTTCAGGCCGGGTATGATTTCGGACGCATCCCGATTTTTTCGATGGGCCAGGAGAGCCGTCGATCAATGCCAGTTGTCACCACGCCGACGGACCGCGTTGAACGGGACGCAGAACGAATGGCAAGGGATGTCTTGCATCGGCCAACGGGGGTATCCCCGCAGCGCGAGGGGCAAGGTAGAGGAGAGATGGCGACCACATCTGACCTCTTGATGCCCATGACAAGCGGACAGCCGCTGCCCCCTCCACGCGCATGTTTTTTGAACCACGTTTCGGTGTCGATCTCAGTCGCGTGCGCATTTTTTCCGACACCCGCTCGGCGCGCCAGGCGGCATCCATCAACGCGCAGGCCTTCACGACCGGTGATCGAATCGTCTTTGATCACGGATCCTATGCTCCGGAGACCGCAACGGGACGGGCTCTGTTGGCCCATGAGTTAGCGCACGTTGTCCAACAACGCACGTCTCAGGCGCCCTCCAACCGCATCGATCGAAGTCCGCAGGAGACTCCTGAGGTGTCGCAAGCCGAGGTGCAACGGCTGGCGGAGGAAATGAATCATCTTGCCAAGAAGAATGCCTGGACCGGTGTCGATCGGACCTATCGGCAGCTCGAAACACTGGGTGACGGTGTGTTTGCTTTGGCGAGGGATCCAGCTGTACTGCATTTTTTAGGCGCGCAGGCAGCTCGCAACCTGGGCGACATCCGCCGCTACAAATCTCTCGTGCAGCGGGCGAAGACGGCGTTGCTGGCCACGGGCCGGCCGGCCGATGATGCGCAACTCCAAACGTTGGAAGCTGAACTGACAGCGATAGACCAAGCCTATGGCGCAGTATCGATTGCTCCACGATCCAAACGATCAGCCAATGCCAAGAAGGGGGAGACGGTTGGACCGGAGTTGGTGCCGGCCGTCATGCCGTTTGCCGGAGATCAGCGGGAGAGTATTGAACGTGCGCGAACGCAGATCCTCGAGACCGGTTCCTTTTCCGGCCTGCTGCCGGCCGGAGCCTATACGCTCGGAGCGGAGTCGTTTACAGTGATCGCAGGTACCAACGTTCCCGAGGTGCTCTGGGGGTCATGAGCTACCCTTGTGTTCTCAGCCTGTTTTCACGAGGCTGCGATCAGGAGGCGACTCGTGCGAAGTCGATGAACCCCCGTTCGACATTCGTGCTCACCAGTTCCACGGTCAGTCTGTCGCCGACATCGAGTCCGGTCACACTTCCGGAAAGTTTTCCCTCGACCGGCGGGTCAAGCAGCCGCACCCAGGTTCGCTTATCGGAGAGGCCGGTGACGATGGCCTCGAATCGTTCTCCGATACGCGGTTGCAGTAGCAAGGCAGCCGCGGACTTTCTCATTTGCCGTTCCACTCGTTCCGCATCATCTTCCTTCTCGGTGCAGTAGTCCGCGAGATATTTTAATTCATCAGGTCGGTACGGCAGCGGCGTGCCCGCCAACGCCGCTTTCAGCAAGCGTTGCGTCACGAGATCGGGATACCGACGGTTGGGGGCCGTGGAATGCGTATACCCTTTCACGGCCAATCCGAAATGTTCCGGCGCGCCGCCTGCTCCCTCGTCGAGCACATATTCGCCTCGACCGATGAGTTTGACGACAGCCAGTGAGAGATCGGGAAACCGGAGCGGGTTGGCCGTACGTCGTTTGACGAGAAACGCATCCAGCGCCTGCGCATCGGGCTGCGGAGGGAGAGGCTCCCCGCAACTCGCGGCCAGATCGACGATTCGCTGCCAGCGCTCCGGGGAGCGGAGGATTCGCCGGAACGAGGGGATGCCTTTGCGCTTGAGATAGGCGGCGGTCGCCTGGTTGGCGGCGATCATGCAATCCTCGATCAACTCCTTTGCACGATTTTTCTGTTCAACGGTGATACCGGTCAGGGTATTTCCGTCAAACACGGCGCGCGGCTCGATGGTTTCGAGACTCAAGGCACCCTGCTGATGACGTCGCGCTTTGAGCTGTTGTGCGACGCGATCCTGCAGGCGCAGTTGGGCCTCGAGGCCCGGCACGTCGCTGACGCCATCGGGCGCTGGCCCTGTTCCCGCCAGCCACGCGGCGACACTGTTGTAGGCGAGCTTGGCGTGATTGCGAACCAGCGCCCGATAATGCGACGCCCCGCTCACTTTTCCATTTGCGGCGGCGACGAGTTCCACCACGACCGCCACCCGATCCTGATGTTCGCGGAGTGATGTCAGGTCGTGGGAAAGCGGTTCAGGTAGCATGGGGAAAATATCCCCCGAGGTATAGACGGATGTGGTGTTGTGGCGCGCGTGGGTGTCCAATGCGGAGTCTTTGGGCACGAGCGCGTCGACGTCGGCAATCGCCACCAGCAGGGTGACCGAGTGATCCGGATGTTCGGTCGCTACGGTGAGTTGGTCCAGGTCGAGCGAGTCATCATTGTCGATGGAAATCCACAGCAGGTCGCGGAGGTCTTGCACGTCCGGTCCGTGGTCGACCGCCGCCGTGTGGATCTGGGCCAACTCGGCCATGGCTTTGGCAGAGAAGTCCGGCCACAATCCACGATCGATCATGGCGTGCCGGGCAAGACGTTTGAGGTCGATGCGATGATTGGGCATGAGGTCCTCGCATGGATCTGTCCATCCGACGATGGACGTGAATGGCTACCGTATGAATAGCTATAACACGAATCGGGTAGAGGGTGGGGGAGGAGCCCACGAGACGCGACAGTGAGCGCGCCGAGAAACGAGACGTGTTCAGACGGGAGAGCCTAGGCCCGGTGTGTTATCCCATCGCGGCCCAGATTTTCTGGGCGTTCTCGCCGGTAAAGGTCATGTCATCCTGCGCCGAGGAACTGCGCTCGAAGTACAGATGCAGCAAGCCGCCGCCAAAATGCGCTTCCCGCACCAGGTCAAGATTAATGGCCACTTCACCGGGCCGTTCCTCGTCTTTTACTTTTACGAATCGCATGATGGCCCCTCTTCTGGTTTACGGCGAGCGCGGTAGGTGCCCGGCGTCTGAAGGGCCAGGATACCCCAGGGCCGTCGAAAGTGTGAGCAAAGGTTGAAAACGCGTGTGGGGGGGGCAGCACCTCACCGTGCTGGTCATGTCCGTCACAACCGGCCCTGCTCAATCTCTTGCAGATAGTGGAATGCCGGCGTATTGACTCCCGCTTTGCGTCTGATCTCGATCAGCTCCGGCGACTCAAAAAAGTTGCGCGCGTTGTCGAGCGACGTCCATTCTGAGAAGTGCACGAGCCGGTTAGCGTCGGTCTCATGTCGCAAGAGCTGGTATCTGATTTCACCGGCCTGTTTTCTGATCGGTGCCGCCTGATCGAAAATCTTCTTCCATGCCGGGTAGGCGTCCACTTCATGAATGATCAACACGTAGGGCATACGTCTCCTCGGTTGTGACAGTCATTGCATCGAAGTTCTCTTGCGGCGAGTCTATCTCAGCGGTGGCTCCGGATGCATCAGTGACCTGGTCGCGCGGCAAATGCGATAGAAGTTTGTGCTGGAGGGGTCCCTTGATACAGTGACGTGAGAGGCCGCTGGTTCACGATTTGCCCGTTACACAGTAAGGAGTTCATATGGCAGACCTATTTGCAAGACACCCACAGACCGTCAAAGACGTGATTGTGACAGAGACAATCTGCCCATTGCACAAAGAGCCGGTGAAGGTGCAGTTTGAGATGAATGGCGTGCAGGGCAGGGCTACGGTCCGCGAGCAATGTTCCATTTTACATGTGGGAGAAACGTGCAGTGAAGCCTGCCGCAGCAATCCTGAAATTCATGAGGCCGTTCACAAGAAGATGCAGGAGTTTAAGGAAGAGTCAGCGCGGGAGATTCCGATTATTTCCACGCCCTAGCGGTGCGCCGGCGCCTATCTCTAGCCGCCTTCTCGGCTTGTACGCCTAGATCGCTCCCAGCCGCCGTCGCCTGTGATGCGAGGGCGGCAGTTTCATCCTACCCAGGCCGTCACGTTCTTCTACGGCTGATCCCGTTATCGCCCCATCCACGCCGGTCGCACGGCTTTTCTCGATACTCATTGGGTCATTTGAATCCCGCTCGTGGCTCTGACCATGCACGATTTAGTGTATCGGTGCGGAAGAAAGGAGATCCTTCCTCCCGGCCTGGTTGCCTGCCCGCCGGATCCAGTTTGACTGGCAGGGTGCCTCCTTCAAGCTCCCCTACAACAAGCAGCCTGTCTTGTGTCACCAGCAAGACGGGCGTAGACTTTCAAGAGAGCCCGGTTAGTCACCGCGAGCGTGTCGGTTTCCATCAAAAGGACAGAACTATGAACGGACGAATTCTTGTTTCCTTGCTCGTCGTCTCCGGATGGGCGCTCACACCGTTACCACTTCTGTCGGCGCACACGTTTCCCCCGGTTGTGACCCAGAAAATCCAAGCGGCCCCAAAGCAGGTGAAGACGATCGCCATGGAGGACTATCGAGCCGTGGGCGACCATCCTGGCGACGCGCTGATCATCGACGTACGTGAACTACAGGAATATGCCGCGGGTCACGTGCCTGGCGCCGTGAATATTCCCCGTGGAGTCCTTGAATTTCAGATTTGGAAACATGTCGGATCCCCTGCCGGGCCGCAGATGGCCACACCCCTCTACCTGCAGTGCCAAAGCGGAAACCGTGCGTCTCTCGCGGCGCAATCCCTCGCGGAATTAGGACTCACGCACACGACCGCCGTGGTCATGAGCCTGAAGGAATGGCAAAAATCCGGACAGCCATTCGTGAAGTAAGAGAGTGGAGTTTCTGGCAAGAGGCTCATGTGTGGCCGGGCCGATCATGCTCGAGAATCGAGCATTTTCGCTCACTCCGCTCCGTGCGGAATCGAGACTCAGCCCGGCCAGATCCCCCACCTCATGCATGGTCGTCGCTCGCACAGCGAGATAGGCCACGTTTCCAATAGACCACGTTCGACCTCGCCATGAATTTCAGAAGGACATCATCGTCATCTTTCCGGCTGAACAACCGGCACGGGATGTGCTGCTTCCCGACCCTGATGATGACGTGCCAGCTACCTGATTCTTGAAATGGAACGCCTGTCAGGGCTCCTGATGGGAAACGAGGGAGGTGATCGCCGATGAAAGTTGTTTCGATGGTGGTATGCCTGATGATGTTGATGCCTGCCTTGACTGAAGCCCGTTGCCGGACAATCGGCGAGAGCGCGAGTCTCGGAAGTGAGTACGGCACCTTTCCATTGTATCCAGCCGAACAGGTCGTCGAGGCGGGGCAGAAGCGGGAGAGCATGGCGATGCAATGGCTCGGGTATGGTATCGGGGTGCCGCTCTTTGTCGTGGCCATGCCGTTCGCCATGGTGGGCGCGGTTGCCGGCGCGGCTGCGCACCCGTGGACGAAGTGCAAAGCCATGGACGGTCGATTCGAAGGGCCGGAGGTGCACCTGGCCGGGGCTGATCGCTGAACCGGTTGCGACGTGGCCGTTCGATGATCCTCCGTTGCGGTTGACGGACGAGAATTATCCTCCGCTGCTGCGCGTTCCCTTGCTCGAAGTCTCTCCGCGTGCCGCCGTATCGCGGTCGGCTTTCGATCGGCTGCGGAATCTGGCGGGAGGCAGGTCGAACTCTCGTTTGAAGGCGCGGTTGAACGCCGGTTCCGACTCATAGCCGACTTCAGCGGCGATCTCTGCGACACTGCGGTTGGTGGATGCGAGCAGTTGCGCGCCGAGTTGAAGACGCCAGCGGGTGAGGTAAGCGATGGGCGTTTCAGACAGATAACGCCGGAAGCGTTCGGCCAGCACGGATCGTGACAGGCCCACTTCGGCGGCGAGGGACGCGATGGTCCATGGCTCGGCGGGGGCGCGATGAAGCGCAGCGAGGGCCGTTCCAATGTCGGGGTCGCGCACTCCGGCGAGCCATCCGGTTTGTTCCGGAGGGAGCCGCGCGATATACCGCCGCAGCGTTTCGACAAACAACACTTCTGATAATTTGGCGATGACCGTTGCCCCGCCGGGACGAGACGCATTGGCCTGGTCGACCGAATAGCGAAACGTATCCTCCAACCATTTTCCCGATGCATCCTCTCGTATGTTGAGCTTGATCATCGAAGGCAAGCCGGCGAGAAAGATGCGGCTTAAATGCGGATCGCAGGTCAAATACCCGCAGACCAGTTTGGTCAGTTCTCCTCCTCCGCCCGTTTGCGACAGCATCCTCCCTTCAGCGATCACCTCCTGTAATTGAATTCTGCTGTCGACCGGCGTGACGGGAGGGCCATTCCCCATCAAGTGCGAGTCGCCTTGTGGAAACATGACGATGTCACCCGCGACCAGCGGGACACGACGATGGTCTTGTCCGATGCAGGCGTGGCCACGGCCTTCGAGGATCAAATGGAAAATAATCACATGGACGGATCGAGGAGACAGGTAGTCGGCCATGGTGCAGGAGTCCGGTTCACGCATGCACCAGGGGGCGGAGAATTCTCCATTGAAAAACACCGCGCCGTCGAGTTTGACGGTCTTCAGTACCTCGGAGAGGACATCCATTGTGGTTCCACCAATCAGGCAACGCGCATCGGCTAAACCGGCCGGACGCTCGGCAAGATGAACCGCGAGCTTAGCATGCTCCTGCTAAGAGAACCAGACGCCCTGATAAGACTCGAACCAGCCTCTGTCCTATAGTGCGACCAGACGGGACGCAGCAGCGAAACGGCGACAGCCAACATACACAGGGAGGAGGAGGCCATGACGACGAACACGGTGATACCGGAGATCGATAGCTTGAAAACCCGTCTCCAGACCATTTGGACAGCGGGGGAGTACGATCGATTCTCACGATATATGGAAGGCGGTGCCAGGGATTTCTATGAACGTCTCCAGGTCGCGCCGGGATGCCGGTTGCTGGACGTGGGATGCGGATCGGGCCAACTCGCGTTGATTGCGGCAAAGGACGGGCTGGAGGTGACGGGTGTGGACATCGCTGCCAATTGGGTGGCGCGCGCACAAGCCAGAGCCCGTGCGGAAGGGGTGAGGGCTCGATTCGAAGTGGCCGATGCGGAAGCACTTCCCTATGAAGCGGCCAGTTTCGACGTGGTCACGAGTCTGATCGGGGCGATGTTTGCGCCGCGGCCTGAGCTGGTAGCGCAGGAGCTGTTGCGGGTGTGCACACCCGGAGGAACGCTGGCCATGGCGAACTGGACGGCGGAAGGGTTCGTGGGACAGATGTTCAAGAATGTGGCGAAATTCATCGGACCGTCCGGGATGCCGTCGCCCGTGCTGTGGGGCAACGAAGCCACGGTTCAAGAACGCCTTGGTCACGGATTGTCCACCCTGAGCCTGACCAGACGGCAGTATCTCTTCAGCTATCCATTTCCTCCTTCCGAGGTCGTGGAATTCTTCCGTCTCTACTATGGACCGACCAACCGGGCATTTGCGTCTCTCGACAACGAAGGGCAGGCGCACTTACGGCGGGATTTGGACACGCTGTGGACGGCGCACAATCAGGCAGGACCGGACTGCACGACGGTCTACGGCGAATATCTGGAAGTCATCGGCATTCGAGCGTAATCACCTCTTATCTCATACAAGGGAGACCCATCATGACGAACGCAACCACCACCGGCATGGAACAGGCGACGAGCCTGTACGACATCACGAATTTGGAGAAGATGAAGACGTTGGCGACACATGCTTCGGAAGGGATGAAAGCCTTCGTGGCCTTCGACAAGGCAGCACTGGCGCCCGGCGCAATTCCCGTCAAATACAAGGAACTGATGGCCATGGCCGTGGCGTTCACGACGCAGTGTCCCTACTGCATCGAACTGCACACCAACAAGGCCAGAGACCTGGGCGCATCGGACTCGGAGATCGCTGAATCGGTGCTCGTGGCGGCTGCCTTGCGAGCGGGCGCAGCCATCACGCATGGCACCCACGCAATGAAGTAACTGGGAAGGAACCGGTGGGCCGATCTGATCGGCCCACTGTACAACAGGCATGATCCATTGCGAAGCAGCACTGCCGCAGTCTGGCTGGCGAAGACAGCGGCAGGCGTCTGTCGTCTTGGAGGAGGAGATAATCATGAAACGATACCGATCATTCATATTGGCCCTGGGAGTGTTCCTTGCGTGCAATGGGGTGGCATCGGCGGAAATCCTGGCTTTGCTCAACTATGAGAGCAAGCCGGATCAACCGGTCAGACGAGAAGGCATTGCCATCATGGACATCGATCCAGAATCTCGAAATTTCGGAAAGATTCTGATGGAGATTCCCCTGCCGTCTGATCTCGTGGCGCATCATATTTTCTTCAATCGCGATCGAAGTAAAGCCTATGTCACGGCATTGGGAAAAAGCCTTTTGCATGTGGTGAATCTCAGAGAGTTTCCCTATCGATTGCGGGCGATCGATGTGCCGGATTGTCAGATGGGGGAAGATCTGGCCGTGTCAGAGGATAACCGCACTTGGTACCTCACCTGCATGGGCTCGAACAACGTCATCATGGGAGACGCGCTGCTCGATCGGCCGATGAGGGCGGTCAGCGCGGCGGGGCCGTCGGCGGCCACGATTCAGTATCCGCATGGGATTGCCATTCACAACGGCATTGACCGCGTGCTCGTGACCAGCACCGTCAAGCCGGACATGTCCGATGCGGGAGAATCCATCACGGTCATGGAAGCCGCTAGCGGCAAGGTGCTTTCAACCCACAAGGTGTCATCACAACCCTCTCCGGCAAAGTCTGCTCCCGTTGAAGTGATGTTCAGTCCGAATTCGAATCCTCCCGCTGTGCATATCACCAACATGCTCGAAGGGACGTTGTGGGCCGGTCAGTGGAACCCGTCTGATAAGACGTTTTCGTTCCATCAGGTGGATGACTTTGGCCCTCGGCAGCAGGGCATGCCGCTCGAAATGCTGTACAACGCCAAAGGGGACCGGTTGTTCGTCACCACCGCCAAGCCGGGGTTCGTCAACCTCTACGACAACAGCGACCCCGGGCACCCGAAGTTTCTCAAGACAATCGCCGCGGCCGCCGGCGCGCATCACAGCGTGCTGTCGCCGGACGAGCGATATCTGTTTGTTCAGAACAGCTTTCTCAATCTGGACGGGATGAGCGATGGGTCCATCACGGTGATTGACCTGAAGGCGGATAAAATTCTGGGGAGCATCGACACCCTGAAGTCGCAGGGATTGAACCCGAACTGTATCATGCTGTTACCGACTCAGCCGGGCGACTTGCGGGCTGGACTCAGCGAGTGAGCGACTGGGACGAGTTGATAAGTTCTTCCAGACGATGAAATGAAGACGAATCGCGGAGGTTCCGGGAGAGGAGGGAGCATCGGGCCGGTCAGCGGCCACGGGCTCTCTCCATCGGGCCGCTGAGCGTTATTCACGATGACCATGAGAAATCTACGGTCTGAGCCCGTCCCCTACATCACCGCGGACAAGCCCGATTCGCAGTGTGGCGAATTCAGGCCGTCGGCGTTTCATCGACGAGTGACTGGCTGCCGAACAGCAGGACAAATTCAGAGCCGTCGCCGTCCCGCGGTTGCACCCACACGCGGCCACCGTGCCGCTGCGCGATTTGCTGGACGATGGCCAGGCCCGCGCCGGTGCCGCTCACCTCACGTCCGACAGTCCGATAAAACAGTTGGAAGATCCGCTGCGCCTGATCCGGCTCCACGCCAATCCCACGGCCTCGCACCATCAGACCCACGAAGGGGTTCGTCTCCTCCATGACCCTGTAGGGGGCAATGTCGATGTGGGGGACTTCTCCCGGCCGGTGAAACTTCAGCGCGTTGGCAATCAGGTTGTAGAGCGCCTGCGGGATCCACGTTTTGTTGACTCGAAACGAGGGAAAATGGGGAGCCACGTAGACATGCGCCCCCGTGCGCCGGATCGTCTCATCCAGTTGAGCCAAGGCTGCTTTGACCAGGTCCCTGCCGCGGACCTCTTCATAGGGCATCGCCAATCGTTGCGCCCTTGACAGCGTCAGGAGCTCCTCCATGAGCTGGTCCATGTGCTGCGCGGCACGCATGACACGATCGATGTAATCGAGACCCTTGGCGTCCAGGCGGTCTGCGTAGCGCTCGCGGACCAATTGCGAGAAGTTTGAAATCGATCGCAATGGCTCGCGCAGATCGTGCGAGCTGACGTACAGCAGCGTTTCCAAATCTCGGTTGCGTTGCTGGAGTTCGGCGGTGCGTTCCTGCACGCGACGCTCCAATTCCTCATGGGAACGACGTAACGCCTGTGCCGTCTGCTCGCGCTCCGTGACGTCGCGCGCGATCGCGTACAGACTTCCGTCCGGATGCGCGGTGGATTTCCACGACAACAAGCGCCAGGAGCCGTCCTGGTGCCGATAGCGGTTCTGAAATTCCAGGACCGGTTCACCCCTGCCGATCTGGCGTTCGACTTCGAGCAGCGTGCTCGCCCGATCATCCGGATGCACGAAGTCGAGGAAGGGGCGACTCATGAGTTCATCGAGGCTCCAGCCTAACGTACGGGTGAACGCCGGATTCAGCCGGATGAAATAGCCCTCCGCGTTGGCGATGCAGAGCATGTCCAGCGAAAGGTCGAAGAAGCGGTCGATGTCGGTTTCCGCCTGCCGGCGCGCAATCGATTCGGTATTCAACTCGCGGCGGAGCGACTGCACTTGAGGATTGTCCTGCGGACAAGGGGAGGAGGGGTGCCCCATGGGGGGATCTTAGTCAAACCGCTACGATCGTTCAAGACGTCTGTGCTCACTGCAAGTCCGTACCCGCCTTGACTTCTCAGGAGCATCCCATAATACTCCGGTCGCCGGGACCGCACAGGCCGGTGAGAGTCGTTGGCACCCACAGGGGAGGACTGCGATGCGTAAGACAAGGTTTGGTTTGGGTGGTGCGTTGATGCTCGCGATGGTCATGTGTGGCATGCCGGATGTGGCGCGCGCGGATTGCGTGGATGGTGTGCGGAACGCCACGTCAGAGGAATTGGTCTTCGCGGCTCGAGCAGAGGCAGCTTTGGCAGCTGCGTTGCCCGCCCCCATTGCCAACAGCGAACGGCGTGGCGGACCGTTTGATTTTTCCCGTCCGCCGCGACTCTCGTTTTGTAAGGCCGACCCAATAGGGGCGTTCGCAGTGAGTGTGGGCGGAGGGTATCTGTACAAGTTCCCCAAAGCGGAGGCCGACCGTCTGTATGCTGAACGCAAAGGCCTCGAGAAGCAGATCGAGGATCTGGAGAAATTGCCGGCGGACAAAGATGCAGAGTATAAGCAGGTGCTTGCCCAGATGAAGGCCGCCTACGACGCGGCGCCCCGCCGCAGCCGGAAAGATCCTCCCTTTACACCTGAGCAGCAGGAGCAAGTGAATCGCGCGATGTCGGAGGGAAAAAAGCTCGAAGATGCGGCGAAAAAAGTCGTGACGGACCATGTGGCCAGCGTGAAATCGCGCACCGACGTGCTGCGCGCGCAGGCCAAGCGATTGGAATCCTACCCGCAGGAACTTGCCGTGCGTCTGGCGATGAACCTGGAGCGATTTCCGGAATCCGCTCCCACAGTCGCGACATTCGGTACGCCGAGTGCCGGCCGGAGTATCGGCCTCGCGGCGCACAATGTGGTGATGGCCGTCGAGGGGCCGGAAGGGGCTGCACGGCAAGCCCTGTTCGAGGCGGTAGATCAGGCCTATCTGCAGGGCCTCATCGGACAACCACTGCCGGAGGTGGAGGCATCCAAGGCGCGTACCGAACGCACCGCTCACGCTCCGGCCGCGACGAAATAGTCGCCGAATAGAAAACTCCTTGGTGCGCTCGTCGTCCCGGGCTACACTCTGGTCATGCAGACGACACGCCAAACAGGCGGCCGGACAGGATTCGGTATCTTCGTCGGGTTTCTGGCGGGGCTGCTGTGGTTTTTTCTATGCTTTGCGGCGCTGTTCAACGGGGTCTTTTTCCTGCTCCTGCTATTTCTTCCCGCCTATGCCCTCTCGGGAGCACTCCTCGTGTGGCTCTTCAGGCTTCCCCCTGTTCATGCGGCCTTCTCCCTTGTGGGATCGGCGCTCCCCTGGGCGGCCTGGTTGTGGCCGGCGACGATTTCGAGTTCCGGGTGGCTGAAGTCCTTGGTGTGGCCTGCCCTGATTGGTGCGGCATTTGGAATGAGCCTGCTTGGGGCGCGGATTGCCGCATCCAGGCGTCGTCGCAAGCCGACTCAACCAGACCCGGCTCTTGTCTAGCTGTTCGTCGAGCGTCCAGCCCTCTCAGGTCTGATCGGCGGTTGCGCAGTGATGAACATCCGCAGACGGGGATAGCGGGCGATCACGCGTTGTCTTTGTCCATGGAGGCGATGAAGGTATCCGCTTCGTGGATGGACGCGTTGAGGTCCTTGATCAGCACGTCGATGTTGCCTTCCACCGTGGTCAATTCACTCTTCAGCGACGCAATGGCCTGCGCATTCAGGTTGTGTTTTAAAACCAAGACATGATCCTTGAGTTCGGCCAACACGGGATCCATCTTGGCTTCCGCGCGTTTCATGGCCTTGATCAATTGCCCGTACTGAGTTCGCGTTTGCCTGAGCTGCTGCTGGCTTTTCTGACGTAGCGACGCGTTCGCATACTGCTTCAATTCCCCCTCCCATTCCGTGAAGAGGGCATCCGACACGTCTTCCACTGAGGCGATGCGGCTGCGGACGGCTTGCGCGCGTTTGTCGCTCTGCTGGTATTCGTCGTTCAACACCTCGTACTTATCCTGCAGCTCGCCGCCCTGGATGTTCAACGTTTTGGTGAAGCGATCGAGCGCCGACTTAAATTGTTCCTTCGCGTCCTGCTGGGCGTCACGAGCCTTTTTGACGTCGCTGACCATCAGGTCGCGTTTGTGATACCCGAGTTTTTCCATCGTTTCATAATAGGCGGTCTGACAGCCGGAGGCGGTGAGGCTCGCGAGAACGAGGCCACAGGTGAAGGCGACAGACGCGAAGGTCTGAGCGGTGACGCGATGCCGAAAGTTCATAATGTCATCCTTATCCAATGTACGCGGACTTTGTTATGGCTGGCCCAGCCGACTGGGAGTGTCATCAGGTGGTTGTCATGTCACCGATGCGTATGGGCTAGGCTGATGCCTAGTTCCGTTACTCTAACAGACCGCTTCTCCTTCTTCCATGCGTGGCCGTGCCGACCTGTTGTCTGGACAGGAATACGTGAATCCTGGCATCCTGCGTTGAGCGATTGCTGAGCACGCTTCTCGCTGACCGGGAGCGTGGTTGTTGGAAAGGAGTCTCGCCCATGCCGACTAATACCGTTCGCCTTCACCGCGTCCTTCGCTCGACGCCAGAACGAATTTACCGCGCCTTCCTTGATGCGGACGCAATGGCGAAATGGCTGCCGCCGAACGGATTCACCGGAAAAGTCCATCACATGGCCCCCAAGGTGGGCGGCACCTTCAAGATGTCATTCACGAATTTCACCACTGGAAAAAGCCACTCCTTCGGCGGCAAATATCTTGAACTCTCGCCCTATGAGCGGATCCGCTATACGGACACGTTCGACGACCCGAATCTGCCGGGGGAGATGCACGTGACCATTACGTTGAAACAGGTGTCGTGCGGTACGGAGATGACCGCCGTTCAGGAAGGGATTCCGGAGGTGATTCCTGCCGAAGCCTGCTATCTCGGTTGGCAGGAATCGCTGATCTTGCTCGCGAAACTGGTCGAGGTGGAGATTCTCGACTAGACGGTCACGCGTCAACCGGCAGCTCATCCGATGGCACGTCGCGAATCTGAATCGAGTCGACCCGTTGCTGCGCCAGGACATCTGAGATGATCACCACCTTGTCTCCGGCCTGGAACTGTTCGCGATCCCTCAGGATGCGGAATGCCGTTTGGAGTGTCTTTTCAGGCTCTGAACTGAAGTCGATTTTGAAGGGAAAGACGCCGCGATTCAGCAACATCGTCCGCCGGGGCTGGCTCATGTTTGTGAACGCATAGATATTCGTGGCAAACGGCCGACAATTAGCGACGAGATCAGCCATGATCCCGCGTCGGGTGATCACGACGATGCCTTTAGCCTTGACTCCCTCTGCCAGCTGCACCGCCGCTGCCGCCAGCTGCTGTTTATTCCCGACATCGCGCAATCGTTTGGCAAATTGTAATCCCGGGATCGTTTCAGACTTGAGCGCAATCCTGCGGAGGTATTCGACACACTTCACGGGGTATTTTCCCACGGTCGTTTCGCCGGAGAGCATCACGGCATCGGCCTCTTCGTAGATCGCATTGGCCACATCGGTGACCTCGGCGCGGGTGGGATGCGGGTGGTGAATCATGGATTCGAGGAGATGCGTGGCCACGATGACGCGTTTGCCGTACTCGGCGCAGAGTCGCACGATCGTGCGTTGCACATTGGGCAAATCTTCCAGATTGATCTCCACGCCGAGATCGCCGCGCGCAACCATGATGCCGTCCGACTCTTTGATGATCGACTCGAGGTTTTTGACACCTTCCTGATCCTCGATCTTGGCGATGATTTTCACCCGCCCGACCTTGTCGCCCATGAGCGCTTTCAGTTGCTGGATGTCTCCGGCCTCGCGCACGAATGACAGCGCGATGAAATCGACGTCTCGTTCCAGGCCGAACAGAATATCCTTTGTGTCTTTTGGCGTGATCGCCGGAAGGTTGACTCGCACCCCAGGGAGATTCACGTGGCGCTTGCTTTTCAAAAGCCCGCCATCCAAGACGCGGCAGCGCATGTGGCGTTCATGCTTCTCCAGCACCTCGAAATTGATCAAGCCATTGTCGACGGTGATCCGGTCGCCGACGTTGACCGCTTCAAGCAAGTCGGCATAGTTGATGTGGATGGAGCTTTCCTCGACGTTCAACGGCCCGCGCGTGGTGACGGAGACGATGTCGCCTTGCCGCAAGTCCAATTCGTTCGACAGATCTCCGGTGCGGATCTCCGGGCCTTGCGTATCCAGAAGAATGGGGATGGGGAACTTTACTTTCCGGTTCAGGGTCTTGATGTGCTGGATGACCTTGGCGTGAGACTCGTGGTCTCCATGGGACATGTTCAGCCGGGCGATACTCATCCCGGCGTCATAGAGCTTCTGCAGCATTTCGTAGGAATCTGTCGCCGGACCGATGGTGCAGATGATGCGGGTCTTTTGCATGGCGCTCTCCACGGGAGGTAAACACATTCACCCGACGTCGCCGGTGCGTGAGCGATGAACCAGGCGGCTCCGGCTTGATACGAAGGGAAGGAGTTCGACGGAGTTATTCTACGTGTTCTCGAGGCACTCGTCCATGTGTACCGGCGTGTTGTTGTCACACGACACAGGTGCACACCGGGCGAAACGCTTCGACCTCTGCGCTACGACGCGATTTGGGAGATGGCGCCACTGTGGTGACCCACGAGATGGGAGAGCCACATCATTCCCGCGACGGCGATGCTCGTGGATCGAATCCGCCTTTTTCATGTTTCTGGTTCACGAGCACGAAGCAACAGTGTGCTTGATCCACGTCAGACTCTGGTATATGCTTCGAGACGTGAACGCTGTTTGAATTCGTAACGGATCGAACGTGACTCTGAACCGGCAGGGCATCGGTATTAGCATGGCGGCGGCGATGATGATCGCCGGCCACGCCTGAGCCTGCCTGCTACCCCACGTCGTACTGACTGAGCAGAGGCCCCTGGCGGATTCAAACCCGTCAGGGGTTTTTTGTTGGCGAAATCCGGTCGAGGCAGTGAAAGGAGAGCAGGGCCATGGTGACAGTGGACTCAATAGCAGCCGCCGCGACGCGTATTGCGTCGTCGATCTATGAATCCCCCCTGGTGCATTCCAGGACGTTGTCGCAGGTCACCGGCAATACGATTTTTCTCAAGCTCGAAAATCTGCAGATGACCGGATCGTTCAAAGAGCGTGGCGCCCTCAATCGAATTCTCACCATGACCGACGATGAACGGCGCCGCGGCGTGATTGCGGCCTCGGCCGGAAACCATGCGCAGGGGGTGGCCTATCATGCGACGCAACAAAACATTCCGGTTCAGATTTGGATGCCTCGATCGACGTCCCTCGTGAAGCTCTCGGCGACGCGTAAGCATGGCGCGGATGTCGTGCTGCACGGAGAGAATTACGACGAGGCGTGCCGGGCGGCGATTGAGCGAAGTGAGGAGCGGCACGCCACCTTCATTCATCCTTTCGATGATGAGGAGGTGATCGCAGGGCAGGGGACGCTCGGCTTGGAACTGTTACGACAGAATCCGACCTTGGACGTAATCGTTGTTCCGGTAGGAGGCGGAGGGCTGATCGGTGGCGTCGGCTGTGCCGTGAAGGAACGGGCGAGCAATGTGGAAGTCGTGGGTGTGCAAACGACCCGCCTCCCATCGATGACCGCTGCGCTCCGGAGCAGCCTTCCGGTGGAACTACCGGCCAGCCCGACTTTGGCGGACGGGATTGCGGTGAGAACAGCCGGCTCCCGGACCCTGCCGTTAGTGCAACGCTACGTCGACGAGATGGTCACCGTCGATGAAGACGAAATCGCCGCCGCGATCCTGACGCTACTTGAAGGAGAAAAGACCGTCGCGGAGGGAGCAGGGGCGGTGGCGTTGGCGGCCTTGTTACAGGACAAGACGGGGCATCGCGGAAAAAACATCGCCGTGCTCGTGTCCGGAGGAAATCTTGATGTGAATCTGCTGGCCCGCATCATCGAACGGGGGATGGTCAGGGATGGAAGACGGCTGCGGCTGCGTGTGCTGCTGCCGGACTATCCCGGCTCGCTTGAAGGACTCACTTCGGTGATCGCCAAGGCTAGTGCCAATATTGTGGAGACCTCTTACAACCGTGCCCACTATGGCGTTGGACTGAACGAAGCGGCGTTGGACGTCACCATGGAAACCCGCGGGCGGGACCATGCATCGGAGTTACTGGCGGCGCTGACCGGCTCCCGTTACGAATTCAGTGTGATCGAATAGTAAACGTGATGAGTATGAATGAATCTCTTGCTGAGATTCCCGCACAATACCGGCCGAGTCCCGTCCTAGCGAGCGATCACTTGGGGTTGCAGGGCTTCAGCCAATTGGACGTTGACGCGGACTACGCCGTCATTCAGGTTGCGATAGGGATAACGATCCGTGATCAGCGGCAGGGTATCAGCGACATCCTGGGTCGTCACCACCGAGAGTGCCGGCACGTATCGTCCTGAAGGCACCTTGACTCCGATGATTTTGGCGCCCGGTTCAACCACGACACGATTGCCCAACTCCGCGCGAAACACCAGCGCCTGCATCCCGACAAAGGTGTCGTTGCCGACTTTGGCCGGTCCGTGGACCTGCGATTGGTGGGCCAGCGACACGCGATCTCCGATGTACACAGAGTAGGGCTTGCCATCCACCTCGACTTCGTTCTCAGGAAGTTCGTGGTCGCCCTCGAAGGTCTCGAGGCCATGAACCACGACTCCGTCCTGCACATTGCTATCGTTACCGATATGGATGTGCCGCCCTTCATCACCCCGGACTGACGCGGCAGGCGCGACAAACACGCGATCGCCGAGGGTGACCGATCCGATGACAATGCCGAGGGGATGAATCCTGGTGTGGTTGCCGATCACCGGCGCTTCGACATCGGGCATGAACGTCGTCTTCACGCTGGGACCGACATAGCCGGTGAGAAAGAAACCGAGCAGGATGAGGTTCAGGCAGACGGACAATTTCAGGAATTGCGACATAGCTCCAACTTTCTTTCGGGTGAAAGCCTGGTCATGCGGTGGTCTGTCGGAATATGCAGGTGCTCCATGGGGGAGAGTGTAGGCGTTGGGCTCTGAATTCACAAGGAAATGAAGGTCACCCGGAAGAGGGGAATCCTTCGGAAGGTGCCGACCGGCCTCCTGGATGCTGCGGTCGGCTCTGATCTGTCAGCGGCTGTCGTCCGAGCGAATCTGCATGGGGATCGTAATGGCCTGTTGCGCCAGATCGCGATGTTGGGGAGCCAGTTGCGAGAAGGTGGTTTCATGGGCGTCCTGCACGGAAAAGCGATAGTCCTCCCCGCGGGTCAGGTGCGGTGGTACCTCGACAAGCAATTGTCCTATATAGACCACCCGCCCCGATTGGCTTTCGAAGACGAGATTGAGGTCGCCTCCCGTGCCGGACATGCCCGTTCGGTAAAAGTTTTTGAAGAGATACCGCCCGGGGCGTAGCCGGGACAGGAACGGCCGTTCCTGTCCGACCGTGGCGTCCACCTGGTATCGGGCTGCATGGGGACTTTCGCCCTTGGGATCGCCCGGCTGAATCTGCACCACATCAAACTCAAACATCATGGACGGATCGCTTGCGGCTGGTCTCGCGCCTGAACTTGTCCGGTCCTGTCGCACCAGCACTGACCCGATGACGATTCCCCATTCAGGACCAGGTGCCGCGATCCGTTCGTGTGACATGTCTAGTGATGAGGCGCAGGAGGTGAGGCTCCAGACGATGGACGCAAGCAAGATAGAAAGAACAGGTTTCCGGGCAGTTGTGCGGTCAGGGCGCATGCACCCCCACTATCTTCGGTTGGGCCCTCTCAGTCAAGAGACGGCTCCCGGTGCATCATCTGCATCTCTGAGTATGCCGGCGGCCACATTGCTCATGCTTATCGCTCGAGGCGACCGGCCCGCAGATTCGCAGGAACGGCGATATCGATCTTGGCAGGCCTTGGTTGCTTCCGCCTGTTCATCACCTCGATAAAGGTGTCTTTGTCGATCGAAAGATTGAGCCGCTCGTTGAAGCGCTTTTCTTCGCCGATAGTAGAGGAGACCCGGCCTTGATAGTCGTGCCCGGGATACACGATGGTCTCGTCAGGCAGTGCAAAGAGCTTGTGACGCACCGAGTCGAAGAGCGTGGCCGCTGATCCGCCTTGGAGATCCGTTCGGCCATTCCCTCGAATGAACAGCGCATCGCCTGTAAAAACCGCAGTCGGCAACACATAACTTGTGCAACCGTCCGTGTGACCGGGCGTCGCCAGCGCCGTCAGCGAACTGTGGCCGAACTTGAGTTCATGCCCGTCAGACAGAAAGACATCGGCGCCCGTGACGGCACCAGCTGCGCCACCCCCATAGACAATCTGCGCGCCCGTGCGGTCCTTGAGGAGCGACGCGGCAGTGATGTGGTCGGCATGCACATGGGTTTCGACCGCAAACAGCAGGGTCAGGCCTAGTTCCTTCAGAATCCGGACATCGCGTTCGATGTTCTCGAGGACGGCATCGATGATCACGGCCTGGCTCGATGCGCGATCCGCTACGATGTAACTGCGACTTTCCGCCCGATCGTCAACGTCTTGCGTCTCGTTCACGTCCAGGAGAACGGTCACGGTATAGGTTTGGCTGGCTGCCATGGATGTTCTCCGATGTGAAAGGACAAGTGACGAGAAGAAACCGGCGCATTGTAGACCGCTTGCCGCATCGCGGTCTATGAGAATGCAATCAGAGCGAGGGAGGAGCGGGAGACGGTTGTCACGCGGGCTACCGACCGACTCGGTTCAGTCGCGCGCGCGCTCCGGCTTAAAAACGGGCCGTCCCTGCTGTAACAGAAACCAGCCGTAGAGCAGCAACAGGACCGTGAAGTTCGGGATGAGAATGGTGGATTGGTTCCATTGCCACCCATCGAATTTCCAGTCCGAGAGCGGCCAGAGAAAGGGGGTCGGAAAAAACGCAAACGAATGGGTCGGGATGTCGACCAAGACATGTAAACCCCAGGCGCCGAGCTCCCACACCGGTCGTTTCATGACAAGCCACAAGATGGCAAACATGGCGAGGGAGACGACGAAGCTATGTGTGACATCGTACAGATGATGCACGTAGGGTGGAATGGTGGACGCCGGCGGCGTGCCATGGCTGAAATCAGGTTTCGGCGAGAGGCCGAGAGTAGCGGCTATCCACAAGATGCCGAACGAAAACAAGTCCGGAGCGAGGCCTATCCCGAATGCCAGCCAAAAACTCGTGCGGCCTTTACGCCCGAAGACCAACGCCCCCCCACAAACCGTGGGATACGATATCCATGCCGAGACCCCTCCTGGGTTCATAACGACTGGCTCATTATACCGGGCTTGCTGATGGGAAGCGTACCTGGGCACCATCTCAGTATGGGAGTGAGCGAGGTGGGGGCATAATGCTCACTCACGTTGCTCGGAGGGATTGCCATGGATCTGAATTAAAGTGGGTGATCATGTGAGCTGGAACTCGGAAGCCAGGCATATAAAGTGGACCCCTCTGTCAAGACAGATTTCATCCGAGTTTAAGCTATGCCCATCGCT
>VOPT01000046.1 GCA_009594865.1 Nitrospira sp. | reverse complement strand
AAGGCATCCCGCTGCAAGACGACCGCTCGCTTTTCTCCGCGCAAATATTGCTCGTACCGAAGCTCCACGCCCTCCAGGCCGCGATCGTCCATCCCGGCAAACCCCAGCACGTGCGACAGCAGGGGGCCCTTCGGGTAGAACCGGCGCCCTTCCATCACCACACCGACGCCGTCGAGGCCCAGCCGTTCAAGCCGCCGCCCCTGCTCCGGTTCCAGTTTTCGCGCCAGCCAGACGAAATGCTTTTCCTGCTTCAACTTTTTTTCGAGTTCTGTCGCTTTCACATGCAAAATCGGCGAGAGATTGCGTGCCGCCGCCCCGGGGTTACCGAGCGAGGCGGGTACCCCGAACACAGACGGTACCTCCATGTTCATCGCCAGGACCTTGCTGTTCCGATCGTAAATGGTGCCGCGCGCCCCCTCCAGCGTCACGTTCTTCTGATGTTGCCGGTCCGCCTTGACGGTCAGTTCCGCGGATTGCATCACCTGAAGATTCACCAGGCGAACAATCACGAGGATAAAGGCACCCGACAATCCGCAAGCCACCAGAATCCGGCGCCCACGAAAGGAGGTCGAAGCCACTATCGCGCTCTCCGGGTGACCATGTTCTTCGCAATCCGGATTTCGCCTTCTGCGGCGACGGGATTTGCAGGCGCTTCCGGCTCAAAGTTAATCACGACCACCTGCCCCTTTTCCGGCTGCAACATCCCCAATTTGTCGCTGGCCAAGCGTGCGATCCGTTCAGGCGCCGTGAGACCCGACAGCTTGACTTGCAGTTCATCCCGCTCACGCTCGAGCAGCACTTTTTGCGCTTTCAGCCGCTCGATGTGGTAGCCGATGCGAACGATGTCCACCCGTTCCCATACGAAGAGCAACACCAACGACGTGACCGCGGCAAACGCGACGGCTTTCATTGCATAGACTCCTTGGACAACCGCTCCACGACACGCAACTTGGCGCTGCGCGACCGTGGGTTATGGTCACGCTCGCTCTCCGAAGCGATGACCGGTTTTTTTGTGAGCACCCTCACCGCAGCCTCCGGACCATTCGCCAAAGCCCGAAACGTGTGTTTCACAATTCTGTCCTCAAGCGAATGGAACGACACGGCACAGACTCGCCCTCCGGCCGCCACAAGATCGACGGCAGCGCGCAGCGCCGGCTCGAGCACATCCAATTCCCGGTTCACGGCAATCCGCAACGCCTGAAACGTCCGCGTGGCGCAATGGATTCGCCCATGCCGGTAAGAAGCAGGCACGGCATGCTCCACCACCGCCGCCAATTCCCTCGTCGTCCCAATGATCCGTTGCGTTCTCGCCTCTACGATCGCGCGGACGATTCTGCGCGAATACCGCTCCTCGCCAAACTGATAAATCACGTCGGCCAATTCGCGTTCGGGCATCTCGCGAATGAGGTCGGCGGCCGTGCGCCCCTCGCTCTGATCCATGCGCATGTCCAATGGGCCATCGTCGCGAAAACTGAATCCACGCTCCGGCCGATCGAGCTGCGGCGACGACACACCGAGATCGAAGATCACCCCATCCACATGATGGACCCCGACCTGAGCTACCAGCGTTTTGAGCTCCGAAAAATTCCCATGCCGGAGATGTACCCGGGACATCACGCCCTGCAGGCGCAAGCGGGATTCTTCGAGCGCAGCCGCATCGCGATCGATCCCGATGAGAATGCCATCTGGAGCCGTGCGATGAAGGATCCGGGTAGCGAGCCCTGCATATCCAAGAGTGCAGTCCACGTAAACTCCACCTGGTTTGCACTGCAGCCAGAATACGATCTCATCGACTAGAACCGGCTCATGGGAACCGCGAGCAGAATCCATAGACCCACTTCCACCCACTTTTCACCACAGATTGGCTGGAGTATACACCCACCAAAACAGCTGTCAACAGATTTTGCTCCAATTTATCAAGAATATTGTTCGCTTTTGACTCATCGGGGAAAGTACCCAATTTCGCGGGAAAGTTATCCACATTTGTGGATAAAGCTGTGGGAAACCACCCCACAATATGTTAATTGCGACCTGAAAAATCGTCAGGGAATTCGAGAGCCGTCCAAGAAATCAGAGAGATGGAATGGCCGCATTTCGGTGTTCACATCAACCGAGCAGCCGGAAGGAATGGCTGGGGAAAGCTATGGGTATAACCGGTACAACATCCTGGGGAAAGGAATCGTCTCTCGCACGTGTTCGAGCCCGCACATCCACGCCACGGCACGCTCGATGCCCATCCCAAACCCCGCATGCGGAACAGACCCGTAACGGCGCAGATCGAGATACCATTGAAACGCCTCAACCGGGAGATGGTGTTCTTGTATGCGCGCCAGCAGTTTCTCGTGCTGATGAATGCGCTGCCCGCCACCGATGATTTCTCCATATCCCTCCGGCGCCAATACATCCATGCACAGCGCGAGATCGGGTCGATCCGGATCGGTCTCCATGTAGAAGGCTTTTAGCGCAGCAGGATATCGATGCACGATGACGGGGCGGTCGAATTCTTTCGACAGAATGGTTTCATCCTCCGCGCCGAAATCATCTCCTGGCTTGGCGGGGTTGCCTTTCCGTTGAAGAATCTCCACGGCGTCCTCATACGTAATGCGGGGGAACGGCGCCGTGACGCGCTCCAGCTTCGCGATATCCCGTTCCAACACCTGCAATTCGGCACGACGCGACTTCAGTACAGCCGCCACGATATGCGACAAAAACTGCTCGGCGAGATCCATCATGTCCGGCAGTTCGGCAAAGGCCACTTCCGGCTCCACCATCCAGAATTCCATCAGATGCCGGCGCGTCTTAGACTTCTCCGCACGAAATGTCGGGCCAAAACAATACACCTTTCCAAACGCGGCGGCCGTGGCTTCGCTATACAACTGACCGCTCTGCGTCAGGTACGCCGTCTCATCAAAATATTGCGTCTGAAATAGCGTCGTGGTGCCCTCGCAGGCATTGGGTGTGAATATCGGCGCATCGACCAACGTAAACCCACGATCATCGAAAAAATTCCGGCAGGCGCGAATAATTTCATGACGAATGCGCAGCACGGCATGCTGACGGCTGGAACGCAGCCAGAGATGGCGATGCTCCATCAAAAATCCTGTGCCGTGCTCTTTGGGCTGAATCGGAAAGGGTTCTGCGACCTGCAAGACTGCGAGGTGCTTCACATCCAGCTCGTACCCACCCGGCGCACGAGAGTCCTGCCGCAGCGTGCCGGTCAGCACCAGGCTCGACTCCTGCGTGAGCTCGGCCGAGTGAGCAAACTGCTCGTCTCCAACTGTGCCCTTGCTCACGACCGCCTGAATATCCCCCGTGCCATCCCGCACAATGAGAAAGTGAAGTTTTCCCTTATCGCGTCGACTGCGAAGCCATCCGCGAATCGTGACTTCCTCCCCAGCATGGGTCGCTGCTTCGTCAATATAGATCACAGGCATGGGCATTCCTCTTCGCTACGGAGGTTGGACTATTCGGTCATGGCGGGAGGGTAACCAACAGCCCCGGGCTTTTCAAGCGCATCACAATTCTTCCCTTTCGTTGACACAATGTCCTTCGGGAGGCATCATCAACGTTACAATGCCGACGACGATTCAGCGCACTCATCCCCTGCTTGCGTCAGCACTCACTGTGCTCTTTCTGATGGGCCTTCTGCCTGAGGCCCGGGCAGGAGAATTCAGATCAGACAATCCGCTCAACCAGCCCGGAAAAATCTATTGGTGCCCGAATCGCACGGCCGACAAGCGCATTACCGCCACCCCTGATGCCGGTTGCACGGCGCTGTACGACGCGGAGCGGGATCAAAAGAAACCCGCCTCATCCAGCCAAAACGAGCCTAACGATTCCGCAGCGAAAGAACCCCTCAAGATCCTGGACATTCAAAATGAAGCCTCGAAGTTCACCCGTGACTACCGTGAATTTTTGGATTGCTGCGCGAGCGAATGGGATTCCCTCGATCGCATCGACGAGCTACTGGAACAGTCCAATCACATTTTGATGTCGGTACAACAAAAAGGCATCTACAACAGCGCAGGATTCGGCGTAGGCACCGGCGCGGCCGGTTTGGGCGGCGGCCCCGGCCAGTCTCCAAAACTCGGCACCTTTGCCCGACAATGGACGCTCAGCGAAATTGTGGGCACCGTTGCCATTGCGAGAGATGACCTCAAAAAACTCAGAACCCGCATGAAGGGGCTCATCACGCGGTACGAAAAACTCGACGCCCTGGATTACGAACAGCGCGGAAGAGAGGAACGGCGCATCGAAGACGAACGCGAGACGATTGCACACGATCTTCGGCCCAAACGACCGGCAGCCTCTGCGCCGACCGGCATGGATATTCAGGACACCACCATTCCCACCAGAATCGGCGGGGACATTGAAAATTCGCAGCTGAATCGTTCGCTCAACCCGAGCTTCGGCGCGGACATCGGCGCTACGGTCTCGCCCTACAGCAACGTCAACGAATCGCTGCGCCCGCGGAGAGGGGAAGAACTCAGAGACAGCACCTTGACTGATCGTGTCGGGGCCAACACGCAAGACACCACCTTACCGAATGTGTCCGGTTTTGAGATCAATGCAGGCGAGAACGCTGACCATTCCTCTTCCACGAACATTCGTGGAGTCGGTCCCGCCATCGGCGATTCCTCCCTGAATAGCCAATCCCGTCGATAACCTCAGTTCCAACCGCCTCCAGCATGGCCGCACTGCCTGCTAGTCCTTGGGAAACACCGACGGCATCGCCTGCCAATGGGCGCCACCATCCACACTCTTGTAGAGCCCGCTGCCGTTTGTGCCCGCGAACAGCACTTGTGGATCCATGGCACTCTGGGCCAATGAACGGATATTGGTCGTCGTCAGTCCTTCATTCAGGACTGCCCAGGTTTTGCCGCCATCGCCGCTCCGGTGAATACCATCCCGCCCGGCGAGATACATCACACCAGCGTGCGCGCGATCCAGCACCATCGCCACGATCATTTGATCCTGCAGTGACTCACCGATACGCACCCAGGACACTGCGCCATCCGTGGTTTTATACAGACCAGCCAGCGTTGCCGCGTACACCGTCTCCGATGCGAAGGGGTCCACTTGCACCGACGTCACGCCGAGCGCGCGCGAGGTCTTCACCATCCCTTCCGGCACCAGACCGGTATTCACCTGCAGCCAATGCGCCCCCTGATCATTCGTCTTGTACACGCCTCCGCTGGTGCCTGCATACATCACGGAAGGATGCGCGGGATCCATGCCCAGCGTCACGACCATCAACACTTCCTTCATCCCCTCCATCTTCTTGACCCACCGCTCCCCGGCATTCTTCGATTCGAACACTCCCATCGTCGTCGCCAGGAAGATGTGGTTATCGTCTGACGGATGGAAGACAAACTGATTGACGACAGACGAGATCGTTGCATCGTCCAAGCCCGTTCGCACCGAGGTCCAGCGCTGGCCGCCGTCATAACTCTTGTAGACCGCATCCCCCTTCGTGCCCGCATAGATCGTGGCGGGATAAACGGGATCAATCGCCATCGCAATCACCCGCGAGTAGCTCATTCCCTTCGAGAGATTACTCCACGTCTTACCGCCATCACGCGATTTGTAGATGTAATCGTTGGTGGCGATGTACAGAATGTCGGGATTGGTGGGATGGAGTTGGATAACGACGATCGGATCACTGCCGCCGCAGCCGCCGAGCAAGAGCGCGGCGAACAAAAGCATACTGGTGATAAATTGGGGCATGCTAGAACCGCGGGCCTCTCAGGGGATGGTCAAACAGGCTGCCCAGCAATGCCGCAGCGAGGAAAGAGGCGAGGCGTACTGTCCTTGTACGTTGAGCCTCTGATCGAAGCGAGAACGAAGCTGGAAGCCTGTTTCACCATCCGCTGCTAGCGGTAGTTGGTGAACTGCAGATCAATCCCAAAATCTTTCCCTTTGAGAAAGGCAATCGCGGACTGCAGATCGTCCTTGCTCTTGCTGATCACCCGCACCTGTTCGCCCTGGATTTGCGCCTGCACCTTCAGCTTGGATTCTTTGACGGCCTTGGTAATCTCCTTCGCCTTTTCCGAAGAGATTCCGCTTTGAATCTTAATCACTTGACGAACTGTAGCCCCGAGCGCCTCCTCGATCTTGCCGTAATCGAATGCCTTCAAGGAGACTCCGCGCTTCACACACTTGCTCTTAATGATTTCAATCACCGCATTAAGCTTGTACTCATCGTCGGAGAGCACCACGAGTTCTTTTTCCTTCTCCTTCAAGGTCAGCTCGGTCTTGGAGTCCTTGAAATCGAATCGCTGTTTAATCTCCTTGGTCGCCTGATCGACGACGTTTTTCATTTCCTGCATATTCACTTCCGACACCACGTCGAATGATGATTGGTCAGCCACGATCCCTCCTTCTACGCGTCCGTCAATCGGCCCGAGTTAACAGCAACCGCCGCCAGGCGGCAGCGTGAACTTGCGGTCATCATGCCGGTGAATCGCCGTCTGGGCGCGACCCACCGAACCACCGCCGGCGGTGGCGATCACTTCACTGCTGCTGAACGGGCGCTTCAGCACCACATACCCATACCACTGCTTCATGCTGTCGCTCAAGACGACGATGCCCAGGATCGCCACCACCGCGACGAGCACGGCATCCAGATAGAGCGCAAACGCTTGTCCCGCCGCCAGCGTGGCCGCCTTCGCCAGAAACATCCAGAACATTTCGTACGAGCCGGCCAGGGTGATCCCGCCGACAAACAACATCGGCACTGCCGTCACCCAAAGATAGGGCGACTTCCACATCTTGATCAACACCGTCGTGGCGATACAGAGAGCCAGCGTGCCCAACAACTGATTGGCCGCGCCGAACATCGGCCAGATCGTCGAGATGCTTCCCGTCCCGATCAAATACGCCCAGGATCCCACCACAAAAGCACTGCTGAGCATGACCCCAGGCTGCCAATTCATCTGACGAAAGGGCGCATACACACGCCCGGCCATTTCCTGAATGAGATACCGCGCGACACGGGTGCCGGTATCGATCGTCGTCAGAATGAAGAGCGCTTCGAAGACCAGCGCAAACTGATACCAATAGGCCATCAGCCCGGCCATGCCCGGCAACGCCGAAAAGATGGACGCCATCCCCACCGCGAGCGACACCGCCCCGCCCGGCCGCCCCGCGACATTCGCCTCGACCAACTGGGATAACTCCGCGATGCGTGCCGGCGCGAAGCCCATGGCCGTCAGAGTCTCCGCCGATAACATCGTATTAATCGCCAGGTAATCGCCGGGAATCAACACCGACGCCGCAATCAAGGCCATGACCCCGACGAAACTTTCCAGTAACATCGCCGCGTACCCCACCACCGCCTGTGATTCCTGTTCGATCATCTTCGGCGTCGTTCCCGACGACACGAGCGAGTGGAAGCCCGAAACGGCCCCGCATGCAATCGTAATAAAGAGAAACGGGAACAATGTGCCGGGAATAATCGGCCCGCCGCCGTTGGCGAATGAGGTCAGACGCGGCATTTCAATCGTCGGCGCCATGAGAATCACGCCAAGCCCGAGCAGAAACACCACACCGAGTTTCATGAAGGTCGAGAGATAGCCTCGCGGGACCAGCAACATCCAACCCGGCAGGACCGAGGCCACGAATCCATAGCCGGCCAGCAGCCACACCAACGCCGGCTTCTCGAATTCAAACAACCAGGCATAGGACGATTGCCCCACCACGCGCCCGAATAGCACCGCCGTCACCAGCAGCACCACCCCGATCACCGACACTTCAGCCACCGCGCCGGGGCGGAACTTCTGGAGATAGAAACCCATGATGAACCCGATGGGAATCGTCATGGCGATGGTGAACGTCCCCCAGGCATTGTGGTAGAGCGCATTCACCACCGCGAAGCCCAGTCCCGCCAGCGCCACGACAACAATAAAGAGTACCGCCACCGCCGTGGCCGTCCCGGTGATCGAGCCGAGCTCGTCATGGGCGATTTCAGGCAACGAGCGTCCGTTACGCCGCATCGACGCGACCAGGATGATGAAATCCTGCACCGCCCCCGCCAGTACCGCGCCGATCACCAGCCAGAGAAAACCCGGAAGAAACCCGAACTGCGCCGCCAACACCGGTCCCAGCAACGGCCCCGCTCCGGCAATCGCCGCAAAGTGATGACCGAACAACACGACCCGATTCGTGGGGTGAAAGTTGACCCCGTCATTCAGCCGCACGGCCGGGGTCAAGCGGGCATTGTCCAGTTGCACCACGTGTCGGGCCAGCCAACGACCGTAGAAGCGATAGGCCAGCACATAGAGACAGGCCGCCGCCACCACGAGCCACAGACCGTTCACTTTTTCTGCAGGATTGATGACACCGACCACATGGGCGAGCGCCACGGCACCAAGAACCGAGAGCAGCACCCAAAGCAGACGAACAGCGATTTTCATGCGCGGCATACTAACAACCCATCGGTTTGTTGTAAATCAAAGGCGAGCTACCGGTTCTGGCAACGACCAGACTTATCCGTTGCCATTTTATTTTTCAGTTCACGCGACCTCATCGTCACGAGGCGGCCTGGTTGCTCCTCAACTGCGCGCGTCGAAGGAGGCCCTTCTCAGGGCGCGCGTTCCTCGAGCAGGAGGACGACCAGGCCGCCATCCCCTTCCTCGGTTGATCTTTCCACTCGCTTCCTTCATATAGACCGCATGCTCACTCTGATCCAGTTTCCCTGGTCGCCGTTCTGTATCACGGTGCGTCATATCCTTGAACGGCACGGCATTCTATTCCGCCTTCGCAATATCCCCTATCACGAGCGGGCCTCCATTATCCAAGCCACAAATGGGCGCGGCCATACGGTGCCCTGTCTCGTCGATGAGAAACAGGCATTCTGCGATGCCACAGATTTTGGACAGGAAGTGGCACGCTACATCGACCGACGCTTCAAGCTCGGCCTCTTTCCGAAGGAGTTCGAAGGCCTCCAGCTGATTCTATCCCGCTATATTGAGATCGACCTGGAGATGGTGGGATTCAAAGTGAACGACACCTACGTGATTCCCTCCCGACCACTGGTCGAGCGCGTCATGCTGGTCCGTCACAAGGAACGGAAGTTCGGAAAGGGCTGCGTTCAGAAGTGGACCAGTCACCGAAAGGATCTCTCCGCTCAATTCGCCGAACTCCTGCTGCCGATCGACCACATGCTGGCCTCGTCTGCCTACTTGCTCTCCGACCGGCCCCTGTTCGTCGATTACAACCTGTACGGTGTGATCGGCAACTATCTCTTCAACGGCAAAACGAAGTTGCCCAAACTGACACACTTGCGCCGTTGGCACCGCGCGATGGGACAGTCCACCTAACCACGTTAGTCTCTTCCCACTCATTGTGGTAACTGATTCCATACCGATGTAGCACGGTGGGTCCCACCATGCATATTTGACGGGAACATCGAAACGCGCCGTTGCTCCTATGCACGGCGGCAAGCACGCACATCTTCATGCTTCACGCCCAACGTGTCTGCAACTTTGTTATACTTTCTAACGCCATGTCGCCTGCCACACCTTCAGAGCCATCCGGGCGAGAACGCCGCGAGTTTTATCGCATCACCGTCCTTCTGCCCATGTGCCTGCAGATCGCAGGAGTCGACACGGAAGTCGAGCTGATTGAGACATCCGTCAACCTCAGTGCCGGCGGCATCGGCGTGATGGTCACCACACGTTACAGGGACGGTGACGTACTCTCTCTTACTCTGCTCCTCCCTGATTATGTTCTCTTTAAAGCTTCAATCGCGGTGTTGCGGCTTGATCCACTTCCACTCCTGGGCGAAGTGTATCGCCTCCACGCTCGCTTCGTCGGGCTACCGGCTCAAGACCGGGAACTCCTCGTGAGATACATTCTTCGATTTCAGCGCGACCATCTACAGGAACACTATTCCGCCTGACCGCATGCTCCGCCGTTTGCTTCCGCGCCCAGTTACAGGGGATGATGCGCGTATGCGCAGGCTCACATGGCTTCTCGGGACGATCGTCGCACTCGCCACCATCGGGGCCGTGTATCAAATCGTCGGCATGGTGCTGGATCGGCAACAGTATCCACCACCCGGCCAAATGATCGATATCGGGGGACATCGGCTGCACCTCTATTGTCTTGGGACCGGGAGTCCGACCGTACTACTAGAAGCGACTGCGCCTGGCTGGTCGTTGTATTGGAGCAACGTACAACCGCAGCTCGCCCGAACGACTCGTGTTTGCGCGTATGATCGGGCGGGCCTCGGGTGGAGTGAGCGCGGTCCCCTGCCGCGCACGGGACTACGGATGGCGAAGGAACTCCATCGCCTCCTCGAACGCGCCGGCATTCGCGGGCCGTACATTCTGGTAGGACATTCTCTCGGCGGCCTGGTCGCCCGGCTCTACCAACACGACTATCCTCAAGACGTCGTCGGCATGGTGCTCGTGGATGCGGGACATGAATTGGAAATGCGGCAGGCAGAATTTCGACTCTTCGCCAACGCCGGCAAATCCATGCTGCCCGCCATTCGCGCCCTGACGATGGTGGGCATCACAAGGCTCATGGCGTCATATGACCGCTTGCCGCCGCTTTTGATGGAGCAGGAAGAGAAAGTCTCCGCGGAGCTTCGCCCGATGTTGCGCGCCGGCTGGCTACGGACCGGCTACTATTCCACGCTGACGAATGAGAGTGACGGATTGATCGAAACGCTGGAGCAAGTGCGCCGCAGTGGCTCGCTCGGCAATCTTCCATTAGTCGTCATCACCGCCACGGGCCCGATCTGGTGGCCGGAGATGCCGAGCGAGGTGAACCCGGTCAAGTTCAAGAAAATGTGGCTCGAGCTGCAGCAGCATTTGACCACACTGTCGACAAACAGCCGTCAGGTATTCGCTGACCAGAGCAGCCACTTTATACCGTTCGATCAGCCGGAACTCGTCTCGAATGCCGTTCGTGAACTGGTCGATCGCGAGCGGGCCACTCCGCACCGACCCTGAGATGCCTTCCCCGCAGATGAGTGCTATGTGCGATGAGATCGGAAAGGGAAAGGACGCCGATGGGGATACAGTCGTTCTAGGAACGCACCGGTTCGTAGATCTGATACCGTCCGATGGTCGTCACGAGTCGCACACGGTTTTGCGCGATCAAGGGCTTGTAGAATCCGGCCCAGCGACCATACTCGCCGACCACGAGATAGTCGGGGTGATGTTCCAGGGGATCATACGTGACCGCCTGCGCCTGCCCCTGTTCACGCCGGATAATCTCCACCAGGTGTCTGGGGAAAGCATACGTATAGGGGCGATTCAAAAAGAGGAACAGTTCGCTGTCATAGGTTTCAACCAAAGCCGTCGGCGGGGTGGTCGTATTCAAATACTGTGTCACCGCAAACAGGTCGCGATCGTCCTCTCGCGCTCGAAACGCATACCGTTCTTGCACGGCGCCCCACCCCATGATCGCCAGGAGCACAACGACGACGGCGGCCTTGAGTCCCTGAGCCGTCACCCGCCTGCCCGGCATGAGTTCAGTCAGAGTTCTCAACAGAAAGACCACATTGAATCCACTGGTGGCGTCGTGAAAAAGCAACGCCGTAAACGGCGCCGCCAGAAATAACCCAGGCAGTGCATAACGCGGCTCTCCGGCGCTCAGAAACGCAAACCAGGCCAACCAACTCCCCGTCAGCACCAACAACATGAACTGCGCTGTCTGTTCGAGAGAAGCCTTAGTATCAGAGCCAGGCAGTCGGTGAAGCCGCCAGACCGCATACGCCAGTCCAAGTGGATATTCCACCCACGCCACGAACAGATATTGAATCGTCTCCAACCGGATGGCCGGCACCAATACCAAGGCAATCGCTTCCGTCATGCCGTCGGTGGAGGGATGCGCCATCGTGTGGCCGCTTAACAGCCAGTTCTTGGCTTCGATCAAGAATCGAAATCCGCCCCATGCGCCACACATGATGACGACCATGTTCCCCGCAGCCGCCCAGTTTCTCCGAACACTGAGACTGACGATGGTCCCCACGAAAGAGGCGATGAGGAAGGGGGCAACCTGTGCCTTGGTCATCAAGGCGAACGCCCAGCAGACAACCGCGCCGACCACCCAGAGAGGCCGACGCGCGCTGCGGAGAAAACAGACAAAGCCGGCCAGAAGAAAAAAGAGTAACGGCATTTCCCCCAGCACCTGGCGACCAATATATAGGGGATGGATCGACCACTTCAGGGGCACGAGGATCAGCAGCGCAAGGGCGGCGATCGAAACGGATCGTCCATAGAGCCGACGAGTCAACACGTAGAGCAACAGCACGGCGCCGAAGGTATAGCTCAACCCCACCAGTCTTGCCTGCCACACCCCGACGGCGAACAAGGAAAAACTCGCCGCGACCGAGGCCACCACGGGGAAATGGGCCGCGAGCGAAGGCGGTGCCGGTTCTCCCCTGAGCAAACAGCCGTAGTGCCCAGACTCGACCCATGTCCGTGCGACACAGACGGTCCAGCCTTCGTCAAAAAACAGTGGTGGGAAACTCTGGATATGAATGAACCCGCTGCCGAAGACCATCAGAAACAAGCACGCGGCCACCGTAAAATCCGTGCCCCATGAAGCCGCGTTGCACTGTTCGGTCGGCGAAGGATCAGTCGCACTCATTCGGATATCTGTAGAGCCGATTGTTCCGGGCAGCGCATTATCATCGTCGTCTGGCAGCAGTGGATGGGGCGAGGTCGTAGGCATAGCAGATGACGTGTTACGCATGAACTGATCGTCGAAGCATCGCGGAACAGCACATCTTCCGGTCCTCCCTCTTCAGGCCGACGTCAGCCGCACCGTCGCACCTGGATCGGGCACGGCGATCTCCTGATTTAGATCCGATGCAGCTGGAATGAGAAACGGTGCGCATCGATAGACCGCCACCGTCAAAGGTCCCTCGCCATGGCGTGCCACTAACGCGGCCCGCAATGCCGGCCACGCCCCAAATCGCTGGGCATGAGGGAACATCGTGTGTAATTCCTTTCCCTCCAGCCCGGGCGACAACACCATCAAGTGATGGTGCTTCTGACGAATCAGTTTCATGATGGTGCCTAGCTTTTCGAAGGGACGGTCTAAATCAGCCAAGCGAAAATGTTTCAGACGTCTCGCCACGCGAGACCAGAGCGGACTGTCCACCGGAAACAATTCATGTGTACCCAGTCCCAGCGGGCAGGCGGCAATCACCACGCGGGATGCCTGCGAGCCGACACATTCGACCGGCCACATGCCGCGATCCTGGGCGAACTGCCAGCTGGTGTCGAACGGATACATATCCGCCACAACAACATCCGCCTCAGGCACCACCGGCACGGCGTACATCCGCTGCGCCGAACGGACGCCTTCCTCATGGGCCTTGACCACATCACCGGCAAACAAGCTGCTGATTTCGCGACGGTGATTGAGCGTGACATTGGCAATAAAATCGAGGCCGGCCCTCCTGGCGACTGCAATCATATCCTGTCGCAACTCTGTATGGATTGAACCGCCTCGTGTGCGTGAACCACGCAAGTAGTCGTGCATCATCCTCGTGGTCTCCACGCCGCAGACGGCAGGGAGCACAATTTTCGCGCCGCCAGAGAACCCGGCTATCGGATGAGGATAGATGCATCCCACGCCGATTTTCAGATCACACTCCATGACCATGCGATTGATCAGAATCGGCAAGCCGCTGGGCGATGTGCCTAAATCCACAAGGTCGCCCCGGCTGTCGTGTGCCCTCACTTGCACGGCCGGCGAGAGATCGGTGCCAGCCTTCTTCGCCATATCCTGCGCGGAAGCGGGAGGATGCGTGCCGCCTGCCAAGAGAATGGTGATCGCGTGTTCGCTCACCCCGGCTTGTGTGATCTCGGCAATGATCGACGGAAGCAGGTCTGCCGCAGGAGTCGGCCGCGTGAGGTCGTCGACGATGATCACGCACCTGGTTTTCCCCTTGGCAATCTCGCGGAGTGGTGGAGAACCAGTGGGGTGGCGCAATCGGTCCAGCATCGCGGTGGCACTTAATGCGGGAGCGTCTTGAGGGCCGACTTCGACAATTTTCCACCCAGACGGAAAATCGATCGACAAGGGCTCATCGCCGAACCAGGCTTTCGTGCGCAACTGCAGGTCACTCATACTTTGCGCCCCTCCCGAGAAGAAACTGCTTGCATCGTAGGTTTCGTGTTCTTTTCAACGTGTGCCATCGACAGACCGCGACACATCTCCCAGAAAAAGCCGACGGCCTGGCATTTTTCTCCCAGCCAAAAGAGCCAGAAATGTCGTTTGATCCGAAACTTGTGCCACTCGAACGGCCCCAGCACTTTCAGCCAAAGAGCCTTCAGCCAACGCGGCTGAGTTTTTTTCCCGCCCTCGCCCCACAACAGGCTGTCCTGAGGCGCGATTCCGCTTGGATCTGCTCGAATGACTCGGAACAACATCGCGATTCCCGCGCCTCGATGGAAAGCATGTCGCAAATGCTGAAGCCCTGTCGCCCGGCGCAAGTGGCTGATGTGATTTGGCACATACACCATCTTGGCGCCCCGCTTGCGCAGCCGCCAAATCAATTCCCAATCCTCGCCTGCGCCGGAGAAGCGCGGATTGAAGACATACCCATCTTCCCGTTCGCATGTCATGAGGCAGTCCCGTCGAAAGAGAATGTTTCCGCCGTTGCCCACTAACCCTCCTGGATCGAGCTGTTCAATCGTCGAAAGCGAGTTAAGACGGCGAATGGCGTCCAGGAGCGGATCGGTTTCTTGAAATGTCCCACCCGCGACGTCGGCGTGATGTCGATCGAGCGCAGCCACTAATCGTTCCAACCAATCAGGAGGCGGAATCCCGTCGTCATCGACAAAAGCTATCAGGTCGCCCGTGGACCGGGAGATACCCTCGTTTCGTCCCCACGCGACTCCTCGGCGATCGCGGTCGAGAACAACGATGACTTCCTCCGGCAACCTCGTCTGTTTGGAGAGCCCAGCCTGACACAACGTCAGGGTCTCCCGACCCAGAGTAGGAATGACCACGGAGATCCTGTGCTGATCACCCGACAGCTTCAGCGTTCTTCTCCTAGTTGGATGCCGCGGCTTTCAATCGCAACAACCACGGAGCCACCAGTTGAAACACCATCTCGCCCACGCGGCGAAACGTGCCCGGCAGACTCTGCACGAGCGATTCCAGTTCGTTCACTTGCACAATTCCCAGGCTGAACACGCCAGCCCAATACAGCACTGCTCCAACGGCCACTCCTACTAGAAGAGAAAGCAGCGGTGTGGAGACGAGCGCGGAGAGACCGGCCATGACGACACCCGTGATACCCACGAGCACCACCACGCGCGAGAGTGCCAGCCCTTCGAAGATGCCGACGTTACGCCGCCGTAAGATCCAGGCATAGCCGCCTGCAACCAGCGCAAAAGAGAGCGACGTCGCACAAGCCGCTCCGGCTGCGCCACTAACGGGAATCAGGATCGTGCACAGCCCCGCATCCACCAGAACCGCCACCAGCATGACACGGATCAGAGACATGCCCTGGCCACCCGCTTGAATGACCGGCCACAGCACACGGGCCAAGGCATAACAGAGGGCGCCAGGCACCAACAGGCGCAGTCCCAGGGTAGCCTCGGAGAAATGAGGTCCAAAATACACCGTGATAATTCGATCGCCCAACACAAACACCACGATCAGCAGAAAGATCGTGCCCAGCATGACGTAGCGCACCAGGCGACTCACCAGGTCGGTGACCGCAGCCACCCGTTCTTCAGCCCACATCTTGGCAGTCGCCTGCAGCATCACCCCTTCGACCGCAATGGGAATGAACCAGACGAATTGCGACCACTGCACCGCCGCCGCATAGAGGCCCGCCTGAGCTTCTCCTGCCAAATGACGCACGAGAATAATGTCCAGCGAACAGAGCGCCATGTTGAGCACGGAAAAGGTCATGGCGGACAATCCGAATCGCAGCATGGCGCCGGTCGATAACGTCGAGGATTTTTCGGAGGCCGGAAAGCCGAGTCCATTGAGCGCCGATGTCACCGCCCGCAGACAGGCCACTGCCACAAAGATGTCCGCTACTAGCAGCCCTCCAAACACCCCGACCACGCCCATACCAGTGACCGCCGCGAGGATGCCCACGCTGCCTGCCATCAATACGCCGATGATGCCGGGCACCGCCGCGCGTTCCTCATGCCGAAACCCGTGCAACACCCCTCGCGCATAAAACCAGACCTGGTCAAACACGAGAACGCCCAGCACGGTCAACGCAATCGGCCCCGCCGTCGCGTCGTGCGATGCCGTCCCCCCGATCAGCAGGCCCGCCGCAATTCCGACCGCGACCACTCCGGCACCATTGATGAGCGCGCCGGACCGAGCCACTGCCCGACACCACGGCCCGTCCTCAGGCCGCTCTGCGATGCGCCTGGTCATCGTTTGCATCATTCCCACATTCGCAAATTGCGAGGCGAGCAGAAGCACCGCCAGGTAATAGGCGTATTGACCATACCCTTCTATGCCAAGGAATCGGGCGAGAATCGGGAGCACGACAGCCGACGTCGCCAATTTGGCCATCGACCATCCACCGACGGAGAGAATCCCTTTAGAAACCGCTTTCGCCGACATGACTCTTCAGCATCGAACGCCCCCTGTTCCGAAATGGGTGCGCCACCCCCAAGAAGCTTATGCCGCAAAACGCGCGTATTGCTCTTGATGGATGGCCAGGGCTCTGGATGTCTCATAGGTCTCCCGCACATAGTGATAGGCGGCGCGCCCCTTTTCCAGCGGCGCCTCGGCAAGGAGACTTCGAATCGCGGCGGCGTAGTCGTCGTCGTGCACCTGCTTGCCAAACCGCGTCGCGAATTGATCGGGATCAACCCGACTGATGATCGGACACCCGTACGCCGCCGCTTCCAGAAAGGTCAATGGGAGACCTTCGCGCACCGCCGTGCTCACAAAGATCCAAGTATCGGACAGCAGCTGGTGCATTCGTTCCGGCTCGCGAAATCGATTGATCAGCCCCGGCATTTCGAGGTTGGATACGTCGCGGAATCGCTGCCGCAACTCGGCGTCAAAGCCGGTTTCGGCGGAGGCGCTGCCTTTGCCCACGGCCACGAACCGATAGTCAGGAAACTGTGCGGCCAATTCCAAAAACAGCCAGGGGCGCTTGCGTTTGTCCCAACGGGCGACAAAAGTGATCGTCGGCCGCTCGCTTTTTCGAGGGACCGCCGCCGGGACGTCAATGAGATTCGGAAGCAGCGTCGGCAACTGCTTGAGACCATAGAGGCGTTTGACCTTCTCCTTGAGGAAATGGGCCGGGCAATAGACGGCATCGGCCCGCCGCACCGCTTGCCTGACGAGCAAGCCTGATTCCGTCAAATAGTTCAGCGGCGTCAGCAGGCGGCGCATCGGAGTGGCATACAAAAACTCCACCCACCAGTCGCTCAGTTCCCGCGGATCCCGGCTCGTCACCAGATGCGCCCGGCGCGGGTGAATGCGTTGCGCCAAGTAGGTCAGGACCGTCGGATCCTGGGAATGAAAAATGTCGGCGTGGGAGGCGCGAATGAGGCGGCAGGCATCCATGACGTTGCGCGGCGAGAAGCTGCGAATCTCCACCCCCCCAATCGTTTCGGTGGGCTGTTGGCCCTGACGACCGGGCACGATCACGCTGACCTGATGGCCGGCACGCACCAGGCTTTCGGCCAGCTTACGCGACATGCTGCCGAAGCCGCCATAAATGCCCCAGTCAAAATACTGGCTAGTCAGAATACACACATGAGGCAGTTTCCTCATACCCGAGGCTCCCTGGTCCAATCGCGGGCCATTTTTTCCGAACCCCGGGTATCCTTGGCTCGCCTTTCGACCGATGGAACCGCGATCCTCGCACACAACTCCAGATAGCGGGCGGCGAGCGCCGGCCATCCGAAGGCGAGCGCACGACAGCGGCTCTCTTCACCCATACGCTGCCGCTGCTCAACATCGTTTGCCAACCGCTGCAACGCGGTCGTAAGCATCGGAACATCACCCCATGGCACGATCTCACCGTTGGCGCCCTGCGTCACCAATTCCGCGGTGCCTCCCGTATCCGTCACGACCACCGGCAACCCAGACGCCATGGCTTCAAGAAGGGCGATCGACATGCCTTCATGCTGAGATGGCAACACGAATACATCGGCCTCGTGATAGACAGGCGGCATGTGTTCGCGCGGCACAAAGCCCTTGAACGTCACTGCATCAGCCACCTGTAAATTGGCGGCCATTTCTCGCAACTGCGGCTCGGCATCCCCGGTCCCGACGAAGATCAGTGCCATCGGTTCAGGGCTGGCGGCTCGCAATTGGGCGAAGGCCTGCAACAGATGGTGTTGCCCTTTGCGCTCGATCAGCCGCGCCACACAGATCATGGTGAACGGCCGTCCGAGAGTCCTCGTGGCCGGGACAAACGCGTTCGTATCAACCCCATTGGGAATCGTGACCAGGGGCAACTGCGGCATCGTTCGATGCGCCAAGGCCACCTGTTCCGCGCTGATGGCTGTCACCACCCCGGCGTGACGCCAAATCCTGGTGATGATCGGCGTCAGCATCGGGTAGAGATAGTTGTATCGCGCCTCGAACCCTGGCACATCCGGTCCTTGTAGCGACAACACGTACGGCAGTCCATGCGTGAGACCCACCAAATAACTGATCGCACCGGCCGGCACACCTGCAAAGGCGAAGCTCACGTCATACCGATGTGTCGACGCCAACTGCCGGGCCAGACGTAGCCCCCGCCAACTATACCGCAGCAATTCCCGATTAGTAGCATGGTGGATGTTGCGATTATCGACCGGCACTTTGTAGATCGTGATGCGATCGGCAAACACCTCGGTTTCGTATCGCGCCTTGGTCCGCGAGGAGGTCACGAGATCCACCGTGACATCGGGCCGCACAGCCATCTCCTCAAGCAGGTGCAGATTGACGACACCGGTGCCGCCCCCGAGCGGAGGGAACTCGTTATCGAACATGAGAATGCGAATGGCGGTTATCTCCTGGTCACGCGGCGGGCGACATACAGCGGCCGGTGTTTGACTTCATCGGAGATGCGTCCGATGTATTCCCCGATGACGCCGATGGTCATGAGCTGAATGCCTGCGAGAAAGAAAATCGAGACGACCAACGTGGTGAACCCCGCCACCCCGACGCCGATGGTGAGTTTCTTGATGAAATAAAACAGTGCCACAAGGAAGGAGAGCAGGGAGACGGTAAAACCCAGCAACGTAATGATGCGCAGCGGCATGTGGCTGAATGACACCAATCCATCGAGCGCGAGATAGATCAGTTTCCGCAGCGTGTACTTGGGAGTCCCGGCATGACGCGCCTGGCGTTCATAGGGCACGCCGACTTGCCTAAACCCGACCCAGCTGCGGATGCCCCGGACAAATCGATTCCGTTCAGGCATACGGACGAGCAAGTCGACCACTTTCCGGTCCATGACGCAAAAATCGCCGGCGTCCAACGGAATCTCGATGTTGGCGACCCGTTGCAGCAACCGGTAGAACCCCGCATAGGCCAACCGTTTCCCCCACCATTCCTTCCGTTCGGTTCGCACCGCATAGACCACTTCCCACCCTTCCTGCCACTTGGCCAAAAAGGTGTGAAGGACTTCGGGAGGATCCTGCAAATCGGCGTCCATAATACTGACGACACGCCCGCGAGTATGCTCCAGCCCAGCGCTGATGGCGACTTGGTGGCCGAAATTTCTAGCAAACTCTACGACGACAACTCGATGATCCTCCGCCTCCAGACGCCGTAAAATCTCCGGACTCCGGTCGTGACTGCCGTCATCGACGAAGACAATCTCATAATCCAGTCCCTGCTCAGTGAGCGTCCTGGTAAGCCGGGCATGGAGAGCCGGCAAATTCTCTTCTTCGTTAAACACGGGAATGACGATCGACAACATCGGCGGGGAAAGGGACGCCGCACGTTGACCAAGGACGGCGGCAACCAACGTCGGTGACTGGCGATGGTCTTCGGCAGTAGCGGTCAATTCCATGACCGAAGCCAACGCCCGGCAAAACTCCAGCGCTTCCTGCGGGTCCTGTGTCGGCGGCAACTGACGCCCGGTGGCGGGCTTCCTCCCTGTTGCGGGCGAGACGTCATGACGGCCGGACCAATCCCGAGGACCGGACTGCGGTGATGGCTGCATAGGGATACTCATACGTGTATGGCCGTAAAATCGTTACCCTTGAGGGGATATCTCAGTGTTGCTCCCTAGTGTAGCCGAGGAGGCCGAAATGGGCCACATCTTGTCGTGAAATCGCGCTGTAGGATTTTCTGAAGTGACCCGTTGTCGCAGCTTGATACGCCGCGATTTTACGGATCGAGGGAGGACTACTTCTGCGAAGGGGAAGGATCGGCACCTTTCGTCATCATCGTCAGACAACCCAGACCCAAGGCAATCCACACGAATTCCCGAAAACGCCGCAGAAGCGCGAAGGTGATGCCCGTCACCTCGCCATAGCCGAACGCGGAGAGGAGGAACAGATTGCCGGCATCCTGCGCGCCCAAGCTGCCAGGGATAAAAAACGTGCCTCCCTTGATAAAAACGGAAAGCGCCCCGATCGCGATAGCGGGCAAAACGTTGATGGATTGCCCCATGCACAGCACCATGACGTAGACCTCTAAGGCCTCCGCCAGCCACCCCAGCAGAAACAGTCCGGTCGACAGGAGAAAGGCCTGCCGTTGGTGGGAGTAAAAGCCGGCGATGGTGCGATCCAGTTCGAGCAACTGCTGCTCACGCGCCTCGAGAAACTGAATGCGCAGACCGATGCGTCGCAACAGAGCCAGGATCCACCCGAACATGCCCTGACGCTGGACGATGACAAAGGCGCCCACGCCGAACAGCAGGAGGCCCACGCTGACCAACCCCGCAGTGATTGTCTGCCCGGCCGATCCGCCGGCACCCAATAACCAGAATCCCAAGCCGATGCCCGCGAGAATGAAGAGGATCTGAGCAACGGTCATGGTCGTTTTAGCCGTCACCACCGACGCGAGGCCCTCGACGAGTGGCACGCCATGGCGATTCAGAAGATAGGCCTTCAGCGGTTCGCCCCCCACATAGGCCGTCGGCGTGGTCATATTCACGACCTCGCCGGCGGTGCGAATGGCTAAGATGCGCCAAAACGGCACGCCATCGGCCCAGGCGCCGAGGGTCACGCGCCAGCCATAGGCTTCGAGCACATACATGAGGAGAGAGGGAAGAAGGACCAGCACCATGGCGGCGGGACCCAGTTGCGTCACCGCATCGTAAATACGTCCGATGCCGATGTGCCACACCAGTGCCGAGAGTGTCAGCGCCCCGAGGATAAGGAGGGCCGCTTTAAGCACGGGCTCGTGCCGAGGGTCGGATCACCCACACCATCATCAACCAGAAGACGGTAGACCCGAGTGCAGCCATCCATAGAAACCAGTCCAGTTTATCCAAGATGGCAAACAGGAAGACCACCACCGAGAAGTCGCGACTCGCCACATTCTTCAGGATAAAGTCGGACCAGGCCGCCTGTTTCGGCGTGTTCCATCCCCGCGTCGCACCGATTTTTTGGGCCTTCGTGACCATCCAGAACGCCATGGCATTGCCGAACACGGCCGCCCCGCCGAGCGCCAACGGGACCCATGCCTCGGCGGTCCCGGCTTGACGAATATAGGCCCCGCAGGCAATCCCGGCAAAGATGGCGATATGCACCACATTGTCCATGGCGATATCCAGCCACGCGCCGAAGGGGGATTCCGTAAAGGTGAGGCGCGCGACTTCACCATCGCAACAATCGATGATGGCAGCCAGCTGAAACAACAACGCGGCCACGATGCCGGCTGTATAGTTTCCGAGACCGAATCCGATAGCGGCGAGCAATCCGACGGCGGTCGCCACCATCGTGATGGTGTTCGGGGAGCACTTCAATTGAAGGAAGAGTCGTGTTAAGAGCCGCGAAAAGGTCCGGTTGAAATACCGATCGACGAAACCTTCGGCCTCGCCTTTCAGCGACCGGAACAGTGTCCGCTCGGCATGGCCCGCACTGGCCTGATCCCATACGTCGCGATACCAGAGTCCGGCGTGGGACGCGGCGGCCACGACCCGCACGCGACCTTCGACAGCGGCCCGTTCCAGCCAGCGGCGCATGGGCGTCATCCCGGGAGCTTCCGCGACGCCGCTCGTCGAAGCCGCAGCCGCCCTGTTGGGCGGGTTCAAAATACTCGCAGGCAACACCACCAGATCGGCCGCGACCTGATGTCCCTGCTGGCCCGGCTGATTGTGGAACGAAACCAGCCGCCCCTCTTGCCACGCGACCACCGGATTGCGACGTCCGGCCGCAGGTTCGACGGGGCCCGCTTCCCGCGTCACCACCAGTGCCTCGCCGTCACGCACGGTCTGCCGCAAATGTTCGATCAGGCCCTTGGAAAACACGGCCTGGACTCCGGCCACGAGACAGAAGCCCCGGACTTCCGCGGCCAGCGATTCCCATGTGCGGGGATCATCCAGCGGAAACTCACGCACCGGCATCCACCGGACCGGAATCGTCACCCGTGCTCCGCGTGCCAGCGCCTGCTTGAGCAGCTCTTCATCGGGACCGGCCAACACGATCAATTGACGGATGCCGCCCCGCTGCAAGGTGAGGACCGTCCGCTGAAAGAGGCTCAACCCTCCGATGTGAGTCAATGGGCCCACATCGGCAAGCCCTCGGCCCGGGCGATCGCCGAAGAGACCGGCACCGGGCAGCAAAATGGCCGTGCTCAACCCCTGCAGTTCCGCGCCTCGTTGTAAGGTACTTTCACTCATGATTCCGAATGGCCCGTCCATAGATGGCTGCTGGCGATTGCCTATGCGCTACAGTCTCGGGAGGACTTCCCGCTCCGCCTTCGTCACATCTTCAGGGAAATCGATTTCCGTCCAGGGCAATCCCCCGATCTTCTCATGCCCGACCTTCACGTCACGGAAATACTGCAACAATCCGTCTTCGTATTCCATGTCCCAGCGGTCTTGATCGATATAGCCTTTCAAGGAGCCGATCACGTGGGGAGCATCGGCCCGGCGCACCCGGAGGAACCCGACACCTTCGCCGGCGAGATCATACCGATCCGGCACTTTCTTGCTCAAGGCGATGACGCGATCGCCCTGCACGACGACCATACATTCTTCGCCTGTTTGCTTCACCGTATCGTCCATGAGTAGGCAGTTTTCATAGGGCGACGCCACCAGACGCCGAAGGATTTCCCGATGAAACAACACATCCGCATCCATGATGACCACATCATCGGTGAGCACTTGCCTGGCGATCCAGAGCGATGAAATGCTGCCGCGATGGAACTCCTCGTTGACGAGATAGGAGATATCGATCCCATGGCACTGTGTCCCCACGGCAGCCCTTATCATCTCCTGCTTGTACCCGACCACAACAGTGGCCTGCCTGATCTTCACGGACGCCAAAGATTCCAGATAGCGCGACAGCAATGTCTGCCCGCCGATCTCGATCAGGCATTTCGGCTTATGCTGGGTCACCGGCCAGAGGCGTTTACCGACTCCTGCCGCTAGGATGATGGCCTTCATGCGCGCGCCGCCGCTCCTGCCAGCACTTCCTCGAACGCGCCCAGAAAACCGTCGATCTGGGGTTCGGTCAGCGCCCCCATATTGGCGACACGGAACACCTTCGATTCCAGCTGCCCTTGACCGGCATAAATGACGTAGCCGCGAGCTTTGAGCTGATCATGCAAAGTGGCGTAGCTGAGGCCCGCCGGCAGATAGAATGCCGTAATCGTATTCGATTGCAGGTCCGCCGGCAGAAACGGCTGCACCCCCATGCCCGCCATCTGCTCCCGGATTCTCGTAGCGATGCGACGATAGCGCTGAAAGCGGTTAGTCATTCCCTCTTCCAGCAATTCGTCCAGCGCCTCCTCAAACGCATAGTACACCTGCACCGCCGGCGTGAAGGGGACAATCCCTCGGCCCTGTTCATCGACATAATGGGTCAGGGTCAGATACCAGGACCGCTTCGGATATTTCCGCATCTGGTCGAGGAATCCCTTGCGGAGCAAGACAAACGAGACGCCGGGGAACCCTTGAATGCACTTGCCCGCCGTGCCCGCCACCATATAGATGTGCGACCCGGCAATGTCGATCGGTTCGCCCGCCAGACCACTGACGGAATCGAGGACGAACACCCGGTTGAGGCTGTCGACGACCTCGGCAATTTCTTTCACCGGATTGATCAAGCCGGTCGTCGTCTCATGATGGACCATCGACACCGCATGCACTTCAGGATGCTGACGCAGCGCCAGCCGGAGTCGTTCCGGATCAGGCCTGACGTGCCATTCCGACTTGAGTTCGGACACCCCGAGTCGCTGCAAGCCGATCATATTGGACAGGCGTTCGCCGTAGACCCCGTTATTGAGCACCAACATGCGCTTGCCCAACGGGAGGCAGGACATCACTGCTGATTCGACGGCCGCCGTGCCGGATCCTGTCAGGATAACGGCCACGTATTCGGACTCCGCGCCGGGCACGAAGGCGGTGAGCAGCTTCTGCTGAATGCGGAGCAGCATGTCGGAAAACTCGGATTCCCGATGGCAGATGTCCGGACGCAGCAACGCCTGCCGCACCCGCTCGCTTACATTTACCGGACCTGGATTCAGAAGTATCATGGTAGTGCCTCAGGCTGTTGATTGGAATGGAGCAGGACGGGCTCACCCAGCACGTTCAGTGCGCCGCACTTACTCAATGGCTTTCATGAAACGCGCGGTGATGGCCGGTGGCTCCAATGCGACCCGGCCGGCATCCTCGACGAACTCATTCACCTTGACAAGCAACATGCTGGGTCCGTCGTTTTTCAACATATCTTTGAACTCGTACACGAGATCTTCACGGTCCAACACCCGTTCGACCGACACATATCCCGCCGCTTTTGCAACTTTTTCCAATTGGACGACGTTCGAGATGGTCGGCTGATTGCCCGTTGAGCCATACACTTCGTTGTCGAACACGACATGGATGAAATTCTTCGGCCGTAAGGCCCCTACTGTGGCGAGCGTGCCCATCCCCATTAACACATTGCCATCGCCGTCGAAGACGATCACCTTTTTAGACGGTTTGGAGAGCGCCACGCCCAAGCCGATGGCCGCGGCGTTGCCCATCGAGCCGATCATATAAAAATGCGTCGGCCGGTCGGCAAGCTTCTGGGCTTCCCGAGAGGGAAACCCATTGCAGATGATGACGGGTTGATCCGTCAGCAATTCAAGCAGCGCGGCCATTGCCTGCGCCCGGCTCTGCATCGTGCCCTGTTCCGGCCTCATGGGTGCAACCCCTTGATGATGCCCTTCTTGATCAGAAGGGCCACTGGAATCCGCTGTTTCATAAAGGTCTGAGCCACCCAGCGAAGATCGTCCGCCATGGTCGGTTCCGATAAGGTCCGGTGAGGAATTTTCATCGTGTCGAGCAACTGCGGCATGGTCTCGCCCATCACCACATGTTCCGGCGCGTCTTTGCCCTCAAACCCGCGCCAGGAGACCAACAGGATGCACGGCTGCCGATAGATCATGTTGAGCGAGAGCAGCGTGTTGAGTGAGGTGCCGAGGCCGGAATTCTGCATGAGCACCGCAGGGATTTTTCCGGCCATGAAGGCGCCGGCCGCCATGGCGACCGCTTCATCCTCGCGCACGGCCGACGTGTACAGCTTGCGCGTGAGCAACTCTTCGATAATGCCGCCCAGTAGGGAATCGGGCACACCGGTGAAGAAATTGACGCCCAGACTTTCGAGCGCCTGCACGAACACATCACTGTCGACCATGAACCATGCTCCTGTCGCCTGAGGGCTCTCGGCACAAGAGGCGCATTATAGCCAAGGGGTCCTCCATTCACAAGAACGCCGCACTGAGAGTTGCTGCCATGTGAACGGCCATGGTAGCGTGCCAAGTGGGACTCGCTGAAAGCCATGCGCAACGCGTGTTCAAGATGGTCGCCTCTCCGCATCCTGCAGCGCCTCGGGTGCGTCTGTACGCTGCTCCTCCTCACAGCCGGGCCGGTCCTCGCCATCACCATGGCCAACGATCCGCACGGCTACCATGATCTTTCCTGGGGTATTCCTCTCACTGACATTCCCGACCTCATGGTGACCCGTGAGAACACACACACCACCGACTATGAATTTCGCGACCGCCAGCCCGTTTATGCCGACATCCCGGTCGAAAGCGTGCATCTCTCGACGGTCGATGCGCAATTTGCGCGCGTCACCATCCGGTATCGCGGCGCGCAGACCCACAAGCAGGTGCTGCAATATCTTGAACGGACCTACGGCGCGATCGAGCGGCTTCCCGGGCAGATGATGCGAGGGCTGAACCAGCAATATACCTGGCGTGGAACGGAAACAGAGATCACGCTGACCTATGAAGCCAACCGTGATCGCGGGTTTGTCTTTATCGAAAGCCGGAACCTGGCGCCACGCTTTCAAGATCGCATGTCGGATACGGCGGAATAACCGATGCTGCACGGACAGACCTACCTCCATCCACGTCGCTGCCTGTTGGTTCTCGCGCTTGGCGTCATGCTGCTGTCCCCGATCGCCCCGGCGCTGGCTGTCCCGATGGAGAACGATCCGAATGGCTTCGAAGGCATTCCTTGGGGCGCCGCCTTTACCGAATCAGATCAGTTCGTGAAAGTGGAAGAGGCCGGCCGAATCCGGACGTATGAACTAACCTCCACACCCAGGAAGCTCGGCCCGGCGACGGTGGAGTCGATGAAGTTCAGCACGGTCGAAGGCAAATTCGCCCGCGTCATGGTCCGGTATACCGGCAAGGAGACCCACGACCGGCTGCTGACATTCCTGCAACAACAATTCGGCCCGATCGATCACACCCCCGGCCAGATGGCCGGCGGCGCGGTGAAATTTTTCAACTGGCAGGGCCCCGACAGCGCGATCATCCTTCGCTACGACCTTCGGACGAGTCAGGGCGTGATTTTCTTCGAGAGCGAAGCGTTCCGCGTGAAGCTCAACGAAGGGAATTTACCTCCCGTCCCCTAACCGATCCTCTACCGCGTCCGCTCCTCCGCGGGAGCTAAGCCCCAAGGTTGATGGAATATTCGCGATCCTTGTCACACTTCGTTCCTGCATGATACCTTGATCGGTGAGTAACCACTCACTCACCGGACGAACGATGACGTGAAAGCGACGACCGCCAGCGCCCGCAATGCGAACCACGATCGCCAGACCAGCCTGATCTCCTCCGCCGCGAACCTGTTTGCCGCCAAAGGGTTTAAGGGTACCACCACCAAGGAAATCGCCAAGGCCGCGGGCGTGAGCGAAGCCCTGGTGTTTAAGTACTTTCCGACTAAGCGGGCACTGTACACCGCCATCCTGGCCGAAAAGGCTCCGCTGAGTGAACTGCTGAGCGCTGTGGAGGAGTTCGCCCGCAAACGTGATGACCATCGGGTCTTTACGCTGATCGCCAGCTACCGCATTCGCCCCGGAGCCGACCCCACGATGTTACGCCTCCTGCTCTTCAGTGCGCTGGAGGGCCATGAGCTGGCGGATATGTTTTTCGGCAAGCAGCACCGGGTGTTTTGCGACTATTTAGCCGGGTATATTCAGACCAGGATCGACGAAAAGGCCTTTCGTCCAATCGATCCCTTATTGGCGGCGCGGGCTTTCATCGGCATGGTGGTCCACCACCGGCTGCTGCACGAGATTTTCGACGTGCCTTTGCACTGTCCCCATAAAGACATTGTGTCCACCTATGTGGAATTGTTTTTGAAAGGCCTTCTGCCTTCATCCACCGATAAGAAGCGAGGCTTCACTCGTGTCCGGTAATCCGATCCGACGACATCCCATTGTCACCTTGGGCCTCATCCTCTTCGTCGCCGTCGCGGCCTTGGTCGCGTTCCGCCTCACCAGCGGCGCCAAGACGGACCCGCGCAAGAACCGCATCCTCACCGTGGGCACCATGACGCCCATCAGACAGGATCTCGACGTGCGGCTGAGCTATACCGCCGATTTGATTCCAAACCAGCTCGTGAACATTTTTTCCCGCGTGGACGGCTACATCGCCAAGATCTACGTCGATAAAGGCGATCTCGTGAAGGCCAATCAGTTGCTAGTCGAGATCGACCATACCGATTACATCCATGCCGTCAATCAAGCCAAGGCCAATCTGTTGTCGGCTAAAGCGAAGGTCGTCCAGCAGGATGCCGGGGTGCGGAATGCCACCCTCACGCTCGACCGCATGCAAGCGCTGATCAAAGACCAGTTCGTCTCCCAACAGGATCTCGACACCGCCCTGGTCAACCGCGATGCAGCGGTGGCGTTACAGGATTCCCTGCGTGCTCAGGTGCAACAGATGACCGTCGCCTTGGCCCAAGCGGAAACCAACCTGGCCTATTCGTACATCCGTGCCCCATTTGCCGGCTACATCGCCGAACGGAACCTCGACCCCGGCGCGTATGTGAGCGGCACCACGGCGAGCACGTCCACCGTCTCGCGCGGCATCTTGAGCGTGCACGACGTCGAAACCGTGCGCACGTTGATCGAAGTCGTGGAGAAGGATGTCCCGCTCGTACAAGTCGGGCAACGGGCCGACGTTCGCGCCGAGGCCTATCCCAATGAGGTCTTCGAAGGCCGGGTCACCCGTATTGTTCAGGCCTTGAACCGCGCCACCCGCACGATGACCGTGGAAGTGGATCTGCCGAATAAAGACCATCGTCTCAAAGGCGGCATGTTCGCCCGCGTCGAAGTCCTGGTCGGAAAACATCCCCAGGCGATTCAGATTCCGCTGGATGCCGTGAGCCGGCTCGAGGAATCCCAGTATGTCTATGTCGTCAAGGATGGGAAAGCCCACCAGGTACCGATTGAACTGGGCGCGCTCGCCGAGAACCGTGTGGAAGTCGTGAAAGGCCTTGCGGGCGACGAGCAACTCATCGTCTCCGGCAAAGATCTGGTCAGCGAAGGCGTGCCGGTCCAAACGCAGCCGATGCATGCCGGGAAACGTGAATCGTAACAGACACCATGTGAAAGGATTTCCTCCGTTGACGGTGAGCTCACATCCTCTCACTTCTAACGAGTCACCTCCCTCGTCTCCATCATGTGGCTGACACTCCTCGCGCTTCGAAACCGCATCGGCATCCTGATGTTGTCCCTGGCGATGGTGATTCTCGGGGCCACGTCACTCGAACGCCTCCCGGTCGATCTGTTCCCCAACATTCAGGTGCCGGTCGCCTTTGTTGGCGTCATTTACAAGGGCGCGCCGCCGCTCGATATCGAGCAGAGCGTCGTGTATCCCATTGAGAAGGCCGTCAGTTCTGCCTCCAACGTCGAACATGTGGAATCCTTCGCCAAGCAAGGCATCGGGGCAGTGCAGATTTGGTTCAACTGGGGCGCGGACATCAACGTGGGCCAAATGGAGGTGATGCAACGCATCACCCAGATTTTAAACAGCCTGCCCCCCGGTATTCTGCAGCCCTTCATCGTCAAGTTCGACGTCTCTAACATTCCGGTCGCGTTCGTGACCGCGTCCGGCGGCGATCTCGACGAACGGGCACTCTACGACCTGGCCTACAACACCATCGCCCCGCAAATCGAACAAATCGCCAACGTCGCGGCCGCCACGGTAGAGGGCGGGAAGATCCGGCAGATCAACATCAATTTGGACCCGGCTCTGCTGCAGGCGCGCGGCCTCTCCATCCTCGACGTCGTCAAGGCGGTGAAGGCATCCAACCTGATCCTGCCTTCAGGCGACATCAAGGCCGGGAACCTCGACTACAACGTGTTCACCAACACCCAGTTCAAAACCGTGGAGCCGATCAACGATGTCGTCGTCAAGATCGACGCGCGCGGCAATCCCGTGCGTGTGCGGGATGTCGGCGTCCTGACCGACTCCTCTGACATTCAAACCAACGTCGTCCGCACGGACGGCAAACGATCGGTCTATCTCCGCGTCAACAAGCAACCGATCGCCAATACGGTGGAAGTGGTCGATGCGTTGCGCAAAGCGATTCCGAAAATGATCGGCATCCCGCCCGGTGTGCAGTTAGGAATCTCCTTCGATCAATCGATTTACATCCGGCAATCGATCAAGAACCTCATCGAACAAGCCCTGCACGGATCGTTGCTCGCCGCGGCGGTCATCCTCTTGTTCCTGAGAAACCTCACCAGCACGCTGATTATCTCCGTCGCCATCCCGCTCTCGATTCTCGTGACGTTCATCGTGCTGTATTTCACCAATCAAACATTGAACGTCTTTACGATGGGCGGGCTGGCGCTGGGTATCGGCCGGCTGGTGGACGATTCGATCGTCGAGCTCGAAAACATCCAACGCCACTTGAATGTGGATCGGAATCGTTGGGATGCCATCGTGAATGCCGCCCGCGAAGTGGCCATGCCGATCTTCGCGTCCACGGTGACAACCGTCGTCGTGTTCCTGCCGATGTTTTTTATCGTCGGCATCGCGCGCCTCCTGCTGATTCCCCTGACGCTCACGATCGCGATCGCACTCTTCACCTCATTCTTCGTCTCGCGGACGGTCACCCCTGCCCTCTGTTACCGTTTCTTGAAGTCGGAGCAAGAGGCCCACCGATCGCTGCCAGCCTGGTTCGTGCGCATCATGCAGTGGAGCCAGCGCCGTTACGACGCCCTCGACGAAGGGTATGAGCGCAGTCTACGTTGGGTGTTGGCCCATCGCCGTACATTATTGGTGGCCGTGGTCGCGCTGTTCGTCAGCTCCCTCGCACTCCTGCCATTTATCGGGACCGAGTTTTTGCCGGTGTCGGATGAAAGCCAGTTCCGCATCGTCTTGCGCGCGCCCGTCGGTCAGCGAGTGGAAAAGACCGTCGACCAAGTCGCCGAGGTCGAACGGGTGCTGCGAGAAAAGATTCCGCCGGACGAGCTGGAAGCGATTGCCTCCAGTACCGGCGTGCTCGCCCAGGGTCGCTCGTCACTGTTCAATCCCAACACGGGGCCGCACACCTCGGTCATTTCCGTGTATCTGGTCTCGCCGGATCGGCGGCGGCGCAACCAGGTCGAAATCATGAACGCCGTCCGGCCGGCTGTGGTCAAACTGTTTCCCGGCGTGGCGATGTTTTTCGATCCGGGCGGTTTGGTCAAACGCGTGACCAGCTTCGGGTCGCAAAAATCCATCGACGTGGAAATTTACGGCTACGACTTCGAGAAGGCCCGCACCGTCATCCAGCAGGTCCAGGAGATCATGCACAAGATCCCCGGCATGGCGGACATCGAAGTCAGCCGCGAAGAAAACTATCCCGAAGTGAACGTAGTGGTGGATCGAGAGAAGGCCGCGCTCCTGGGGATCAGCGAAACGGACGTCGCCAACGCCGTCTTGTACTCGCTGAACGGCAATGGCCAAACCGACCCGATCATTTACACCGACCCGCAGAACGGCAATGAGTATTACATCAGCGCCTGGCTCGCGGAGGAACATCGTAAGGATCTGGCGGACATCGAACATGTCCTGCTCACGACCAAAAACGGCGAGCCAGTCTTGCTGAAGAATCTGGCCACACTGAAACTCAACGCCGGACCCGTGAAGATCGAGCGCAAATACTTTCAGCGCGTCGTCCACATCACCGCGAACCCGGTCGGCCGCGATCTCGGCGCGATTGCCCAGGACCTGGAAACCGCCTTCGGCCAGATGCAGTTGCCGACAGGATTCAGCATCCGGCTGGCCGGCCAGATCCAACAACAGCGCGAGACCTTCGAGGGCCTCATGTATGCCAGCGCCTTGGCATTGATTCTGGTGTACATGGTGATGGCCGCGCAATTTAAGTCGCTGATCGATCCCTTCATCATCATGTTCTCGGTGCCGATGGGCATTCCCGGCGTGATCGTGATCCTCTACCTCACCAACACCACGATCTCGACCTCCTCGTTGATGGGCATCATCATGATGTTGGGCATTGTCGTCTCGAACGGCGTCCTATTGGTGGACTACACCAACGTGTTGCGACGCCGAGGGCTGGATCTCTCCACCGCCGTCGTGACAGCCTCGCGGACCAGACTCCGACCGATTTTGATGACCTCCCTCGCCACAGTCGTGGGTCTCATCCCGATGGCGCTCGGGTTGGGGACCGGCAGTGAAACCAACGCCCCGCTGGCGCGCGCGGTGGTGGGCGGCCTCACCGTCTCGACAATCCTCACACTCTTCCTCGTCCCGACCGTCTACACGATGCTGGAAGAACGCTTCCCGCGACGGGCCGACGAACTAGGAGAGACACCGGCAGACGCTGAGTTGGCCGAGCAGCAGGCGTGACGGAAGGCTGAGAAACTACCAGACACAGAACCACATCATTGTCGAATTGCGTGGCCTACTGTTCTGGGGTTGGCAGGCTGTTAAGAGATGTTGTCCAGCAAGGCCGCAGGAAGCACGGCGACTGAGGCGTACCCGCTGGGTACGTCACAGGGAGACGTGCGACCGAGAACGCCGCTGGCGGCATTTCTCAACAGCCTGCTAGGGACGGAGACTGGGGAAGAGGGAAGCCAACTGCAGCGCCAGGCCCATGTCACCGCTGATGCGGAGGCGGCCGGTCATGGCGATCATGGTGCCGCTGACCTGGCCATTCAATACACGCAGGCAATCTTCGCCCGACATCGCCAGCGTGACATTCGGATCCGGGTGATTCCCTTCGGACACCTGGCAAGCCCCGTCCCGAACCTGAAGTTGGTACTGTCCGCCATCAGCCCCGTTCAGATCGAACTGGTAGACGACATCCAGGCCTTCGGCCGCTTCAGGGTCCAACTTGCCGGGGAGCGTGGCAAAGAAGGCTCGTACCGTTTTGGGTTGTGAGTGAGTCATGCGATGGCGCCCCGGCGAGAGTACGTCCCCCGCCGGGGCGGACGTACCAGACTAGTACCGCAACATGGCCCGATGGCTCGAACGACGGGCGCCGAAAAAGGCCTTGGAGAATTCTTCGACGACGGTCGGCTCATAGCCCTTGCAACTGAAAATATCGAGATAGGCGCTGTTGGTGTCATTGGCGAAGTGCCCGCTGATCAAGGAGGTCTCGATCAACTGCACCATGCTGTAGCCCGCCACGCGACCTTCACCGAAATTGACGATCTGGCAGGCGCCATATCGCTTCATTTCGATCAATTCGCAGAGCTGCACCACATAATCTTCAATTTGTTTGGGGTCGCGAATGCGTTCGGGAATGCAATCGTGGAGGTCAACGGAGGTGCAAATACCCCAGGCCTTGCCGGGTCCGACAGAGTCCGGATGGACTGCGGAGTCAGCAATCCTGGGTGAAGATGATGAGATGTCGTCGGAGGTGGCACCTTCGGCGTTGTGCATATGCGATACGACCTTTCTGTTGGGGGTGGTGGGAGTGGTGAAGCATGTCTATGCACTATACTGAACGATTAAAACACTGTAAATATTTATCTCGGAAATTTCTCACGCCGCGCGCACATTGACAAACTTGCGACCCCTTAGCGAGAATGCCGCCCATGACTGAACCATCCACATCGCCGTCCAACGCCCCGTCTCAGACCGCTGACTTGCCCGACCGCCTGTGCACCTGGTGCAAGGTGGCCATGACAAAACGCCTGGTCGCCGGCGGGCAATTCATTCACTACACCTGCCCCAAGTGCGTCTTTCAGCACACCACGAAGCGCGCCCCTAAATAAGTCTGCGTCAGCTGTCATTCGCCGGGTACAGGAGCCTGTGGGTACGTCGCCGGGAGCCGTGCGACCGAGAAAGCCGCTAGCGCCCTCTTTCATCACGCGGACAACCAGGCCGATCAAAGAGGTCGTCCAGCAAGGCCGCAAGGAGCATGCCGACTGAGGCGTACCCTCTGGGTACGTCGCAGGGAGGCATGCGACAGAGAACGCCGCTGGCGACCTCTTTCATCGGCCGTCACTCGTCATAGTACTTTTCGCGATAAATCGGACACAACCCCTTGGCGTTGATCCGGGCCGTCACGTCCTTGATCATGTCGCTCCCGCCGCAGAGATAGACGGCGAGATTTCTCACAGAAGTGATCCGCTCCTCCACCAACGCCGTTACGCGCCCGCTTGTCCCCTGCCACCCAGGCTCAGGTCGGGACAATGTAGTGGTGAAGGAGAAATGAGGATGGGCCGCGGCCAGTGTCGCCAGTTCATCCTGCCAATAGAGATCCCGCTGGCTGCGCAGTCCCCAGAACAACGTGACCGGTCGGTCCGGCTGTCGTTGTAATTGCGCCAGGATCATACTCCGCATGGGCGCGATGCCGGTTCCCGTTGCGACGAACAGCAGATCCTTCGTCCCGTCGTCGCGGAGATAAAAGGCGCCAGCGGGCCCCTTGAACGAGGTCCGCTCCCCGTCGCGCAGACCAAACAGGTAACTCGAACCGGGCCCGCCCTGAACCAGATTCAGGACGAGGAGGATCCGCTCTCGCTGCTCCGGTGGAGAGGCAATGGAATAAGGCCTGGTCACGGGGCGGAGCTGTCCTTCCTTCGGCACCTCGAACGAGACGAATTGTCCGGCTTTAAACGTGATGCTCGCCGGCTCCAGCAGGCGCAGCTCAATCGCCCGCACGTCATGCGTGAGATCCTCAACCCGACTCACTTTGGCCATATAGGTGTTCACGGCATCCAACCCGAGCTCAAATGATGGAGCGGGAAGGTCCGATCAACCGCGACCGGACGGCAGCAGCAGGTGCGTCTCATAACTCATGATACCAAGAAACGCAGCGAGGCCAAGATAGTACAGACCATAGCTGACCTTGGTTGAGAGCGGCACCTCGTAGTAGCGTTCGGGCAGGCCGGGAGGGCCTCCACGAAAGGTGGACATGACATGCGGGATCGCCATGATCGCGATCAGCAGCAACATGGGACTGTGGTTCATGACGAAGAGACCGATCAGGATCGGCACCCCCAGCCACCAGACCTTCGGGGAGATAATGGCGGTGATCCGACCGCCGTCCAACGGAGAGAGCGGAATGAGATTGAACAGATTGATCATGAACCCGGCGTAGGCCAGGGCCAGCAGCAGTTGGCTCTGGGTATATTCCGCGGCGTAATAACAAGCCATGGCAGCCACGGTGCCGGCAACCGGCCCGGCAATGCCCACATAGGCCTCGGTTTCCACATCCATCGGCTGCTCTTTGAGTTGAATCCAGGCACCGACGAACGGAATGAAGGTGGGAGCCCCCACATTCAGATTGCGCTGTTTCGCGGCGGCGTAATGGCCCAACTCATGAAACAGAATCAGGAGCACAAATCCCACCGCGTACCACCAGCCGAAGATAAAACTATAGGCGACCATCGACAGGAGCATGGTCCCGCCGGTGAGCGCGATCTTGCCGAATTTGAGGCCGCCGAGGAGCAGCAGGAGAATTTTCACGAGAGCGATCCTCCGCCCCCGCCAGACTGCTGGACTTGCGGTTTCTTCTTGAGGTATTTGGCAGCCAATCCGCCGAGCGCAATCACCAGCAACATCAACAACTTCTTGCCGGCCATCACCAAGGGAATGATGAAGGCCCACAGCTTCGCCAGCAAGCCGGACTTGACGGCTGCGCCCGCGATAAGCGCCGTCAGGCCGACCGCTGCCACCTTATCGGTCGTGCTGTTGAAGTCAGTGTATCGTTTCCCTTCGACGAATTCCACATTGGCCAGTAATTGGCTGACATGCGGCTTCAGCATCGGCAACTGCTCCAGCGACCCCACCATGTTCATGCTCAGATATCCCTGCCGCCCCAAGGCCAACGTGTTGTAATTGACCCCCATCGGCGAATCCCGTTCCTGCGCCGAGATCGCCCAGACCACCTTGTTCGCCGACTTGTCATAATGCGGCTTCTCTTCCCACCCGCGAATGATCAACGGTGGGAACCCCTGCGCCTGGCGGTTCTTGTTGTCTTCTTCCGTGCCTTCCTTAATGGAGGTCATGAGCGCATCGGCGTCCCAATTGGCCGCTTCGTCGTCTTTGACGTAGCCCGCATCGATATAGCGCACGACCATAAACCACTGCTCGCCTTCGCCGGTCGCCGTAATCAAGCCCAGCTCGGAACCGGAGGGGAAGTTCCCCATTCTCTTCAACAGCGCTTGCGTCTCTTGCGCGCCAAGGAACTGATAGCCTTTGGGAAGCTTCAGCAATGCCTGATCCCCCAGCTTCGCTTCGGTGGGCCCCTCAAGCCAATGCAGGCCAGACGGCTTCGGCTCATCGGCCAGTACCGGAAGCGCGACGCTGACCATCACCCAACACAGAAAGACCGTCATCAGACGAAAATGGCACCATCTCATGGCTTTGTCTCCTTCACGGATGGAGCAATTGAACGTGCTTCAGAATGACCATCGCTTAGATGGTGTCCGTTCGTTAGGCCTGCGCTTCACACAGGATTCATCATCCTACCTGAATACACCATGGAAGTGGCTGGCCTTCAGTCTTAGGATCGCACTGCTGGCGGACATGTCCTATTCTCTCCTTTCAGGCTTGTCGATCTTCCGCACCCACAACTCCACCACTAAGAGGGCGCTCGGCGGAATAAGGCCTGGCAAACCCTGGTCTCCGTAAGCCAGCTGCGGACTAATACGAACTTTGCGGTAGCGCCTACCCTCATTCCCAACAATGCTTGCTCAATTCCAGGAATGACCTGACGCCGACCTAATTCCACCTGGTAATCGACCAGGGTGACGCCGCCTTCTACCCTCAGCATGTGCGCCGGCACCGCATCGCCGCGATGTAACCACATGCGGCGGTTGTACAGACCGCGATTGCCCCGTTGAGCCTCGGGACCGTTGCCTTCACACTGGTCAAGGAATACGGGGGCCTTCGAACGTTTCATCGAGGCTAATACACCACCGTCGTCAACGACAGCGGCCCAACCGCCGTCTTGTCCAATACCTTGACCGCCACTCGCCCGATCACACGCCCGTCTTCCGCTTCCACATCGACCCGCCAGTCCCCCGGATCGAGTCCCTCCTTGAAGGTATAGGCGCGATAGCCGCCCGCGCGCCCACCGGAAATCTTCAGCGGAATGCGGTCTGCACCGGTGAAAGGCTGACCCGCGTCGGGACGGTAATACCAGTGATGATAGATCGTGGTCTTGAGCGCCACCGGCGCGAACACCGCCGTGAAACAATAGACCGGATCGTCGGCCGGAATCACGTTGTCCGACGTTTTCCACACCTCGTACCACGATTTCTCGAAGCTCAATTCATACCGATCGTCCGAGCGTTTCACCTCGTGATACATCCCGCCGAATTTCAACGACAGGGGGACGGGCGGAATCCAGTTCATAAAATAGAAGCCGACCAGTAACCCGATGAGCGCCATGGCCGGCGCTCCGGCCCACATCGCCTCGCGGGTCGTACGATCGGCGTTATTCCAATAGATCAACTGTACAACTCGCAACACGATCAACACGGTCATCACGGCACCGGCCAGGAAGATCGCCACGTTCATCCAGCCAGTCATGACGGGCAGGAAAAATGTGAAGAAGGCAAAACAGACGAGGGCATAGAGACTGACCAGCAACTGTATGTTCGACAGCCGGCTGCGAAGGAATTCATTCGCCACAAGAAACGCCACCAGAATGCAGAAGAACACGGCCGTCCCGGCAAATGTGGCGCTCTTGGAATAAAAGATGGCGTACGCGCTGAACAGACCTCCCAGCAGGAACTGGATGGCCATCGGGGCGTAGGGCTTGGCCTGCACGACCCATTTCATGAAGAAAGGCGCGTCCGGCGGGAGGTCGTCAACCGTGGCTTCCTGGGTCCCCAATCGCCCGGTCAGGACGATCAAAAAACCCAAGAGGCTCAGGTAGGCCAGCAACAATAGATTATCCCGAAGACGGTCGATGCGTGTCAGCACCAGGGTGTCGTACGTTACGCCGCTAAAGAAAAACAGGGGCGGCAGGTAGGGCTTACCCAAGACCGACTGAAACCGTTGTAATGAGACCATGCGCTAGATTTCAGGAGACGCAGGCGATTGTCAAACGAAGAGACGAATCAGACGATGAAATCGGAAGGCCACGATTGGGTCATACTACGCATACCCCAGTTCACCCTGCAGCGAAAATGTCCTAGCCATCACATCCACACGGCGGCTGCAAATGATCATCCAACAAGGCCGCAGGCTATGAAGGACCCGAGGCGTACGCTGTCTGGTACCTCGAGCCCTGGAACGAAGCGAGAACGGCGCCCGGGACCAAGTCTACATCGAGAGTCCGGCAGCTCAACATGGCCATCCAGCAAGGCCGCAGAGAAGAAAGAACCGAAGGCGTACCCTTTGCGGTACGTCGAGGATTCTTTCGACTTGAGAACGAAGCTGGGGGCCATGTTCAGCTGCTGATTATGGTGCAGGATGCTCAGAACGGTTGTCCGGCAAGGCCGCAGCGAGTGAGAGGGCGAGGCGTACATTATCTGGTACGTCGAGCCCTGGAACGAAGCGAGAACGCCGCCGGCACACCGCGCTCAATATCCCGAATCCGGCAGCTCAAAATGATCATCCAGCAAGGCCGCAGGGAATGAAGGACCCGAGGCGTACTCTTCCGTACGTTGAGGGTCCGGAATGACCGAGAACGAAGCTGGGGGTCATGTTCAGCTGCCGGACTACATGAAGGGGGGCAGCGGGGCATACACCACCGGCATTCCCAACAGTCGCTCCAGCCATCCGGCCATGTGCTCCTCGTCCAAAGGCGCCCGATTCAGCCGCGCCTCCAATTGAAACCCGCCGGCTGTGCCCACAATGCCGATAATGGCGGAGGCATCCTCCCCGTCCGGCATCAAATCCTGAGTCTGGAACTCACAGAGGGTGCTATAGAGACGACCCTGGGGCGCGATGGTCTCCAACACTTCCGGCAATTCTCCCAGCGCACAATGCACGGAACAGCGATAGACCGTCCTGGCGCCCGGTTGCACTTCGGCAAAGGCCTCCAACGCCTGTTCGGAAAAGCCTGTCAGATAGGCCCGCACCCCGGCCAGCTGCGGCGCAAAGGTGGCGGCTAACCGGCTCGCCGGTACCAGAAACTCATAGGCGTCGAGGGAGTTGTACTCAAACTGGCAGGGCCCGAAGGCATCCGGCCAGGAACAGAAAAACGGCGTAGCCGGGTCCGCCGGCGCCAGCACCAGACTTCCCTTGTCGACGGAGGTCTCCACCGGCAGATCCAGCAGGGCGATGGCGTCGAGAAAGATCGCCCGTCGCTCGTCCACCCATTCCGCCCGTCGCGCGTCCTCCCGGGTTTCCCCCGGCGTCACCACTTCCTGCGTATGCAGGCGCACCCGGATAAAGGCATGGTTATGACGAAACCCCAGCCAGAACATGGACGCGGGATAGTGAAACCGCAAGCCGGGCTTGGTGCGCCAGGGATGGCTGATGGAGCAGTAGGTGCCGACATCCTGAAAGCGCTGATAGACGGTGTGATAGCCGCCCGCCAGCAGGAAAAAATCACCCTGCCAGGCTTCGCGGATGTGGAGGAGGGTGACATCTTCCGTGGCCCAATGGTCGAGCTGATCGAAGGCCTGGGGCGACTCGACCGCCCAATCCTCCACGTAGCAGATCACATCCTTGGCGGGGTGGGCCGGCTTCAAGCCCAAGGCTCCCAGCCGCTCGCCGACCGTCAGGATCTCTTGAAAGGTCAGCCGGCCGGCAGTCTCCCAGCGGCGTTCACGCACAACGCTCCTCCGCGGTCCCCGCGCCGCTGTCGATGCTCACATGCCTCACTTGGCCGACTTTAGCGCCCGGCCCTCGATTTTCGTATCGGCGATAAACCGCTCGATGCCGTCCTGCAAGAGACCGGACATGAGGTTCTCGATATCTTCGCTGGTAAACCAGAACACCAGCTTGCTCTGTTCGCCCTGGAGATTGCGCTGCGTGCTGCTGTCGTCCGCCATGTTCTTGGCTCGAATCACCAGGCGGCTTTCGCCCGTTAATTTCGTGTTGAACACGCGGCTCTTGGCGTTGGCTGAGAAGTCCCGAATTTCACCACCGATAACGATATCCGCGCCCGAGACGCCCACGCCTGCTTGCACCACCCGCGCATCCCAACCACGACGGTTCCAACCGCGCCACCGCAGGGCTTCGGCCAAGGCTTCGGCGATCGTGACACCGGGCGATCCCCCGCTGACATTGAAATTCGTGACCCCGCCGCCCAAATGGCTGCGCTGGCCGATCTTCGTTTTGTCCGCGCGATGGTCTTCAAACGGTTCGATGACGATTTTTAGCGGCTCGGGCTGGCCGCTCTGCACATACGGTTGCTGCGGTTGCACATTGAGCGACACCATTTCTCCGGTTCCGGCACAGCCCCAGAGCAGCGCCAATCCCACCGCAATACAAACCTGACCCGCGATTCGACATCCCTGTGCAATCACACATGCCTCCCCTGTCAGTATGTGGCCTTACTAAAACGCGCCCAGTCTACCCAACTCGCAGCCGGATGACAAACGGGAAGGACCCATTTCAGCAGGAAAATTCGCCGGCAGCCCAGGACGGGCAGGTACGATCCCTAGAGGCTGAGCAGAGGGAGGAGGCTTCGGAAGGTGTCCCGCCCGAGTTCCGGGAGGCGCCCCTCACGCAGGGCCGGGGAATCCAACGGCACGAACCGGGCGATTTTGAACCAGGCCCGCCCGGACAGCACAGCCGCCAGCTGGGCCTTCCGATCATGCGTGATCGGCAAGGTATAGCCCTCGCCCCGCTTCCATTCCCATAAGGTGGGCGCCAGCGAGAGCTCCAGGTCCTGGCCGGCGAACCGGTGAAACCGGTCGAAGAAGTTCTTTTTGCACTGTTTCACCTGCCCGCCCTCGACGATCATCGCAAATACCAGATGGTGGCCCCACCAACACAAGGAGCGAAAGGTGAACTTGTCGTCGCCAAGAAAATGTTTCGGATAGTCCAGATATTGGTAGGGGCACTGTTCCAGGCGCTCGCCCTTCACCGACTGCGCCTTCGCCGGATCGAAACCGGATGGCACCAGCAACGTCGCCTTGCCCAGGTCTTCCCGCAGACTGGCCTGGAGCGTTGCCAGAAGGGCCTGCACCTTGAGGATCGTCCGCTCCTTGGAACGGAACAGTTCCCCGTCCGCAACCAACGCGAGCTCGGTAGGCGTCAGAGACCGTTCATGCAACGGGAGAGACATGCGGGCTCATCGATTGAAGGACCATAAGGACCATGATGCCGATAGGGTTGGAGTCAGCGGTCAACCACACAGATGGCATATGAACATGTTCTCGTCGGATGCTCACACGAATCGTCCAGCAAGGCCGCAGACGACGACAAGACCGGAGGCGTACCAGTTCTCACCCGCCCACCCTGAGCTGCCGGGACAGCTCTTGCTCCGAGAGTACGTTGAGGATCTTGTCGAGACGAGAACGCAGCTGGCGGACTGTTTCAGCATCCGGCTACGCCTTTTGGAGAGACTCAAACTCCGACACCTGCATATCGAAGATGCGCCGGCATTCACCGCAGCGCAATCCGACCTGGTCGCGAATCACATCCAACTCCCTGATGGTCACGGAGACGGGATGGGCGCGTAGACAGTCTTCCAGCGATTCCCGTGCAGTAGGTTGTGCTTGAGGAGCCTCCAGCTCGCCGCCTAGCGGCACGGCGGCCACCCGCCCGACCACCTGGGTGGGGGTCATGAGATGCATCATGCGGCAGGAGGTGCAGGCGATCACCAGCCGTCCGTCGTCGTCAATGCGTTTGAGCGAAAGACACAAGGGATGGACAGCGAAACATTGTTGCACGAAGGCGCCGCTTTGAAACCGCTGTGCCATAACCACCTATTTGGTGAATCGGGAGACGCGTGGTGCGGGCTGCTTCTTCAGGGAATGGTCGACCGGATGCTCAAAAAGCCTGCCCGACGAGGTGAACAAGGGAACGCGTACTGGCCCGTACGTTCACCCTCTTCGTGATGCGAGCACAACGCCGGCGGGCTTGTTCAACATTCTGTCACAGCTTGGTCAGCCCCAGCATCATCAACACACCGAGCGCATAAGGAATCATACAGGAATACAGCACCGCATTGAATGCCCGATCCGGAGTATTCGACTGAATGGTGCGATCTTTGTAAATGAATTCGTAGGCGAGGATCAGCAGGGTGAGGGTCAAGACAAACACCCGGCTCGTACGCGGCCAGGTGTAATGGCCGCTCACGATGAAATTCGCCGTAAAGAATCCACTGGACACGAACAGCAGCGGCGCGAGCACGTACCGAAGGGTATGCGAAAAGAACACGTGCCAGGCAGGCCTGGTCGAACGCTGCTGCGGATCCAATAACAGGGTCATGACCCGACGGGCGCGGGGTGGCTGGATGGAGACGAAGGGACTTGTTTAACCTGCTCCGCGGCAGTCTTACACGTTTTGCAAATACGCGGGCGCTGCTTCAGGAAACTGAATTTTCCGCTTGCAAGGCAACTGTAATGGACGAATTCGTCGCAGACCGCGCAACGCGACCATCCCCCGCGCAGCATCGTCTTGTCGCGGTACAGGCCCTGGTTGCAGACCTTGCAGTTCCGGGGTTCGATCCCCAACAGCATCGGCTCCCAATCACCGCCGCCATTGCGAAGAATATTCATGGGGCGGAAGTATAACGAAGGGGTTGGAGAAAAAACAAGGAGTCCTCCGACTCATGAAAGCTTGTTTCGGGATGCCCAGTAACCGGGTTTGCGCTTCAAGTGCATCACCGCGGCTACATAGATTGTCCGCCCTTCGACGGCATAGATCACGCCATAGGGGAATTGCTGGACCAGATAACGCCGGAATCTTCCCTTGAGAGTTCGCCAAAGGTTGGGATGTTTCCGGATTTGGTCGAATGCCGCCTCAACGGCAACCAGAAACTCTTCGCCCAGACCGTGGCGGCAATCCTCATAGTAGAGAGCTGCCTGGCTCAATTCGGCTTTAGCTGCCGGATCGAGAAGCAGCCTCAACGACGGAGATCCTTGCGGATATCTCGCAACGACTTGGCGACTGACAGCGGCTTAGTAAGCTTTCGCTTCCAGGCGGAAAATCGTTGTTCTGCCTCTGCGACCCAGGCGTCATCCACTGAAGTCAGGCGTTCGCCGGTCATGCCTGCCATGAGTCGCTCAGCCAACCGTTCCCGCTCAGTCGGCGAAAGCTTCCGGGCCTGTTTTTCAAGAGCTAGGGCGAGGGTCGTCATCGGCTCCACTCCTTCAAAAATATCTCAGAGGCCCCACGCTGCTTTGGAAAACTCTACAACCTGCTGAAATTCTCTGCAACCCATACCCCTCCTGAGACCGGTATCGTGATTATGGCTTATGCATCCAGCATCTTACGAATCGTTGAAAAATCGCCGTCCGTCGGCATCACGAAGAGACAGCGGCCACCGCTCCGGGAAGCCCACACCTCCCCAACCGCTCGCTTATCCTCCGCATCGACACCGTCGAAGAGGTGTTTCCCTTTATACTCAACAGCTAACGTCCGGCCATCCGTCAACTGGCAGAGAAAATCCGGGTAGAACCAGTCCTTGGAGGTTTGGAGCCGAAACGACGTGGGTTTGCGAACCAGATTTCTCACCCAGAACCTCACCTGCGGCAGTCCATCGAGAAATTGCGCACATTGAAACTCTTCTGTGATCCGCCCTTCGGCCGTCTTTTCCGTCAACTCACCGGGTTTGGGTCCGAAGTAATGCTTCTGAAACTGAAAGCCGCCCTCATACACGCGGCTCGGCTCATAGCCCATGGTCTTGAAATTAGTCGTGCGCTCTTCGGTCACAGTGAGCGGTGAGTCGGATAGGAGCAGCATGTGAAATGACGCCTTCCGCTCACCTTCTCGATGGTCCTGAATACGCGCCGCAATTTCATCGCGGAGCCGGAATCGATCGAGCGCCAGGGTACCGATGTCCGCAATCCCATACTTCGCCGTCAGCCCACGAATAACTTTCCGAAGAAACTCTGCCGATTCCCCGACGGGAATGTCGTGGTGATCGATTTCCCGATCCAGCCAGGCGACGAGCCTTTCGAGGGACCAGTCGTCTTGACCGCTGAAATGAAACATCTGTTGGTGCAGCCTGCCGACAAAATCGGCATCGCCCGTATCGCCCATGAGCGTCGTCTGGACGTCGCCCTTCTGTCCGACATCGATCACCCCAACCTTTCCATACGGACGAGCCAGCGGGTTATACCCCGCAGGCAACGACGCATCTTTCTCGCTCAATTTCCAGGGGTGTTCGAGCAAAAAGGTGCTTTCGAACTCGTACAGCATGCCGTTGTCGGCAAAGCAGAGCAGCGGCACAAAAAAGTCTAGCTGCTGCTCGTACGGCGACGGCTGTCTCGGCTGTCCGCTTCCGCCGAAGGCCCGTTCCGCTTGACTCACTGCCTCAACGGCCACTTCCAGCATGGCTTTTGCTTCAGGCGTGCGGACACAACTCTTGACCCGCTCGGTATCATCCTGATCGAGCGGAACAACGATCGTGATCGTGCCGGCTGCAGCATCGATGCGTACCTTCCCTGCGAGGGCGGCTTCCTGTACTTGAGCAACGGTTGGATCGATCACCATCGGCGCGAACGTCACAGTCTGCGGTTGCACAGCGAGCGGCAGCGTGCCTTGCGGCACGGAGAGAATGATCCGTTCGGCCTCTGCCTTCGTGAACCCATTGTGTTCCAACGCCTCGCGCAGTTCCGCCAATACCGCTGTAATCGAATCCGAGACAGAGAAGGCATAGGCGCAATTCAGGTCAGGATGCCGCTTCGCCTGCGCATTCGGCAGTCGGAGAATGCGCCCGACGATTTGCTCAATCGCCGTGGCCGACCAGGTTTCCTTCAAGCTGCAGAGCACATAGGCAAAGGGGCAATCCCATCCTTCGCGCAGTTTTTCTACCGTAATGATGACGCGAACCGGGCATTTCGGTGAGGCGATGTCATTCACGGCCTTCAATTCATCGAGCCTGCCGACCGAGATCTTCACTTCGTCTTTTGAAAGACCGAACTCGCGCACTAACCGGTCGCGAAGCGGCTCGCAGGCATCGACCCGCTCAGCCTGAATCAAGAGAATGGGACGGATATATTCGGCCGTCTGCTGCCCCTCCAGGACGGCGAGCCTTTCCAGATCGGCTCGAAGCGTGATGGCTTCCGCCAGCAGTTGGTCCCGCTGACCCGGGTGTCGTGTGACGACCCGCAACGGCAACTTCACCATGTTGGCGAGTTTGAGTTCTGCCGCTGACACCCGGTGGAGCACATTGGAGGGAGTCTTCTCACGCGCCGGCGTCGCCGTAAACTCGACGATGCACGAGGGCAAGACGTTGCCGAGTGTCGCGAAGGACAGGTCGGTCCTGGCATTGTGCGCCTCATCCACGATGACGATCGGCCGCCGAAGCCGCAGCGCGTTCACAAGAGACGGTTTGGGGTTCCCATCTGCACCGGGGAAAAGATCCGCAAGGCGGCCGGGAGGGACCTGCGCCACATGGTCGGAAAATGCGCCGTTCTGGTCATAGACCCTGCGCCCGGTCGTATCCTCGACGCGGAACGATTGGATCGTGGAGACGATCACCACCGTTTGCCCGTCGATGGTCGCACGAGACAAATGTAATGCCTCATCGATGGTCATCACTTCGACCGCCCCACAGGCGAGTTCCAACGCCCGTCGGTACGGGTGGTGCGGGTCGCGTAGCGCATCCGCCGTTTGGTCGAGGATCGTATTGCTCGGCACCAGCCAGAGTACAACTGCTCGCTCAGCCCGCATAAACTGGCGCTGAGCCAGCCCCACCGCATGACAAGCGAGCAAGGTCTTGCCGCCGCCGGTCGGCACCCGCAAGCAGACATACGGCATGCCCTCCCCTAACCCTGCAGCTGGAACCGGAATGTAGAGCGCACCTTCACCAAACCGACGCGTGACTTCCCGGAAAGCGACATCCGGCTTTGTCGTCTGGGCAGCCAGGCGGAAGAAATCCCGTAGGGACTCCAACACGCGCTCTTGGTAGTCCTTGAGCGTAATCACGCCTTGCCCTTCGACTGGAAGCCGATCCGTGGCTTGGGCTGTTCCGGTGGCGGCTGCAACAGCGGCAGCAGTTTCTCGTACAGATCCAGTAACGCGGAGTCGTGCTCCAACAACGTCCGATCAATTTCGGCAAGACGCTTCAGAATGGCTTGATTGGCAGCAACATGCTCTCGTAAACGGACGAACGTGCGCACCACAAAGATACTCATCTGAACCGCCCGCTCGCTGCGGAGAATGTTCGCGGCCATGACGGCGCCATGCTCGGTGAATGCCCACGGGAGATAGCGCCGTCCGCCTCGAGAGCTAGTCGCAAATTGTGAGGGGTTCCCCTTATCCTCTTGAGTTGCACTGGCTTTCTGCCTTGAGGTCACAGATTGTGACCTCAAACACGATGTCTCCGATATGGTCAGTTGAAACGCGAAGTCTTCAGGAAAGCGGTCGGTGTTGCGCTTGACGGCCTGATTGAACGCTTTTGTCGTCACTCCATAGAGCCGGGCCAAATCTGCATCGAGGATGACTCGTTGATCCCTGACCACGAGAATCAGCGGCTCCAGGGATTCATGAATAGAGGCGAGCTTTCGGGAAGGCATAATCAGCTCACTTTGATCTCATACGGCGTCTGCCGAATCAGAATCCGTTCGGCTTGTAATCGGTCTTTCCCCAGCAGGCAGCCCGCGCAATAAATCACCTTCTGCCCCTCGAACTTCGGCAGCTTCGCCAGCACCGCCCGAGTGAGCACATTGCCACCCTGGGCACTCGTATCGTCGAGGATGCCGTTGTAGAGGAGATAGATGCCCACACCGCGACACTCGCCGAGAAAGGGTGATTTCGTCACGCGGCCCTGCGGCAAGGGCTCACCGGTTTCAGTGAAATAGACATGGCGGGCCAAATCGGCAAAACTTACCGTGTCGCGGATCTTGCCACTCTCATCGAATAGCGGTTCACCCAATTCACAATAACGAAACCCGCCGCCAAGCCCCTCCACCTGCTCCCCCTTCGCATTCTCGTAGCCCTCAGCCACTCGGCGCACCCGTTCGGCTGTAATTTCGCGGGCGATCTTCGCCTCCATCTCGACAAGAATGAAACGGCGCGGCTCCTGATCGGCTGTAGCTCGATTAAGTTTCAAAACTGCGTGACCGGTCGTGCCGGAGCCAGCGAAGGAATCGAGCACCAAGTCCCCAGGGCTGGTAGCAATTTGGAGTATCCGCTCAATCAAACGTGTTGGTTTTGGAGTGACAAAGACGGACGCTGAATCTGGGAACTCGACGAGTTGCAGCAGTTCTTTTTTTGCATCCTGGGTATGGCCAACATCGCCGTAAAACCACATTGTTTGCGGCACGACGCCCTGTTTAACTTCTGACAGGAACCTTTTTAGTTGGGGGATGGAGTTCCCGGTCTTCCCCCACCAAATTCTCTTGTCAGTATCACAGGCCTCAAATTTGTCTTTCGAAATCGTCCAGAAGCGACCAGTCGGAGGCCCGTTGATTACCCGGCCCGATGGGCATACCACAGAGTACAGGCCCTCGCTGTAAGGATTCCGCGCTGAAAGATCGCTTGTTTTCCAATCCCCTCGCGGATCGTTATCTCGATTCTTGTAGGCGGAGTCCTGGTCTTCGCTTCGGGGAACGAGATTGGGCTTCCAAGTTTCGGCGTTCTTGGCATAGACAACGATATAGTCGTGATCTTCGGAAAAGTGGCGCGCCGAGTTCTTCGGTGAATACACCTTCTGCCATAAGACGGTAGTGATAAAGTTGGTGGAACCAAAGATTTCGTCCATGGCGTACCGCAATGTATGAATCTCATTGTCGTCGAGACTGATGAAGATCGCGCCGTCTTCCCTAAGAAACTGCCGAAGCAACGCCAGCCTCGGATACATCATGCAGAGCCAGCGGTCGTGCCGGTCGAGCGTCTCGCCTTCCTTGCCGACGACCTTGCCCAGCCATTCACGGATGACCGGGCTGTTCACATTGTCGTTATAGACCCAGCCTTCGTTACCTGTGTTGTACGGCGGATCAATGTAGATGCACTTCACCTGGCCCGCGTAATAGGGCAGCAGTGCCTTGAGCGCCACGAGATTATCGCCCTGCACGATGAGGTTGCCCTCACCCGGCTCGCCGCAGGCAAGCTCTGGCACATCCTTGAGCAGGCGGAACGGCACCTGCTGGTGGTGATTGACCACCGCTTCTTTCCCGATCCAATTCAACGTGGGCATGCAACAATCCTCTGAGCCTGAGCCGCTGAGGGATACCCGTTCCCGTGGGGGAAATCAACTGCCTGGCATGGATCTCTCCCACCATCTTGAGGTCTGAAGCCAACGAGGCCCTTCTAATGCCGGGGGTGCACGAGCAGGAAGACGAGGGGCACCGGCCCCATTTCAGGCTGACTCAAGTGATCGAGAAGGTGAGAGAAACTATCGCTGAGGATAGCCGATATCAGGGGTGTTCCGGAGGAACATGAGGTTCGATCGCCGAGATCAAAGCCGGGACATCATGAACTGCAATCTCCCAGACCCTCAGGAGGTCCAGACGAAAATAGTCATGCGCAATGCGATGGCGCATGGCGATCACCTGTTTCCAGGGGACTGCAGGCAACTTGGCCCTGGCTTCTTCAGAGACCTTGCCGGCAGCCTCTCCGATATTTTCCAGTGCCTTGGTAATCGCATGTTGATGCAGGCCACTCTGCCGGAATTGCTCCCATGACAGATCGGCACGGAATTCAATGACACGCCTTGCCGCGATCAGCATATCAAGCAGATACGCATCATCCCGCCACATAGATGGTTTCCATGTGAGTCAGAATATGCTTCCGCCTGATGTAGTTCGGACTCTCATCTATGAGTTGTTTCTCAACCAGATCGATCGGACGTCCCAGTAGATCCCCGAGCTCCGCTTTCATATCGAGCATTTGCTCGAAGCCCCAGTGGGTATCCGGCGCAAAGGTCACGAGGACATCCACGTCACTGTCAGGCCGGAAATCGTCCCGTAACACCGAGCCGAATAACGCCAGCTCGGCGATACTCCATTTTCGGCAAAACAAAGCAACGCGGTCTTGAGGAACAGTGATTTGGATGTGTTTCCTCATAGTACACCCTGGATTAATTCCTCTGAGGGATACCCTTTTCCATGAGGGAAATCAACGGGAGCGCCAGCCAATCGCCATCACAGGGTCGGAGGGGCGAGCGAGGCCTGACCGCCAACAGCAGATCCGATCCCCCACATCTGATGTAGGAGCTGGGGAGAGCCGCAGCCGGACTCACGTCCATCACAACAGCAAGGCGAGGCTGCATCAGGCCGGAGCCGTCCGCTCGCCGTTTCGACGACATCCCCTCCAAGCTCGCTCGTTTCCTTCCCAGGTAGGGGAGCCCGCAAGCGGCTCTACCGCGCGCATCGAGCGAGCACCGCCATCTATTTCAGCTGCTGATAGTTCTTGGTGCGCACTCTGCGAGCGAGGAGCGGCTCGCAGGTGCCACCCCTCTCAATTGACACTCCTTTCACCCTTTTGCTACTCTCCGCCGGTTCCGATCCACTCATCGCCAATGTCCTGTATCTACCCATGAACATTACAGACTATCTCGAACAGAAGCGGCTGGCAGTGGACCATTTTCTCGATCAGGTCAGCCCTCCCGCTGCCACACCACCGACGACGCTCCATGAGAGCATGCGCTACAGTCTCATGGCGGGCGGAAAACGCGTCCGGCCGATTCTCACCATTGCCGCCGCCGAAGCGCTCGGCTCGACACCGCCAGGCCTGATGGCCGTGGCCTGTTCGCTGGAATTCATCCATACCTATTCTCTGATTCACGACGACTTGCCCTCGATGGACAACGACGACTTTCGCCGGGGCAAACCGACCAATCACAAGGTATACGGCGAAGCCATGGCGATTCTGGCCGGTGACGCCCTGCTGACCATGGCCTTCGACCTCATCAGCCGGCCCGAGCTCATGAAAGGCTGTGAGCCCATCCGGCAGGTGCGTATCCTTCAGGAGCTGGCCTACGGATCCGGCAACATGGGCATGGTGGGCGGGCAAGTCTTCGACATTCAGGCGGAAAATCAAGACATCGATCTCCCCACGCTCCAAAATATTCACAAGCATAAGACCGGCATGTTGATTCGCGCCGCCGTGCGCATGGGCGCGATTGCCGCCGGAGCGACGGATCGGCAGCTCGATGACATGACTGGGTATGCCGAGGACATCGGCCTGGCCTTCCAGATCGCTGACGATGTGTTGAATGTCACCGGGACGCGCGAGGAACTGGGCAAAAATCCCAATACCGATGCGGAGCGCGGCAAGAAAACCTATCCGACGTTTTATGGCGTGGACGGCGCGCGCAAGCTGGCGGACGACTGCGTCACCCGCGCCATCGGCCGGCTGAGCACATTCGGCCCTTCGGCCGATCCGCTGCGTAACATCGCGCGCTACATTACGTCGCGAAAGAACTAATCGTCGCTCGTGAAGCGAATCATCCCTCATCGCTCGGCTTACCTCCTCGTTGAACGCTTCCCCCTTCACGCTTCACGCTTCACGGAATTTCAGGCATGAAAGCGCTCGTCACCGGCGCGACCGGATTTGTCGGCGGGGCTGTGGCCCGCGCGCTGGTCAAGGCCGGGGTGGACGTCCGGGTCATCTCCCGCGCCGGCGCGGATCTGCAAAACCTGGCCGGGCTTCCGGTCGAACAGGTGCACGGCGATCTCCGCGATCGTGATTCCCTTCGCCAGGCGCTCCGCGGCTGCCGGCAGCTCTATCACGTGGCGGCGCATTACGCGCTGTGGGCCAAAGATTCCTCCATCTTCTACGATATCAATGTCACCGGGACCAGAACGCTCCTTGAGACAGCCCGCGAAGTGGGCATCGAGCGCACGGTCTATTGCAGCACCATCGGCGCGATCGGCCTGCCGCCGGGCGGAGGGCTGGGGACGGAAGAAACGCCCGTCTCCCTCGAACAAATGGCGGGACATTACAAACGCTCCAAATATCTCGCTGAGCAGGAAGTGCTGAAGCTGGCTCGTGAGGGCCTGCCGGTCGTCATCGTGAACCCGAGCGCGCCGGTCGGAGAAGCAGACGTGAAGCCGACCCCCACCGGCCAGATCATCGTGGACTTCATGAAGGGCCGGATGCCCGCGTACATTGAAACGGGCATGAACCTGATCGATGTCGACGACGTGGCCCAGGGGCACCTGTTGGCAATGGAGAAGGGCCGACAGGGCGAACGCTACATTCTCGGCAATAAGAATCTGTTGCTGAACGAGGTCTTCCAGATCCTCAGCCGGATCACGGGTGTGAAGGCCCCCTCTGTGAAACTGCCTCGCCTGGCAATTCTGCCACTGGCCTATGCAAATCAATGGTTCTCGAACCTGACCGGCGTCCCGCCCCGCATCCCGCTCGAAGGGGTCAAGATGGCCAAATACAAAATGCATTACGACTGTTCGAAGGCCATCCGCGAACTGGGCCTCTCCCAAACTCCGGTCGACGTCGCGCTGGAGAAGGCGGTACGGTGGTTTCGTGAGCATGGCTACGCTTGATCGAATGCTGAAAAAGGCCTTCGGCTGCGTTCGCGGCTCGACAAGATCCTCAACGTACCCTCGGAGCAAGAGCTGTCCCGGCAGCTCGGGGTGGGTGGTTGAGAACTGGTACGCCTCCGGTCTTGTCAGCGCCTGCTGCCTTGCTGACAGACCTTTTTGAGCATCCTCGACTTGTCCAATGGAATTCTTCTTTCTGTTTCTCAAAACGATTTGGTTCCGCCCCTACGTCTTTGCTTTCCTCGCGGCGTTTCTCGTGTCAGCCATCGCACTGATCGGCTGGCCGCGAACCTGGCGCTTCTGGGTCATCAGCTGGGTTACGGCATTCGTCTGCGAGTATTCCTCCACGCGTAACGGCATTCCGTTCGGCTGGTACCATTACAACGGGTCCACGGTCGGGCAGGAACTCTACTTTTCGAATATCCCGTTCATGGACTCGATCTCGTTTTCGTTTCTCCTGTTCGCCAGCTATTGCCTCGCCCTTCTGTTGCTCCTGCCGGTGGTACCGGGCCATCGGGGGCCAGGCTTACCGCTCCCTCGACTGTCGTTTTCGCTCGCAGACCGAACGTCATGGCCGGTCTTCACTCTCACCGTCTTGTTTTTTGCGTTGATCGACATGGTGATCGATCCGGTGGCACTGCGCGGCGACCGCTGGTTTCTCGGCAAGATCTATTATTATCCGGACCCGGGCGTGCATTACGGCGTGCCCATGGCCAACTACGCAGGGTGGGCTGTCGTCGGCGCCATTTCGCTGCTGATCTACTTTCCGCTCGACCGCCGCCTCCCCTCCACGCTGCCCCCTCAGTCACCTTCCACCACTCATCGCCTCTTGCTGGGCGCGGGCCTCTACTATGGCGTGCTGATCTTCAACCTAGCCGTCACCTTCTGGATTGGTGAGTCCTTGCAGGGCACCACCGGCCTCTTGATGTATGTGCCGGTCACCGCCATTCTGTTGCTGCGCTTACTCACCCCTGCACCGGCCTCCGCATAGTCACGCGCGGTTCGGCTTGTGGCAAAGGCGGTCCGATTGGCATTCATTCCAATGAGACTGTATAGTGGTGAAAGGCGCGATGCCTGCGCGGGAAGGCTTGTCGTTGATGAAGAAACTCTGCGGACTCTTGATGATCGGTTTCCTGGCGACCCTAGGGGTCCTCGGGTGGTTCGGCTACCAATCGTATTCGACTGGTTTTAGCGCCAAGGCCGAACCGAACGAGTTGGAAGTCTTGCTCGCCAGACAACTTCGGCACCTGGCCATTCCCTTTGAAAACAGACGACTCCGCAATCCCCTACCCGTGACGCAAGAGTTGATGAAGGATGCCCGCGCCCATTTTGCCGACCATTGCGCCTCCTGTCATGCGAATAACGGCAGCGGAGAGACCGTGATCGGGAAAAACGTCTACCCCAAAGCGCCTGATATGCGTCTGCCGGAGACGCAATCCATGTCCGACGGAGAATTGTTCTTCATCATTCAGAACGGCATCCGCTTCACCGCCATGCCCGGCTGGGGCACCGGTGATCCGGCCAAAGACAGCGGAAGCTGGCAACTCGTGCACTTCATCCGCCATCTGCCCAGCGTGACCGAGGAAGAGCTACAGGAAATGGCCGCGTTGAATCCCAAGACGAAGAAAGAATTACAAGACGAATCCATGATTGATCAATTTTTAGGCGGAGACGACGCCGCCGCATCCAGCACGACCGGCGCGCACCGCCATTAATACCCCAACGAAAGGATCTTCCCGTGACATTCCTTCGCCGCTTCATCTTCGCACTCCTCCTCGTCTGTGCCCCGGCTCTCGTAGCCGCGCATGGCACCGGTCAGCATGTGCTCGGCGTCGTGTCGGCCATCGATGCGGCCCATATCGAAATCAAAACGCCCAAAGGCCAGATCGTATCGGTTCGTCTCACGGACAAAACGCAATATAAGGTGCGCAACCTGCGCCGCCCGAAGAGTCCGCCTCAAGTCGGAGACCGGGTGGTGGTCGAAGCGGAGAAAGGGACCGATGGTCTGACGGCGACGGAAGTCCATTATTCCGATTCCCAACCGAAGGCCGCCCAATAACGAACCATGCGCGTGTTTCAGCTTTCGCACAACCAGCACGGCGGACCGGGCGGCGATGGTCTTCGCCCCCTGGTGATGCGGGTCCTGATCATGGGCCTCGCCGTCTTTCTGGCCGTAACCATCGTGCCCGGCATCGAGTCCGACAGTCTCGGTGCCGGAGTGGCGGCTGTGCTGGTCCTGACACTGTTGAACAGCCTGATTCGCCCGCTCCTATACCTGCTGGCGCTTCCGCTGATCGTCGTATCGCTCGGGCTGTTCATGGTCGTCATCAACGCCTTGTTACTGCAGTTGACGGCGGCGTTGGTCAAAGGGTTCACCGTGACCGGGTTCGGCGCGTCGTTCTGGGGCGCGCTCGTCATCAGTCTGGTCAGCAGTCTTCTTAACATGCTCCTGGTGGTGGAACAGAGCCGGGTCGAACCAAGCCATCGCCCGCAACGTCCACCGACCATCATCAATCCCGATGGATCAGAGCACTCGTGAACGCTGCGACTTTCCTTGAGTTACTTTCCTATGACTGTTACAATGCGCCCCGACGCTCGATCTTCACCGCGGAGAGCGCACAACCTATAACGAGCATCGTGTTTCGAACGTGTAGCGGGTCAGGGTTCACGGTCAGCGCGAAGGCGCCGATCGACAATCGCCACCCCCTGCACAGTCGGAAGCATCCTGCATAGAGGTCGATGAGTCCCCCAGTCGAACCAGCGAAAGCCACAGCGGACACCCATCTTCAACGCACCCTGACCTCCGTCCTCAACGGATTGCCGGCCGATGCCGCGCTGGTCGCGATTTTCCACCAGGAACAAGGGCCGCTGACCACGCAAGTGCATCGCGGATTCACCCCGCGCGACGTCCAATCGATCGGCCGCACCTTGTCGTCACAGAAGGTGCTAACCGCCGTGCCGGTGGGGAATGACCCCGAAGCGTCGCGCACGATGCGTCTTCGCTTGATCACGCCGGGCGCCAAGTCGCTCCTCGGCGTCCCGCTCCGCCACCGCAACCGCACGTATGGATTTCTGGTCATCGGACGGAAAGACAATGCGGTCTACGCAAAAAAAGACAAGACCATGCTCGAGCAAGCCGGGGATGACATCACCAAGGCCCTTGAGCGCGACAATCTCTTCGACCTGAATGTGCTGCTCAGCCGTCCGCTGGTGGTGCAGGAACCGCAACCGGTCATGGCCGCGCCGGATGTCTATACTCCGCCGACCTCTCACGCGACACCCGAGATTCAGGGAAAGATCGTCACCCTGCTGAATGAGCTCAGCAAAACCCTGGCTTTCGATCGCGGCTGGATCGGCTCCTATGACCCGCTTGCCGGCAACGTGGAAGTGTTGGGCATCGCCGGGGAGCAAAAGACCGATCCCAAAGATCAGAAAAAGGATCTCAAAGCAGGCCAGCGACTGACGCTCGACGCCTCCGCTGCCGGCTGGGTGGTGCGTCACCGGAAGCCGCGGGTCGACCACGACCTCGCCTCCACGCAAGGCCGCTTTCTCGACCACAAGCATTTGTACAAAGACCGATTCCAGTCATCGTTGGTGCTGCCTTTCTTCTTGCGCGGCCAAGTCGGCGGAACCATCACGCTGGCCTCAAAGGAAGCAGACCGGTACGCGGTCACCGACGCCCGCTTGCTCGAGCCGATCAACCTCAAACTGGTCGATCTCCTCCAAGCTGCGCCCCCAGTGGCGACCGGCGCTCCGAAAGCCGAAGGCGCCCCCGATTCCGAAGCTGATCCCACGGCACTGGTCTCCGCCGAGCCGGTCATCAGAAAACAGGAGCGACAGGCCGCCATTGGAGAGTTCAGCGCGTTCCTCGCGACTGAAATCAGGGAACCGTTGGGCTCGATCCGCGCGCAATTGGAAGAAGTTACGGCGGAGGGCATTCTCGATTTCGATCCGCAGACCCGTGTCGAAAACGCGATGCGCGACCTGATCCGTATTGAAGCCATTCTGAATGAAATCCTCGATTTTGCTAAACCGCTGGATCTCACGCGCCGGCTCTGCCGCGTTCCTGAAATGGTTGAAAACGCGTTGACGGTGGTCGCCACTGAACTGGAAGCCACCCGCATTCAAGTGGTCAAAGAATATCCCCAGCTCCTCGCGCCGGTGCGCGCCGATGAAGCCAAGATGCAGCAGGTCTTCCTCAGCATCTTCAAGAATGCGATCGAGGCCATGACTCCGGGCGGTATCCTGACGATCACCATGAGCAACCAGCGGGCCGGAAAACATCTGGAAGTTCAGATTCTGATCAAGAACAACGGGACGCCGATCCCGCCGGAACATGTCGACAAGGTCTTCGAGCCGTTCTTTACGACAAAGCGATCCGGCACCGGCCTCGGGCTCGCCACGGTCAAAAAGATCGTCGAGGAGCATCAGGGTAGTATCGGAATTTCCGGCACCCCTGGAGAGGGCACGACTGTGACGATTCGCCTGCCCGGTGTGAGCCGTGGGCCTGTACACCGCTACCGTGGCCGCGGACGCCGCCCGCCGCGTCGCCCCACCGCCGCATCCTGATTCCGCCCTCGTTACTCGGGCCTCGAGCTGGCAAGAAACTTGTTCTGCACGTCTAGCCTTGCCTTAGCCCGCAGCACGTCCCAGGCTTCTCGCATCGACCAAGCACGCCACCACTCTTTGCTATCGAAGGACAGGCGTGGTGCGTCGCCTCCTGCGCGCGTCCAACGAAGGCCTTCCCAGGCCGCGCGTTGCGCGAGCAAAGGAGGGTCCCTTATCCGTCCTCCTCTCCCCCCTTTATTCTTGACACGGCTTCTTCAGGCAGCTAAGATTCCGGCACTCTTAAGGCTTTTAACGTCTATATACTCGACCACCATACTTTCACATTCTTTCAAAGGAGTAGGGGTATGAAACTCGTGATCGGCAGCGTCGCGACCCTTGCAGGTGTATTGTTTCTGTGTTCGATGGCCTCCGCAAACCCGGCGCTGTTGCCGAAGCACGAAGGTTATCCGATGAAGAACGACGGCAGCCCGGTGAACGGACAGCCGACAGCTAACGATCCGGGACAGGGCGACGCACGCGGGGAATCCACCCTGCTCAAGTCTGCGAATTCGTCCTCCAAGCATGCCGAACAGAAGTTGACCAAGACGGACAATGCGCGGATTACCGAAGGTCAGGGCGCAGGCCGCCTGCCAAACGTGCAGGGTCCGCAGATCAAGATCGAGCCCCCGGTGACCTCCGCCACCAAGATCACCGGCGAGCGCAAGATCGACTAGTTTTTTGTTCTTCAATTCCGTCCTACGAAGGGGAAGCCGCACACCGGCTTCCCCTTTTTTATTTCCTCGGGAGCGACCGTTTAGCGATGGGACGGCGAGGCCTGGCTGTCTCGGTCGTCAGGCGAAAGCGCCAGGGCTTGTGTGCCCACTCGCCGGCGTAATCCACACCGATACGCGGATGGGTGTTGAGCAAACTATCTGGCAGGACCTCGCCACGATCCTCAAACCAGAGCGACTGGCCGAGCGTCAGATCGCAGCGATTCAACCGGCGATCGATATCGAAAGCCCGCGTTAAACGCCCCGGGCCATCGATCAATTCTCCTTCGCATTCCACAGCTCGAAGGAGAATCGCCGCCGGAAACCCCTCCCGCTCCGTGACCACGTTCAGCATTTCGTACATGCCGTAGCAGAGGTAGACATAGGCATGCCCCGGCGGACCGAACAACACGTCGGTCCTGGCCGTCCGCCCCTTCGAAGCATGACAGGCCTGATCCTCCGTGCCGATGTAGGCCTCCACTTCGATGATCCTTCCGGCAATCATCCCACTACCCTGCTCGCGAACAAGGTACTTCCCGATCAACGAACGAGCCACCTCGAGGGTCGGACGATCGAAATAGTCACGAGGAAGGATCATGGCCACTCCAAATCAAGGTGTCCAGGGAAGCTCGAATCGTAAATGCCGATGCCGCAGCCTTTCAATCAGGGCGAGGGCTCCATCAGCACCAACCTTCACGGTGAAGTGGGATCGAGCACACGCCCCGGAATGAGATATCCCGTCACATATTCATTCACGGCAACTGGCAGTGGGGTAACCGGTGCGGAATATCCCGTTTCGCGAAGCTTAGTGATGTCGGCACACGTGAAATATTGGTACCGCGTCCTCAGGTGTTCGGGCATGTCGACAAATTCGATCTGCGGATCGCGTCCCATGGCCTGAAAGACTGACGTCACTAACTCCAGCCAGGTGTGCGATTCACCTGAGCCAATATTAAACAGTCCTGACGCGCGCTCGAGCCCCGCAAGATGCAGGGTCATGGCAACCGCATCTCTGACGTAGACAAAGTCTCTACGCTGCCGGCCGTCGGGATATTCGGCTCGATAACTCTTGAACAATCGCACCCGTCCCTTGTCCACGATTTGCTGCCACGCCTTGTAGACCATGCTTCGCATGTCGCCCTTGTGGTCTTCATTCGGGCCAAAGACGTTGAAGTATTTCAAGCCAATGATGTGCGACAGAAGCCCGTGTTTCATCGCGTGACAGTCAAAGAGATATTTTGAAAAGCCATACGCGTTCTGTGGACGGAAGCGGGTCACATCGCGCTCCGTGTCTCGCATGCCTTCGTGGCCATCGCCATATGTCGCAGCCGAGGATGCGTACACGAATCGTGCGCCGATAGAGAGCGCCCAATAGGCCAGACGCTTCGTCAGCTCATAATTGTTACGGATTAAATAGGCGACATCTTGCTCGGTCGTCGACGAACAGGCACCGAGATGGAGAACCACGTCGAACTTGTCCATCGTTCCCGCCTCGATGCGGGGCCAAAATTCGTCGGCCTCACGGTAATCGCACATCTGCAAGCCAGTTAGATGCCGCCACTTTTCGCTGTGCCGCAACCGGTCAACGACGACCACATTGTTGCATCCTCGTTGGTTGAGACCCCATACGACCGCACTGCCGATAAACCCCGCCCCACCGGTTACCAACACACGGCAATCTTCGAAACTTCGCGGCACGTCACCATCCAAGAACATAGGCGAAGACTAGGGGTGCCACGATGGTCGCATCGGACTCGATAATGAATTTTGGTGTGTCGATCCCCAGCTTGCCCCAGGTAATCTTTTCATTCGGAACCGCTCCGGAGTACGAACCATAACTTGTCGTTGAGTCGCTGATCTGACAGAAGTAACCCCACAACGGAACATGGTCTCTGCGGAGATCTTGATGCAGCATCGGCACCACACAAATCGGAAAATCTCCAGCGATTCCTCCCCCGATCTGAAAAAATCCAAGTGAACGGTCCTTGGTGATGTCCGTGTACCACTCGGCCAGCTGCATCATGTATTCGATACCCGACCGTACGGTGTGCACATTCTTCACCTCACCCGACAGGCAGCGTGCTGCATACATATTGCCCAGCGTGGAATCTTCCCAGCCGGGCACAAAGATGGGAAGCTGTCGCTCTGCTGCCGCATGCATCCAACTGTCACGGGGATCGACTTGATACTGCGCGTTCAGTGTTCCATCGACCAGAAGGCGGTAGAGGAACTCGTGCGGAAACGCGCGCGTCCCGGCCCTGTCAGCGGACACCCATTCGTTGGCTACCGCAGCCTCGATGCGTCGCATGGCTTCGGCTTCAGGGATACAGGTGTCGGTGACACGATTCAGGTGACGCTCCAACAGCTTCTGCTCATCTTGCGCCGTCAGTTCGCGATAGTGCGGAATGCGCTCATAATGTTTTTGTGCGACGAGGTTGAACAGGTCTTCTTCCAGATTCGCCCCAGTACAACAGATCGCATGGACCTTGTCCTCGCGAATCATCTCCGCCAAGGACAACCCCAATTCCGCCGTGCTCATGGCACCGCCCAGCGTCACCAGCATCTTCCCTCCCGCCTCCAGATGGGCACGATAAGCCCGTGCGGCATCTTTCATGGCGGCCGCGTTGAAATGCCGGTAGTGATGGTCTATGAACTGGGTCATGCTTCCTAACTTCATACTGCGCTCCCTTCTCTGTAAAGCACATGCCATGATGTCGACTTGGTCATGCTCAGAAATACCAGGCGAGGCCCGCCATCACAAACCGTGGATTCCCCGGCACAAAGTGCGTGTCGGCGATACCGGCCGCTTCGTTACGCAGGCGCGAGTCAAAAAAGAACGTCGCTTGCTCCCATTTTGTATTGAACAGATTCTGCACAAAGAGAAACGCCTCCAACCGGCCGTGCGGCAGTTTCACCGGGAGTTGATATCGCTCCGACAGATCAAAGGTCGTCCAGGACGGCGCCTTCGCACTGCGGTCTTCGACTAACGGCCGAACGCCGAGATAGGTGGCTTGAATCTGGGATGTCAGTCCTTCGGGCCAGCGCAACAACAACGCTCCATAGGCCGTCACTTCCGGCGCCAGCGGAATCGCGCCTCCGTTCGTGAATTCCGCCTTGGTCCAGGTCACGCTGCCGTTGAAGTAGAGCGGCCCCCAGACTTGGCCACGGGCGGCAACTTCCATCCCACGTCGGCGCGAAGCCCCACGGATCTCTGTAGTCCCCTGATCCCCGACAAAGACAAGTTCCTGCTTCAGGTCCAGCGCCCACAAGGTCGCGATGAGTTCGACCCCGTCAGGCCCCCACGGCTTCGAGCGAACGCCGACTTCGTAATTTCTCGCTTTGGCCAAGGGAGAGGCGGCTTGGGCAACCGCTGAGCGGGCGTCATTGCTGTGGTAGCCCTCCCCGTAATTGGCAAAAAACTCCGTCCTGAACCAGGGCCCCAGAATGACGTTCATCTTCGGCAGCACAAGCCCCGAACTGGTATTGCCCGCCGGCTGTTCCGCACAGGTTGCGCAGCGGTTTCGCACGTCGAACGTGAAGACTTCGGTGCGGACGCCTCCGGCTAGTCGCAACCAGGGCGTCGGCTGCAGCTCTAATTTGAGAAAAGGCGCGTAGGAGGCCTCAACAATCGTGCTGTCCACGGTTGTTCCCAGCGGCGCCCGTTTAACTTGTGGTGCCAGGCGCGCATGGATGTCGTCCACCCGTGCCTGCAACCCCACGGTCGCGGCCCCGTCCATGTCGAAGAACCGCACGAGCTGTTTGTAGCCGACATCGCCGCCGTAGACCACGCGCCGGTCCGATTGCTGAAAACCGTCCCCGTTGACCGGATCGTTCAGAAAAAAGGTGAAGTTCGTAAACAAATCAAATCGGTAATACTGGGCATAGGCGTTGGCGAAAAACCGGCCTCCTGACGGCATGTCGTAATGGTAATTCATGCGGCCCGTGCTACGCAGCGTCTTACCGCCTTCGCTCGGATCGATCGAGCCAAAGCGATCCAACGAACCATCATGCACGGCCCGAAGCGGAATCTCACCGGACCCATTCCACTGCGACTTCTGAAACGTGCCGGTGATGACCAATTCGTCACGGCCCAGCGGATTCATCGTGGCCTTACCCAATAGGTTCCCACGAAAATAGCGGTTGTCGTTCTGGAACGGCCCGTCGGTGTAGTAGCCTTCCGCTGCGAACAGCGTCCGTACCGCATCCTTTGTCGGCGAGAACATCAGGAGATGGCGCTGGGTGTTGAATTGACCGCCGGCCGATTGAACAAGCCCTTCTTTCACCACCTCACGGGTGCGAAAGTTCACGGCGCCGGCCGTGGCGAAATCACCATACTCGGGCAGATAGGCCCCTTTGTAAACATCCACGCCTTCGATGGTCTCGGGAATGATGAAATTCAGATCGGTGTAACCCTGCCCGTGGGCATGACTGCGCAAATTAATCGGCATGCCGTCGGTGAAGAACGCGACATCGGTGCCATGGTCGGCATCGAACCCGCGCAGGAAGTACTGATCGGCCTTGCCCGCTCCGCCCGAATGTTCGACCGCAATGAACCCGGGGATGAGCCGCAAGACCTGCGCCGGACGGCCCTGCGGCTGCATGAGGTATTCCTTGTCGGGAATGAACTGTTGGGAGGAGGCCGCCACCGGTCGATCGGCAGAAACAGTGATTTCAGGCACTTCCAGATCCGGTACATCCGGGTCATGGGCATACACCAGCATCGTCACGTCGCCAGACCACATCACGAGTATGACCCCTAACCACCAAGCCCACCGATTCATCGGTACCCCCTCAGATCAACCGAACGAACAAGTGTTCGCCATAAGCCACCGGGCGCCCCTGGAGGCGCCTTCAGACCTTCGTGATCTGACTGTCAGGGAAGAGAATGCGATGAACGATCCGCCTCAGCCAGCCGATCTGAGGAGAACCGCAATGCGTTGAACGGCATGATCGATTAACGCATCGAGGGTTCGTCCCTCGGCGCCGACGACTTCAACCTGCCGTTTATTCACAGGGAGGAGCAGTTTCTTTGCAGGGGAGGCCAACACAACCTGCGCTAGCACGGGGGTCACTTCTCCCAACATCGCTCCCGGCATGAGAAGACTCAACGAACCGACGATCATATCCGCGGCATGGAGCTGTCGATGGATCACCTGAGGCGCCGTTTCCGTTGAGGTCGCTCCGGCACGCGCCATGGCCTCCGCGGAGATGGGATTGAGCCCCAACCCAATGATGGCATGCCCTTCGTCCGCAAGGGCGCGCATCCCCTCGATCATTCGACTTCCGAGTCCCCCACCACGACCATCCACGACGCAGATCGTCATCAGACGCTCAGCCCTTTGCCGGTCGTCGTCATGGTCAACTTGCCATGTTTCACACCTTTGACGCTGAGTAAGGCATCAGCGATCTTGCGGATGGCGGCCCCTTTGCCCCGCGCCACCAAGACCTCCAGGCAGTGATCATGGTCCAGATGCACGTGCATCCCGGCCATGATGTGCCCTTGGAAGTCGTGCTGAATGTGGGTGAGTTTCCTTGAGAGGTCCGGCACGTGATGGTCATAGACAAAGGTGATGGTCGCGATGGTGTCCTTGTTCTCATTCCACTCTTGGCCGACCAGACTATCGCGAATCAAATCGCGAATCGCCTCAGAGCGGTTGGTGTACTTCCGCTGTTCAATCAGGCGATCGAAATCCACGAGAAGCTGGCGGTCGAGTGAGACGCCGAATCGCGCAAGTGTGTCCATGACGGTCCCTTCCACGTGCTACAAATAAATTTTTTGTAGCACCGCGACGCGGGACGCGTCAATCACAAAGATGGCTGGCTGTGCGGAACTCCGGAGCGGAGGGTAATCATCGAAATTTCCGGCGGTACCCGGAAGCGAACCGGTAGGATACTCGTGCCGATGCCCGTACTCACGAACAAATGCCGCCCGCCTTCGACGACATGCCCAATGGCATACCGTTCTCCGAATTGAGACGGCACCACTGGTCGTCCCAATCCCGGCACCGCCACCTGTCCTCCGTGTGTATGGCCGGCGATCGTCAGAGCGACCCGGTCAGGGATTTCAGGGAACACATCCGGATTGTGCGTGACGACGATGACCGGGCTCGCCTCATCCACGCCTGCGAGCGCGCGGCGGACATCATGCGCCGCTTCCCAAAAGTCGCTGACGCCTGCCAACCAAAACGGCCGCCGGTTACACAAGAGCGGGATCGCACGATCCTCCAACACCGGAATGCCTTCATCTTCGAGCGCTTTTCGTACACGGGCCCCGTCAAGCCACCAATCGTGATTCCCTAAGACGGCATACACTCCCAGGGTCGCCTGCAGCGATCGCAAGACCCGGGCGCTTGCTTCGGGTTCGACAAATTGTCCGCCCACCACACCTTGGATCACGAAATCCCCGGCCAGCAGGATAAGGTCAGGATGTGCGCGATTGGTGGCGTCCACCACCTCCTGCAATTTGTCGAGATCGTTATGAGGTGAGCCGGTATGCAGATCCGCCAATACCGCAATCCGCAGGTCGCCCGCAGCGGCGGGCCAACCGGGCAGCACGAGATCATATTCTCGGGTGGACAGAGACGCGGGTTCCCACCAGAAGCCCCAACCAGCCAAGGCCACCAACAGGCCAGCGAGGAGAACCCCAGCACTGCGAGCGTTCCGTCGCCCGACTTGCACGGTCGTTTAAGACATCGACCTCATTAGAGGATGGTGACTGTCTGGGAAGGCTGCACTTGCAGGTGAGCGGACCACCGGGAGGCAGGTGGGGAAACGAGGGGATTAGGCAAACAACTGCAGGGCCGTCGAATCAGCCAGAAGACCTTCGCCCTCCCGATCGATGAGTTGTAGAAACAGTGCGCTCAGCTCGGGGTCGAACTGTGTGCCGGCATGGCGTTCGATTTCCGCCCTCGCCTGCACGAGCGTCAACTGCGCTTTATACGAACAAGGATGGGTCATGACGTCAAACGCATCCACGAGCGCGACGATGCGCCCGGGCAAGGGCGTCTGAACATCCTTTAACCGATGATAGCCGGTGCCGTCCCACCGTTCATGATGCGTCAACGCAATTTCACGCGCCATCATCAAGAGTGGTGACCGGCTATCGGCCAAGAGCTTCGAGCCGATCTTGGTGTGCGTCTTCATCGCTTCCCACTCAATCGCGGTATAAGGACCTTCTTTCATGATGATGGCATCGAGCAGGCCGATCTTCCCCACATCATGCAGGGGAGCGGTTTTCTTGAGCATGTCTATCTGATCCGGCGGCAGCCGCTTCATTTCCGCGAGCAGCATGGCGAGACGGCCCACACGCCAGGCGTGAGAGCCTTTCGGATCGTACCGGTATTCGGAAGCCATGACCAAGCGATTGAGCAGATCCAATTGCGTCTGCTCCACCACTTTGGTGCGCAACCGGACCTGGGCTTCGAGGTGCTCGTTGTGCATCCGCAACTGCCCGTGGAGACATCTGGTCTGCAGCTGGTTCTTGATCCGTAACACCACTTCGGTCGCATCGACGGGTTTCTGGATGAAATCGTTGGCCCCTTCGGTGAGCGCCTTGTGTTTTGTCGGCGCATCCAACTCACCCGTCACGATCAAAATCGGCACATAGTCGTCGACGGGGATGACCTGCTTCAACTGCCGCATCACGTCGAACCCATCCATGTGCGGCATGCGCATATCGAGGGCGACGAGATCCGGCTTCACCCGTTGAAAGAGCTCGAGCGCATGACGCGCATCATTCGTGATCGTCATGCGGCTAAAACCGGCCTGCCGGAGAAAGGCCTCCATCAATTTGGTGCAATGGGCTTCGTCATCGACCAACAACAGTTTGACGGTGCTCAGATCAAGATCTTGTATGGCACTCATGCCGCTCCTCTGTTCGCTGATTCCTACGGTGGAGATTATCACCCTCAGGCGGCATCGCCAATGTCTTTCCCGCTCTGCGCAGGGAGCGAACCGGGGAACGTGAGCGTCGACAACGTCCGCTGCAGCGCCGCCATGGTCAACGGCTTGCTCAGCTCCGCATCGACGGCCGACGAAGAAGTCTCCGTGACCTCAATCTCGTCGCCACCCGTCAGCAGCACGACTGGAGTTTCCGGCGACACCTGTTTGATGACTTCAGCCAACTGTCGCCCGGTCATGTTGGGCATGCTGTGATCGGTCACGACCAAATGCACCCGCTCGGGGTTAAAGCGCTTCACGGCTTCGGCCGCGCTGGTCACCACCTCCACACGATGGCCGGCCACTCGCAGATACTCTCCGGTCACACACCCCACCAGCGGATCATCGTCGACCACGAGGATCTGCAGCCGTACTCCAGCCAGGTTGTTGCCGTCTTGTTTCTGACCAGCCTCCTGCTGCGCCTGAATCGGCAAACGGAGGCTGAACGTCGTGCCGACCCCGACCGCACTGGCGATATCGATCGTGCCGCGCAGCCGCTTGATAATCCCATAGACCATCGCCAGCCCGAGCCCGGATCCCTTTTCGCCTTTGGTGGAAAAAAACGGTTCGAGGCAACGCTGGCGCACCTCTTCGGTCATCCCGGTGCCGGTATCGCTGACTTCGAGGCGCACATGGTCGCCGTCGACCTTCGTCCGTAGCGTGATCGAGCCGCTCTTCGACATGGCATCCACGGCGTTGAAGACCAAATTCGTCAGCACTTCCCGCAACTCCGATTCGTGTCCAGCCACCGGAGGCACCGAGGCTAATTCGGTTTTGATCTCAATGGCCACCCCGTTCGCCAAGGCCTGATCTTTCCATTTGGGCTGGCTCAGCTTCACACTCTGCTCGACCAGTCGATTCAGGTCGACGATGCCGGTGATGTCCGCATCGAGACGGGGCCGGTAAAATTCGCGGAGACGGCTGACGATCTTGGCCGCGTCTTTAGCCGCCAGGTTGATGGTGTGCAGATATTCCTTCAGTTGCGCCGGATCGGCGGACAGTTGCGGAGCAATCAGCAACAGTTCGCTGAACCCCATAATGGGCGACAGCGTATTGTTGAAATCATGGGCGATGCCGCTCGCCATTTGCCCCAAGGCGCGGAGCCGCTCCTGTTGCACCATCTGCTGTTGCGCATTCTGCAAGTTACTCAACGCCCGTTCCAGGCTCGCATTCGTCTCACGCAGCGACGTTTCCGCCCGCTTCCGTTCCGCCAGGTCCGACGCGTTACTCAACGCGACCGCCACCTGATCGGCCAGCTGACGCAATTGCATGCTATCCTCGGAGTCCATCGTTAGGGCCTGCCGATAGCTCATCGCAATCGCACCCAGCAGATCCCGCGACCGGAACAGCGGCAACACCCTGAGGGACACGACACCTGGCCCGCAGAGGGTGGCGAATGGACCGGCTGCTTTCACGTCGGTCAGCGTGGTGCCGCCTTCGTGAGAGGCCAGCATCCGGCGCTCGTCCCCACTCACGGGCACACCCCGCATCGATGTCGACGTGTTCTTCGCCCCTACCCTGGCATAGAGCCAGCCACGCGCCGGGTCAGACGCATCCATCAGCAACACGGCGATGCCTTCGCACGGCGACACGTCACGCAAGCGCCTCAACACCGTATCGACAATGCGACTGGGATCCAGCACCGACAGCACCGAGCGGTCGATCTCATGGATGGTGGCCAACTGGGTGAACTGCTGATTCAACCGGCTGGCCATGGCGTTGAACGAGGCGGCCAGGGTCTCGAACTCGTCGCCGCTCCGTACCTGCACCGGCGTCGAAAAATCTTTTGCAGCGATCCGTCTGGTGCCCTCCCCCAACTGCTCCAGCGGCACCGTGAACTTTCGGATCTGAAACACGCTGACGAGGGCCGCTGTAAACACCGCGACGATGACGGACAAGATAAAGTTTCGGCGGAATTCATTCGCGGACTCCTGCACCGAACTCATAGGCTTGCTCAGTACCACCACCCAAGAGGGGGTGGAGAATTTGGACCGAAGCGGGATGGCCCAAGACCCGGCCAGGTTCTCATCCTGGCCATCTCCCCACTTGAAGTTCCCGGCGCTGTTTTCGCCCTGAGCCAGCCGCTGCTGTATTAGCGTTGCCGATGCCCCACCACAATACAGAACCATCCCGGCTTGGCTAAAGATACACAGTGCAGTGTCCTGCGGCGGCGCCAAACTGCCGTTTACGTCCCATAAAAAGTTGTACTGAATCTCCGCCACGACGGCTCGCCCATCTGAAGCCGAGAGCTTTGAGAGAAAGAAGCGCGATCGGTCCACTCCACTCTGCTCGACGGTGAGCAGCGTCTTACCTTGACGAAGCAGTTCCCGGTCCCCTCGGGTAAAGACCGGGAGTGACTGCAGCGCACCGAGGAACACCGAGGCCTCGCCAGCTTCGGAGATAGAGGCTACCCCAATAAAACCGGAACGGCTCTGCAACCGTTGCGGCGACAGCTCCCTAGCTTGCCCCTCACGCTCACCTACCGGCTGCTGCGCAATGGTCGAGGTCAGTTCCTCGTCTAAGAGCAGCAACCGTTGGTACAAGGCCATGCCCATGGCCCTGCTTTGCTGCCGCATATGTTCCTCGGCCTGCTGCGTGAGCTGGTCCGTCACTCGGGGAAGCGCCACCACACTCAACACGGCGACCGGCAAGAGAGCGCAGAGGATGAAGAGAACAAAGACGCGGCGGGCGACACGGCTGTGGAGAAAATACCATTCGATCTGCACAAACCCTCGGCTGCTAAAACTCCACGGCTAAGCCAACAAAGCTGCCGTCGTTCGCACGAATAACATCGTCATGGCTTTTCTTGGCCGTGAGGGGTTCCACACTTTCCCCATCTTTGCCCATGCTGTATAGATCGTAGTCGGAGTTGATCGGGTGCAGAAATCGGTCTTTGCGGGGTTTGCCTTTGCTCGCGTTGCCCGCTCCGTTGCCATTCCCGTTTGAACTTCCTGCGGCATACGCTTCCTCGGGGAGGATCCAGTGCCAGGCTCCCGTATTTCCACCCCCGCCGCCATTCCCGTTGTTGCTGGGCGCGGTGTTTGTGCTTGATGTCCCACTGGAAGCGGCACCGTTTCCACCACCGCTGGTTCCACCGGAGCCGTTCCCGTTTCCCCCGCCGTTCCCTCCGCCATTGCTATTCCCACCCGCATTCCCGTTTCCGCCGCCATTGCCAGGCAAGCTCAACGCCGCGATGTTCAAATATTCGTAGGCATTGCCCCAAGGATCGACGATCTCCCCGGCGCCCGCTTCGGCGAGCGTGCCCGGGAACACATCATAGGAGGCTTTGTAAGAATCGAGGGCGCGAGAGATGTAGCGGATCTCGGCAATACAGCGTGCGAGCCTGGCCTTATCCAAATATCCGAAGTACATCGGCACGGCTAAGCCAGCTAGAGCGCCGACAATCACCGTCACAAATGCCAACTCGACGATGGTAAATCCCTGCTGCCGACGATCGAACACAACGTGGGCCATGGCGAACCTACAATCCTGCGGCGGTGGGCAACGGCGCGGGGCGCGGCTCAGCCGGTTCAGACTTGGTCTGGAACGGCTCCATTGCCTGCGTCAACTGTTCGACGGTGGCGCGCAAGCGATCGGCCTCCTGCTCCACCTCGCGTAACGCCCCGCTGGCGACTGCAGCCTTCAGTCGCTCCAACTGCGAAGCCATGTCGGCATGGTGCGCCTCGATTCGTCCGATCTTTTCCCGCAACGCGCTGACCATTTCCCCCAGACACTGGGCTTCGGCGTGCAAATAGTCGCTCTTGCGAATCGAGGTACGCACGGTGAGATCCCCGCTTGCCACGGAGTGGAAAATTCGGCGGAAGCGATAGAGCGGGCCTGCGATGCGATGCGTAAAAAATACTCCGTGCACAATTAATAACAACGACACCACCGCCACCGCCGGCCAGAACCGGCTGTGCAACAGTTCGAATTGATCGGCCACTCGCTGCGCCTCCACCGAGGACAGCGGCAGGTGATCCAGCTGCAACATCAGCGGAAGAAACAACGCGCCGGAGACGGCCGCAATCACCACCACCACATACAGGAGGCTCAAGCCCAGGAATCGCGGCTGGACCGTATCCCACAAGAAATGCCGTCTGAAACGTGGCCGGCTCATGTGGTCGCCGCCTTTTTGGTCCAGACCAAATGGTCCTGGTTTTTAAATGTGATGCGTCCGCCGCCGGCAGGGTCATAATAAAACGACAACTGATACTTCGCCTGCTCGGCATCCTGATAGGAGACGACGAACAAGGTTCTGGATCCATCGCGATCTTCGTCGACGTTCGTAATCATATAGCCGTCAGCCGCGAGGGCACTGGTGCCGAAGCCGATTCGGGTTTGATCAATGAATATATGTTGATCGGCATACCCATCGATGGTGGTTTCCCACACGCCGACCAGATACGCCGGTGCCTGATCCGGTTCGGGAGCACAGGCCGCACACAACCACAGCATCAGCAGACCACTCACCGCTCTGATCGACCACACGACTCACCTCTTCATGGGTAGTGCCGGCGAAATCGACTCGACACCCAATCAGTATGTCGCAGCTCTGCCGAAATTCAATGTCTTTAGAAATTCCTACAGGGAGACGAATAAGGCAGGACACCTGACGAAGCCCGGGCATGGGCCGGGGACCAGACTGATGTGCTGGGGAAGCAGCTATTCGCTTTGGATCGGGATGTACAGCAGGCTCCCCTGCCTGTTGATAAGCAGGAGCGCGAGGTCCGTTGAACGAAGCGGCTCGGCGAGCCGCTGAAAGGTGCTGAAGTTGGGAATGGGCTGTCGATTGAGTTCGAGCAGCAGATCGCCGGGCTGCAGCCCCGACACTTCCGCCAGACTGCCGTCTTCGATATCCGTCACGACCAAGCCGGTGTTGGCAGGAAGGTCCATCTGCCGGGCCAACGCAGGCGTGATCTCATCGACGATCACGCCTGACAAGGGATGCGCCGTGGGACCGGCCGTCTCGGCAGTCTGCGCCTTCCGCTGCCGTTCACGCGGCGCTTCCTGCACGGTCAATTCCGCTTGCATTAGCCGCGCATCTCGCAGCAGTTCGACCCGGTGTTTGCTGCCGATGGCCGCCGCCGCCATGAGATTCCTCAGATGGCCGCTATCCATAACATCGCGACCATCGAACCGCACGACCACGTCGCCGCGCTTCAACCCCGCGCGTTCGGCAGAGCCCTTGGCCTGCAGATCGGTAATGATCGATCCCTTCACGTCCGGCAGATGAAAAATCTTGGCGAGCAAGGGCGTCACATCCTGAGTCGACGCGCCCAGAAATCCTCGCACGACACGGCCCGTCTTGATGAGGCTCTGCATGGCGGTCCTGGCCATGTTGCTGGGAATCGCAAACCCCACGCCGACGCTCCCGCCCGTGGGGCTGGCGATGGCCGTGTTGATTCCGACTAACTCTCCGTTCGTATTCACCAACGCGCCGCCTGAATTCCCGGGATTGATCGGCGCATCGGTCTGAATGAAATCCTCCACATCGGCAACACCCACATCGGCTCGCCCGACTGCGCTCACGATGCCAAAGGTCACCGTGCGGCTCAGGCCGAGAGGGTTTCCGATCGCCAGCACAAAATCTCCGACGGCCAGCGCGCTGGAATCGCCCCAGGCTGCAGTGGGAAGCCCGCTGGCATTGATTTTCACCACGGCCACATCCGTCTTCGGATCGGTGGCCACGACGCGACCTTTGAACTGCCGGCGATCGGCCAGGATCACTTCGACGTCCACCGCATCGGCCACCACGTGGTTGTTCGTGATGATGTACCCGTCAGACGAGACAATCACCCCGGATCCCTGCCCGTACTGGCGGCGAGGCGGCACATCCTTAAACATGCCGAACGGCAGACCTTCATCGCTGAACCCCTGGTCGTGCACCATGACGGTGGAGGCGATACTGACCACGGCAGGGAGGACCTTGGCAGCGGTGGCTCGCACCTGCGCCTGCAAATCGCCGTTCGTACTGACCTTGGAGAAACGTGGCGTCAACAGATCTGCGGCTGACACAAGCTCATCCGGCCAGCTACCCAGCAGCGCGCCTACGATTCCCAGAGCCAACAGGCCCGGCTGTGATCGACGTAACGGCATGGTGCGAAATATCCTCAGAAACGGCAGGCCACAGCCTAGCACGCGACAGGAACCTGCACACGCAGAACTCATAAATCGGTCTGCCGGAGGCGCAAGGCGTTTGAAATCACGGATAGCGAGCTCAATGTCATCGCGGCACTGGCGATCATGGGACTGAGGAGGAGCCCGAACACCGGATACAAGAGCCCGGCCGCAATCGGCACACCAATACTATTGTACACAAAGGCGAAGAAGAGATTCTGTCGGATGTTCCGCATGGTCGCTTTGCTCAAGCGGTAGGCCCGGACGATTCCTCGCAAATCCCCTTTCACGAGCGTCACGCCGGCATTCTCCATGGCGACATCGGTGCCTGTGCCCATCGCAATCCCGACATCGGCCTGGGCCAGGGCGGGCGCATCGTTGATGCCATCCCCGGCCATCGCCACGACCTGACCGTGCCGTTGAAACTCTTTGACGATCCGGCCCTTGTCGTCCGGTTTGACGCCGGCTCGAACTTCATCCAATCCCAATTCCTTGGCCACTGCCTGCGCCGTCACCGCGTGGTCACCGGTCACCATCACCAGGCGAATGCCTTCCTGCCTCAACAGGCGCAGCGCCTCCGGGGTGGTCTCTTTGACCGGGTCGGCCACGCCCAGCAATCCAATCGCCCGGCCCTCTACCGCCACCAACATCACGGTCTGCCCTGTCTGGCGCATCAATTCGGCATTGGCCTCCAAGGCGGCCAGCGCTGGTTCGTCGCCGACCTTGAGATCCCGCAACCAGTCGATGGTGCCCACGGCGACTCGCTTTGTCTCGACGGTCGCCATGACGCCCTTCCCTGCTTTCGACGTGAATCCGGTCGCCGGCTCCAGCGTGAGTCCTCTCGCTTCGGCCCCGCCGACAATCGCATTGGCCACCGGATGTTCGCTTCCCCGCTCCACTGACGCGGCTAGCCGCAACAGATCCGTTTCCGACCAGGGCGGCATGGCGCTCACCACCCGCAGCTTTGGCTTGCCTTCCGTCAACGTACCGGTCTTGTCGAACACCAACGTAGTGACCTTTTCGATCGTCTCCAGCGACTCAGCCTTTTTGAACAACACGCCGGCCGACGCCCCGCGCCCGGTCCCCACCATGATCGACATGGGCGTGGCCAGCCCCAACGCGCAGGGGCAAGCGATGATCAACACCGCGACGGCATTCAACAGGGCATGGGCCAGTCGCGGCTCCGGTCCCAGCCACGCCCACAGGACGCCGGTGACGAGCGCCACACCGACGACGACCGGGACAAAATATCCCGCGACGACGTCAGCCGTGCGCTGGATGGGCGCACGACTGCGCTGCGCCTCCGCCACCATTCGGACGATGTGGGACAGTAGCGTATCTGCGCCTACCCGATCCGCCCGCATCACCACGCCACCCGATCCGTTGATGGTGCCACCGGTGACCCGCTCCCCGGCAAACTTTTCGACCGGGAGAGATTCACCGGTAATCATCGACTCATCGATCGAGGTCGAACCTTCGAGAATCACTCCGTCCACCGGCACCCGTTCACCCGGGCGAACCCTCAGCCGCTGGCCGACCTGCACCTGTTCCAGCGGCACATCTTCCTCCCGGCCGTCATCGAACAACCGGCGGGCGGTCTTCGGCGCCAGGCCGAGCAGTGCCCTGATTGCGCCGGTCGTGCGGCTCCTGGCTCGCAACTCCAACACCTGCCCCAAGAGGACCAGGACCGTAATCACCGCCGCCGCTTCGAAATACACCGGGACGGCGCCGCTTTCGAGATGGAAGGATTGCGGGATCGACGACGGAAATAGCGTCGCGATCACGCTATAGAGATACGCCGTCCCGGTGCCGATCGCGATCAGCGTGAACATGTTCGGACTGCGATGCACGATCGACGCCCAGCCGCGCTGAAAAAACGGCCATCCCGCCCACAGCACCACCGGCGTGCTAAGTACGAACTGCACCCAGGCCGACTGGGTATCCGACACCAGATGTTGCACGGGATGACCGGGAAGCATGTGCGACATGGCCAACAGGAACACCACCGTCGCAGGCGCGAGGGCTACCCAGAACCGCCGGGCCATATCGACCAGCTCCGGATTCAATTCCTCCTCAACCGTGACCGTTCGTGGTTCCAGCGCCATCCCGCACTTCGGGCAGGCCCCCGGCTCCGCCTGGACGACCTCCGGATGCATCGGGCAGACATATTCCGTCTTGGTCGGCAGGGGTTGCACGGAATCCGGCTCCAGGGCCATGCCGCATTTGGGGCAAGGGACCGGCTTGTCCTCCAACACTTCAGGACACATGGGGCAGACATATTTGGTTCCCGGAGGGACCGGGGTGGCGGGCATCGTTTCTTTGGTGGCACCGGGCGCAAGATACCGTGCGGGATCGGCCCGGAACTTTTCGAGACAGCCTTGGCAACAGAAGAAATAGGTCGTGCCTTGGTAGGCGAATGACCCGGCCGCCGTGGCCGGATCCACCGTCATGCCGCAGACCGGGTCGATGACAGGTGCCGCGGCGGGACCGGCGGGTGAAGTCCCCAACATGGGTAACGCCTTCCCTCCAAACTGGCGCGGCGGTGTCGAGACAGGGGCGGCGACATGAGCCAGGTACCGAACCGGATCGGCCCGAAACCGTTCGAGACAGCCCTGGCAACAGAAGTAATAGGTCCCCTGCTCATGGACGTGAGAACCCGCCGCCGTGGCCGGCTGAACCGTCATTCCGCAAACCGGGTCCCGTTCGCCGCCCGTGGCCGCGTCTTGAGCAGGCATCCCCTGCATCATCGGGAGCGAGCGGCGACTGGTTGGATGAACGGCGGCTCCGGCTGGGGCGGCCTGCTTCACGTAGTGCGTCGGCGCCGCGCGGAACCGGTCCCGGCATGAGAGGCTGCAAAAATGATAGGTCTCTCCCCCATATTCTGCATGCCCCGCCGCCGTGGCCGGCTCGACTGTCATCCCGCAGACTGGATCACGTGCCATGCGCTCGCACCTCGTATCTCGTCGTTCGACTCTCGCTCCGGACGATGAACGCTTCACACTTCACGGGATACGGCGTCTACTTTTTGCTGTCTCCGTCCAGGATGCTCTGGATGATCAGCTTCAAATTTTCCGGGTCGATTTGCTCCACCTTGATGTTGCCGTCGAGCAGCACGGTCGGGGTCTGCTGGATCTTGATGCGATCGCCCCATTTCCGCCCGTCTTCGAACGCCTTCGCCGGTTTCGCGCTGGCCAGTCCTTCTTCGAACGCCGCCGGATTCAGCCCGACCTCGCGAATCAAGACTTCACGAATCGCCTTGTCGATGATGCCGACCTTGTCTTTGTGAATGGTCCGGAACAGCGCCCGCTTCATCTCATTGCCCTTGCCCATGCTCTTGGCCTGTTCATACATATCGAAAGCAGTCGGCAATTTGCCGGGAATGACAGGATACCCCACCATGACCGCGTCAACTTTGTTCCCGAACTCCTTTTCGAGGATCATCAGCCCTTCGCCATCGAACCGGTGGCAATGCGGACAATAGAAATCGGCGAACTCCACCAATTGGACCTTGCCCGGTTTGTGGGTCGATTTTTCCTCGCTGAGAATCTGGAAATTACCCTTGAGTTCAGGCTTCGCCGCCTGCGCGATGCCGGCAACGCTCAGTACCACCATCACCAACAGACCCACAAACGGACCACCGTGCCACACACGACGCATCACCATACGCTGCACTCCTTTTTCAAACATGACTCGGTTCCACTGGCTCGTCGGCATTATAAACAATGCTCGCACGCTTATGCGTCTGTTATAATGCCCACGATGCGGGGCAAACTTCTACAGGGTCTCGGTATTTTGTGGATGGCCGCGATCCTGACCGCTTGCGCGACCTCCGCCGACCAGCGCGAGGCAGAAGACGCCGCCGCGATGACGCCGCAGTTTTCGCAGATCAAAGCCGCCCCAGACTCGTTTAAAGGGCAGACCCTCGTGCTGGGTGGGCAAGTTCTCTCGGCCCGTCGGATGAAAGACGGGACCCGCCTTGAGGTCCTGCAGTTACCGCTCAATGAGGCGCAGCAACCGTCTCTGGACCTCACGACATCGCAAGGACGATTTATTGCGATCCGACGGGAATTTCTGGATCCCGCGACCGTGCCGCAGGGCACCTTCGTCACCATCACCGGCCAGCTGACCGGCTCTGTCACCCAGCCGCTGGATGAGACCGAGTACACCTATCCGGTGCTAGAGATCACGACGTTTCGCACCTGGATTCCGTCTCAGGATTCGAACCTTCCCCGATACCGCCCCTACCCCTATTACAGTCCCTTCTGGCATCCCTATTGGGGACCGTACGGGCGTTTTCCCTACTACTGGTAGCGTTTCGAGGTTCGAGTTTCAACCTTCGCCCATCGAACGAGACCCGCAAACACCATTCCAGAGCATGCGCTCAGGTTTCTTGCGCCTGCCGCGATTCAGATCGGCTTCGTCCTGAACGACAACGCCCCGTCCATCCGGAGATGAACGGGGCGTTGCGACAGCCGAATCGATTCGGCAATTACTTGATCATGATCAACTGGCCGCCGGGCTGCTTCGGGTTCAGCTGATCCCGATAGCTCAGGGTGTTGCCCTGCGTGGCGTTGAACAAGTCGCTGGTCGGGATACCGATATACTTGGTCTCACCGGGCTTGAGCACCACTTCCGCCTTGAGGACGAACGGAGACGCGGCGTTGACCGGATCCGTCATCTGGAACCCGCGGTCCGCCGAGGTATTGTTCGTTACCTTCAGCAAGACCGGTCGGCCCGGACGGATTTTGAAGTCGATCACGGTGGTCGGTGGATACCAGGCCTTCAGGGCGCCCACTTCGACGGCGTACAACTCCGCATCCACTTCCAATTCCTTGAAGGGTTGTCCCACCACGGAACCGGTCTGGAGGTCACCTACCTCGACGCCACCGGCCTGCAACGCCCAGGCCCCCGTGGCACTCGACAACAGACTCAATGCACCAAAAAACCACACTGCACTCCTGCTCAGCATACACAACCTCCTGTCGGGTTAAAGGGATGAAGACGAACGATGCTCCGGCGCCAGGCACGGAGGAAGACCAGTGCCTTCCAGTACCTGACCGCCAACAATAAGACCATCCACGATGAGAAATAACACTTTCATGCGCTTCGTGCTGTCCGCAAATTTCCCGCTGGCGATGGCCACCACTTCATGCGATCCGTCTGGCTGAGGGTCGTCGGCTTCGATTTTGACATAATAGGACGCAAATCCCTCGAACTCCTTATTGAACGCCTGGGCCCGCAACAGATGTTCAAGCGACTCGTCGGCCCCCCATCCCGCTGTTCCGCCTGCCGCCACGAGGAGCTGGATCAGGACCGTACAGACACATCGCATGGGCTACCTCCCTAGGATGGGAGTTATAGCCCCGAGACACCCGGTCGTCTACAGACGCACGCTCATGGATGCGTACCGGTGCTACAGTATCGTTTCCGGACCACCATCGGCAAGAGGTTATACAGGATTGCGATGATTCAGGAAAGCCGGTTGATACTCAACGCGAGCGGCAGCCCCTGACCGGCACAGGAGACCCTGGCGGGAAGCCACGGGAGAAGCGGCATTCTCTGCGCTTCCCGCCGTGGCGTCATCGGCTGATTACTTGCCCTTCCCTTTCCCCTTCTTGCTCGATGCCTGTTCGGCATGGGCCAGGGATTCCTCGGCATGCTTGACGGCTTCTTTGGCATGCTCTAACGCTTCTTTCGCGTGCGGGTCGTTGCTGCCTTTGACCGCTTCCTCCAAATGCTTGATCGCTTCCTTCTCATGCTCCACGCCTTCCTTGGCGTGCTTGATCGTTTCCTTCACATGCCCCCCGCCGTCGGCCAGTGCCACGTTCGCGGGCACGACCGCCACAAGCGCACATAAAGAAGCGACCACTACTCCTGCTCGTAATCCTGTCATACGCATCCTCCTCTGATAATGACACGGTGATCTGTTGGTTCACATTCTACAGCATTTTGCAGACGGTGTTGAGTGAGATGGCGGGAGTGGAAGGACGGCACCCGTCAGAAAAAAGGTGGGAGAGGGAAGCGTATGGGCGTACGCTTCCCTCATCGGAGCTCACTGCGTGGTCAGCGCAGTCCAACCGACGAGCTCCGTCCACCGATTATCCGACCTGCGCCGGCGGCAGCCACGGCAAGCGGCAGATCCCGCACCGTCCAGGATCCGCAGTGGCCGAGTGGCCGCCGAAATCCCAACTGGCATAGACCCAGGATTCAGACTGGTTCACCCCGTCACCGTCCAGCGTCATCCCCGCGCATTTCTCCATGACAAACACGGCGGGACGCGATCCCTGTGCGCGGCTCCGTGCCGCGAGCAGCTCGGATTCCACGACAAACACCGTCCCCACGGGAAAAGACCGGTCATCCGCCGTGAGCAAGCCCTTCGGACACACATAAAACCGGAGCTGCTGCGCCCCGCCATATGACTTCACGACCGACGTGAGATGGGGCCAGTCACGATACCCGAATGGGATGAGCAGCCCGGCGGCCGGCGGGGCCGGCGACCATCCTCCGCTGATATTCAAGGCCAGCGCCAACAACCGCACCACCGCCACATGTAATCCTGTCTGGTCGGACGGTTTCCCGGCGATCGTCGTTCGTTGAGGAGCTGCCACCGCGTGACTGACCGGCATGGACCACCTTCCTTTCTGATCGTGGCACAGGTTACGGGCTGACTTCTCCCACAGTCGTCTCGGGGCGAGAGGGCGCCCCCTGTCTCGCCACACCCGACTGAGCACGCGCGCGAATCGAGGCGGCACGCGCCGCAAATAATCCGGCCTCCACCGGCTGTCCAATGGTCTCCAGCACCACGACGTACCGCTCCACCAACAGGCCGACGGTAGGGTGGTACGCACCGAGTTGCTGTTGCTGGATGACCAGGGCGCGCGGATACAGCAGTTGCGCTTGAGCCATCAGTCCCTGCTGATCGGCCAGGAACGCCATGTTGCCCACGATCGTGCCGACCAAAGAACTCTGAGGGCCGGAGACCTGCTCAGCCATCGTCAGGGCTTCGTCGAAATAGCGTTGTGCTGAGGCATAGAGTCCTTCGGCCTGGTAGAGGCAGGCCAGGTTGTTCAAACTCATTACCACGGCCGGATGTTCGCGGCCGAAGTGCTGCCGACGGACCATCAACGCCCGTTCATAGAACGGTTCCGCCCAGGCATGCATGCCGCGGTGTTTGTACAAGGCCGCCAGGTTGTTGAGCACCGGCCCCAGCTCGACATGTTCGGGGCCGTGGGCTTGCTCCATCAACGTGAGTGCCAGCCGGTAACTCGATTCAGCGGCGGTCTCCCTGCCCTGCTTGCGATAGAGCTCGGCCAGGTTGTTCAAGCTGATCGCCACATCAGGGTGCGCCGAACCCAAGGTCTTGCGTTCGATCGTCAGCACGCGCTCATACAAGGGCTCTGCCGCAGCCCAATCGCCCACGGCATGGGCGATTTCCGCCAGATTGTTCAACGCGGCGGCAACGTCTTCATGCTCCGGACCCAATTGCGCTTCCCAGAGGCTGAGCGCGCGTCGGTAGAGCGATTCGGCCTCGGTGAGTCGTCCCTGGTCGTGATACAGCAATCCCAGCTGATTGGCGGTTGCCGCCACGCGAGCCCCATCGGCAGCGACTTGCTCGGCTTCCCGCAAGGCCTGCGCCAGGAGCGCTTCGGCGTCCGCATAATGCGCCGCCTCCCGAGCCTTCACCCCTGCTTCGAAGCGCTGCGTCCAGCCATCCCATCCCATCGCACCGGTCCCGGTCGCGCCGCCGAATATCATTAGAACGAGCAGGCTGACGAACCCCATTCGACACCACCGCTGCCTCATCTGATCACCCATAGGTCGAGTTCCTCCACGCGCCGATTGACTCATGTTCGTGCCCTCTTCCCTCTTCCGTGCGGCATCTCCACGCTGGCAGTCCCCCGAGGGGCCGGGGTGAAGGGGGAGGCCGTCCCATTCACCCCGGGGAGGCAGATCCTGAAGAAGGGTGCACAACTCCAGGATCCGTCTTGGCTCGCTTATCCCTTGGCCGCCCGCCGCCCGGTCAACGGCACCATTTTCAACTGCGGCGTGACATCGGTCGGACGAGCATCGGTTCGATTCTCTTCGACCAGGGCTGCCACGGAACGACGGAAAATACGGAGACTGCCTCCGCCGATCTTCGTCGCCTCCAGACGACCCTCGTCGATCCAGCGATAGATGGTCCATTTGCTCACTTGAAGTAACTGCGCGGCTTCTTTCACGCGCAAGAACGGTTGCTCCATCTCCTTGCCTCCTTCACACCTGGCGGTGGAAAGGAGCGGCTTCGACACCGCTCCTCCCCGAATGCCCGGGGGGGGACGAGCCTCCCGAACAGCCGGGTCCACCATGCGTAGACCGGCACACCTGTCATGGCGAAATGTTGGGAACCGGCAGCGGAGGTCACAGGGAAACGCCTGCGCCGCCGGTTGGCCCGATGGAGAGGGCAATTCACCCCCGGACTCAGACGCATCGAGTGAATAGCTCGGGCCGAACACCCGATTGAGGCGGCTCACGGTGCGGAGGAGGTGCCAGTACAGGGCTCACCCTGAACGGACTGACCATCCATCGTACTGTGAAGAAAGGCGACGCGCGCCCCGCCCGAACTATCCTCTCGTGGAGACCGGCGGCGCACGGGGATGAAGAGACGAGTGATCCTGAAGGGCAATGAACAGAGGAGCGGAAGGGAGAGGAAACAGCTGCGTACCCCAAACGATCCCGCCGTCCGCGTGAGCCACAGGCCCGACATCGGATGTCGCCTGGCAGGCCCACGAACAAAGCGTGGAATGGGAGTGCGTCCCGGAATGCTGATGGTGCTCTCCGGACGGTGTCGCATGCGCAAAGGAACAACCCGGCGCAACGAGCGCCAAGGCCAGATAGACCACGGCGACCCCGAGAGTCACAACAGCGGCTGATGTTTTGGCGGATAATTGATTCATGGTCTACAAGCTTTGCTGAGTACTCATCTACGCCGTTCGAAGAAACTTGTCTACCGACGGATGCTCACGGATGCTACACAATCATCGTTTCACTCACAGATCCAGAAACACCCGCTTCAGGCCGTTCGCTCCCCCAGCGCCTGGACAATCTCAAGACGCGCGGCGCGGGCCGCAGGAACGAGTCCGCCGATGAGCCCCATGCACACCGCGAACAGCACGCCCTCACCGACCATGCCGGGAGTGAGATGAAACCCGAACGCCAACTCGGCTCCGGTATCCCAGTTCACGGTCGAAATCGTCACGGAATTGAGCAGGGCCGCGCCGGCCACACCCAGCAGCCCCCCGGCGAGGCCCAGCAGAATCGATTCGAGCAGAAAGGCCTGCAAAATGTGGCGGCGCGTAAATCCCAACGTGCGCAGCGTGCCGATCTCGGTCGTGCGATGGGCGACGGAGGCGGACATGGTCATCGTCGCTCCAAGGATCGCGCCGACACTGAATACCACGGTCAAAAACAAGCCGGTCACGCGAATCAACCGCGCCAGCGTGTCGGCTTTCCCTTCGTAATATTCCGGCTCGCGCTTCACCGAGACTTTAAATCGGGAGTCGCGCTCCAGCCTCGCTTTGAACGCCGGCAGCACCTCCGTGTCGGCGAGGCGCAGGGTCATAGACGAGAAGGCTGTGCGATGGAACGTGGTCATCAGCTGCTCCGCATCGCCCCACACCTCCGAGTCGAATCCGCTGCCCTCCGCCTCGAAGATCCCCACGACCGTCCACTCTCGCCGCCCGAATCGCAGCGTTTCAGCCAGACGGGCTTCAGGAAACTGCCTGGCGACTTGGGTCCCGACAATCACCTCTGTGGTACCCGGCTGCCACGCCCGCCCTTGAACGATGCGCACGCGGGGACGCACGGCAAACGCGACGGGCGAAGAGCCGCGTACGGAAAGACTGGCCAGGCTTCCTCGATCCTGTTTGCGTAAGGTGAGTTGTAAGGCAATTTCGCGCACCGCCGCGACCCGATGGTCCTCCAAGGTGACTACTTCCGGCTGCGACGCCAACACCCCGGTCTGATCTCGCGACAGGCTGCTCTCGATTTCGGACAGCGCGCCTTTGCTCAACAGAATCGCGTTGGCGGGATCGCCGGTCCTGCCCAAGGTCTGCTCCAGGCCGTGAGCCAGCATGAGAATCGCCACGAACACAAAGACGACGAGTCCCAGCCCCGATAGGGTGAGCAGCGTCGTGACACGGCGTGCCCACAGATTCCGCACGCTGTATGCACTCCACAACAATGCGTGACCTCGTGACGTTACCCGCGGTGACGCAAGCCTTCTAATGTCGTCATGCGGCTCAGGCGCAGGGCCGGCCAGAGGGCCGCCACCGCGCCGACCAACACCATCATCCCCAGACACAACCAGATCGTCTCGGCAGTAATCTCATAGGTTCCCACCGTTTTCCCGCCTGCGACCATGACGGCATAGAGCCGCGCGGCCGGGTACAACAATCCCAGCCCGACCAAGGCCCCGCCCAGCGCCACCAGCAACGATTCACCCAGGACCAGCGCCACCAGATGGCGCGAGCGAAATCCCAACGTCTTCATCACGCCATACTCCCGCGTTCGTTCGCGCACCGCCATCGCCAGCGCATTCACCAGCACCAACGCCGCAATGCCGTTCATCACCCCCGACAGCCAATCCAAGGCCTCGAGCAATGCGCCGGCGCGTGCGACCCAGCCGGCGATGTACGCCTGTTCCCGCTCCGTTCTGGTTTCGGCAAAGGAGTTGGCAAACGTGGCATCGATGGCCGCGACCACCGTGCGGGGATTGACCCCCGGGGCTGTCGTGGCGACGTACCAGCCTACCTGATCGACACGGTCGGGCGCCGTCGTCTTCAACCGCTCGTTGGCAAACTGCCAATGCACGTACAGTTCACCTTCCCCCATGATGGCGGGGTTCCTGCTATGGAAAATGCCGCGGACGACCAGCTCCCAATTCCCTGGATGCGTCGTCCCCTTGAGCGGGATCACGTCTCCGACCTTCCAACCGAATCGGGCCGCGAGTTTCCACCCAATGAGGCATCCTCCCCGGTCCTTGAGAAACGCCAGGCGATCGCTTTCGTTCAGGAGGATTTCCGGATAGGTCTCGAAGAAGGTCCCCATGTGTTCGGCAAAGGCGCCGAACGATTCCTTGGCATCGCGGTACTCTACGCCGAACACGTTCCCGTAATGCACCAGTTGCACGCCGGGGATCACCGCCATTCGTTCCCGGTATGCCAGCGGCAGGAGCAAGGAATCCGACATCGCGTGGACGGTGATCAACCGGTTATTGGCCGCCGCCTTCGCGCCGCTGTGCCATTCATCGAGCGTCAG
>VOPT01000017.1 GCA_009594865.1 Nitrospira sp. | reverse complement strand
TGCTGCCAGTTATAGATCATGAGCCGATTATAGCACTCATTCGGCTCATGTAAAGTCATATATGTGAGCCGAATGTGATTCCTATTCGGCTCATACATATTAGGTAGCCGGAACGATTGGACGAGACCAGCGAGCCTTGGCGGCAAGCGAGGCGATGGCATGACGCTGTTCAGGGGTGAGACGTTGGGCTCGAGCGATCCCACCCTTCTTCGCGCCGAGTTTTCCCAGGGCCACTGCGTGTGGATTCTTGGCTTTATCGGTTGGTGTAGACATGAACTCCATCCTTGTAGCAAATTATCCGTAAACAGGCCAGGGGAAGGATGGCCCCAAAGAGGTCTTCTTTGGAGACGTGGTTCCAGTCAATCATACGCCGGCGTTGGCGTGTTGTGAATTCAATAAGGACAGCGATGAGGTCAAATGAGGACACTAGCTGGTGACTGTCCTAATTTGGAGGCACAATTGAAATGAGGACACTCTCAATCAAAGTAGGACAGCTACGGGGTAATTAGGACAGCACCCAAATCCGTGTCGGCCGGCACACCAATTTCTTTGGCCGATCGGTATTGGCTGATTTCCATCGGCTTCACATACTCAAGAGCTCCCCAGGGGGCACGGATTTGAGTTTATGCATGGCGGCTCCTCCCTCAGTGATAGTCCACAATCTCAACGTCTTCCTCCCCTGTGGCTGTCCAACAAAAACAGAGGCGGAATTGATTGTTGATTCGAATGCTATATGCTGCCCTGCGCGGTGACCTTTGAGCGCTTCCAGTCGGTTCGCAGCGGCACTCGCAAATCCTGCAACTCCGTCGCGATCTCCAACTGCCGCACCTTGCGCCTCGCCACGACGGCAATGTTCGCACCCCCCGAACCGGCCGACCTTTCGAAAGCGCCTCTGTTTGAGCACATTTGAACGCGGGACCTTCCAGACGAGAATGACTCCTGGCATTATCTCCCGTTCGCCTTATTTTGTCCCGATCGTTCACGTCGCCTGACACCTCAGACCGCTGTTTGCGGTCTGCAGCGCGCGACGAGTGGACCACTGCAAGAGGAACGCCCTCGGGTCAGGTTGAGGTAGTCCCCTCGCGCCGTCCGCAGCCTTAACTTGGATAACCTGTTCAATCTGACGGTTCGGTGACCGAGCCGCTCAAGCCCATCACAAGCCCCAGGTATTGGCTGCTTGAATGATGTCGGTATCAAAGTCCGTTTCGTTAATGATCAGATTGCGAAAATCATCGAATGCCAACACATTGTTGTCGGCGCTGTTCAAATACCGCCCCACTGCCTCCCGCAAGCCCACGCGGCGAGCGAAATCGAGAAAGATACTCCCGTAAATCGCACCCTCGACGTTGTCTCCCGTGAGAGCGGGCACCACGTTCCCGGCGCCGTTCAGGGTTCCCACCTGGCTGTAGCCGGTCAGGCTCGTTGTCTGCAACAACGGCGCAGCCGAAAGCTCATCCCTGAAAAACGCTTGACGGAGCGCCGCTCCTGTCAGTGGCGGGGTCCGCCGGAGGCTGAAGAAAAAGAATCGCTCGGAAAAGATACCAAGGGATTCGATCCACGCGATGAAAGGCGTGGTAGCAAGATTGGTGTTATGAAACGGCGGCAGGCCCGACGCAATCCGGTTGGTGATCCATACCAGGTATTGCGCCTCGACGGATGCACGTGTCGCGCGCGGCATCAATGCAAAGTACAGCGCGTGCGCCAATTCGTGCGGAATCAGCGTCGGATCCGTTGCCGGTGTACCGGCCGGAATCGGAGCTGCGGCGTCCGGGACGGGATCAGGAACACCGAATAGTCGTCGGTCTACCGGAGCCGGGCCTGGGGGATTAAAGGTCTTGTGCTTGAGGCGAATCAGGGGGAAACCGGTTCCAAGGGATACAGGCTCTACGAACGCCAGAACCGATGGACTGTTGTCGGGGTAGACCACCTCGATACGCGGAAGCATATTGCGTGTCGCCGCTACGGTGGTGTCCTGGCCGAATGGAAATGCCTGCCGCCCCGCGCGGTTGAATGGGCTGAATTGCCGGAACACGGCATCATACACACGCAAGCAGCTCTCCATGATACGAAAATGATCCCGCTGCTCCGCATTCGTATTGATATTAATCGTGCCCCCATTGGCAACGCTGAAATTCTGCGTCACCTCAACCGGGATAGGGAAGTTACCATCGAGGACTCGAACCACGGAGTTCTGCGCATAAACCGTGACCGTGATCGTCCCACTTGGCCCAGTAGGGTCTCTCGTCACATTGGCAAGTCCGGCATTGGCCACCGTCACTTGACCGGTTTCGTTCGTTAGGAAAAACAAGGTTTGTGGCACACGAAAAAAATCGAAATGGGATACGTAGGTCCGTCGAAGCGGGGTTCCCTGAAGCGTGACAGTGAATGTGACAGCCATAGGTTTCTCCTTTCTTCGTCTAGCGCACCGAAAAGCCTTACGTTGCCGGGAGCCACCGCGCAAAAGGAGGCGAGAACGACCGTGGCGGGCCCGGCTGACCAGCGGGCCAGGGTTGCCGGCACAAGGCAGATCCGCTACTTTGACAGGGCCGCCCGCAGCTGGGCGTATGCCTGGCAGACACGATCGTATTGCTGCTGCATTTCCCACAATACTTCGTCGAGCGCCCACAGGGCACAGGAGCGCTTGAGGGCATCCGCGGGATCATTCGGCATCGCATACCTGGCACAGCGCCGGTCTAGCTCAACGCTTAGGGCGGCGTCATCCAGCAGAGGCTGTGCGCCATTTGGATCAATGACAAGTTGCCACGCTTCTTCTTCGATTCGCGCAAGCGTCTTAGACAGACCTTGCCGCCATCGTTGCCCCATGTATGGAAACGCTTCCTTCCCCAATGGATCTACCAGTCGCGCACCTAGCAAATAGTCGCGAATTTCTGAGACAAAGGGCCCCACTGATCCATCTTGCTCAGATTGCGCCAGGCGGATAACTTTTGAGCGTGCACTTGCGCTAAAGAGGTTGTCACGGTCGAGCATAGACAGAAGAATCGGAAGCCACTGCTGGTCGCTGGAATCCTGGATCGCCTGCCGATATCGCGAGAACGACTCAAGATATGCGGCATGCACTGCCTCAAACTCGGCGAACACCGGTGAGACATATTTCTCAAATAGATCCCCACGTTGCTGTTTACGAAACGTGAGGAGTTGAATGATCCGATCGGCAAGCTTGTCGACAAGGTCGATGATCATGGATGGCTCCTACAGGCCTGAGTCACTTCTACCTTTGGGGGCAGTTTGTATTCCATGCCTCGTCACCCGCCGGCAGATGAACGATCCGACCGATTGTTGCGTCGTGAACGCCCATGGCAAGGCGCCATGTAAGGCGACCTGCCATCGTCCTTACGATGGGCGCGATGGATCATCGCTGCGCGACCAGCGCCCTGCCGGCATCTTTCAGCCCCGACCGGCAGGGAGCGGAGCGCCACATCGAAATGGCTTTGGCAAACTGCCGGAAATCGTCCAGGTGGCGACTGCAAATCTGCCAGACAATATTCCAATCGATGGCCTGGTAGCTGTGCACCGCGAGGTTCCTGAATCCCACAGCCTTCTTCATCCGGTCGGCCAGGGTTGGACTGATCACCTGCAGCCGATTAAGCGTATCGAAGTGCTCCGCCATCGTCGAAGGCGGCGAGATGTCGGTGTCCCCGATGAGATGGGAGGCCAGATCGACGGACAGCTGGACGGCCCGCTGAAGATTGAGGGCGATGATGTCCTGCAGATCCGCATCCTGCGCCGGATCCTGGGACGAAGCAGGCGTCTTGACGGCAATCCGTTCGACGCAGCGTCGAAGCGATTCCAGTTTGGCGGCTACGAAGTCTCGATCCATGCTTGCCTTCGTGTCGCCAAGATCCGTCGATAATACGGCATCAAGTCGGCCTCCTCATACGCCTGCCGCCGCAGCAGTTCGGCATATTCCGTGCGGTTCCGGCAGAGCATCAATCGACCAGTGGTGAAGACTTGCTGCAGGAGTGGACCATGCGCTTGGGTGAGGTCGATCGGGTCGATAGGACGTCCCAAGGCCGCGGCGAGTTCGTCGATCAGCTCGATACGGGCATGAGCCGTGAGTGCTGCAGTTGCGCTCACGGCGAGGTCGAGGTCGCTGTCGGGACGCTCTCGTCCGGCGGCAAGAGAGCCGAACAGGATGGCCATGCTCACGGAGGGATGTCGTTCCAAGACCGAGGCAACGGCGGCCCGAACCGTGGCATCCGGTTCACCCTGACATTGCATCTCAGCGCCGACGGCACTCATGGGTGTTCAGGTATCACGAAACCCCCAGCGATGCAAGCCGCGGCCGGGCGATTGAGCCCCGTTAGCCGAACTCGTCCCAAATATGTTACATAGAAATTGTCCCATATCATTTTACAAAGACATGAGGGGGATATGCCCACCGACGACATCACCCAGAAGGTCAGCGACCGTTATGCCCGCGCCGCCTCGACGGGCGAGCAGATGTGTTGTCCGACGGGATATAACTTTGACGATCTGCGTTCATTCATTCCGGATGCCGTGTTGAAAATTTCCTACGGTTGTGGAACTCCGGCAGGACTCGACACCGTGCAGATCGGTGAAACTGTGCTGGATATCGGGTCTGGCGGAGGAATCGATTGCTTCGAAGCGGCGCGCCGCGTGGGCCCTACTGGCCGGGTCATTGGCATCGACATGACCGACACCATGCTGGAGATCGCCCGCCATCATACCCCCACCGTCGCCGCCAATCTCGGATTTCCTCAACCGAACACCGAGTTCCGCAAGGGCATGGCCGATGCGATGCCGGTGGACAATGCCAGCATCGATCTCATCATTTCGAACTGTGTCATCAATCTGGCCCCGGATAAGAGGAAGGTGTTCCGCGAGATGTACCGGGTCTTAAAGCCCGGCGGCCGCTTCACGATCTCCGATATCGTCTCCGACCAGGTCGTGCCGCAATACATGGTTCACGATGCCGCCAAGTGGGGCGATTGCCTCTCCGGATCTTTGCAGGTCCAAGACTATATCGGCGGGATGGTCGATGCGGGTTTCCGTGCCGTGCACCAGATCAAGTCCGGCGCTTGGCAATCGATCGACGGCGTGCATTTTCTCTCTGTCACTCTGACCGGATACAAACTCCCCAACGCGGTTACAAAAGAGGCTCCGCTCTATGCAACCCTCTGTGGACCGTTTTCCACGGTAACCGACGAATTGGGCCAACAGTACCGACGCGGGGTGCCACAGCCAATCGATGCCCAATCTGCACAACTCCTGCGGAGCGCGCCGTTGCGCTCGTTGTTCCTGATTGGTCCCGCCCCGATCACCCTGGCGACGGGCGACCCACGCTGGTGCGCCATCCTTCCGGAGCAGGCACCCTGCGTCTGGCAGGGCGCATACGCCATCCTCGCAGGGCCCATTATCGCCGCCGAGGACGACGATCATCATCAGTACTATCGAGGAGTGCCGCTGGAAATCTGCTCAAAAACCCAGCATGTGCTGACGCAGGACGCCTACCGACCTCACTTCACCATCTACCACCGAAACGCGAATGTCGTAGAGGGCAACGCGGTCAGTTGTTCGCCTGAAGGGATTTGCTGCTGATGCCACGTCATGCCACCGACAACCTCACCACCCCTCGCGAGTGCGCCGCGGTCTTGAAGGCCATGGGCGACGAAACACGTCTTCGCATTGTGGAATCGCTACTGCTGGGCGAGAAGTGCGTGACCGATCTCACGCAAGCCCTCCGCTGCTCGCAGCCACATGTCTCCCATCACCTTCGCATTCTTCGGGAGGCCGGATTGGTGGAAGGACATCGACATGGCAAACAAGTCTGTTACCGGGTGGAACCGACGGTGCAGCGTGCGCTGAAGAATCGCGGCGAGCAGGTGTTGGACTTCGGATGCTGCGAATTGCGATTCCCCACCTCGACCTTGCTCTCCGTGCAGCAGAAACATTGAGACCGGGATGCCGACGATGAACGCGCTACGCACTCTTCGCGATGGTCAGCGATGGCACTGACACTCGTGGTCCAACACAAACCGCTTGCGTCGTCTGCCGAGCAATTGAAGGTGCTCGCAGACATCGGGACCTGCTTGCCATTTGAGGAACAACTCCGGCGAAGCGGCTTGTCGCCGCTCCGCGCCACCGGCATCACGGTGCTCCAAATCAACGTGGGCAAGCTGTGCAATCAAACCTGCCGTCACTGCCACGTGGATGCGGGGCCCGATCGCACTGAGCGCATGTCCCGGGAGACCGCCGAGCAATGTATTGCGGCCTTGGCCAAGACCGACATTCCCACCGTCGACATCACCGGCGGGGCACCAGAGCTCAATCCTCATTTCCGCTGGCTGGTCGAACAGGCCCGTGCCCTGAATCGCCATGTCATGGACCGCTGCAATTTGTCGGTGCTGCTACTCCCGTCGCAGGCTGACCTGGCGACCTTCCTTGCGGCGCACCGGGTGGAGATCGTCGCCTCGCTTCCGTATTACCGTGCCGTGCAAACCGATGCGCAACGCGGCGAGGGCATTTTCGACAAGTCCGTTGAAGCCCTGCGACTTCTCAATGGCCTTGGCTACGGACGGGAAGGCAGCGGGCTGATCTTGAATCTCGTACACAATCCCGTCGGCGCCTTCCTGCCAGCCAAGCAGGATGCCATCGAGGCGCAATTCCGAAAAGAGCTCCAGACCAAACATGGCGTGGCATTCAACCACCTCTACACGATCACGAACATGCCGGTGAGCCGCTTTCTCGAATTCTTGATCGAGACCGGCAACTACCAGGGCTACATGGAGCGGCTTGCAAGTGCCTATAATCCCGCGGCGGCGGCCGGCGTCATGTGTCGCTCAACCCTCTCGGTGGGCTGGGACGGCACGCTCTACGATTGCGATTTCAACCAGATGCTGGATCTTCCGGTGCAGTCCCATGCCCCTGCGCATATCCGGGATGTTGATCCTGCCCGACTTCATCACCGGGAGATCACCACTCGGAATCATTGTTACGGCTGCACGGCCGGTGCAGGATCGTCGTGCGGTGGGGCGGTGACCTAATCAGGATGTTGAACCCGCCGCCCAGGTTCATGCGCAGTCATTTTCTCGCCTCACGAAATTTGACCGGTACGCCTCGGCGGACTCACCTCTCTGCGGCCTTGCTGAATCGACGGTTTGAGCATTCTGCATAGGAAACGGCATGGAAATCTCCCTTCTGACCTTTGCGCTGGTGTTGGCCTTGGCCTATGCCAATGGCACGAATGATGTGTCGAAAGCCATCGCGACCCTGGTCGGCAGTGGAGTGACCAACTACCGGACGGCGATTCTGTGGGGCACAGCCTGGACCGTCGCCGGGGCTGGATTCGCCGCACTGGTCGCCGGAGCGATGGTGAAGACCTTCAGCAACGGTCTGTTGCAAACCGGCACTATTCTTTCACCCACCATCGCCCTCGCCATTCTGTTTGGTGCCATGGTCTGGGTGCTCGTGGCATCGAGAACGGGGCTTCCAGTTTCGACAACCCATGCGCTCGCCGGCGCCATCGTGGGCACTGGCCTGGTGGCGTTTGCGGGCGAGGGGTTAGTATGGACGGCCATCGGCAACAAAATCGCGTTGCCCCTGTTGCTCAGCCCCTTTCTAGCCCTTGCTCTCTCAGTCCTCTTGCACCCCGCCATGAGACGGGCGGCGACAAAATGGGGAGGATCCTGCCTGTGCCTGATGCCGGCTTCTCGCGCATTGTTCACCATTGACGCTCGGGGCAGCACGCGAACCGTTTTTCAAAGCACAGGAATGGGCCAGCCGGTCGTGGCGATACCGGCGCAATGCGACCGCGCCGGCCTGCGAGGCCTGGTTGTGGGCCTCGATACGATTCATTGGTTGTCCAGCGGACTCGCCTCCTTTGCCCGCGGCACCAACGACGCACCAAAAATCGTCGCGATGCTCCTGCTCGGAAGCACGACCGCAACATGGCCCAGCGTATGGTTTCAGTTCGCGGCCTTCGGCGGCGTGGCATTCGCCATGGGCTTAGGAAGTTACTTAGGCGGGCTACGAGTCACCGAAGTGTTGGCCGAAAAGGTCACGCGGATGGACCATGCAGAAGGATTGTCGGCGAATCTCACGACTTCGACGCTCGTGCTCTGCTCCGGCTGGCTGGGACTGCCGGTTTCAACGACTCATGTCAGTAGTTCCTCGATTATCGGCATCGGGCTTCTGAAGGGCGTCACCGCTGTCCGTTGGACAACCGTACGCGACATGGTATTGGCCTGGGTGATCACCGTGCCTGCCGCCGGGAGCTTTGCCGCTCTGGCGTACGTACTCCTCTCCAGCCTCTCATAACGCTATTCCACCCTCAAACGGTCCGCCCCATTTTGTTTCGCAAGACCCATATAGACACATCTCCATGCATTTATGTATTAGTAGCGCTTCCGTGCGATTGCCACATCTCGCAGACAGGAGCCCTGCCCCCTCATGCATCGCCTTCGGCTATCCACCTCGCTCGCACTTTCTCACGCCGTGTTGGTCGGCGCGCTCACACTATCCATCGTCCGCCCGGTGCAGGCAGACAACCTGCCGTTTCCAGAACCGGCGAATGAAAATGCCTATGCCGTGCCAATGGAAAATCTCCGGTTGCGCGTCTGGGCGCAATATCGCCTGCTCTATAACGCGAGTAACATTCCCAGCGGCGTCAATAGCGGAAGCCTCCCAACGGCAGGGACTGGCACCGGCAAACTCAACTATGGAGACACCACGGGGTACGACTTCTTTCGCCAACGCATGCGGCTCGCATTCGATCTTCAACACAAGGACTCAGATAACGTCGGCGCCTATATTCAATTGGAATATCGCGGCGGTTTCGGCGGCTCAAGCCCGGCGGCTAGCGATCCTCGCGGCGAAACGGGCGCCAACGCAGACTCCACAGCCAATGCCTTCAACCGCCTCCAGGCTCGCGGCGTGCGCTACGGCTATGTGTACGTCACGCCCATCGAGCATCAGACGTTGGTCGTCGGCATTCTGCCCACAATCGATCAAGTCGGTCGGGTACTCTGGGACGGCGAATGGGATTTTAATGTCGGCGGCGCTTCGCTCGGCGGGAAAGTCGGCGACGGGGACTACCGGCTCGGTTTTTACCGGATTGCCTCAGACCTCAAAGCCGGGACCATCAGCACTGGATTCGGCAAAGACGGCGACATGTGGGTAGCCGACTACAATAAGCCTATTAAGCTCGGCGCCTATGACATGAAAGTCGGTGGACACGTCTACAGCCTGAACCTCGGCAAGACCGAGAACATTTCCATCGGAGATACGCATGAGAACTGGGCTGCGCTGACGGCATCGGGCGGACTTTTGGGCGGCGCATGGAACGCCTATCTCATGCTCAACAACGGCCGCATCGGCACAGGGCTCACAGGCAATAATCACACGGGCTATTCAGGGAAGTTCGAGGGATCGATCCCTATCGGCTCAACGACCTTCAATCTCTTCGCGCTCTATGCATCCGGCGACAAGGCGGGGCAGACGTCGAACCAGTTCACCACGCCGGAAGCCATTTTGGGCACCAATGGCTATTGGGGCTACTCACATATTTTTAATGCCAATGCACCGGGCGACGTCAACGATTTCGGCGTCAACCTGAATAACGGAGGAGCCGGTCTGATGAGCGTGCAGGCTCAGTTGAAATTTCCCATCATGCCTCGATTGACCGGCACGTTGGAAAGTGCCTACTTCGCTGCGGCTCGATCCCGCGACTTCGGGAACCGCGGCGAATCCAGTTACATGGGCACGGAAACAGGAGCCATGGTGACCTACAACCTCGCAAAAAATCTTAATCTGGATGTCGGAGCCGCTCATGCCTTCATGGGCGATTTTTTGGCGAATCGAACCCAGGCAATCGGCGTTGAACGTTCAATTTACGAAGTCTTTACCCGCTTCCAATATGCCCTGTAGCAACGAAGCTTCGGGAATCATCTGGAGGATCTGATGAGTGACGTCTCACGAAGGCGCTTTCTGAAACTGGGGGCCTGTGTAGTCGGCGGGGCTTGTGCGACCGATGCTCTTCCGTCGCTCGCTCAGGCTGCCGAAGGCGACGACATTACCACGCTGAGGACCACTCTACCCTATCCTCGGGTGCAACTGGCTTCCATCGGACAATTGACGATTGGGCGTGAACAGCTGACCACGTATCCGGATCAGGCCTCGCCGGTCGTGCTTGTGAAACTGGGACGCCCCGCGATCAATGGCGTCGGCCCCGAGCGCGACATCGTCGCATTCAGCCGGCGCTGTTCGCACATGGGCGGCACCCTGAACTTTCGACAGGGCACCGGCACACTCCACTGCCCGCTCCATTACGCCATGTTCGACGCGCAAAAGGGGGGCCTGCTGGTCATCGGACAGGCCACGGACAACCTGCCCCAGCTCGAACTGGAAGTCGATGCCGCAGGAAACGTATTTGCCGTGGGCATCAGCGGCTTACTGTACGGACGACAGGCCAACATCTTGCCTAATTCCGGGACTGTATGAGGAGGAGATCTCGACTATGAGTTCGATCTATCACGGTGAGGACCGGGTACCCGTGCCTCCCGCCGATGCCCAGCAGTTTACGACCGTCTGCTCCTATTGCATCGTCGGGTGCGGCTACAAGGTCTACAAATGGCCGCTAGGGAAAGAAGGCGGCCCGCTGCCCCACCAGAATGCCTTGCGAGCCGACTACAGGACGCAGCAGCCGGAACAAGCCGGCACCTGGATTGCACCGGCCATGCACAGCGTCGTGACGGAGCGTAGCGGCCAACGCTTCAACATCGTGGTCATGCCGGACAAAGACTGTGTCGTGAACAAAGGAAACCATTCTATCCGCGGCGGCACGCATGGCGATGTGCTCTACGCGCCAGACCGCCCGACGGCCGACCGCTTGACCCATCCGCTCCTGTACCGTGGCCACAGCCGCCTGCCCACGACCTGGAACGAGGCCATCGAATTGGGGGCGCGCGTGATCAAAGCCACCCTCGACACATGGGGGCCGGATGCCATCGCCATGAAGTGTTTCGATCACGGCGGCGGAGGTGGGGGATTCGAGAATAACTGGGCCGTCGGTTCCTTCTTCTTCACCGGCATCGGCACGAAGATGGCCTCGATACACAATCGCCCGGCCTACAACAGCGAGGTGTTCGCCTCAGGCGATGCCGGGATTGCCCCGCTTCCCTCGGCCTATCTCGACGCCAAGTTGGCCGATACGATTGTCCTGGTCGGCGCGAACTCCTATGAAACACAGTCGATCTACTTTCTTGAGCATATGTTGCCCAATCTCGGCGGTGGCACCTTGCCGCTCAAGCAGCAAGTGCTTCCAGCGGAACCCCATGCGCGCGGCAGGATGATCATCGTGGACCCGCGGCGTACCTCAACCGTCGCTGTGGCGGAAGCACATGCCGGGAAGGACAATGTCCTCCACTTGCAGATCAACAATGGCACCGACATTGCCCTCTTGAATGCGCTCTCCCGCCTCATCCACGAACAGGGCTGGCACGATCAGGGGTTCATCGACCGACGGACGAACAACTTCTCGGCGTTCCAACAGGCCAACCTCGCACAGAGTCTCGACGAGGCAGTGCAGTTGACCGGCATCTCAAAAGCCCAGATGATGCAGGCGGCCCAATGGATCGCCAAACCCAAAGCCTCGGCGGCGCGACGCCGCACCCTCTTCCTCTACGAGAAGGGACTCATTTGGGGGCTCAAGAACTATGAAAACGTGGCCTCGGTCGTCGACCTTGCATTGCTCACCGGCAACCTTGGTAAACCGGGAACCGGCTGCAGTCGATTGGGCGGGCATCAGGAAGGCTACAGCCGACCAGGCTATCCCGGCCAACGGCCACCGGTCAATGTCGATGACGTGGCCATAAAAGGTGGCGCTTCAAAAGTCTTTTGGGTGGCCGGCTGCAATCCGGTGGGCGGAACCTTGAATGCACAACACTTCCGCGCCGCTCTCGCCCAACGCACGGCGCTCGTAAATCAGGCGCTCGATGCAACGAACAGCGGCAGCCTTGACGACAAAGTTGCCGCCGTCATGAGCGCCCTCGACAAAGGTGGCTTGTTCCTCATCGTGCAGGACATCTACCCGACCGAGACCGCCCAGGATGCCCATCTCGTCCTACCCGCCGCACAATGGGGCGAGATGAATCTGACGTCCATCAACGGCGAACGGCGGCTCCGGCTCTACCAGAAGTTCATGGACGCGCCAGGAATCGCCGAGCCGGATTGGAAAATCATGGCGCGCATGGCCCAGCGCTTGGAGTCCCTCTACCGCGCCGAAGGCAAGACGGAGATGGCGGCTCGTTTTTCAGGATTCACCTGGACGAGCGACGAAGACGTCTTTCGTGCCGCCGCTGCTGGCGTGAAGGGCGCGCAGGAAGATTACGGAGATACGACCTACGCCATGCTGAAGGCGCTCGGCACCAACGGGGTGCAAACACCGGTGCAAGAGATGAAGAATGGCATGCCGGTCGGCACCACCCGCCTCTACATGGACGAAACGCGGTTCACATTCATCCCTGCGGCCTGGCCGGGGTTCCCGTCGCAGATTCAGGCGCTCATGAATGACCCCCGTTACCCGTTTTGGGTGAACAATGGGCGAGCCAATCACGGCTGGCAAACGCTTTATGACGACGCTCGAAAACCCTATGTGATCGGCCGTGAGCCGTTCCCACACGTGGAGATTCATCCGAAGGATGCTCAACGCCTCGACATCGCCAGTGGCGATCTGATCGAATTGTTTAATCCCTATGGATCAGTCTCAGCCATGGCGGTCGTGACAGACTCGAATGCACCCGGACATGTGTTTATGTTATTCGAACACCCGAAAGGCTGGCTGAACAGCCTGACAACCGACTATGTCGATCCGGCGACCACAATCCCCTATTACAAAGGAACCAAGGCGGGTATTCGGAAAATCGGCACCCTGTCCGGGGTGAATGGACAACTGACGTTTATCCCCATGAATCAGGCTTGAAGTGTCCAACTCTGCATGGTCTCAAACCCACATGGTACGAAGTCGCACTGTCCAGATTGCGCGTGCCCTCGCTCTCGCAGCCCTCATCAGTGGCTGCGTCACGCCCGGCCCGGCACCAAGAGTGATCCAGGACGCGGATGAACTCCTCGTTCGCCTGGACCCGTCGGAAGCCTGTGCAGGCGGCACGGAAGGAACGCCGTTCTCCCACCCGATCCAACTCAGTGGCCCGCAGATACGAACGCTCCTCGGCTCGTTGCTCGCCCGCGAAAAGGTCGGGCTCTTAAGCTCGTTTGTCCAGGCTCCCGGAACGCCGCGACTTTTTGATGATGCTGACCTCGACCAGCTGATTCCGCCTATTCAGCAGGCATTTGCACAGGCTGAGCCCGAAGAGGCTGTGGTGCTTCTGCTGACCACGCCCGTGTCCGACTCGCGAAGCACAGTCACGTCCGGCGCATTGTCTATTCGAGGCGAGGTGCTGTCGGTTGCCCTGTTCAATTTCAGACATCCGGTGCGCACGACCCTGGCCGATGTCGGCGCCACCGACCGCCTCAGCGACGTGAGGGAGACGTTGCAGTACGTACGGACCTTGCCCTGCGCCTCAAGCGGCGAACAGGATTTCGCCCTGTTCTTCGAAAAGCCTGCCTATCAAACCCAGCCCCGGTCGGGGAGTCTCATCCGATACCCGGAGCGGACGCTGTCGATCGCCTACCGGGATTTTCTCGCGACGCATACTGAGGCGATAAGAGGAGAACGGGACGGCCTGAGCTCTCCGCCAAACACCGCCAGCAACAGGACTGAACTTCAGGCCATTGCGGACCTCAAACGCCGCATTGCCGAACTGGAGCGGATCAACCAGGCTCTCGCCGATCGCACGCACGGAAGCCCGTCAACCGACGCTGCTGGCAAGCCCCTCATACCAGACACGGACACCGATCCACCCTCACCTGCCGACACACAGACGCGCCTCGTCGAGACCGTGAGACGCCTGGAGATGCGCGTCTCCGAGCTGGAACGTCGTCTCGGGCAAGACGCTGCACGGTGAGCCGGATTTAGTCTTTCGTGGGTGAGAGAAACTTCCGAATTTCAGCGGCGATTTCGTCGCGCACGCGCCGGAAACTCGCTCGCCGCTCGGCCGCATCAGCAACTGCGGCCGGATCGTCGAAACTCCAATGCATCAGATGGGTAGGCACCGGCCAAGTCGGGCAGGACTCTTTGGCCCGATCACAGACCGTGATGGCGTGGTCAAACGGTTCTGCTATGAATTCGGTCACGGTTTTGGAGCGGTGATGTGAGATATCGATACCGACTTCAGCCATCGCGTCGACTGACCCTGGATTCAAGCCGACCGGATGCGTGCCCGCACTGAACACCTCAAACTGCTCACCTGCCAGATGCCGCAACCATCCCTCCGCCATCTGACTGCGCGCGGAGTTACCGGTACAGAGGAATAACACGCGTGCCTTCACAAGCGACCTCCCAGTTAAACCACTGTCTCGTGTGATTGCACATGCTACACACCGACAACATGGCTGGTACTTCCACCAACACCCCGACCACGGTCGCCAACGCCGCACCCGACTCCGGCCCGAAGAGCGCAATAGCCGTCGCCACGGCCAGCTCAAAAAAATTGCTGGCGCCAATGAGCGCGGCGGGCGCAGCAATGGAATGGGGCACCCTCCAGTGGTGCATGAGTCCATAGGTGAGTCCTGCATTCAGATACACCTGTAGGAGAATGGGGATGGCGACCAGGACAACATGCACAGTCTTTCCCAATATATTTTGTGCTTGAAAGGCAAAAATACAGATCAACGTCAGCAGGAGGGCAGCGATGGTCACCGGCGCGAATCGGGGGAGCAGCTGCTCTTCCATCCACCGTGCACCATTCCGGCGAACCAGCCACAATCGAAGCCCGGCACCCGCGATCAACGGAATGACAATAAACACCGCTACCGAATACAGCAGCACATCGAACGGGACAGCCAATGACGATGCGCCGCTCACCAGCCATCCGACTATTGGCAGAAACAGGACGAGCATGATGAGATCGTTCACGGCTACCTGGACGAGCGTGTAGGCAGGGTCCCCATCCGTCAAATAACTCCACACAAATACCATCGCCGTACAAGGAGCGGCAGCGAGGATAATGGTGCCAGCGATATACTGATCGGCCTCGGAAGGAGAAATCCATGCGGCAAACAGGTACCGGAAAAACAGCCAGGCGAGGAAGGCCATCGAGAAGGGCTTGACCACCCAGTTCACGAACAGAGTGATCAGGAGCCCCACCGGTCGCTTGCCGACGTCACGGACCGCAGCAAACTCGACTTTCATCATCATGGGGACAATCATCAACCAGATCAACACGGCAATCGGCAAATTGATGTGACTGCCCTGCCCGATCTCTGCTCCTCGCAAGCTCGAGACCAGTTCAGGCGCCGCCTGTCCGATGAGCACTCCTGCTCCCATGCAGAGCGCTACCCAGAGAGTGAGGTACCGCTCAAAAAGCGACAGCCGTTTCGTCTCCATCCCCGGTGACTCCACTGCTTGCACCAGCTCCATGCTTCTGCTCTTCGTGCTCCATGCCCGTTCGTTACATTGTACCGGCCGGTTTCCTGGCCCGAATAAATGCACTCATGAATTTGCCTTCGACTTCTGCGACAAGTTGGTCGCTGGAGAGCTCTGCGCCGATCAACAGGTCCTTCACGTCTTCGGCTTGATAGATGCGCGTCGGCTCAATCCCGATCTCGGCAAAACCCGCCTGGTGTAACAAATCCCGATACTGTTTCTCCTCCAGCGCCCCCGCCACACAACCAGCCCACAATTCCAGATTCTTCCGGATCTCCACCGGCACGGCCCCTCTCACCACAATATCGGACAATGCCAGGCGTCCTCCCGGCCGCAGAACGCGAAACGCTTCTGACAGCACACGTTCCTTTTCTCCGGACAAATTCACTACGCAATTACTGATGATGACATCCACAGAACGGTCCGGAAGCGGGATGTGCTCGATTTCGCCTTTCAGAAATTCAACATTTTCCACGCCGGCCTTACGCTGATTTTCTCTGGCCAACGCCAACATCTCATCCGTCATGTCGAGCCCATACGCTTTCCCTGTCGGCCCGACTCGCTTGGCAGAGAGCAGGACATCGATGCCGCCGCCCGATCCCAGATCCAGCACGGTCTCACCAGCCTGAAGTTCAGCCAATGCCGTGGGATTCCCGCAGCCCAGCGAGGCTGCGACGGCATCCGCCGGGACCCCCTGACGCTCCTGATCTGAATAGAGATTGGACGTAATCGGATCGACATTCATCAGTGCGGGCGAAGCCCCGCAACAGGAACTGCCTCCGGTCTTCGCGCGTGCGGCCGCTTCACCATACTTTTCCTTGACTAATTCACGAATTGCTTGTGGATCCATGTTCATGCCTCCTCCTACAAATCAACTTTCATTGATGTATAAGACACAAAAAATCAGCATCGCGCGGTCGTGCGGCGTGACCGTTTGGTTTGCTTAAAAGAATCGACGAGCTCATCGAGTTCGGCGAAGGTCTCAGTATTCACGGCGTAGTACATCCATCGGCCCTCACGTCGATCCGTGATGATTCCCGCGTCCTTCAAAACCTTCAAATGGAAGGAGAGCCGTGACTGCCCGGCGTCGAGACAATCCATGAGCTCGCAGACACACCGCTCGCCGCCTTTCAGCTCGTCCAGAATCTGCAACCTGGTCTGATCCGCCAGCGCGTGAAACAACTCTACCGCCCGCGCCGGATTTATCAGCATGCTCTCTTTCATGACGACACTATACATCAACACTTTTTGATGAGTCAACCAGGCGATTGTTAACGTCGTGATAGGTGTTGCTCACAGGGGCTCACTTTGCTATGGTGGCCCGCGAGCATCATTGCCACCACTTACAGAATTGAGCCACACGATGGTCTGGGACCCCAAAGACCCTTGGAGTAAAAAGGGCGACGATTTGGATCAGGCCTTTAAGCAGGCTCAAGGCCAACTCCGCAACCTGCTGCCTACCGGCGGGTTTCGCAATCTCCTCCTGGTCGCCTTCACCGTCTTCCTCATCTGGCAAAGCGCATTTATTGTGGCCCCCGATGAAGAAGGGGTGGTCAAACGATTCGGCATCCCGGTTCGAGTGGTAGAACCCGGGCCGCACATGAAAATCCCTGTGATCGAAAGCGTCCTGCAGCCCAAGGTGGCGAAGTTACACCGCGTGGAAATCGGGTTTCGTACCGACCGGCAGGGGCGCCAACAGATGATTCCGCAGGAAGCGTTGATGCTCACCGGCGACATGAACATCCTGGCCATCGAATTCATCGTTCAATACAAGATCAAGAGTTCGCGCGAGTATCTGTTTAATGTCGCCGACATCGACGATACGATCGGGAAATCAGCGGAAGCCTCCATGCGGGAGGTTATCGGAAAAAGCAAAATCGACGAAGCCCTCACCACCGGCAAGGCGCAAATCCAGCAGGACACCCAGGAACTGCTCCAGCACATTCTGGATGAGTACAAAACCGGCGTGCAGGTGGCCGCCGTCCAATTGCAGGACGTCGATCCCCCCGAAGCCGTGGCCGCGGCATTTAAAGACGTGACCAATGCCAAGGAAGATCGGGAAAAACTGATCAACCAGGCCCAGGGCTATCGCAACGACATTACACCCAAAGCAAAGGGAGAGGCCGCGCAATTGGTGAATCAAGCCAAGGGGTATGCGCAGGCTCGACTGAATCGCGCCCAGGGAGAAACCAATCGCTTCCTCGCCACCCTCAAGGAGTACAACCAGTCGAAGGACATCATCAGCAAGCGAATCTACATTGAAACGCTCGAAGACGTGCTTCCCCACATCGACAAATTCGTGCTGGATGGCAAAGGTGGAGAGCGGACCCTGCCCTATCTTCCGTTGGATCGTTTCAGCAAACCGGCGCCCGCCGGCGCCACGCAGGAGCGCACGCCATGAGCAAGCAGGGTTTCTCGGTTGCCTTTATCGGCATCGTCATCGGCTTACTCGTGCTTGGCGCTTCGCCCTTCTACATTGTCGACGTGACCCAAAACGCTATCGTGGTGCAGCTCGGGAAGCCGGTCCGCAACGTGACCGAAGGCGGCCTGTATCTCAAGGTCCCTTTCATCGAGGAAGTCACTTATTTCGATAAGCGCCTACTGGACTATGATTCCAACGCCCAGGATGTGATCACGCAGGACAAAAAGACGCTCCTGCTCGACAACTTTGCAAAATGGCGGATCACAGATCCCCTCAAGGTCTACCAGGCGTTCCAAAGCCAGCGTGGCGCGCTGCAGCGCTTGCACGACATCATCTATTCGGAACTGCGCGTCGAACTGGGTCGGCACGAACTGGCAGAAATCGTGTCATCGACCCGGTCACAACTCATGGCCGTGGTGACCCAACGCGCAAATGAAAAGGCCTCAGCATACGGCATTGAGATTCAAGATGTGCGGATCAAGCGGGCCGACCTCCCCGAACAGAACGAGAAAGCCGTCTTTTCACGCATGCAGGCGGAGCGGGAACGGCAAGCCAAGCAATATCGAGCGGAAGGTGCGGAAGAGGCGCAAAAGATCAAATCGGAAGCCGAAAAAGATCGAGAAATTATCCTGGCTGAAGCCTATCGTGAATCAGAAGAACTTCGTGGCGGCGGCGATGCCAAAGCCTTCAAAATCTACGCGGACGCGTACCGCCAGGACCCGCATTTCTTCGAGTTCACGCGGACAATGGAAGCCTACCGCAAAACCCTCAAAGACAAGACCACGATTCTCGTCAGTCCCGACTCCGAATACTTCCGCTTTCTCAAGCAGCGCTAGACGGCATCACGCGAGCCCGACGATCTCGCCGGACCGGGGATCGATATCGATGCGCTCGCCTGCCGGCTTTTTCGGCAGACCTGGCATGAGCTGAATGCCCGAACAGACGGCCGTGAGGAATCCTGCCCCGGACAGGATTCGCAACTCCTGGATAGGCACGGTAAACCCGGAGGGTCGCCCTTTGAGTGCCGGATCGTGAGAGAGCGACAGTGGCGTCTTTGCCATACAGATAGGAAGCTGTTCGAATCCCAATCGCGCTGCCAATTCCATATCCTTTTCCGCTTGTGGCGAGTACGACACACCGGCCGCGCCATATATTGTGGTAGCAATGGTCTCGATCTTCTTCTTGATGGGCCAGGTCACATCATAGAGAGGCGTGAACTGTGATCCTTGCGCCGCCACCTTGACGACGGCCCGAGCCAGTTCTTCCGCGCCTTTCCCACCATCAGCCCAATGAGTCGACACAGCGGCCGCGTCGGCCCCTGCAGCCAACGCGCGTTCACACACCCACTCTAACTCCTTGGGGGAATCATCTTTGAATGCATTGACCGCCACGACCACAGGCACTCCGTGCGCACGCACATTGCCAATGTGCTGTTCGAGATTGGCAAACCCCTTTTCGAGTGCCTCCAGGTTCACCCCCGTCAATCCAGCTGGCAGCGGGGTCCCAGATTTCACGGTGCCACCTCCCCCATGTAGCTTTAGGGCGCGCAACGTTGCCACCACCACTCCGGCATCGGGCCGAAGACCGGATATGCGGCACTTAATGTTGAAGAACTTTTCCGCGCCTAAATCGCTGCCGAATCCGGCTTCGGTAATGACGTAGTCAGCGCAACGCAGCGCCAATTGATCCGAGACCACGGAGCAATTCCCATGAGCGATGTTGCCGAAGGGGCCGGCATGCACGAACGCGGGAGTGCCTTCTAACGTCTGCACCAGATTCGGGAAGAGGGCATCCTTGAGTAGTACGGCCATCGAACCGGCACAACCGAAGGCCTCGGCGGTGGTCATGGCGCCGCTCTCCGTCAGGCCGACGAGAATTCTGCCGAGGCGTTGGCGTAAGTCTGCCTGATCCGTAGCCAATGCCAATACCGCCATGACTTCCGACGCCTCGGTGATGACAAACTGCCCTGGCCGCGGCCCTGCTTCCGCATTTAATACGATGTCACGGAGCGCTCGGTCACTCACCCCCAGGGTGCGCGGCCATCTGATTCGTTGCGGATCCACTTTCAGCGCATTGCCCTGAAACAGGTGGTTGTCGACAAACGCCGACAGCAGATTATGGCTCGCAGAGACGGCATGCGCATCGCCGGTGAAATGCAGATTGATATCCTCCATGGGCCAGACCTGGGCGCGCCCGCCACCGGTGCCCCCGCCCTTGATGCCAAAAACCGGCCCCAGGGAAGGTTGCCGTAATGTCACCGCAGCGTTGTGCCCCAATCGGCAGAGGCCCATGCTTAATCCTACAGAGGTCGTCGTCTTGCCTTCGCCAAGGGGGGTGGGATTAATAGCCGTCACGAGGATATACCGCCCGAGCGGCCGACTCTTGACCCGCGCCGCAACCTTGCCCGCGATCTTGGCTTTGTACCGTCCATAAGGGATGAGGTCTTCAGAAGCGATCCCCAAAGTCTGTGCGACCTCAAAAATATGCTTGTGAGAGACAGAGCGGGCGATTTCCAAGTCGGTCATACAAGTCTCCTCAGGGGGAACATCCTCAGCGGACGCGCAGTATAGCACGCGCCCGGCCGCAGTGATGAACCACAACCTTATGGGATGCAGTGAAGAAAAGAATGGGGCGGCGGCTGAGAAGTCGAATTGAGAAGAACTGAAGCTACGATGAGAAGCCCTCTGAAACTAGAGCGGAGGGCGGGACTGAAGGTCTAATCAAGGATAAACTTTGTCGGATCAAGCGCCTGGCCGTTCTTCTTCACCATGTAGTGGAGATGGGGTCCGGTCGACAGGCCGGTGCTTCCTACGAGAGCGACGACATCCCCGCGCTTCACGCGCTGCCCCTCTTTCACCAGGGACTTGGCAAGATGCCCATACACGGTTTCAATGCCATACCCGTGATCCAGCTTCACCATATTCCCCATTTTCGAATCAAATGCCACGGTAACCACACGGCCAAGGGCCGGAGCCTGTACGGGGGAGTTCGCCTGGGCACCGATATCGAGTCCATCGTGCCAGGCCGGCTTCTCCGTGAACGGCGAGACTCTGGGGCCGAAACCAGAAGTCACCCAACCGCGAACCGGCCAGATCGACGGGGTAGACGCCCATTGGGTGGAGCGCTGCTCGGCAATTTGGGTCAGGTTTTGGAGCGCTTCTTCTTGTTGGTTGGCTTCGCGCACGAGGGCTTCTAAACTTTCGCGAACCTGCTGGGTCACCTCTTCAATGCTCTCGGTCGAGAAATCCAGATCAGATTGGTTATTCTCCCGCAGGTCCGATACCTGCTGCCTAGACTCCACTCCTGAGGCCGCCGGACCATTCCCTTGTACGTTGCTCTTTCCATCCGGCAACGGACCATCTTCACCGCCCCGTCCGTTAGCAAGATCGCCAGCCGGCTTGGTCGTATCAATTCCCAGCATGACTCGAAGCCGTTGATTGACCTCTCCCATGACCGACAGTCTCTTCTTCAAATCATCGATGGCGGCAGAAAAGGCGGCAGTTTGCTCTCGAGCCCCCATGGCCTCAGCCCGAAAAGCCGATAATTGCCAGACTTCACCTGTTCGAATCACATAATGGGATACAACGAGCAGATCAGCCACAATCAAAATGGCAGCCAGGATCAAGAGCTTGCGGACGAATTTCCGTGGGAAACTAAACCGTAACGGCTTGGAGGAGGACCCTCGAAAGACCACAACAGTGTAGGCATCACTTGTTTCAGCCGTTTGTTGGCTCATAGGCTGCTCTCCCCTTCACGGATTCAACTTCAAGACTGCAACCACCGACTTTTGCAGTGTACCCATCTCAAGCCCAGTGGTCAACCCTTTGTTTTCAAAAATTTACATCGCACAATCAACTACTTAGCAGTTTCTCTTCTCATCCAGTCCAAGTACGAAACGGAGCCAGCCACGACCGGCAACGCGATGATTTCCGGGACCTCGTAGCTATGGTGCTGACGAATCACCGCTTCAAGCTCTGAATAACGCGGCCGCGTTGTTTTGATCATCATCAAACACTCATTCTCGACAGCGATCTGATTGTCCCATCGAAAAATCGACCGAATTCCACTCACGACATTGGCACAGGCGGCAAGTCTGGATTCGACGATGATCCGTGCAAGCTTCTCGGCTTCCTCATTTGACGACGTAGTGACCAATACCACGAGCTCAGAACCTTGCGCGTCCACGTCTCCCCCTGTCTTATGTTAAGCAATTTGCATGCCCATGCCTATCGCCAAACACCAACATACTTATGTAAATCAACGGTTTACGGATTGTTTCTCCACATTTTCTCGCACAACTTCGCCACCAATGTGGGCAGGAATTGCACAGAAGAACAAAAAACGGCCGTCCTATGATGCAGGATTTTCCATGCCCTCACGCTTTTGAACGAGAAGGCCGGTTGCGTTGAGGCCACTGCTCTCCATCGGACTAAAACCTGCCAACCTTGAGAGACACCCCTTCAGCAATGCCCGACCAGGGTTGACACCCCTTTTTTGCCTCCTTATGATCCGACCATTCAGTCCAGATGGAGGTAGATTCATGAGCTTTGCTATTACACCCACAGAACTCAAGTCGAGGTTGGATAAAGGTGACAAACTTGTGCTCGTCGATGTTCGTGAGCCCTGGGAATACGCCATTGCCAAACTGGAAGGGTCGGTCCTGGTGCCGCTGGCTACGCTTCAACAGTCCCTGGGAAAATTAGATCGTAACTCAGAAATTATCGCCGTGTGCCACCACGGGATGAGAAGCGCTGATGCAACGGGATTTCTCTTACAGCAAGGGTTTGGGAACGTAAAAAACTTAATCGGCGGTATCGACGCCTGGTCCGTTCAGGTGGATTCGTCCGTCCCTCGGTATTAGCCCGGGAGGCTAGCCGAGTCCATCTCGGAAATACTCTACCGTTCGTCGCAACCCTTCTCGCAGCTCGACCTTCGGCTCCCACCCGAGTGTGCGCTGAAGTTTTGCGCAGTCAATGACGCTTCTCGCTTGCTCACCGCGTTTGGCCGGACCATGCACTTCCTTAAATTCCACCTTGGTCAGGTCCACGACGATCCGGAACAGGTCATTGACCGAGGTCTCAATGCCGGTCCCCACATTGTATACGCCTTCCACCTGAGGGCCCATCGCCATTAAATTTGCCTCGACGACGTCTTCCACAAATACAAAGTCACGAGTCTGGCGACCATTCCCATTCACCACTGCCTGCTCCCCGCGCAGCATTTTCTGAATGAAAATGGCCACGACGCCCGCTTCGCCTTCAGGATCCTGGCGAGGTCCGTAGACATTGGCATACCGCAAACTCACCACCTGAATACCGCTCATCCGGTTGTAATAGGACAGGTAATGCTCGCCGCACAATTTGCTGATTCCATAGGGAGACAGTGGTTGCGTGACATGCGTTTCCGGTGCTGGAAAGGCCAGTTGTTCTCCGTAAATCGCCCCCCCGGATGACGAAAAGATCACCTTTCGCGCACCATGCTTCGAGGCCTGCTCCAGGACATTTAACGTCCCCAGCACATTGACCTGGGCGTCGAACATCGGATCTTCAACTGACCGTCGAACGTTCATCTGGGCCGCCAGGTGGAAGACCACCGAGGGCCGCTCATTACGGAATACCCGCTCCAGTTTGGGATTCTCGATGTCCAGTTTGTAGAACTGCGCCGCCTTGGGAACGTTCTTGCGCTTGCCCGTTACGAGATTATCGACCACTACGACGTCGTGCCCCTCCTGGAGCAACCGATCCACAACGTGTGATCCGATAAACCCAGCCCCTCCGGTAACCAAGACTTTCATACGTCTCCTCGCCTCTCTTTCATCAGCCGTACCAAGAACACCTGAACTGCATCGTGGAACTCAGCCTACACCTTCTGTCTGCTTCGTCAAAGTGTTTTCGTCTGCCCTTGGACCTACAGGCAACTGGAGACGGCCCCCCCATGCGTCGGCCGACCGGCCAGTGTCAGACCCTTCGCTGAAACCATGCGAGGAATTCGCGATTACCTTTGCGGCCCTCGATCGGGGAGTCCATGCGGCCTGCCAACTGCAAGCCGAGTTGCACCGCACACGACACCACTTTTTCGACCGTCGACTCCCGCAATCCGTCGTCCCGCACAATCCCTCCCCGGCCAACCAGTCCCTTCCCTACCTCAAATTGCGGCTTGATCAGCGTGACAATGGAACCGGACGCGGCAAGATGGGAGACGACGGCGGGCAACACCAGCGTGAGCGAAATGAAGGAGACGTCGATCACAATCAGATCAATCGGTTCCGCGATGGCGCCGGGCTCGAGATAGCGCACATTGGTCCGCTCCATAAGCACAACCCGCGGATCCTGCCGAAGCCGCCACTCAAATTGGCCATACCCGACATCGACGGCATACACGCGAGCCGCCCCTCGTTGCAACAGGCAGTCGGTAAAACCGCCGGTCGAACATCCGACATCGAAACACACCAGTCCACTCGGATCGATCTGAAATTGATCCAGGGCACCGGCCAGTTTTTCTCCCCCGCGGCCCACGTAGGGAGATCCAGGCCCAGTCACCTCGACCAGCGCACCCGGCGCTGTGGGTTTGGCTGCCTTGTCGACGACTATGCCATCCACACGGACAAGACCGGCCAGGATCAACCTAGCCGCATCCTCCCGACTCGACACGAGCCCTCGGGTGACCATCGCACGATCAAGCCGTTCCCGTTCTAGGCGAGGTTTCTGAGTCATAGGTGTGGAGAGGAGGTTCGACAATGATGTGCCAGCCACAGCGTGACCTGCGCTGGCTGGGAAGGCTACGGCGAGGTCTCCAACTCGTCCTCACCGGGAGAAAACGCTTGAATGCGCTTTTTCCCGTCTTTCTCTTGCACCAAAATCTCCACCTTCCGTTCGGCGTCCTCCAGCATCTTCAGGCAGGTCTTGGACAGCCGAATCCCTTCCTCGAAAATCTTCAGCGAATCGTCGAGAGGAAGGTCTCCTTTTTCCAGTTCGGCGACGATCGTCTCCAATCTCGCCATTGCGTATTCGAATTTCACGGCAGCCACGACAACTCCCTTTGCTCATCTATCGATCAAAACATTATTGCTTGCGCTCCTGGTCGGGTCAAGCGATCGACGAAGGCATGACCTTGTCGACCTGACACACTAATTGCCCCTCCGCGAGTCTGACCTGAACAGATTCCCCTACCGCGACATCGGAAGCTCGCCGCAAGACCCTCCCGTTCGAAACGGTCTGAACGATGCTGAACCCGCGCTGTAAAATCGCCAACGGGCTGAGGGCATCGAGTGCCGCCATCTGCATGACAACCGCCTGCCGTCTGGAGATGAGCCCGCGGCGGGCTTCCTGCTCCAGGCGCTTGCACAACTGGGGAATAACCACCAACGACTGCTGAATCCGATTGCGTGGTCCCTGGGCAAGCAAGAGGTGCCGGCGCTCCACCAATTCACGCTGCAGAACCGTCAGCTGTTCGGTCAAAGCACGGGTTAACCCATCCTGCAACTCATCGAGCCGTTGAGCCTGCGCCTGTATACGGTAGCGTGTCTCTCCCAACACACTGACCGATCGCTCAAACCGGTGCCGCTGCATCTGCAGCATGGTTTCCACGATACGGCGCAGCCGCTGAGCCAATTCATCCAACCGGTCGATGATGTCGGCCAACACCGGCACCACGGCCTCAGCCGCCGCGGAAGGCGTGGGAGCACGGTGGTCCGCCGCAAAATCCGAGAGCGTCACGTCGATTTCATGCCCCACGGCGGAAACCACCGGGACCCTGGACCGAGCGATGGCACGCACCACCGCCTCCTCGTTGAACGCCCACAAATCTTCCGAGGCACCGCCTCCACGCCCGACAATCAGTACCTCCACTTGTGGCATGTCACTCAGCGCGCAAATCGCCTCGGCAATAGATGCCCCGGCGCCATCGCCCTGAACCGGAACCGGGGCAATGAGAATATTGACGATGGGACAACGGCGGCGAAGCACCGCCACAATATCCCGGATCGCCGCCCCTGTCAGGGAAGTGACGACGCCTACAGTCCGGGGAAATGACGGCAATCTCCGTTTGCGCGCCTCATCGAACAATCCCTCCTGCGACAACCGCTCCTTGAGCTGCTCGAACGCCAGCTGAAACGCGCCGACGCCCTTAGGGTCAAGCGAATCGACAATCAGTTGATACTCGCCGCGCGGCTCGTACACCGAAATGCGCCCGCGCGCAATGACGGCCAGGCCTTCTTGGAGCGCAAACCGGAGCCGCAAGGCTCCGGACCGAAACAACACGCCGCGAAGCTGGCTTTGGTTATCCTTCAGCGTGAAATAGAGGTGACCGGAGGACGGGGCACGAAGATTCGAGATTTCGCCCTCGATCCAGACATCCTGAAATTGCTCTTCCAGAGAATCCCGGATGAGGCGCGTCACATCGGACACGGACAGCAACAATGGCAGCGCAAGATTGTGCCCGGTCATGGCTCACCGAGCGGAAGGAAATGCTTGAGGGGACAGATCAATCCATCACTCGGATACGTTCGATCGACACCGCTTTGCCAAGGGTGGCGTCCAGATCGATGAGGACCGCGCAGAATACCGTCGGGCCCGATGCCACCTCGAAACGGCGCGGCATCCCCGTGAGAAACTTTTCAATGGCCAGCTCTTTCTTGATGCCGATTACCGAATGCAATGGACCGGTCATGCCAATGTCGGTGATGTAGGCCGTGCCCTTGGGAAGAATTTGCTCATCCGCCGTTTGCACATGCGTATGCGTGCCCGCCACCACCGTCACCAGTCCATCAAGATAGTGCCCCATCGCCATCTTCTCAGACGAGGCCTCGGCATGCATATCAACCACGATGGCCGATACCTGTGACTTGAGCCGTTCCACCTCACGCTTGGCAACCTGAAACGGGCAATCGATGGTCGGCATAAACGCCCGGCCCATGAGATGGAGAATCCCCAGCGACTCCCCGCCCGGCGTCGTGAAGACGTAGCTGCCTCGTCCAGGCACGCCGGGGGGATAGTTGGCTGGCCGGAGAAGACGCGGCTCGCGAGGAAACACGTCCAGAATTTCCTTCTTATCCCAAGCGTGGTTCCCCGTGGTGATGACCGAGACCCCGAGGTCAAAGAGATCGTCCACCAGATCAGGCGTAATGCCGAAGCCACCCGCCACGTTTTCGCCATTGCCCACCACGACATCGATGGAGTGATTGGCGATCAATTTCGGCAGAAGGCGAGCCACGGACCGTCGCCCCGGCTCGCCCATAATGTCTCCGATCATCAGTACTTTCATACGCCGTCGCTCACTTCGCAAAATCGACGAACCGGCTTTCCCGGATCACCGTGACCTTGATTTGCCCCGGATAGGTCAGCTCCTGCTCGATCTTCTTGGCCAATTCCCGAGAGAGCTGAAAACATTCCGGATCAGTGAGATCTTCCTGCTTGACGATTACGCGAATTTCCCGTCCAGCTTGAATGGCATAGGCTTTCTGGACGCCCTTGTGGACGGTCGCCAGCGACTCCAGCTTTTCCAACCGCTTTACATAGGATTCCAACGCCTCGCGACGGGCGCCAGGCCGCGCAGCTGAGAGCGCCTCTGCCGCCGCCACCAGCACCGTCTCCGGACAAATAGGCTCGACCTGCTCGTGATGCGCCGCAATGGCATTCACCACCTTGGCATTTTCGCCATACTTTTTGGCGATCTCTGCGCCGAGCATGGCATGCGGCCCCTCTTCCTCGTGGCTCACGGCTTTGCCGATATCATGTAAGAGCGCCCCGCGCTTGGCGAGTTTCACGTCGAGCTTTAATTCGGAAGCCATGATGCCGCAAATGTAGGCCGCCTCCCGGGCATGGTACAGGTTGTTCTGGCCGTAGCTCGTTCGATATTTGAGCCGCCCCAGCACCTTGACCAACTCGGGATGAAAATCCGACAAGCCGACTTCGAAGATGACCTTTTCCGCTTCTTCGATCATCAGCTTCTCGATATCGACTTTTACTTTTTCGACGATTTCTTCAATGCGAGTCGGATGGATCCGGCCATCGTGCATCAGCCGCTCGAGCGACACCTTGGCGATCTCGCGGCGAAGCGGGTCGAAGCCCGAGATAATGACCGCCTCAGGGGTCTCATCGATAATGAGATCGATACCCGTGGCCGCCTCGATAGCACGGATGTTCCGCCCCTCACGGCCGATAATCCGGCCCTTCATGGCATCATTGGCAATCGGTACCACCGAAATAGTGGCCTCGTTCACATAATCACGGGTCACGCGCTGAATCGACGACGCAATGATCTCCCGCGCCTCTCGATCGGCGTTTTCTTTGGCTTCTTCAATCAGGCGTTTCGCCAAACCGGCCGCTTCCAACCGGGCCTGGCTATCCATCTCCTGAATCAACTGCCGCTTGGCCTCTTCGGCCGTAAGACCGGCCACCCGCTCCAGCGCCTCGCGATGCTGCTTGAGGGCCTGTGCGCAGGCCGCATCTTTCTGCGTGAGGGACTCTTCCCGCTTCAGGAGGTCCTGCTCCCGCTTGAGCACATCCTGATCCCGTTTCTCAAGCAAGGTGACTTTCCGGTCCAGCCCCTCTTCACGTTGAGACACCCGCCGCTCCACATTCGAGACTTCGGCGAGCTTCGCTTTCTGTTCTTTCTCCAGTTCGATCCGCGCTTGAAAGACCAGGTCCTTGGATTCCAGCTTGGCCTCTTTCACGAGGTTTTCCGCTTCGCGCTGAGCTGACTGCACGATCTGCGCTGACTGGTCCTCGGCCTCGGCCCGTCGTGTGATGGCAGAGCGTCGACGCAACACTTCATACAGACCGGCGCCCAAGACCGCTCCGACTAACCCGATAATAATGTACGCAACAACGCTGAGAGAAATGGGAACCACCTCCCTTACGGCAGTGGGACAGATACCCTGTCACCCTGCAAATAATCGCACCCAGTGGTAGAGGGGAGCAGGGAATGAAGGCAAGGAATGGCTAAACAGGAAGGAATCTGACTACTTGAGCCAGTGAAAAACGGAGTGTGGAATCGCGCTGCTAGTCCAGGTAGAGGCGCGGTCGGCCTCGACCTGCATCGTTTCTTCGGTCTATTCGCACACGCGCGGACCGTTGCCGCCTCGTTCGAACTGTTGCATGTTCAGGCCACGGGAAATGCCCCCAGATCCTGGTGAGCCTCTGCTGCTCCAACATCGACGTTGGTTGATGACACACCTGTCGCACGGGCACATAGGGCCGAGCCCCCTGACTCATCCATGCAATCACGACCACACTGAACAACAGAACAAAAACCAGCGATTCCATATGTTTAGAGCTCAACTACCGTCGTCAGATTTTCCGTCCTAATTCGAAGCGTCCTTTCCTCTCCTGCTCTTGTTGACCCTCAGGTCAAGACAACAAGGAAACGATAACAAAGGAGTGCAGTGAAAGCAAGGCGAAACTCAACGCGAGAAGATGGACGGCATCTGCTGATCGATCGACTCCATGAGGGAGGCCACGCGACGGTCGGCATCGGCCTCATCCTGCCGAAATCTTCGCTCGGACTCCATTAACTCATGGGCAAGATTGAAGGCGGCAAGCACGGCCAGTTTGGCCGGGGTGGCCGACCGCATACCGGCCGCCACCTGTTTCATTTGTTTGTCAACAATGTCGGCGAGCTGCTTCACGTAGGATTCGTCGGCCTCACCGTTCACCGTATACCGCTGGCCATAGATCTCCACGTCAATGGTTTTAGTCAAACGCCACCTCCTTGGATTCATCCAGGCACTCCAACAGATCAATTTCACCGAGCACTTTTTCGATCCGGGACCGGATATCCAAGCGCTCCTGCTCCCAACGCCGGTTTTCGTCATCGCGCACCGCAACCCGTTCGCGCGCCAGGCGAAGTTCGTCCTCCAACGACGTATTCTTCCGCTTGAGATCCTGCACCAGCTTCACGAGATCACGAATCCGAATTTCAAGAGCATCGAGACGATCTAAAGTCATGGTATGTCCTCATTCAAAGTGATGGTCGCACATGGTGGTTAATGGGGGCGAAATATAGAAAGTTCATGTCCCCTTGTCAAGAAAACCGGCCTCGTCATGACGCGCCGTGGAGCCGACGATATTCTCCGTAGCTGCGCAAGACTCGCTTCACATACAGTCGCGTCTCCTGGTACGGAATGAGCTCCACAAACTCGTCCTGATCACGTCCCCGATGGACAGCGATCCAATTGTTCACGGCAATGGGCCCGGCATTGTAGGCCGCAACGGCATGCGCAAGGTTCCCGCCATACTGTTCGATCAATTGCCCCAGGTAGCGTACGCCGAGGCGGATATTCGTTTCCTGGTCAAACAATTCCTCCCGTCCGACCATCGGAAAGCCGTATCGTTGCGCGACCGCATTGGCCGTCACCGGCATGAGCTGCATCAAACCGACGGCCCCTACCACGGAGACCGCCTTTTCATCGTACTGGCTTTCCTCGCGGATGATGGCGGCGGCCAGGTAGGGATCGACGCCCGTCACGCCCTGGGCGGCAATCGTCGGAACGAGGCCAGTGGGATAGGCCACAGTCCATAAGGCCGGTGCCGTCGGCAAGCCGCTTCGTTCCAGCTTCTCGCGGAAATGAACCTTCGCGACCCGCAGGGCGGGATGATAGGCCCCCACTTCACTGAGCATCGTTGAAAAGGCCAGCAACACTTCCTGATCGCGACTGTACTGTTCGGTCAACGCGCCCAGTTCCCGTGCCGCATCCTGGGCAAATCCCAGCGTCTTCAGCTCGATTCCGCGCTGATACACCGCGTGCTTTTCGATTTCTGGGCGCCGGTTGTCCGGCAATCGCTCCGCTTCCTCTGTCGCGAGTCGTTCAGTCGTTGCCATGGCCGGTTGATTAGCCGGTATCGACGTACGTCGCGTAGCCAGCTGACAGTAGTAGCTATAGGCATGGCGCTGGCAGACCCGGGCATACTGCTCCCCGACGTTCGCGTTCTTCCCATGTCCCTCGGCTCTCGCCGCCCAATACATCGCCTGAGGTTCGAACCCATTGACGTGCAACTCAACGACGGCGCGGAAGGTCTCCGCGGCTTCCTTGTACCGAGCCGTTCGATATTGCGCCCAACCGGCCCGCCAGAGCCCCTCAGCCCGTTGGCTGGCTGAATCGCCCAGCTTCGCGACCTGCCGGAACATGCCGATCGCCTCATCGAACTTTCCCTGATCCTCCAACCACACACCGGCAAACAGATGCACCATCGCTCGCTGGTCACCGGCTAGGGGTCCCTGGGCCGCCGATCGCGCTAATTCGATGAGTTTGTCACCAAGACTTTGACGCAAATAGACCCGGGCCAACCATACCGTAGCTTCCGCCGATTCCTGCACTCGGTCGGCCACTAAGCCGCGGAACGTTTCGCGGGCTTGGTCATATTGTTTGAGGCGGACATAGGCGACCCCCAACTTCAGGCGAGCCTCATGTCGGCGAGTATGTCCGGGAGCCAGCGAAAGAAACCGCCGCAGTTCCTCCACTGCCTCGGTTTGCATCGAGAGGCCAAGAAACGCCTGCGCTCGAAGCAGATACTCCTCAGCCGTCGGCAGCCACGACCCTCCCCCCAAACCGCCTTCCAATCGCGTTTTCGCTTCACGGGCTTCCGGTGATTGCGGATACCGGAGCCAGAGTTGCTTGAGTGCAGTGCGGGCCTCCGTCAGCCGGTTCTCGCGAAGGTGACAGTCGGCCTGATGGGATAAGGCCATCGGCGCAGCCTGATCCTTATCCGCCAGCGCCACGGCACGCTCCAACCACTCAACGGCGCGGAAACAGACATTCGCGCTGTACCAGGTCTCTCCTGTGCGGTAGGCCGCCCTCGCGATCAAGTTTGAATCCGGCACGATCTTGGGAATTGTCTCCAGCAGTTCGGCGGCTTGGATGGGTTCGCTTTGCTTCGACAAGGACTCGGCGATCCAGAGGCGGACATAATCGTCGATCACAGGCAATTCTGGCTGAGCGGCCCGAAGAAGCTTGGTGGCCTCACCTGGCGCCCGTTCAATGAGAAGGACGCCCAGCACGACCCGAGCTCGCTGGGCCCATGGGGTCGACGGAAACAAGTCCATCACGGATCGCAGTTGGTCGATTTTGAGCGCCGTCGCCTGCTCCCGCTGGGCCGGGGACCCGGTTCGATCATTGACGGCAAGGGCCGAACGAAAGCAATCTTCGGCGGAGACACAGAGAGGGGGAAGAACGGGCAACGGGCGAGGGGATTCAGCTGTCGCCGTCAAGAACACACTCGACAGAAAAAGACACACGGCGAATGCCGCTACACTGGTCCGCCAAGGAAGTCCGCGCACAATGCCCCTGAGCAGAAGGTGAACCGACATCATTATAGCGTAACGCCGTATAAACGCGACCAGGTTCGCCTTGCTTGTCACAAGTTTTTTCCCTGTGCTAGGCTCCGTCATGGTTTCGCACACTGCAACCCGTCATAACCTGCTGGCATTGACCGAACCGGGCATGGCCGCATTCGTCGCCTCGCTCGGTTGGCCGGCCTATCGCAACGCTCAAATCCTTCGCTGGCTCTATCAGGAACGGGTGCGCACCTTTGCCGAGATGAGCAACCTCTCGCAGAAAGACCGCGAACATCTCACCGCCACCTGCAGCATCGAGCGGGCCACGGATGTTCAGATCTTTGGCTCCCAGGACGGCACGAAAAAATTTGTACTCACGCTAGTTGACGGCAAGCAGATCGAGTGCGTCCTCATTCCCGACGAAGACCGACTCACGCTGTGCCTGTCCACGCAAGTGGGCTGTACCCTCGATTGCGGATTCTGCCTGACCGGCACATTAGGACTCGCGCGCAACCTCCGCGCCCATGAAATCCTTGACCAGGTCCTGCTGGCGCAGGACCATTTGGACGCCAATCAACGCCTGACCAACCTCGTGTTCATGGGAATGGGCGAGCCGCTGGCCAACCTCGACGCCGTGGCCGACGCAGTCACACGCCTGACGAATCAAACGTGGGGACTCGGCTTTTCGGGTCGCCGCATCACCATTTCTACCGCGGGTCTGGCGTCGCGAATTAAAGAGGTGGCCCCGTTAAAGGTCAACCTGGCTATTTCATTAAATGCCACCACCGACGAGCTTCGCCATCAGATCATGCCCACGGCCAACCGGCTCTATTCGCTCCAGGCCCTCCTCGCGGCCTGCCGCGACTATCCCCTGGCTGAGCGCGATCGTCTTACCTTCGAGTATGTGCTGCTGGCGGACGTGAATGATCGGCCCGAGGATGCGACCCGATTGATCAAACTGCTCCGCGGCCTTCGCTGCAAGGTCAACTTGATCGCCTTCAATCCGTTTCCCGGCAGTCCCTATCGACGCCCGTCGGATGCCGCCATCGACATGTTTCAGAGCACCCTGCGACGGAGCCATGTGGATGTCTACCTGCGGCGCAGTCGCGGTCGCGATGTCCTGGGCGCCTGCGGCCAATTGGGCCGGATCGAGATGCAGACTGTCCCGGTTACCTTGACACAGATTCAGACCCGTTGTTAGCATGATCTTCGTACATGCCTAAGCCGAGCACATCCCACAGATCATCGCCGCTACGCCGTTCAATTTTCGCCTGTTCGCTTCTGAGCTTCCTCTGGGTCACAAGCCAAGGCGCCACCACCCAGGCCATCGAGCCCAAGGAATACACCCTGTCCAACGACATGAAGGTTATCCTCGTGGAGGTCCCGAAGGCTCCCGTGGCCACCGTCCAGGTCTGGTACAAGGTGGGGTCACGCAATGAAGTGATGGGCCGGGCGGGACTCTCGCACATGCTTGAACATATGATGTTCAAAGGCACGACGAAATATCCCAAAGGCACCTTTTCCCGCCTGATCCGCAAAAACGGCGGCATGGACAACGCCTTCACCAGTCAGGACTTTACCGCGTACTTTGAAAACCTGGCGGCCGATCGCGTCACGCTGGCCCTTGAACTCGAAGCAGACCGAATGCAAGGGCTGATTCTCGATCCGAACGAATTCAAGACCGAGCGGGAAGTCGTCAAGGAGGAACGGCGCCTCCGGAATGAAGATGATCCCCAAGGCGCGCTGGTCGAAGCGCTCTTTGCCCAAGCGTTCATGAGTCATCCATACCATTGGCCCGTGATCGGATGGTTTTCCGACCTCGATGCCATGAACCTTGACGATCTCCAACGCCACTATGACACGTACTATTCACCCAATAACGCGACCCTGCTCGTCGTCGGTGACATCAGAGCGGAAACTCTCCTGCCCGTCATCGCCAAACTTTTTGAACCGATTCCCAAAGGCCCTTCGCCCAAGGCACTGACCGTCACTGAAGGTCCGCAGCACGGCGAGCGACGGTTTCTCTTGAAACGCGAGGCCCAAGTGCCCTTTGTCATGATGGGGTACCGGGTGCCGAACTACACCAGCGATGATTCCTACGCATTGAACGTGCTCGAATCGATTTTGTCCCACGGAAAGAGTGCGCGTCTGTACCAAAGTCTCGTCTATGAACAGAAGACCGCCCTGGCTGTGGGCGCAGACTATGGCTTGATGCAGGCCGACCCGGGCTTGTTTTATTTTTATGCGGTGGTGAAACCAGGCGAGAAGGTGGAGGCCGTAGAAGACGCCGTCCTAAAGGAGATTCAACGGCTCCAGACAGAACCTCCCAGCGAACTCGAGCTCCAGCGCGCAAAAAATCAAATCGAAGCGGCCCACATTTTCGAACAGGATTCCAACTTTCGCCAGGCCATGCTGCTGGGAGAAGCAGAAACGATCGGGGCTGGATGGCGCAAAGTCAGTCAGTTCGTCGAACGTACCCGTGCCGTCACGCCTCAGGACGTCCAGCGTGTTGCCTCGCAATATTTGGCCGCCGATCTGCGCACGACCGGAACATTGGTTCCGCTCCCGCCGCAGGCTCAATCGGCGTCACCTGCCCAACCGCACCAGTGAGCAGACAGATGACGCGACGACACCCGCCACATGCATCCCGAAGCTATCGGCCACTCGGCCGGTTCTTTCTCGGACTCTGCTTGCTAGTTTTCTGCCTGCCAGGCGCACAGGGACAAGCCGCGGACATCGTCCCGACCCGCTCGGTGACGGCAAACGGCATGACCGTGCTGTTCCTTGAGCAACACTTTCTGCCGACGGTAGAAATCCATGCCCTGGTCAAGGTGGGTTCAGCCCAAGATCCGCCGGATAAAGCAGGATTGGCGAATCTCACGGCCAGCCTCCTGGATGAAGGCACTCAGACCAGAACGTCCCGACAGATCGCCGAACAAATCGATTTCGTAGGCGGCTCTCTTGCAGCCCATGCGGCGGAAGATTTCACCACCGCGTCAACGCGCGTGCTCAAGAAAGACGCAGACCTCGGGTTCGCGCTCCTCGCCGATGTGCTACAGCATCCCGCCTTCCATAAACAGGAATTCGAACGGGTTCGCACCCAGATCCTCGGTGAAATCCTCAGTGACGACGACGATCCCGGCAATGTGGCCATGAAGGCCTTTCATCAACTCATTTTTCACGGCCATCCGTATAGCTGGCCGGCCCATGGCTCTGAGGATACGCTCAACAAAATCACGGTGGCCGACGTTCAGCAGTTCCATGCCCGAGAATATGTGCCGAATCAGACCATTCTCGTCATTGTCGGGGATCTGACGCAGGAACAAGCAGCCATACTGGTTCAGACACACTTCGGGTCCTGGAAAAAGGGCACGCCTTCATCCTATCAGCTCAAAAAGCCGACGCCGATCGACCGGAAAATGGTGCAGTTGATCGAGAAGGATCTCACGCAATCGACCATTGTGCTGGGGCATACCGGTATCAGTCGGACGAATCCTGACTATTATGCCGTCACGGTCATGAATTACATTTTGGGCGCCGGGGGGTTCTCCTCGCGCCTGATGGACTCCATTCGAGATAAGCAGGGGCTGGCTTACGGCATCATGAGTCAATTCGATTCCCGCTTGCTGCCGGGTGCGTTCTATATCAGCCTGCAGACCAGGACCGAGGTCACCAATCAAGCCATCACCGGAGTCCTGACCGAGATCAAGAGCATACGCGACGCCCCGGTCACCGATCAGGAACTCAATGAAGCGAAGTCCTTCATCGTCGGAAGCTTTCCTCTGCGGGTCGATTCAAGCGCCAAGCTCGCCAATGTCCTCGCGCAGGTGGAATTCTACAATCTGGGATTGGATTATTTTACGAACTATCCGAAGGCCATCGAAAAGGTCACGAAGGATGATGTGCTCCGGGTGGCCAAACAATATCTCGACCCTCAACATTATGCCTTGGTCGTCGTCGGTTCGATTGCGAAGGCCAAAGTGAAGCAATAGTTCCTCCCCCTCCCGATTCAACGACCAGGCAACGCGTCGGAATTCTGATGGTCTCCACCACCCCACTGATCGATAAGATTTCCAAGGCACGGCACCTCCTTCGAGAAATGGGCTCGGTGATCGTGGCATTCTCCGGAGGGATCGACAGTACGTTGGTCCTCAAACTGGCCCATGATGAATTGGGTGCGCAGGCCATCGGAGTCACCGCCGTCTCCCCGACACTCCCTGCTGCCGAACTGGAGGGAACACAACACATCGCCGCAGAAATCGGCGCCTCATATCGTCTGATCGAAACGGATCAGTTGCAGATTCCCGAGTTTGTCCGTAATGATGCCACCCGCTGCTACCACTGCAAAACCGACCTTTATTCGCTCTTAGGGAAACTCCGAGCCGAATATGACCCGGCCTGTATCGTCGACGGCACCAACCTCGACGATCTGGGAGACGACCGCCCCGGCCTGAAAGCGGCCCGGGAGTGGGGTGTACGCAGCCCGCTGCTGGAAGCGGGATTTACGAAGGCCGATATCCGGGAAGCTGCCCGGCAACTACAACTGTCGAACTGGGATAAACCCGCCGCTGCCTGCCTTTCCTCGCGCGTCCCCCGAGGCATCACGATCACCCGAAGCACGCTCTCGCGCGTGGAACGGGCGGAGGCAGCCTTGATCCATGAAGGCTTTCGCCACTGTCGGGTACGGGACTACGAAGAATTGGCCAGGATTGAGTTGGCTGTGGAAGACTTGCCGAGACTACTGGAAGCTGGTCGCCGGGAACGACTCGTCGAGAGCTTGAAACGGGTAGGATATCGCTTCGTAACGTTGGATCTGGAAGGATATCGCCAGGGGGGTGTAAGTCTCACCCCCCCGGCGTCAGACACTTAGTTCCGGCTCTGGTAGGTCTTTGCGAGCGCGTCGAGGGCTTCATCTGCCAGACGACGATGGTCCCCATCGGTCAATGCTCGTCCGACCACTTTCTCCGCAACCATCATCGCCAAATCCGTCGTTTGCGAGCGGATGTCCTGTATGGCCTTGCGGCGTTCGGTCTCGATCTCGCGAGTTGCGTCGCCCTTGATCCGCTCTGCATCCGCCGTCATGCGCTGCTCATTCTCTTCCATCAGCCGTGCCGCGCGCTCTTTGGCTTGCGCCAACAGTGCATCTGCGTCTTTGGCTGCGGTCGCCAGCTTGGCTTCATATTCCTTGAGCTTGCGCTCGGCCTCCGAACGATGGCGTTCGGCCTGTTCGAGACTGTCCTTGATCTTTTTCTCACGCTCTTCCAGCATGCCCAACAAGCTCGGGAACGCGTACTTGTACAGCAGGAAGAAGAGAATGCCGAAGGAGAGTATCTCCCAGAAGATCAACGACGAAAAGAAATGCGATTCAAATTGAGGCATAGTCTGTTACCCAAATGAGTTGAGGGTTCTGAGCCGGGCATGGCCCCAGCATCAGGGCTCGACCGTCGATGCGCTTACTTGCGCAAGCCCATGATGATGAACGCAATGACCAGCCCGTACAAGGCGATGGCTTCGACCAACGCGAAACCGATCCACATGTACTTCCCGACGCGACCTTCGGCTTCCGGCTGGCGAGCCACGGCCTCAATCATTTTTCCGAAGATATACCCGATTCCCACGCCGGCTCCGGCAAAACCTGCCGCCGCCAACCCCATGCCGACCAACGCTGCTGCTGCTGCATCCATTGTGTGTCCTCTCCTCCGTTTATAGACCACTCGACCTAGTGTGCGTGCTCGCTATGACCGTGCAAGGTCACGGCATCCCCTAAATAGACACAGCTCAGCACGGTGAAGATATAGGCTTGAATAAACGCAATGCCGACTTCGAGACCATTCATCGCAATCGTGAAGGCAAACGGCAACCATCCAATCAGCAATCCACCACTGATTGCCAATCCGAACAACACGCCCAAGATAACGTGGCCGGCCGTCATATTGGCGAACAACCGCACCGCCAGTGAGATGGGGCGCGCCAGTTGGCTGATCAACTCAATCGGAATCATGAGCGGTAGCAACCAGCCCGGCGTTCCCGGCGGCACGAGAATGCCGAGAAATTTCATTCCATGCAGCGAAAATCCCAAGACCAGGCTCAGTCCATAAATCCCCACCGCAAATACCGCGGTGACGATGATCTGGCTCGTGACGGTGTAGGAGCCCGGAATCAACCCGAGCAGATTCGCGAAGAGAATAAAGAGGAACAGCGTGGCGATCAGGGGGAAATATTTCATTCCCGCTTCACCCATGGTGTCCAAAATAATCCCGCGAATGAACTCGACGATCAATTCAGCCATGTTCTGCAACTTGCCAGGCACTAACTTACGTGCGGCGGCGGCGGAGATCATGAGAAACGCCACCAGCCCGACCACCACCCACATGAGGATGACCGCTTTGTTGATGGAGATATCGACGCCGGCAGGCACGAGCGGAATCAGATCGTGCAATTCAAATGCATGTAACGGACTTTCTTCCACGATGATCCTTTGTCAGTCAGACGATTCAGGTTAACTCTGCCATCGTTGAGCCGATCGATAAGCATTGCGGATACCGGCAGCGGCTCCCAAACCTAGTCCTGCAACCAATCCCCAGGGATTGGAATCCAGGAGATACGTATCGACCACCCAGCCCAATCCGCCCCCGACAATCAACGCAGCGAGCAGTTCCGTCCCAATCCGGACAGCTTGCCCGAGCCCCGCATATAACGGATCCTGAGAGGGGGGCATCACGTGCTCACGCGCGGCACTCCTCAGCACAGTCGGAGAGAGTGCACCCATCGGCGGGCGCGCCATTCAAGCAAATTCGCTGGGGGCTTGTCAAGAAGTTGGCCTGCTATGACCCGGCCTCACGATGCGGTATAGTCTTTTTCTCGGGCGCACACCGTGACTGGCACATTCATGACTGCTGTATCGCACCAGGCATTTCTCAATGGCCCCCCGCAACCACTGGTCGTGGTTCGACCGCTCCCGCAGGCGGACGCCTTTGAACTCTATCAGCGCCTGGGCATCACGGACGGCCCTGCTTTTCTCCTGGAGAGTGGGAATGGCACCCAGGCTACCGCCCGTTATTCGTTCATGGGCAGCCATCCGTACCTGACATTGACCGGCGGAGCGCAAGACCATCGCATTGAGACCGACGGGCACACCACGACCTCCCATGGCTCCGTGTTCGATGCGTTCCGGCAGACCTTCGCCGATGCTACGATCTCGAGGCCGGATGGGCTGCCGCCGTTTTTTGGCGGGGCCGTCGGATATCTAAGCTATGATCTTGTCCGATCGCTCGAATCCCTACCCACCCTGGCCGCCGATGATCTTGGCCTCCCCGACCTGCACATGGCCTTCTTCGATCTCGTGGCCGCCGTGGACCACCACACGAACCAACTTTACCTGATGTACTGCCCGCCTCTCTCGCGATTTCATGCTGAACCGCGAGAAAAGCTGTTTTGCGAAGGCTGTGACCGCCTGGCGGAGCTGGAGGCTCGTCTCGCGAGCGCACAGCCTCCACGAGCCGAACTACCTCGCCCCATGCCCACCAGTTTTGTTCCCAGTCAGTCGCGTGACGCCTATACGGCTCGCGTCCGACGCTGCAAGGACTACATTGGGACCGGCGACATTTATCAGGCCAATCTTTCTCATCGTTTCACCCTCGATCTCGATGCCGCGTGGTCGACCTCGGATCGCAACCGATACGCCATCGACCTCTACGGCCGCCTTCGCCGGTTAAACCCCTCGCCCTTTTCGGGCCTCGTGCAATTCCCCGAGCTGTATCTCGTCAGCAGTTCTCCTGAGCGACTCGTGAGGTTATCCGGTTCCCGGGCTGATACGAGACCGATCGCAGGCACCAGGCCTCGGGGAGACGGGCAGCCACAGGATCTGACTTTGCGCGCCGAACTCTTGGCCAGCCCCAAGGAACGTGCGGAACATGTCATGTTGGTGGATCTCGAGCGGAACGATCTCGGAAAGGTGTGCCGATACGGATCGGTCCGGGTGGACGAGTTCATGACCATCGAGCAATACTCGCATGTCAGCCATTTGGTCTCCGAGGTGGTCGGCACGCTGCGACCGGACACCTCGCCCTTCGACCTCGTGCGGGCAGTGTTTCCCGGAGGGACCATCACCGGTGTGCCAAAACTTCGTTGCATGGAAATCATCGAAGAACTCGAGCCGGTACGCCGCGGGCTGTACACGGGAGCGCTCGGCTACTTCAGCTGGAGCGGGGACCTGGATTTGAACATTCTCATTCGAACCTTGGTCCTGACAAAAGACCGAGGCTATCTGCAGGTAGGGGCCGGCATTGTGGCCGATTCGGATCCCGATCGCGAATATGACGAAACGCTCGCCAAGGCGGGCGCTTTTTTTAACATCCTGGAGGCTGACCGCTGATGTGGGTGTTCCTCAATGATCGATTCGTGCCGAAAGAACAAGCCGTTGTTTCGGTGTTTGATCACGGGTTTCTCTACGGTGATGGAGTCTACGAAACGCTTCGCTCCTACGGCTCCCGCATTTTCATGCGCGACCAACATCTGGCCCGGCTTCGGCGCTCGGCAGAGGCCATCGGCCTGACGATTCCAATTCCGGACGCACAATGGCCGGACCTGCTCCATGAGGCCATGCGCCGCAATGAAGTGGGCAACGATCAGGTCGATGCCTATCTCCGCATCACAGTCTCTCGCGGCGAGGGAGAGATCGGCCTGGATCCCGCACTCTGCCCCCGTCCCACGGTTGTCATTCTGACCAAGGCGCTGCATCCGTCTCCGCCGGCATTGTCCCGCGACGGCGTCACGCTCACCGTCGCCAACACGAGGCGCAACCTGCCCGAAGCCCTGTCCCCGCAGATTAAATCCACGAATTTCCTCAACAACATTTTGGCGAAACGCGAATCGATCGCCGCCGGCACCTTTGACAGTGTGTTTCTGAATTGGCGGGAAGAACTCACCGAATGCACGATCAGTAATCTCTTTTTTATCTCGAAGGGAACTGTATACACGCCGTCCCTCGACTGCGGTATCTTAGATGGCATCACGCGAGCGATCGTCATGACCCTCGCGGAGGAGGAAGGCCTGCCTGTTAAAGAAGGCCATTACCGCCTGGCCGATCTCCGCCAGGCCGACGAATGCTTCCTGACCAATACCAGCATGGAAGTCATGCCGGTTTCTCGGGTCGACTCACTCCCTATCGGCGACGGTCGTCCCGGCCCTCTGACCGAACGGATCCGGGCACGATTCGCCGCGAGCCGCCACCGATTTCTTGAGCCACTCGCCTCATAACGATTCCATACTTCACCATATTCATCAATAGTTTGTGCGATCTCGCTTGAAGGGGATGCCGACCTGTGGCTTTTGACAGGTCGGGGGTCAGCTGCTACGGTTGAATCATCGGCAATAGACGCCACACCGGTCCAGACGTCTCAATTACGATGTCTTTGTCCAACCGCACCACGCCGCTCCTTCTGCTTTCTGCCACCTTGCTGCTGGCCGCCCCAGCACAGGCGGAGGTGTACCAATATATCGATGCCAACGGCACCATTTCGCTTACCAATGTGCCGAATGATCCGCGATATAAACGGGTGATGTCGGAACTGCCTCGCTCGCGCAGCATTATCTCCGACCGTGAATTGGATCCGGTCATCGCCCGACATTCCCGCGCCCATCGCCTGCATCCGGCGTTGATTCGGGCCGTGATCAAGACGGAGTCGGACTTCGATCCACTGGCCGTGTCACATGCGGGCGCCGTCGGGTTGATGCAGCTCATGCCTCAGACTGCTAGGCGCTTGGATGTCCGGGACTCATACAATCCGGATGACAATATCGGCGGGGGCACGAAATACTTACGGCAACTGCTGGACCGATTTAATGGTAATCTGCCCTTGGCCTTGGCGGCCTACAATGCGGGGGAGCATGCGGTGGAACGCTATCAGGGGCTTCCTCCGATTCCTGAAACCCGGCAGTATGTCGTCAAAGTCCTCGGGTACTATCGCACCTTTCTCATGAACGCGCGGACGGCTTCTTCCCGGGCTTACGTTCCACAGGCGCCTCGGTCGCAAGGACGAGGTCTCGCTCATTCGACGGCCTCCCGTTAACCTGCGTAGTCCCTAACAGTAACTGACTATGGGTCCGCCAGCCCTGCCTTTTGGCTTCGGGGAAATCCGACCGATAATGGGCGCCGACACTATTTTCCCGCCACAAGGCGGCATCCGTGATGCAGCGGGCCACCTGCACCATGTTCTTCACCTCGAGCGCAGCGCGCGACGAAAAGGGTTTTCCCAGCAGGCGCATCCAGCGGACCAACTGCGCGGATGCACTGATCAAGGAATCTCCCGAGCGCACGAGACCGACTTTTCCCCACATCAACCGCCGCAGTGAGCTACGGAGCTTTTCCGGATCATCGAGGTCGGTCGGCTGGCCCTGTTCCAGTTCTTCGATCGACGGCAACGGCCCTGCTTCTGAATAGTGCCCTGCATGGGCCACGGCAGATTGTGCAGCCCGCATGCCGAAGACCAACCCGTCCAGCAATGAATTGCTGGCCAATCGATTGGCCCCGTGTACGCCGCTGCAGGCGACCTCTCCCGCCGCATACAGGCCGGGCAGCGTCGTTGCGCCATGCACGTCCGTCCACACCCCGCCCATCATGTAATGCGCGCTGGGCGAAACGGGGATCCACTCTTCCGTCATATCGATGTCATACCGCAGACAGGTTGCATAGATCGTGGGGAACCGGCGTTTCACAAAGGCCGCGCCCAGATGCGTGACATCCAGATATACATGGCGTGCGCGCGTCGCCGCCATTTCCGACCAGATTGCCCGCGAGACCACATCGCGCGGCGCGAGCGCGCCGTCCGGATGGTACCGCTGCATGAACAACTCGCCCTTGATGTTCCGGAGTTGCCCGCCTTCCCCGCGAATGGCCTCGGACAGTAAGAAGGGAGGACTCGACGGCAAATACAGCGAGGTGGGATGGAACTGCACAAACTCCATATCCATCAGCAGCGCTCCGGCCCGCAGCGCCATTGCCATGCCGTCGCCCGTCGCATTGCCCGGATTCGTCGTGCGCGCATAGACTTGGCCCGCTCCGCCGGTCGACAGGACCACCGCGCTGGCCGGCAGCACGGTGCGCTCTCCCGACATTTCGTTCAAGACAATGGCGCCGCAACAACGCCCGTCCACCACCGCCAGGTCGACGGTAAATCGCCGATCTAATCGCTGAATGCGCGGTTGTCTGGCCGCATAGGCCATGAGCGCGCGCACCATTTCATTGCCGGTAGCATCGCCCCGCGCACGGAGGATGCGGCTCCGGCTGTGTGCGGCTTCGCGGGTGAACGCGAACCGTTTACCGATCTTGTCGAACTTCGCCCCCCAGGCGATCAGTTCCTGAATTCGTTCCGGCCCTTCTTCGACCAGTATCCGCACCGCTTCGCGACGACAGAGGCCGTGACCCGCCTTTAACGTATCGGTGAGATGGCTTCCAACATCGTCTTCCTCGCTGAGGGCGACCGCCACTCCGCCCTGGGCATACATGGAATTGCTTTCCAAGGGATGCCCCTTGGTCAGCATCAGCACACGACCCGCGCGGCTCAATTCAATGGCTGCGCGCAGACCGGCGACCCCGCTCCCGACGACGAGAAAGTCTGTTTCAATTTTAGGAGACGCACTGCGGGCTGACATGACTAGGGTTTGGCTTGTCCGCGTGAGGGATCTTCGCCGAGGCTGGCCCTCGTACCCACACCGAACGGCAGATCGCCTTGAGCCTCTCGAAGCAGAATCGATTGCGTCCCGACCCAGGCCAACCGCCCATGCCCTCGCTGGCGCGTGCCCACATCGCCGGGATTCCGTTTCCATTGGCCCTGCCAATGGACAAACACATCGATGTTGTCGCCTTCAATCAAAATGCGCTCGATGGAAAACTCCAATTGAATATCGCGAAAGGTATCGAAATCGCTGTGGATGTCCCGTTGCACCTGATCGAGACCGCCTGAGGGGAGCAGGAGTGACTCCAAGGCGCTCCGGTCTCTCTCGACGTAAGATTTCCTGAGTGACTCCACGGCCTGATCGATCCGGAGAATACGGTCGTGATCGTTTTTATATTGAATGGTTTTCCCCGAACAACCCACGGCCAGAACCAGCACGAATCCAAGAAGAAGGCGACCGAGAGCAGCAGACCGGAGCGCGTCAGATTTGAACATGGCGCAGTATAGGAACCTTGGCGGAAAGAGGTCAAGCAACGGCCCTGTCGGTACGTATGTAGACCTTGCCGAGGTCACGAATGATCCGGCAGCAAAACATCACGTCAGAATCTTGACTTGCTTTTTGAAGCGAAACCCACTAGACTCCCGCGCCTAGCAGTTGGAGATTGAATGTATGGCGAGTGTCCTCAAGAAACGCCGGAAGAAGATGCGCAAGCACAAGTATAAGAAGTTGCGCCGGCGTCAGAAATTCTTGCGTCGCAAGAGCTGAGCCCATCACGACATAATGGACGGAGGGATCCGTGCCCGAAGGAAAAAAAGTTCGCATCCGCGTTCGAACGGTGAACTGCATCTACGTCGGGGATTTCCTGATCCCGCCCATGCGTAATCGTGTGTCCGATGCGATCAATGAAGAGCAGCGGCTGTTTATCAGCCTGACTGACGTCTTGGTCAATGACAAGGATCGGTCGGACTTCGTGGCGATCAACAAGAACCTGATCGAGTCGATCGCTCAGCTCTAGCGCTCTCACCTCATCACGAAGGTCATGTCGTCTTCGTATCGCCGCCGCCAGCGGCGATACGCTACGCGCCTGCCTCCCTGAAACCATTGTCGTAACACAAATGTTCTCGTTTAAGCGCTTCTATCCTTTCCTCAAGCCCTATGTCCCACGGATGATCGCGGCCGCGATCATGGTCATGGCGGTCGCCGCCGTAAACCTGGCCCTGCTCCGGCTTGGCGGCACCCTCTGGGATGTCATCACCGTCCAGCACGATGCCGATCGAATGGCGCAGATGATTCTGCTGCTCCTTGGCCTCGTCTTGCTGCAAGGGTTCTGTTCCATGGGGCACAGTTACCTGACGGCCTGGGTGTCACAACGGGTCATGGCCGACTTCCGGACTCATCTCTTCGCCCATCTGCAAACCCTGTCCGTGAATTTCTTCTCCAAGCGCCGGACCGGCGAGTTGATGTCGCGACTGATGAACGACGTCACCGTGATCCAGAACGTCGTGACGGACACCCCCATCGACGCAGCTAAGCAAGTCGTCACCTTCATCGGCGGCGCAGGCTTCCTCTTTGCCATGAACTGGCAACTCTGCCTCCTCATCCTCGTGCTGCTGCCCTTGCTGGTTGTCGTGGCCAAACTGTTCGGTCGCCGCCTCCGTGCGCTCTCCACGACCATTCAAGATCAAACGGCCTCCGTCAGCACGCTGGTCGAAGAGGTCATCGCCGGTATCCGCGTCGTGAAATCTTTCGTCCAGACCAAGCGGGAAGAGCAGCGATTCGTGACGCAAGTGCAGACCGCAATGGAGCTGTCCTTGCGCCGCGCCACTATCATGGCCTGGTTCGTGCCGACCATCACGTTCGTCACCTTCGCCGCCGCCGCCATGGTGCTGTGGTACGGAGGACGCCAGGTCATCGACGGAACGGTGTCGCCCGGCGACCTATTCGCCTTCGTGCTGTTTGCCGGCATTCTGATCGGACCATTCGGATCGGCCGCCCGCGTCTTTGCGCAGATCAAAGAAGCGCAGGGCGCCATGCAACGGGTCTTTGAAATTCTCGACACACATGCGGAAATTGCCGACGCTCCCGGCGCGATCGACCTCCCGCCGGTGCGCGGGCACGTGCGTGCGGAACACCTGAGTTTCGCCTATGACGCCAGGCAGCCCGTGCTCTCCGACGTGTCGTTCGAAGCGAAGCCCGGCGAACTCATCGCCATTGTCGGACCGACCGGCTCGGGCAAAACCACGATCATGAATCTCTTGCACCGATTCTACGATCCGACGTCGGGTCGGCTCACGGTCGACGGTCATGACGTCAAGGACGTGCGGCTCGACAGCCTCTATCGGCAGATCGCGCTGGTGCCGCAAGATACGATCTTATTCGGCGGCCCGATCCGCGATAACATTCGTTATGGGCGCGAGGACGCCACGGAAGAAGAGATTCTCGCCGCAAGCAAGGCGGCGCATGCTCACGAGTTTATCGCGGGATTTCCGGACGGGTACCAGACTATCGTGGGAGAAAAGGGCATCAACCTTTCCGGCGGCCAGCGGCAACGCGTCGCCATTGCCCGAGCGATTCTTAAGAACCCCCGGATTCTGCTACTGGACGAGGCCACCTCGGCGCTGGATACCGAATCGGAACGGCTGGTCCAGGAGGCGCTGGAACGTCTCATGGTCAACCGCACCACGTTTGTGGTCGCCCATCGGCTCAGCACGATTCAGCGTGCCGACCGGATTCTGGTGCTGAACAAAGGCCACATCGTGGAATCCGGCACCCATGCGGCGCTGCTGGAGCAACAGGGCCTGTATCATTATCTCTATACGCTGAGACTCAGCGAACTCCCGGTGTAATCGATCACGAGACTCTGATGAACAGGTTAGTCTTCGGGCTCGCCTTCGCCACACTGTTTCTCTCCTGGACCACCCTCGGTTCAGCTCAGCCGCCGTTGCCCAAACCCGACCATGTGGTCATCGTGATCGAAGAAAATCATGCCTTCGGTCAGATCATCGACTCTCGGGCCGCCCCCTACTTGAACACACTGGCGCGCAAAGGCGCGCTGCTGACCAATTCCTACGGAGTGACCCATCCAAGCCAGCCGAACTACATCGCGCTGTTTGCCGGCACCATCGAAGGCGTGAATGGGAATGTGTGCCCCATGTCGCTGACGGCGCCGAACTTGTCCAGCACCCTGGTGCAGGCCGGACAGTCGTTTATCGGATACTCCGAAGACTTGCCCGCCGTGGGCGCCGTCGACTGCATTGCCGGTGCCTATGCGCGCAAACATAATCCGTGGGTGAACTGGCAATCGTCGTCCACGAATACCGTCCCGGCTGCGCAGAATCGCCCGCTGACCGATTTTCCGACGGATTTCAGCACCCTGCCGACCGTCAGCATCATTGTGCCCAATCAACAGAACGACATGCACGACGGCAGTGATCCCGACCGCATCCAACGCGGGGACCAATGGCTCCAGTCCCGTGTCGAGCGTTACGTGGAGTGGGCACAGACCCACAACAGCCTGTTGATCATTACGTGGGACGAGGACAACGGAAAATCCGACAACCATATCCCCACGATTCTCGTGGGACCGATGGTGCGAGCCGGACGCTATCATGAGCCGACGAATCACTACGGACTGCTGCGGACGGTCACGGAGATGTATGGAGCCCAACCGGTGGGACTCAGCCGGCAGGCATCTCCCCTCACGACGATGTGGGCAGCCCCGAAACCCTAGCTCTGCCTCGCGGACCCGTTTCCCCTCCGGATCCACGCCTTCCACAGTTCCATCACCACGAACGGCAGAATCCCGAACCCCGCGATCAGCCACCATTCATCGGGCCGCAGTCGAACGACTCGAAAAATCTCCTGCCCCCATGGACTCAACAGAATCCCGGCCTGCAGCATGGCTGAAATCAGCACGGCGGCCACCAGCATCCGATTCGTGGTGATCCCGATCTGCAACAGCGACAACCGGTCGTGGCGGCAGGTAAAGGCGTGGAGAAACTGCACCAGCACCAACGTCGTAAACGTCATGGTGCGCGCGAACGCCACCTCGTCGTGCATGATCGACAGGGCCATACCGAACACCACCAACGTCGCCGCCGCCATCACCGCGCCTTGAACGCAGACCGTCACAAACCGCTGGCGATCCAGGAGGGGCGCCTGCGGATCGCGAGGCGGGCGCTTCATGACATCGGGATCTTTCGGATCGACGGCCAAGGCGAGCGCAGGAAACCCGTCAGTCACCAGGTTGATCCAGAGAATATGGATCGGCAGCAACGGCAACGGCCAGCCCAATAACGTGCTGCCCAGCATCACCAGGACTTCGCTCAGATTACACGACAGCAAATAGTGCACAGACTTGCGGATGTTTTCATAAATGCTCCGACCTTCCTCGACCGCCGCGGCGATGGACGCAAAATTGTCGTCGGTGACCACCATGTCCGACGCGTCTTTCGTCACGTCCGTGCCTGTCATGCCCATGGCGATTCCGATATCCGCTTCCCGAATGGCCGGGGCATCATTCACGCCGTCTCCGGTCATGGCCACCACTGCGCCATGCGCGCGCCAGGCTTTGACGATGCGAAGCTTGTGCTCCGCCGACACCCGCGCATAGACCGAGAGGTCTCGCACGCGCGACGACAGCTCCGCATCAGTCAATCCGTTCAGTTCCACGCCAGACAGGGCCTGCCTCGCCTCGCTTGCAAATCCGGCCTCGCGGCCGATCGCCAGGGCCGTCTCCTTATGATCCCCGGTAATCATCACGGTCTTGATGCCTGCGGACCGGCAACGCTCGACCGCCTCCTTCGCTTCCGGACGTAAGGGGTCTTTCATCGCGGCCAGGCCAACGAACACCAATTCACGCTCGATGCCCTGCGACTCGAATGTGGCCGGCTCCGGATCGAGCACGCGACGCGCTAACGCCACGACCCGGAGGGCCTGCTGTGCGAATTGCTGATTGCGCGATACGATCGAGCGGCGCATCGAATCAGAAAGCGGTGCCACGTCCCCCGCCTTCGTCATATACGAATCGCACCGTTCCAAGAGAATATCCGGCGCGCCCTTCACATAGGCGACGGCACGCCCTTCCGACCGGCGGATCATCGTCATCATCTTGCGTTCCGAGTCGAACGGAATTTCTCCCACAAGAGGATGCGCGCGTTCGAGCTCCGCTTTCCGCCATCCGGCCTTGCCGCCCGCCACCAGCAAGGCGCCCTCCGTGGGATCACCGACTACCGTCCATCCTCCATCGGCCTCGCGAAGCGAGGAACCATTACACAATACCGCGCTCCACAAGAGATCTCGTAACCCTCCCGTGCGACCATCGCCTCCGATGATCTCACCCGCCGGCGCATAGCCGTCGCCGGTGACGTCACACACCAGATCATCGACCGCCAGCTGCCTGACCGTCATTTCGTTCTTCGTTAAGGTGCCGGTCTTATCCGTACAGATCACCGTCGCAGCGCCCAGGGTTTCAACGGCAGGCAGGCGACGGATCAACGCATGACGGCTCACCATCCGCATCACCCCCAGGGCGAGCGTCGTCGTCACAATGGCCGGCAGCCCCTCGGGAATGGCCGCCACGGCGAGACTCACGGCCGTCAAAAACATCTCGAACAGCGGTTCGCCGCGCCAGAGGCCAAGCCCGAACACGACGACCACGATTCCCAGCGACAGCCATAACAACACATGGCCGAACTGCTCTAATCGCCGCTGGAGGGGTGTCGGCTCCACCGCCACGGAGGTCATCAGCGTCGCAATGCGGCCCAACTCCGTGCCGCTGCCGGTGGCGACAATCAGGGCACGCCCCTTTCCTCCGGTCACGGTGGTTCCCATGAACAGCATGTTCCGCTGATCGGCCAGGGACACATCGTGATCGACCAACACCTGGCTGGATTTTTCAACGGGGGTGGATTCCCCGGTCAGGGCCGCTTCCTGGGTGAGACAGGCCGTGGCCTGGATGAGTCGTGCATCCGCCGGGACATGATCCCCCGCCTCTACATCAATGATGTCGCCGAGAACCAGCTCGGTTGATAACAGGGCTCGCCGCGCCCCCTCTCGCACCACCCGAGCATAGGTCACTGCCATCGTCTTAAGCGCCGCCAGCGACTGCTCCGCACGGTATTCCTGTACGAATCCCAGCAGCCCGTTCAGCAGCACAATGGCCAGGATGGCGCCGGCATCGATCCATTCGCCAAGGAGGCCTGACACAAGGGCGGCGCCGATCAGCACCCAGATAATCAGGCTGGTAAATTGTGCGGCCAGGATATGCCAGGGCGAAGGGGGCGCGGCTTCGGGCAACTCATTGCGGCCATGGGCGGAAAGCCGGCGTGCAGCTTCGTCTTCGCCCAGGCCTTGCGCGGGATCGACGCCGAACTCGCGGCTGATGTCTTCGATGGCCCGTGCGTACCACCGGGCCTGACTCTGCTGTCGTGCTTCGACCATGCCTTTCGATCTCTTTCCGCTTCCCTGGTGGGCGACGCCTTAGGGAGAGGCCCCTTCGCCTTTACCCTTCCTAAGCACTTCAACTTGTGGAGAAAACGGTCTTTCTTGCCCCTGTCCGCCATGGGCCAGGAGGAAATTTCTGCGCTTTCACAAGCCGGAGACTCAATCCCGGCGCAAACCAGCCGATACAGTATCCACGAAGGACGGAAAGTGGCCCTGAAGGGGGCATCATTCCTGTGGTAGGAACGGCCGTCGCTTGAAGCTGTGGATTGCGTAGGATGGGTGATCTATGACACGTTCCTCCTGGTCGTCTTCGAATCCGCTGCCGGATAACCTTCGTGCCAGCCTGAAGGACCTTCGTCACGGCTTGCTCGGCCTGCACAAATCCCTGATCGTCTCCGAACAGGTCACCTATGAACGCATTTATGGACGCATCTCCTCCGCCGGGCAGTTGCTGCAGCTCGTGATGAACGATCCCTGGTTCGCCTGGCTTCACCCCTTGTCACACCTCGTCGTTCGCATCGATGTCGTGCTCGAAGATCACGAGGACACCACCATCGAAACCGCGCAGGACCTCCTGTTAGAAGCTCGCCACATGCTGCGCCCGTCGGAAGAAGGCGACGGATTCGAACGGAGCTACTACGAGGCCCTGCAACGGACTCCGGACGTTGTGCTGGCCCATGCCAGCGTCAAGAAACTCCTCAGCACCGCCGCCACTGCCGCCTCCGCGGCCGCAGCCTGACCGCCTGGACGGGCTCGATCAGAAGAGCGGATGGTGCGGGGAAGAGGAAAAGGGCGCCGAGCGCGGCGCATCACCTCGATTTCCGAGAAACCGCCACCCCTGCTTGTCCCGCACGAGATAATGCACCTCTTGAAACCAGCTATCCAGCGTGACGCGCGCGCCTGATTGCATGTCGGCGCCATACAAGCCACCCGTGCAGGTCAATTCGACGCGCAGCCCTGCCTCGGTTCGCAGGATTTTCATCTCGGAAAAGAGATGCGTCGAGGACAATGTCCGGTAGTGCTCGAATACCTCGCCCCAGATGCGTTGGACATCTTCCACGTGCAGGCCGTGATAGTTGTAGCCGGGAGCATAAAACTGCATCAGCACGGTGAGATCCTGTTTCTCCAAGGCCTGTTCTGCGCGATCAAATGCCGCCAACACCTCTTGCATCGTGGGATCGACATGCACCGCCTTGGCGCCGCTGACGGTGATCCCGGTTTCGCGCGTTACGGTCATGTCGGGAAGCACGTGCACGGCCGCTTGACCTGACGAGACCTGCGCCATCATGGCCACAGCAAAGATCCATAGAACCGTCCGCCACAGGCCAGCGGCCCGTCGCTTCATACCCATCGCCTGTCCGTCTCGTGCGTGCATCGTCGCTCCTCTCTTCACCACATCGGCTGCCATCTCCCAGCATAGGGATACATCCTTATCGAGGACTATGCAACGCCGATACCGATGGCGGTGAATGATACCGGCGAGACATTTCCGAATCATCCCTGGCCAAGGCCTACCAAGTTGCTGCCATAGACGATCGTCCTCTCTCCATTCGGTCGCACGACGCCACAGGGCCAGGCCGCCATTGCGGCGCGTCACCACCGCTTCGCCATCACAGAGGACGCTGGTTTTGTAGTTTTGCTTTGGCCGGCGAGACCTGAACGTTAGACTACAGTGACGACATGACCAGCAGCTGACAGAGACAGAAGATAAAGGAGCGGGGATGCCATCGTCGAGGAAACGGCTGCTCGCAAGTGTACTCGGCTACGCGCTCATGGCGGCCGGCACCGGCCTCGCCGGCGAGATCCCCCACCAGCGAAGCATCGCACTTATCGACAAGGCCTGGGCAGTACGTCTCGACATGACCGGCTATCGCATCCAAGCCGATGGCGTCAAACCGGACAGTCGGCGCTATCTACTCGCCACCAACGACGCAGCCGCCGTGCAGCTCTCCGTCACACTGGAGGCGGTCTCCGGACAGGCCACGGAGCAGGGCTGTCTCGCTCACCTGAACCGTATCGCACGCACCGCTGCCGCGCCATCCCCTTCAGGGCCGACACGAATCGAGATCAATCAAGTGCCCGTATTCGAATATCTTCTGCGTGAGACCGGCGGCCAAGGGACAGATCGCCTTCACCTCTTTGCCTGTGCAAGCAAGGAGAACGTTTACACCGACATTCATCTCACACAGAGCGGCTCGACAACGGGCGACGGCTCACACCTGCGGACGGTGTTGGAGAGCTTCTCCATCGTCGCCGCAGCACAGGCGGGCAGCCTGGATTATTTTCGAGCAGGGAGCGCGCCGTATCTGCAGGGACAGTTCAAGCAAGCGATCCGGCAGTATGAACGGGCCGTCGCCCTCGAACAGGCGAACCCCATCCTGAGCAAAGCCCTTTGGCGTCTGCTCGTGCATAACCTGGGCGGCGCCTATCGCAGAACCGGCGATTTTGCGCGCGCCAAAACGACGATCGAGTATGGGCTCTCGCAAGAGCCGACGAATCCGTTTTTTCACTACGATCTCGCCCGTACCTACGCCGGGATGAACGAGCGTGACCGAGCCATGCAATCGCTTCACGATGCGTTCCTGCACTTCCGCCTGAGCCATGAGCGGGAATCCATGCCCGACCCCCGGCAGGATGTCTCCTTCGGACGGTTCATGCTGGATCCCGCATTTCGGACGTTAACGGAATCACTCATGCAGCCCGCCATTTAACGATAGTCCAAACCACCTACGACCTCGCCGATCATGGAAGGACCCAGGGATGTCAAAACGTAAAAACGCACGTGTCGAGATGAATCGACCGATCGATGTACAAGGCCCCCGTGGCAGCAGCCAGGGGGTGGTGCGGGATTTTTCCCCGGGAGGATGCAAGATTCAACAGACCGGCGCCAAGGTTCACTGCGGCATGCGATTGACCTTGCGGATCTCGCTTCCCGATCGCGTTGAACCCATCGAGATCAAACCCGCCGTCGTCACCTGGACAAGCACGGACGCCTTCGGCGTGGAATTCCTGGCGCTTTCAGCCGACACGCGGAGCCGCGTGAAGCTCGTGCACGATCTTCTACTGGACGCGCAGTCGACAACCGAAGTCGAACGGGTCATCTCCCTGCCCGGCGTCTCCTGGACATAAGGTTCCTGCCCCTCGCAATCTCGCGTACCTGTCCCGAACAGGAGGTGGGCCTCGTTTCGCCATGGCGCATGTTGTGTGCTCGTTCGCCCGGTGGCGCGCGCAACACGATAACTCAGGCATGATGGGCAGTGAAGAACGCTGGAAGGAGGCCGCCGAACAGGTCGGGCGGGCCGATCATACGAGTGGTAACAGGCTACGGTCGTTATGGCGGAGACACGGGTGGGATCAACTCGGCCACTTTCTCGATAATCGCTTGAGGCAGAAACGGCTTCTGGAGGTAGGCCGCCTGGGCATCCACCCCGTGCGAGACCAGCATGTCTCCGGCATAACCGGAGATATAGAGCACCTTGATCTTGGGAAACATGGTCCGGGCTCCCTGCGCCAAGACGGAGGCCTTCATACGCGGAAGGATCACGTCGGTGATGAGGAGGTCGCAACCGCCCTTGCGTAACTGCAACATCTGCAGCGCTTCGACGCCATCGGCCGCCGCCAATACTTCATACCCTTGATCGCGCAGCACGGCCGCCACCAGTCGTCGGATGCCTTCGTCGTCTTCCACCAGCAAAATGGTCGCACATGTCGCCGGAAGCGGTCGTGAGGGCGCCACCTGTTCAGTCTCCGAGGATTGCGATTGCACGCGCGGCAACATCACGGTAAAGCGCGAGCCCCGTCCAGGTTGGCTGGTGACGTCGATATAGCCGCGGCTCTCCTTCACGATGCCATAGACGGTAGCCAGCCCCAATCCGGTCCCCTTCTCGAACCCTTTCGTGGTGAAAAACGGCTCAAAAATATGGGCGAGGGTTTCGGCATCGATTCCGCATCCCGTATCCTCAACCACCAGCGTGACATAGTGGCCGGGAACCGCGCCGGGGTGAGTGCGCACATACGTCTCGTCCAGATCGGTATTGCCGGTCTCGATGGTCAGGATGCCCCCTTCGGCCATGGCATCGCGGGCGTTGAGCGCCAGATTCAGCAAGACCTGCTCGATCTGAACAGGATCGCCCAAGACATGGCCGGCCTGAGGGTGCAGCACCATCACCGTCTGAATCTGCTCTCCGATCAGCCGGCGCAAGATATCTTCCATGTCGCGAATCAGCGTATTGAGCGGCACGTCACGCTGCTCCAGAACCTGGCGGCGGCTGAACGTCAACAATTTCTTCGTCAATGCCGCGGCCCGAGTGCCGGCCTGCCCGATCATTTCCACTTCGTGATGCAGCGGATGAGATCCCAGCTGTTGCGCGACCCGGTGCGCATGGCCGATGACGACCATGAGCAGATTATTGAAGTCATGCGCGATGCCCGCGGCCAATCGCCCCAGTGCCTCCATCTTCTGCGACTGCCGAACGCTCTGTTCATCCTGCTTGCGCTTGGTCAGATCCGTAATCGTCTCAATCACATGGACGCGGCCGTCTTTCGTCGGGGCCTTCGCCCAATGCACCAGCAGATGGCGACCGTTCATCATCTCCACTTGTTCCGACACCACCCCGTCGCGACCCAAGGCCTCAGGCATACGGCAGAATTCGCACGGCGCCGTTTTTCCCGCAATTTTTTCATAGCAGCGGGAGCCGGCCATGTCGCCGAAGGCGTCCAGACCAGTCTGGTTTTGGAACTGTACGGAATGATCGGCAGGATCGATCACCGTCACGATGACCGGCTGCGAATTCAGTAACACCTGAGGATCATACGAGAGACCGTTCGGCAAGTGAGGAGAAGCAGGCATAGGCGTCCTCGTACGGATTGTGGCGTGGAAGCAGCGCTGAATGAACCAGCTGTCTTTGGTTGTACTACATCACCACGTACAGTCAAGGAGATGATCGATTGTCTAGCGGCGGTGCACGTAGGAATTGTGGAAGTGCGTAGAAATCGCCCTCTCAACGGCCATCGTGTGCGTGCCGGTAGAAGAGCGTCTTGGCCCATTCGGCTGCCGCGACATAGGCGAGAAGAATGCCGAGCAGTGCGGCCCAAAAGATAGGCGGCAACGGTTCAAATCCCAAATACGAGCCGACCGGCGTCACCGGCAAGAGAATCGTGAGCACTGCGATCAGCAAGGTCGAGCACAACAACGACGCAGACGGGCGGCTGGTCACACAAGGGCGGCGCGTACGAATGACCAGGACAATCAGTGAGGCCGAGAGCACGGACTCGACGAACCAGCCGGTGCGGAACTGCCCCGTTGTGGAATGCAGCAACAGCAGCAAGACGCCGAACGTGAAGTAGTCGAAGCACGAGCTCACGAATCCAAAGGTCAGCATGAACCGCCGGATGAAGGGAATATCCCAGCGGCGCGGTCGATTAATCAGTTCCGGATCGACATGGTCGGTGGCGATCGTCATTTCAGGAATGTCCGTGAGCACATTGGTCAACAGAATGTGTTTCGGCAGGAGCGGCAGAAAAGGTAGGAACAGCGAGGCACCGGCCATGCTGAACATATTGCCGAAATTGGCACTCGTCGCCATGAACACATATTTGAGGGTGTTGGCGAAGGTGCGCCGCCCCTCGCGGACGCCTTCCACCAACACGCTCAAATCATGTTCCAGCAGCACCAGGTCGGCGGCCTCCTTCGCGACATCGACGGCGCCATCGACCGACAGGCCGACGTCTGCTGCATGGAGGGCAGGCGCGTCGTTGATGCCGTCGCCGAGGTAGCCGACGACGTTCCCGGAGCCGCGTAACGCCCGGATGATGCGTTCCTTTTGATTCGGTTCGATTTCCGCAAAGATGTCTACCTCATTGGCCCGGGCCCGAAGCGCATCGTCGGTCATGCCGCGCAGATCACTCCCGGTCAGCACCAGCGGATTGGCCAAGCCGACCTGTCGCCCCACATGGGCCGCCACCAAACCGTGATCGCCCGTCACCATTTTTAACGACACTCCCAGCCGCCGGAGGTGCGCGATTGTGTCGACAATACCGGCCTTCGGAGGATCCACAAACACCAGCAGGCCCAGGAACGTCATCCCCGCCTCATGCTCCTTGGAAACCCGGTCGATAGCCCCCAAATCCAGGCAGGCCACCCCAAGCGTACGGAAGCCCTGACTGCTGAGGCCCCGTACCTGCTCCCTGATCGACCCGCGAACCTGATCCATCGGCAGCAACACCCCGTCTTGTTGTTCGGCATGCAGACACACCGCCAACATGCTTTCGACCGCGCCTTTCGTGATCAGCAGATGGGTGTGTGGAGTGGCCACCAGGACGGACAGCCGCTTGCGAACAAAATCGTAGGGCTCCTCTTCCACCTTCCGGTAACCGGAGAGATCGAAGGGACGGTGCTTCCGCAGGGCTTCATCCAACGGGTTCGGAAACCCGGTTTCGAACATCGCGTTCACGTGACCGTGGAACAAGACGCGATCGCTCGGCTGGCCGTCGAGATCCAGCGCGGCATGGAGTCGCATGGAGCCTTCGGTCAAGGTCCCGGTCTTGTCGGAACACAGCACATTCATGCTGCCGAAATTTTCGATCGACGCCAGGCGTTTAACCACGACGTGCTGTTGGGCCATACGCTTCGCGCCGTGCGAGAGGTTCACGCTGATGATGGCCGGCAGCAACTGCGGCGTGAGTCCGACCGCCAAGGCCATGGAAAAGAGGAAGGATTCAAGGACCGGCCGTTCAAGGTAGACGTTGACGGCAAAAATCGCGAACACGAGAAGCAGCGTCACTTCGAGCAGCAGATAGCCGAATCGCCGCACTCCCCGCTCAAATTCCGTTTCAGGCGCCTTCAGCGTCATGCGATGGGCGATGCGGCCGAATTCCGTGTCCTTTCCCACCGCCACGATGACCGCACGGGCCTGGCCACTCACCACATGGGTACCGAGAAAGAGACTGTTGGTCCGTTTGGCCAGCGGCGCATCAGCCGCCAGTGTGCCCGCCGATTTCTCGACGGGATAGGTTTCCCCCGTGAGGGTGGCCTCATCCACGAACAGATCCTTCGCCTCCAGCACCAAGGCGTCTCCAGGGAGGCTCGACCCGGCCGACAATTCAATGACGTCGCCGGGCACGATCTGATCGGCCGGAATCTCGCGCAGCTCGCCATCCCGCCACGCGCGAGCCGTGATTTGCACGAGGGCCAGCAGCCCGGCCACGGCACGCGCCGCACTATACTCCTGCCAGAAACTCAAGCAGGCGCCGGCCAGAATGATGCTGAGGATAATCAGCGCATCGCCGTGCGCTTCGAGAAAGAAGGACACGCTAGCGGCGAAGAGCAGGATGAGGACGATGGGACTCCGAAACTGCGCCATGAGCAGCCGCAACGGACGGCCATTGCGCTGAGGCTTCAGCCGGACGGATGCATAGGTTGCCTGCCTCGCTTCAGCCTCCCCCGTAGCCAAACCCTTTGCCGTGGCAGAGAGTTGCCGCAACACATCATCCGCGGACAAGGACCAGAATGATGTCTCCTTCAGCATGGTTCCAGGCTAGGATCGGGTTACACCCACTCCGGGGCATGTTCCTTTGTCACGTCTTGTTCCGCAAACGTGCGGTACAAGGCCGGCAGCACCAGCAGGGTCAACGCCGTCGACGTAAACAGGCCGCCGATCACCACCGTCGCCAAAGGCCGCTGCACTTCCGCCCCGATGCCCTGCGCTAACACCAGAGGCAGAAGTCCCAGGAGAGTGGTCATCATCGTCATCACGACCGGTCGAAGCCGAAGGACGCAGCCAGTGATGATCGCCGCCTCTGTCTGCTGTCCCTCATTCCGCAATTGATTGATATAGGACACGAGCACGATGCCGTTACCGACCGCCAGGCCGAACAGTTCGATGAAACCGATCGAGGCCGGCACGCTCACATACTGGTCGCTCAGCCATAGAGAGACGACGCCGCCGATTAACGCGAAGGGCAGGTTCAGAATAATCAACCCGGCATACCGCAGCGAATGGAACGCCCAAAAGAGAAGAAAGAACACCAGACCGAGCGTGATCGGCACCACCAGCAGCAACCGCGCGTTCGCCCGTTCCATATTTTCAAATGCGCCGCCCCAGGCCACGGTATACCCTTGCGGCAATCGGACCCGCTCGGCCAACCGCTTCCGGCCTTCGTCTACAACACCGCCGATGTCGCGTCCCACGACGTTGAAGCCGATATAGATCCGCCGCTTCGCCTGTTCCCGGCTGATCCTCGCCGGTCCTTCCCGCATCTGGATCGCGGCCAGTTCGCTCAGAGGAATCGGCGCGCCGGACGCCGATCGTACCCGGATATTTCCGATCGCCCCAATGCTGTTGCGTGAGGATTCCGGAAACCGGAGGACGAGCTGAAATCGCCGCTCCCCTTCATAGACCTGTGTCGCGGGTCTCCCGCCAATCGCCGTCGTGATGATGTCCTGCACCTCCGACACGTTGATTCCGTAGCGGGCGATTTTTTCTCGATCGATATCGATCGTCAGATACGGCTGTCCGGCGACCTGTTCGACCTTGACGTCTTTGACTCCCTCGATCGTCCGCATGAGATCTGCGATCCGTTCGGCATGCTGATAGAGCAGGTCGAGGTCGTCGCCGAACAGCTTGATGGCGCATTCGGTCCTGATCCCGGAAATCAGCTCGTCCACCCGCTCCTGAATCGGTTGACTCATGAGCACGGAAATGCCCGGGATTTCCGCCAGACGTGTCCTGATGGCATCGACCAGACCGGTCTGCGTCTTCGCCGTGGTCCAGGTCTCGCGCGGGCGTAGCGCCACGATCGGGTCGCTTTCATTGGGCTCTTCCGGGCCCACCGCAATGTCCGGACGTCCGATCTTGCTCACCGACATGCGCACTTCCGGAAACTCCAGCATGACCTTTTGTGTCTGTTTTTCGATGGCGATGGATTCCTCCAGCGAGACACTCGGCAGACGCACGATCTGCGGAGTCAACGCTCCCTCCTCCAGGATCGGAATGAATTCCCGCCCGACGAATGGCAACAGACTCAGACTGGCCAACACGATCACCGTCGAACTCAGCAGCACGGCTGCACGATGATCGAGCGTCCACCGCAGCACCGGCTGATACCGCCTCTTCATCCAGGTCGTGAGCCGGGTCTCTTCCGGGTGGTCGCCACGCAAAATCAGCGAGGCCAGGACCGGGGAGAGGGTCAACGTCACGATCACCGACACCAACAGCGAAATGACGAGTGAATAGGCCAGGGGCGCGAACATTTTTCCTTCCATGCCGTGAAGCGTCATCAAGGGCAGAAAGACGACGCTGATGATGAGGATGCCGAACAGGATCGGCCGCCCGACTTCGTTGGTCGCCCGCAGCACGACCTCCAAGCGGGATCGCGCCTGCAGCCGATTCTCCGACAGGTGGCGATAGATGTTTTCCACCACGACCAGCGATCCGTCGGCGATTTCCCCGATGCCGATCGCCAGCCCGCCCAACGTCATGAGGTTGGCGGACAACCCCAGTCGCTGCATCACCACGAACGTGATCAACGGCGTGACCAGCAGCGAGGCCGTCACGACAATCGCGCTGCGCATGTGGCCGAGGAAGAGAAAAAAGACCAGCGTGACCAACACGACGCCTTCGATCAACGCATCGCGCACGGTATGGATGGCGGCTGTCACGAGTTCAATGCGATCGTAAAATGGCACGAGGGTCAGCCCGCCCGGCAAGATTCCCTCACGCTGGATCGCCTCCGCTCGTTGCTTCACCGCCTGAACCACGTCCCGCGCGTTGCCGCCTCGCAGCATCAACACCGTGCCGGCCACAACCTCCCGCTCTCCATTGAGCACCGCGGCCCCATGGCGCACCGCATGGCCGATACGGACGTCCGCCACATCACGCACATACACCGGCACGCCGCCGGCTTCCTTGACCACGATCCGCTCGATATCGGCCGGGCTTTTGATGAGTCCCAGCCCGCGCACGATGGCGCGTTCGGCATGCCGTTCGAGCACATTGCCGCCGGCATTCGCATTGTTGCGTGCCACGGCATCGAAGATGTCGTGCAGCGTCAGGCTGTATTTTCGTAACCGGTCCGGATCCACCAGCACGTGATACTGTTTCACGAACCCGCCAAGGCTGTTCACATCGATGACACCCGGCACGCTCTTCAGCAGGGGACGCAGCACCCAGTCCTGCACCGTCCGCTGATCTGTCAGTTCTTCTTCCGCCAGCGCAGCATCACGCTCCGGTTTCGGCGCCCCCTCGAGAAAATACTGGTAGATCTCTCCGAGCCCGGTCGTCACGGGCGCCAGCACCGGCTCCATACCGGCCGGCAACCGATCGCGCACCGCTATGATTCGTTCCAGCACGAGCTGGCGGGCAAAATACACATCCACATCGTCCTCGAACACGACCGTCAGCTGAGAGAGGGCGAATTTGGAGATGGAGCGAATTTCCGTCAGCCCCGGCAATCCGTTCATCTGCAGTTCGAGCGGATAGGTAATGAACCGTTCGACCTCGACCGGGGAGAGCCCAGGCGCTTCCGTCAACACCTGGACTTGCACGTTGGTCACATCGGGATAGGCGTCGATGGGAATCGACTGGAAAGCGAAGACACCGGCCGCCGCGCAGAAACAGGCCAGGCCGAGGATGAGGATGCGTTGGCGCAGGGAAAATTCCAGCAGCGCGGCAATCATTGAGTGGGCTCGATTTTGTGGATATCGAGTTCAGACTTGATCGCAAACGCGCCCTTGACGACCACGTCTTCCCCTTCCCGCAGCCCCTCCAGGACGATGACCTGCCCGTCTTGTTCATCGCCCAACTGGACGCGGCGCGGCTCGAATCGATTCTCTCCTTGCCGCACGAACAACAGTTTGCCGGCGCCATCCTGTTGCACGGCGGCCAGCGGCACGACCAGCACCGCCGGTTGCGGCGAGGCATCGACGCGAACCATGGCAAACATTTCGGGCTTCAAGGCACGATCCGGATTCGGCACGGTCACACGGATACGCATCGTTCTGGTCGCCGGATCGAGCACATCGCTGATGTAGGTCATGCGGCCGGAAAACAGGCTGTGGGGATAGGCCGCCACCACGACGTGGACGGTCTGGTTCGGACGAATGAACTGAACGTCCTTCTCCGGCACACTGGCGATCACCCAGACATCGGACAGGTCGGCGATGGTGAAACAGTTCCGCGAGGTCTCCACCACCTCTCCGCGCGTGATATTCCGCATGATCACGCGGCCTGCGAACGGCGCCCGCATCGCGATGTCGGACCGGATCGTCCGCTCCCGTTCGAGTCGCTGAATCTCCTGGTCCGGCACGCCAAGCAGAGTCAGCCGATGCCCCGCCTCACGCGCTTCGGCCTGGGCCGTTTTCATTTCCGCTTCCCGGCGTTGCAACTCGGCCATGCTGATGGCGCGATGTTCATGCAGATTGGCTGCCCGCTCATGCGCAAGCTGCGCTTCGTGCTGTCGCGCCGCCGCCTTGAGATACAGGCCCTCGGCCATGCCTAAATCTGCGCTGTCGAGTAATGCCAGCCGTTCGCCCTTCTTGACGTCCTTGCCCGCATCGACCAGCACGTCCACCACTCGCCCTCGAATCAGTGTCGTGACTTCAGCCGATTCGTTTTCATTGGCCTGCACCGTCGCCGGAAATTCGCGATGCAGGACGAACGACTCCTTCTTCACCGTCTGCACCTGAATATCGGCCCGCCCGATTTCCGCGGCAGTCAGTTGCACGAGGCCATCGGCGGCTCGGCCCACGGGTTCGGCAGGCGGCGGGGGAGCCGCCGGATCCCGGTCACACCCCATCTGCCCCGTCAGCAGCACCCCCAATAAGAGCGTGCGACCGACGAGGCGAAGCGAACACATGGGCTGCTGAACCTGCTGCCTAAACTCACACGTGAGACTCGCCACTCGATCGGTCATCTGTCCATTGTCTACTCTGCAGGCCCCTGCCGTTTGTGATACCAGCAGGGACCATGCCGCGGAGGAGCCGAAATTTCGCAAGGAATGACAGGCCCATGGCAGCGTTTTGCTACGCTTGCCGGAGGAGGCACGGGGTGAAATGCCACAGCTGCCTGTTGTCCTCCAGGGATGGCACCGCTGGAGGATCCGACCTTACCGAACGACGAGAACCGAACAGGTGCTGTGCTGCACGACCTTGGTGGACACGCTCCCGAGCAGGAACCGCGCGACCGCCCCCATCCCCTTGGCGCCGGTCACAATCAGATCCACTTTCTTCTTGGAGGCCACTTTCAAGATCTCTTCAGCCGGTTTACCGAGTTGCACGACTTCATCGACGACATATCCGGCCTTGATCAATTTATTCGCACATTGCTCCACCAGGCGCGCACCGGCCTCTTTGAGCTCCGGATACTTCAGGAACGGCATCGCATGCATCACCACCACATCGATCGGCTCCAACCCTTCCCGGGCTTCCGGCTGAAGCTTGGTGAGGAGAAACCGCAGGGCCTTCTCCGATGCCTTCGATCCATCCGCGGCGAAAAGAATTCGGCTCACCGGACGCGGCTCTTCCTTGACGACCAATACCGAGCAGGGCGCATGCAGAGTGACCTGTGTCGAAATACTGCCGAGCATCAACCGGTCGAGTGCATCCAGCCCACGACTCCCGATCGCCACGATGCCGTCCCGGCGAGGCGCCTGATCCAGAATCGTCGGACCCGCAGGCCCACGCTCCGACATCACCTTGCCCTTGAGCTTCAGAGCTGCCATCTGCGCCTTCGCTTCCGAGATGGTGGTCTTGCCGCGCGCTTCGATACGCTTGATTTCTTGCTGGATAAACGGCTCGTTGCCGATGATCACCGGCTGAAACATGAAGGGCGCGCGCAACGCCTCCACATCCGTCACATGCAGCAGGGCCACTTCCGGCTTCTCGGCGAAGGGTATTCTCGCCACCCACTCGGTCGCCCACTTGCCGTACTTCGATCCATCCGTCGCAATCAATACCTTCATAGGTTGCCCCTCATCGTTCGATCTGTTGCCAAGAGTAGCAGGATTGTTCAGCAAGACCTGCGCCACGCTGCCGCATCTTCGCCTCAACCGGGCGGCGGGTCAATAGCATCTTTGCGGCTGCAGTAAACAGAGCCGGCGGAACGAGCCTCAGGCCGGCAGCACATCACCTTGTTGGCGCGTACGGGTGGATTCTCGGAGGGTGTCGTGCCGCAGACAGAGCAGCGATGGGATAGAAGGAGTGGAACCGAAATACCGGCAAAAACGGCCGCTGGTGTCAGATCATGCGTCCATAGACCCCGGAAGAACGTGGAGCGGTGCAGCCGATGTGTTCCTGCCAGGCGAAACGTTTGGCGATTCCTCGACTGGTCTTGTGTCGAGTCAGGCTGCACAGCAGGGACCAGACGGAGCGCAAGAAGTCCCAACTGAAGAATGGCGGACGCGCGTTGTTCCCGCCGGCATGGCACCGGGCCCGCCACATCCCCGCCTGCAGCTTCCGTCCACCCCGGACTCGAGACCGTCGCGCTTGAGTGTTCACTCGTCATCCTCCTTCATGTCGCCGGAGCACAGGCCTTGCGCCTCTGGCGCTGTGAACGAATCTTCTGCTCATGACGGTAGCACGCGATCGGCGATCCACCAAAACAGAATCGCATTTGATCCGATCAGGGAACGATGGCGGCGGAGGTGGCGGTGGGCAGGCTCAGTTTCGTCTGGTTGATTCTGACGGTCATTGGCGTCACAGTGACCATCCGACGTCCTTGAAATGGACCCTTAACAATGAAGGCTGAGAAGCACATGCGCGTCGAACTGGTGGACTGGGCCCATGCGGAACCATTGATCCGCCCCATCCGGGAAACGGTCTTTATTCTCGAACAGGCGGTACCGGAGGAGTTGGAATGGGATGGGCTGGATACGCATTGTGCCCATGTGCTGGCCTGGAATGACCAGGGTGACGCCATTGGCACAGCACGTATACAAACAAACGGCACGATTGGCCGCATGGCCGTCCTCAAAAACTGGCGTGGTCGCGGCGCGGGCCGCGCATTGCTGGGGGCGTTACTCGATTGCGCAGTCAGACAGGGGCTCACAGGCGTGACCCTGTCGGCCCAGACTCACGCAATCGGATTCTATGAGCACGCGGAATTTCAGGCGGTCGGCGACGTATTTCTCGACGCCGGCATTCCGCATCGGAAGATGGAGAAGGTCCTGACTCCGACGAAAGACTTGTTTCGTGCCTGATAATATCCCGAGCTAAATTCGAACCTCGCCACTGATGCTCACGTCGCAACATCTCCGCGAGAATATACATCCAGAAAGGTTGTTATGGCGACACAGTCCGGGCATGGTTGATCAGCTCCGGAAGCGGATTGCCCCCACCGCAGGTGTTGGGACCGGTGCTGCCGCCCCACTGCTGCGCGCTCTGCGTAGAAACGACACGCGGCCACGGTTCGTTGCCCCACCATCCGAAGTACGGTCCTCCGGACTGCCCCGGAATAACATCGATCCGATGTTTGATGCCGAATGAATCCCGCCCGCCGATGGTGCGCGTGAAGGTGGAATCCATGGCTTGATACCCGATGAAGGCCGGGCGCGAACCGTTAGCGAGGTCGTTGGGGTATCCGACATGTCCCCAATAATTGCCCCCGTCCCACGCGGTGGAATACCCGCGAGAACCCATCCAACCAGTGACGTCGCCCATCCGCAGATCCAATACGCACACCACGTAATCAAAGGCGCACTCATCGGCATTAATGCCGTCGGAACCGTCCGCTTTGTTCCACGAGTAAATCATGTTCGCAAACACATGGCCGAACGGTTCGTGACCGTCAAACAGCAGCGGAGTAAATTTCAGCCAACCGGCCGTATTGTTCGGCCCCCAATTCACAACATGGCTCGCGGTCAATAGATGACGTGAACCGACCATCACACCCGAGCCGAAGCCCGCTGCCGTATCGACGCGACCGCATGTACTCCAGGGGAATGCGGTATCGGAGAATGTGTAGCGGTCATCCGGCGAAAAGACATTGGTCGGCAATCCCATATCCTCCCCCACTTCCAGGTCATACCGACGTATGCGATTGACTTGACGGAAAGCGTTGGGAAGCTCATTGGGACGCGCTCGAAAGTCGAGGTGCTTGGGACGCAGGCCTGGCGGTTCTTGAAACTCCACTCGTTTGGCACGAGCCAAGCTGACGGACTTCACGGCGGGCGGAAACACTCGCGCCTTAAAGAGATTCCCTTTGCCTACCAGTTCCACACGCCCTTTTGAGCGACGAACCTTCACCGTGCGAGCAAGAGCCGCATCCACTTCGATGCTTGCCAGCACCAACTCGAAGCTTTTCGCCGCTCGCTGCGCTTTTTGAGATCGGAGATGTTTTGACCACTCCGTCACCAATAACGGTCTGTCCATTCCAGGCATGGCTCACCTCCATTGTGCGTTTGGCGCTACATATGAGCGTTCGGCTATCGTTTGTCTCCTCTTCGGAAACTGCAAGGCCTATTCCGATGAACATATATTTATCCGGCCATTGTGGGCTGTGCGTTGAAACGTGGTGCTCCATAGAGAGTGGCACTGAGATGATTGGTGCCGAGCCTCCGTGAACTGCTTCGCGGTGGGCAGACTCTGTATCAAACGGGATACCTGGATGTATCCGAAGAGATACCTATTGGGACGCGACCCTTACTCGCGAAAACCATTCGTGAGGCGAGTGCGAAGCAAGGAATGACGTGCGCAACACAATCAGATGGTTCTCAAAGAAGGCGGGAGGAGAATCCGACCTTGATCGGCGGATGATCCGCAATTCCTTTTTGATTGGAAAACCCGGCGACCTACGAGACACTTTCTCGGTATGGCGACGACCCCGCGTACGACATCGGATGGCTCACGCGCCTGGCCGCCGGCGGATCACCACTATTCCCTTCTCCAGCGCTGCCGCTCGCTCTATCATGGGCTGTGGTTTCGCCTGTCAGAAGGAATCCGGTGGTCGCGACGGCCGTGTTACGAAACACCGATCGGCTGCCTCTCGGGGTTAGCGGCCTGGCAGATCACGCGCATCGACGAGTTGCACGCGCGATATAACGTGGGCTTCGAGGATCACTACAACCACCATACCGCACTCGCCAACTATGCCTATCTCGACCTGCTGGACCAAGCGTGGGCAAGCGCGAACCGTCCGGTGCCGCAAGGAACTGCCGTGACAGATGTGGGCTGCGCAAACTTCTGGTACGCGCGAACCCTTCACGCCTTCTTTCGTCCCGCGACGTTGACCGGTGTGGATGTGGAGGGATTCCGGCTCTACCCTACCGGGCACAGCCGCTACGATGCCGCGTGCGGATACATTGCGGACCTTCCGCAGACGTCATTTCTGGTGGCGGACTATTGCACCGTGGAGAACAGGGCTGACGTCATCACTGCCTGGTTTCCGTTCGTGACCCCGTCGCCCGTGCTCGCGTGGAGGCTTCCCCTTACGCTGTTTTTCCCTGAACCGTTGTTTGACAGGATCGCCCGCAATCTCACGCCCCAAGGCCTCTTCTTTATGGTAAACCAGGGGAGCGAAGAAGCCGCCGTCGCGGCGGCCTATTGTCGAAGAGCAGGACTCAGTCTGGTGGACCAATGGGTTCATCCATGTCCCCTCCGTGCGAGACCCCATCCCCCCGTGGCCTCCTGGTGGAGCGTTTAACCTCGCCGCTGCCGGACGCGGGATCCCCCATCACATTGGTGGCGCTCATTTCTGGCGTGTTGCTCCGCGATCGGACAGTGAGGTCTGCGCCAATTTCACAATATTGACGATCTGGTCGTCGAGATCGACTTCGATACGCACGAGCTCACCCTTCGCAAATGATTCCCCCTTCATGCCCACCGACTGGGCCACCCGAAACATGCGCACCTGCCCATCCTGCGTTTTGAATGTGAGCACTTGATTCCGCAGATCCACATGCTCGACTGAACTGACGGGGAAGACCACTGCGGTTTGGAATCCCTCGACCAGGCCGGCCATGCCGATTCCCCAGACCAACATGAGAGTCGCCAGGATTTTCCGCTTCATCATGACCTCTTCTCCCGTGCCGTGGCACGACCATACATGAACTCCTCGCTAGACCTCGTCACTGTATCGCCGGCAGACCGAGCAGTCTGTCGACGATGGTGCCAATTCCGGGTGGAATATCGGCCGCAGCGTGAGGTTGTCTGTGCTACGCAAAACTCTCGTGCTGTCGGGAGAAGAATGACCGACCGGCAAGCCCATGAGCGGATACAGGACGTTCACGAGCAGAACATCCGGGTGGCTAGCGGGCGAAGATCAGAATGCTGTTCGCGGGGAGAACGAGGCCGACGGAGTATCCAAATCCATGGAGTGGTTGCGCGGTCGCGACGACACGGCCGCTGTTGCCCGCCACGCGGGCATTGACCCAATTTTCGTACACATCACTATTAAACACTTCGCGCCAGGTTCCCTCGCCGGGCAGGCCGATTTGGTACCCGACGCGGGTGAAGTTGGCCAGATGCAGAATGACCACCACGTCCTGCCCCTCGCCTTCGATCCAGCGATGGAAGGCCAACACTCGATTGTGATCATGCACATGGGTCGTGCGGAACCCGCGGCCGCGCAACGCAGGCAATCGACGGCGGAGCGCCAACAGTTCCCGCGTGAAGCGCAGATGGTCGAGCATCTGCCTGTCACCCTGATCGAGCCCTGCCCAATACAGCAGCAGATCGCGGTGGGAGACGAAGTCATCCGACCATTGTTTGTCCTCCAGGAATTCCTGTCCCATGAACAACATCGGAATTCCCGGTGCCGTCAGACTCAGACCGGTCGCTACCCGCGCCCGGCTCCGGGCAAACCAGGACCGAGGATGGTCGGGGTCACCCAAGCGCGCAATACGTAGTTCGCGGCCGTTGTACACGATGTCGTGATTCTCCGGCCCCTGCACAAAACGCCACGACTCAGAGAAGCCCTCGGGCCAAAGACTCTGCGCCAGCCGGGTCATATTAAGCGCCCGTTCGTCCGGAGCGCTCGCGCTGCCGATGACGTCGCGAAGGGCAAGACGGAGTCCATCGGTCAATGTTGTATCAAACCCGGCTCCGGCCGGCGGTGGTGCGACAATGAACGGATTCACATCCCAATATTCGGCATGGTGTAAGGTCGCCGGCCGTTGCGCATGCACGGTGGAGGTGAGGTCCTGGCAGAAACGCCACCCGTCCGGCGCCCCGTCGTGATCGATCACGCTCACCTGGTCATACCGGAATCCATCGACCCGGTACTCGCTGAGAAAAAATTTGGCATTCTGTATCAGAAAGTCGCGCACCTCCGGCTTGGAAAAATCGAATACCAGACCGCCCGCATGGCCTCTGTCCGTGAAGTAGAGGGAATTCCACTGGCCGCCTGCGGGATCCTGCCGGTCGAAAAAATAGAGGCTTTGATCGCCGAATTCCCCGCCCGCATGGTTGTACACCACGTCGAGCAACACCGCCAGACCGTGAAGATGGGCCAGGTCTACCAGCGCCTTGAGCTGATTCATTTCCCCGCGTAAGTCGGCCGCTTGATACCGGCGCAACCCTTTCGCGTCCAGCAGCTTGTTCACCTCCACCACATAGGCCGGCAGCTCCGCATCGGCCACGGCGAAGTCCATTTCCGGCGAAAAATAATCGGTCCCGTTGTAGCCCAGACTGAAGCTGGTCTGAAATTCTTGAATGGGCATGAGCTGCAACGCGGTCACGCCAAGGTCGGCCAGATATGGCAACTTGCGCGCCACATCGAGAAACGTGCCGCCCTTGTGCGGCAGGTTCGGCGTAAAAAAGGTGCCGACGTGGAGTTGATAGATGACGAACTCGTGAAACGGCGGGGGGACATACCCGCTCTCATGCCAGGGAAAGTCGGTGTGCCGGACAATGCATTCGGCAGGGAACGGTGATTCCAGTTCGCGGGCGTAGGGATCGCGTTTGAGCCCTTCACTCCCTTCGCCCACCACGGAGAACATGTACCGCTGACGATCCTTCACCCCGGGGATGAAACCGCGCCAATGGCCTTGCTGGTCTCGCGTGAGCAGGGCCGCGTCGTTGCGGATGCGACGATTGAAATCACCCACCACATAGACGGCCTTGGCATGCGGAGCCCAACAGCGGAACGTCGCTCCGCCGGCCACCAGTGTAGCCCCCATCGGGGTATCGGGATGGATGTGTTTGAGCGAGGCGGGCATGGATGCCCTCCGTGGAACGAACAGGCTGACGAAGTCATCCTCAAGAAAGCGATAGCATCGAGCAAGGGCCGTCCGAGCGAGCGAGCACCGCTGCATGCCGACCATTCAGGCAACCCTACTCGGTCTAGTCTGATTCAACTTTGACGACGAGCACGAATCAGCGCGACAATGTGATCCGCTGCGGCATCAGGCAACAGCTCCGTGGTGTTGATGATCAAATCCGGCGAGAGCGGAGCTTCGTAGGGTTCCTGTAACCCCGGCACAGTGGAAGACTCGCCTTGCAGCCCCCGCCGGTACGTTCCCTTCTTATCCCGCTCCATGCAAATCTGTATGGGGCATTCGACCGACACCTCCAGCAGATCAGGCATCAACGTGCGGGCAAACTCGCGATAGGCCCGGCGGCTCGCAGTCGCATCGATGATCACGTTCACCCCGTGCGCCAGCAATCGCGCTCCCATGAAGCCCAAGACGCGATAGAAGAGATCGCGCTCCTCTTTGGAATAGCTGGCCTCCGGCGTCAGAATGCGGCGGACAGCATCCGACTCCAGCACTTCGGCAGTCAAGTTCATCGAGGCAAGTTTGGGCACCAGACGAGCCACAATCGAGCTTTTCCCGGAGGCCGGCAGCCCGGTGAGCCATAAGGCGAAAGGAGCCATCGTCATATGCGCCATGTGATCGTCGCCTCACCGCCGGAGGCCACGACACCCCTCCTGACGATTCACTCGCAGTACCGGTTCACATCGGCCGGATCGAAACGCGGCACCGCCAGCACATTCTCGATGAACCGGAATATTTTTTTTCGCACAGTCAGCGTCAACTTCGGATACCAGAGCGGACTGGCTAGCACCAACCCCCGAAAGGCAAAAAACGGCGCCGTCGCGGCCAGTACGCCCTGATCGTGACTCCGGCTCAGATAGCGAGCCCAGAACGCATGAAACAAGACCTCCAGCGGTCCCTTCAAGGTGCCATGCCGGCAGAGTGAAAAAAACAGATAATTCATCGACATCGACGTCACGTCGTCGGCCGGCTCGCCCCATTCCCCTCGCGATCGGTCGAGCACAGAAAAGTCGACTCCCCTGCGGAACAGCACGTTCCAGGGATGAAAATCCCCGTGCACCTGCGAGAGGCGCGCATGTTTGCCACGCAACCGCCAGCGCCAGGCGTTACAGGCGACTTCAATGCGTTGCAGCAACCCCTCCGTGATAAATCCACAGCGATCCGGGTAACTGTCGGTGAGCCCCATGATACATTCGCCATGGCCCAGCAATTCCCGCAGGCGGCGGCGATACAGTTGCGGGTCTCGACGCTTCACCCGGTGAATGGTCGCCAAATAGTCGGCCAGCGCCGCAGTCCGTTTTCGATCCAGCGCCGTCGGCCTCACCGCATCCGCAAGCCGTTCGAGATCCTTGTGATAGGTGTCCCCTTCCGACCATTCGGTCAGCAGGAAGAACTCCTTGGCTGCGGCAACCGACATCAACTCGCCGCGCGCGGTGAAGGCGCCCACGTCCAGCGCCGCGATATGACCGGGCAGCCGGCCGTAACAGTCATAGTCCCACAACATCGCCTGCGCCCGATCAGCCGGATGCTCATGGCCGAACGGCCCGGGACTCATCGTCCCCAGCACGACCTGGCGGGTCTGATCGCCTGTTGTGCGGAAGGTGAGTCGGACCGGCGCGCCATACCCGTATTGTTTGTACCGCGCGCCCTTGGTTTCTTTCCCGATCGGGCCATAGGCCAGCAATTCGGCTGCCGGGCCGAACCGTGCCTTGACATAGGCGTCCAGGGCTGATTTCTTCAAGACCGGCATATCCGTGCCCTACGCAAAACATGTTCCCGTAAACGGGCCGCACAAGCCGGGCAGATCCAAAGAAGAGTGGTGCATTGGGCTTCAGCTCCACCCAGGGAAGTGAGGAATTTTGCGCCAGTGAGATGGCGACTCGTCCCGTGATCAGTGGCCCATCTCGCGAAAATGCCTCACTTTGAGCCGATTCATCCCAGGGTCGACTGTCGTACACTCTGACTGGCAAGGGCATGTGCCTTGCTGAGTGAGAGAGTTGTAGCACCTGTTTCATCTGAGACGAGAGGAGGACGCATGAATCTGGAAGTGGAAAGCCGCAACATCGAAATGACCCCGCGCTGGAAGACCGAGATCGAAGAACGGATGGCCGCTCTACAACGTGGCCATGACGACATTATTCACGGTCGCGTGACGCTCACCAAAAATCGTCATCATAAGAAACTGGACAATGTCGCGGAGGCGCTCGTGCTCGTCACGGTTCCAAGCCGGCAAACGATCACCTCGCGCAAGGAGGATAAAACCTTCGAAGAAGCGATCCGCTCCGCCTTCGATGCGGTGGCCATCGAATTACGAAAATTTCGCGAGAAACGCGCCGACAAGGCGATTCGCCTGGAGCCGTTGCCGCAGCATCGCGGCGTCGTCAGCAAGGTGTTTCGCGACCTCGGCTACGGGTTCATTCTGATGGACGGCGGCGGCGAAGTCTATTTCCACAAGAACGCCCTCAAAGGCATGACCTTTACCCAGATGGAAGACGGCGTCGAGGTCTTGTTCGAAAGCGAGCCGGGCGAAAAGGGCCTGCATGCCACCATCGTTCAGCCACCGCATCTCCTCAAGCTCCAGGACTGACACGATGCTGGACAATCTGAGATTACCGGCTTCTCTCCTGGCTCCTACCGTCGATCCCGCCCGCTTGGGATTCGACGATACGAGCCAGGTGGAGCCGCTCGAGGAGACGATCGGGCAGGAACGGGCGGTCGAAGCCTTGGAATTCGGCCTGCAGATGAAGAGCCCGGGGTTCAACATCTTCGTCTCAGGCCCGGTTGGGACCGGCAAAGGCACGCTGGTGCGACAGATGGTCCAGCGGCTGGCCCAGACGGCTCCGGCCCCGCCGGACTGGTGTTTTGTTCATAACTTCCAGGATGCGTCGCGCCCGGCGTGCCTCTCGTTTCCGGCGGGGCACGGCGCGTCCTTCAAACGTGACATGGGCACCTTTATCGAAGGCCTCCGGCGTGACATTCCCGCGACCTTCGAAGGGAAACAGTATCTCGACGCCAAGGCGAAAATCATCGAAGACACGGAAGGGAAAAAGAAGAACCTGTTTCACGACCTCACCCTCCTGTGCCGCCAGCGCGGCTTCGTGTTTGAGGAGACGCCGGGCGGGTTCGCGCTGGTTCCCCTCAAAGATGACCGCCCGATGACGGAAAAAGAAATGGAGGAGCTCGCCGAGCCGGTGCAGGAAGACCTGACCGGGCGGCGGCAAGCGCTGGAAAGCGACATCCGCGAGTTTCATGTCCGCATGCACAGCCTGGAACGGGAAGCCGAACAGGCGTTGCATCACCTGGACCACCAGATCGTCGCCAACGTCATGCAAGGCGCCTACGACGCGCTTCAGCAGGCCTATCAATCCTCGCAGCCCGTCCTCGCCTACCTGCAACGGGTCCATGAAGACATCGTGCACCAGTACAGAGAGTTCCTGCCTCACAACGCACCGGTCTTGTCGATTCCGGGCCTGGAGCCATCACGCCGTCCCGACATGACCCGGTTTGCGGTGAACCTGATCGTCGCCAGGGATGCGGCCGGCGGCGCGCCCGTCATCGACGAATCGCATCCGACCTACAGCAATCTCATCGGCAAAATCGAGCGGCGTGCGCATCTCGGCGTGATGTATACCGACTTCACGGAGATCCGGCCCGGCGCCATGTTGCAGGCCAACGGCGGGTATCTCATCCTGCAGGCGCTCGATTTGCTGCGTCAGCCCTTCTCCTGGGAGGCCTTGAAGCGCGTGATTAAAACCGGGGCGGTGACCATTGAGGATCCGTCGGAATTTTATGGATTCGCCACGGCCGGCCTGCGCCCGGAACCGATTCCCGTCTCGGTCAAAGTCATCCTGGTCGGCACCGCCGGCATGTACCATCTGCTTCAGGTCTATGAAGAGGATTTCTCCAAACTCTTCAAGGTGAAGGCGGACTTCGATGTGGAAGTCCCGCACGACGAGCGGCAGGAACGACAATATGCGCGATTCGTATCGCGGTTATGCCGCGACGAAGGGTTGCCCCACTTCGGCGCGGACGCGGTGGCGGAAGTCATCCGTCAAGGCTTTCGGTTCGCCGACCGGCACGACCGGCTGTCGCTGCGGTTCAGTCTGGTCAGCGACTTGATTCGCGAAGCCGGCTATTGGGGCAAGAAGAGCGGACATGTATTGGTGACACGCGCAGACGTCGAGTCGGCCCTGGCGCATCAACGGCGCCGCGCCGATCTGCCCGAGCAGTGGCTCCAGGGAGAAATCGCCGAGGGCACGTTGATGGTGGATCTCCAGGGCGACGTGATCGGCCAGGTCAATGGATTGTCCGTCTATGAGCTGGGCGACTATTGTTTCGGCCGGCCTATCAGAATCACCGCTCGCACCTATGTCGGCACGAAGGGCGTGATCGATATTCAGCGCGAAGTCGACCTCGCGGGCGAAATCCATAGCAAGGGAGTGATGACGCTGGCGGGATTTCTGGCAGGGAAATTTGCCGGCATGCAGCCATTCGCCTTAAGCGCCACCTTGACCTTCGAACAAACCTACTCTGAAGTCGAAGGCGACAGTGCGGCTGTGGCCGAGCTCGCAGCCGTGCTCTCAAGCCTGGCCGACCTACCTGTCCGGCAGTCGCTGGCGGTCACCGGTTCGGTGAACCAGCTGGGAGAGATTCAGCCCATAGGCGGCGTGAACGAAAAAATCGAAGGCTTTTTCGAGTCGTGCAAGCGGCGGGGCCTCACAGGCAAACAAGGCGTCATCATTCCCGCGCGCAACATCAAACACCTGGCGTTGAATCGGGAGATCGTCACGGCCGTGGAAGCAGGGCGATTTTCCGTGTACGGCGTCGATACGGCGGACCAAGCACTGGAATTGCTCATCGGTGTGCCCGCAGGCGAACGCGGAGCGGAAGGAGTCTTTCCGCCGGAGAGCATTTACGGCCGAACCGCCGCCCGCCTGGAAGAGATGGCGCAGATTGTCGCGACCTGGGGTGAAGCGGAAGAGGACAACAGGGTTAAGGATTAACAGCAGCACATGTCACGGTCCGAGCGAGGCGCCTATGCCGATGTATGATTACACCTGTCTGGATTGCGGAAAAGAATCGCTAATCGTCGTGACGTTGAAACAACACGAAAAAGGTGAGGTACAATGTCCGGCCTGCGGCAGCACCAAACTGCAGCAGCATTTTTCCTCGTTTATCGCGCATACCACGAAGAAGAGTTGAAGGAGACGCAGCGACTCCATGTGGACATGTATTTGCATCGGCATCCGTCAGTTCATGCTCGCCACGGTAGCGCTGATGTCGGCGGCGCTGTTGGGCAGCGCGCAGGCCCAGGAATTCCCGCCGGATGCCGCCAACGGCAAGGCGGTGTATGAGCGGCATTGCCTCTCGTGCCACGGTGCCGGGGGTCGTGGGGATGGCCCCGATGCCGCGTCGTTGAGGGTCCCGCCGGCCAACTTTCACCGCTTTAAATCCTTCCTCAAATCAGACGAAGAGCTACTTCGGACGATAGAGCACGGCATTGTCTTCAGCCCCATGCATGCGTGGCAAGGACAATTGACCGAAACTGAGCGGCAGGACGCCCTTGCTTACATCCGCCTTCTCGTCCAGCAAGGGCGATAGGAGCCGAAGTCGTCGGCTCTCCAAAGACGTCATGAATGACCTTCGACCCACCGATGCGCTTCTCGTTGTGGACGTTCAAAACGATTTTCTCCCTGGCGGAACACTCGCGGTGCCAGATGGGCACGAAGTCATTCCGGTCCTGCAACGGTATCTTGCCGTGTTTGTCGAAGCCGACGCCGCCCTGTTTGCGACGCGCGATTGGCATCCGCCCAATCACTGCTCCTTTCAAGCCCAGGGAGGACCTTGGCCCGCACACTGCATCGCGGAATCCCGCGGCGCGGAATTTCCGTCGTCGCTTCATCTGCCTCCATCGACCATCGTCATTTCTAAAGGCATGGACCAGGGACGCGAGTCCTATTCGGGATTTCAGGGAACCTGTCTGGATGTCAAACTTCAAACCGCCGGGATCACCAGGCTGTTCGTGGGAGGCCTGGCGACGGACTATTGTGTGCTCCATACGGTGAAGGATGCCCGCCGGCTCGAGTATGTGGTCTATCTGCTCATCGACGCCGTGCGGGCCGTGAACGTCCTTCCGCACGACGGATCACGGGCTGAAAAAGCGATGCTATCAGCCGGGGCAATCCCTCTTCGCTGTGAGCAATTGCTCGCATGAACGACCTATCTGAGTCGCTTCTCACCGACCTGTACGAATTGACGATGGCTCAGGCCTACGTCGCTCAGAACATGACGGGCGAAGCGGTCTTCGAATTTTTTGTCCGTAAGCTGCCGACCCGCAGGAATTTCTTGATGACGGCAGGACTGCATCAGGTTCTCTTCTTTCTGGAACAGTTCCATTTCTCCGAGTCCGACCTCATATGGCTCGAGGAGAAGGGCGGTTTCACGCCAGAGACCCTCGTCGCCTTCCAAGCGATGCGCTTCACCGGCGATGTCCATGCCATGCCGGAAGGCACGGTGTGCTTCCCGCACGAACCCATCCTTCGCATTACCGCGCCGCTGCCGCAAGCGCAACTTGTCGAAACCAGGGTGATGAATCTCCTGAATTTTCAAACCATGGTCGCATCCAAAGCCTGCCGCTGCATCCTTGCGGCCGCCGGGAAGCCGCTGATAGATTTCGGCCTGCGCCGCGCCCATGGTGCTGAGGCGGGATTATTGGCCGCCCGAGCCAGTTATCTGGCTGGATTTGCCGGCACGTCGAATGCCCTGGCCGGAGCGCAGTTCGCCATCCCCACCTACGGGACGATGGCGCATTCCTTTGTGCAGGCCCATCGCGACGAAACCACCGCGTTCTTACATATTGCCCAGTCACAACCGCACAATGTGGTCCTGCTCATCGACACCTACGATACGGAGGCGGCGGCAGAACGCGTCGTCATGCTCGCCCCTGAACTGAAACGCCAGGGCATTGTGATCCACGGGGTACGTCTCGATAGTGGAGACTTAGGCATTCATGCACGCAAGGTCCGCCACATCCTCGATCGCGGAGGGCTGGAGGAGGCCAGGATCCTGGCCAGTGGAAATCTGGATGAAGAACGGATCGAGGCCTTGGTTAGAAGCGGGGCGCCGATCGATCGGTTTGCAGTCGGAACGGCCATGACCACCTCGGCCGACGCGCCATACCTGGACTGCGCCTACAAACTTCAGGAGTATGCCGGCAGACCTTGTCGGAAGCGTTCGGAGGGCAAAGCGACCTGGCCCGGCCGGAAACAGGTCTATCGTCGGATCGGACGCGACGGACGACTGGCACAGGACACGATCACCGTTGAACAGGAAACACTGCCTGGCCGGCCTCTCCTGCGGCAGGTCATGGAGCGGGGGCGAAGAGTGACCCCGAGCCCTTCAATCCAGGAGATTCGCGATTACGCAAGATCGGCGTTGGCGGAACTTCCGGATACTCTATGCCGATTGGATCAGGCTGAGCCCTACGAGGTTCGAATTGCCGAGGCTCTGGAACAATTGGCAGGGCAGGTCGACCAGGACACATGATTCCATGCGAACAACCAGCCGCTCCAGTCGGGAGCAGCGCCCATGCTTGTGAAGGAGGCCCTTTGATGAATCAGCATCCCTTGTCCGCCGCGATCGTTGCCGGGTGGGTCATAACCGCGCTGCTTTCCATTCCAGCCGGTACCGATGCCGCAACCAAACCGGCAGCAAAATCATCTCCGGCCGACGCCTGCGAGAGCCAGTACCGACACACACGCCCCGCGCCAAAATTGGCGGATAAGGTGCTCTTGGCCCATGCCCGCTGGTTGGAGGACCGGGAATCGGCCGATGGCCGCCGGGCGAATCTCTGTCGTGCGGACCTGCGGCAGCTGCGTCTGACCGGAGCAACCCTCGAACGTGCCAATCTTGAGGGGGCGCTCTTGAAGGGCGCAAATCTGAGGAACGCCAACCTGGTCCAAGCGCACCTCAAAGGCGCAGACCTGTCTCACGCCATGCTCGACGAGGCCAATCTTGAAGGGGCCGATCTGCGCAAAGGCGTGGTGGTCAAGGCCCGGCTGAATCGAGTGTCCGCAGACGAGGCGGCCTTTTACGGAGCCAACCTCCAGGGCGCGCAGCTCCGTGAAGCGCTGTTGGAACGCGCTCATTTTGAGGACGCCGATTTACAACTCGCAGACCTGAGCGCGGCCAGCCTCCTCGACGGATACTTCTACGGCGCGAACCTGTCGAAGGCCACGTTGACCGATGCCGATCTGGCCGGAACCGACTTGCGCCGAACCAATCTCCGGCAGGCCAATCTGCGCCGGGCTAATCTCCAGGGGGCCCTCCTGGACAGCGCCACACTCGACGGCGCGTCACTGGTCGAGGCCGATTTGGAGAGCGCCTACCTGGATGACGCCTCACTAGTTCAAGCGGATCTTCATGAAGCGAGTCTGCGGGGCGCCGATTTTCGATACGCGCGCTTGACCGGCGCCAACCTGCAACGAGTCAATCTCGAACATGCGAACCTGGAGGGAGCCAATCTAGCCAAGGCCCGGCTGGATTCGGCAACCATGGTCATGACGGTCCTCTACAAGGCCAACGTAACCGCCGCGAATTTGCATGGCGCCCGGTTGCATCATGCCGTCCTGATCGATGCGCATCTGTCGCGAACCGACCTGCAGAAAGCGGACTTGACCGAAATCTATGCGCCGAAAGCCCAACTGCAGCAAGCTCGGCTCGCCGAGGCGAATCTTGAACTGGCCAATCTGGTATCCGCCGACTTAAGCGAGGCCGACATGAGCCACACGGTCATGGTCCAAACCAATCTGCAGGAAGCCAATCTGCGGGGCACCAACTTGAGCGCCGCGGATTTGACCGGAGCGCAACTCAATAATGCCAACCTCCAGCAAGCCAACTTGCGCGGAGCCAATTTGTCCGGCGCGTTGGGGCTGGCTCAAGCCCAACTGGACCAGGCCTGTGTGGACGAGGCCACCCAAATCCCCGCGGACCTTCAACGACCGAAGGCCTGTCCATCGCCACGCCACCGGCACAAGTGACCGATGGCCGTCTGCTCAGCATCCCGGCGATGGGGTGCGTACCTGCCCATACCTACCTGGTGAGGGCGAGACGCAGATAGATTGACGCAGGGGCATGCAGTGGTGGTGTAATCAGGAACAGAAATTTGTCGTTCGCCGATGACGCTCTCGGGAGATCACCGTGAACCGTCGCCACAAGACGATGTTCATGCTGGCCGGGTTGGCAGCGCTGGCCGTCACGCTTCTGCTCGTCTGGTGCCCACCGGCGGTCTGTCGCGCCTTGAATATTCACACCTCGACCCTGTCCGACCTGGCCGACTTTCGGCAATATGTGGCAGATGAAGAGGCGTTTTACGCATCGCACCACACCCGCGCCGTCCGGATGGATTGCGCCACCCTGCGCGACGAGGTCGTGACCGCCCTCCAAACCGGTCGCCTGACATTGGAAACCGGCAGGTTCGACAACCCCCAACGCAACGACAGTGGGCAAGGCACGATCGAGGCCTGGCATCAGGGTCGCCTCCTCCATCTCCAAAACAGAGCCCTGGCGACGAATGATGAGCAGCGGGCCTGGGCCGAAACAGTGCGGGCAGCCGTCGCGCTACACCCACGACAAGAGCTGGCCTTCCTGTCCCGCTTGTTCGGCGGCGTGGTCCTCCATGTCTCGCACAAGGAAATTCCCATCGTCCTGTTCTCCGATCGTCCCTGTTTCTAGCCGCCGGTTGTTCGCGCTTCTTCATCCGCTGCCTGATTCCCTCCCCATCTATCTCAGTGGACGACTCCTGCATGGCCGGTCTTCGCCTGAATTACGTTGCGCATCAATGGCATGAGCGCTGACGAAGGACTTCCTTCTATGTTTCTGCCTTAGGGGGTTGAACGCGTTGAACTAGGTAGATCTCCAGAGTGCCGGAACCAGAAGGCGCGCAAAGATGAGTGAGGCACACATCCACAGGGCGAAGGGAGGATGCCATGAATATAAAATGGACCTATTGCCTGCCGGCCGTCTTGTCTCTCTGCCTCATGTGGCCGACCACCCCTCGCGCTGAATCTCCACTGCCCAGTGAACCGGGAGAGGAATTCCTCATCGAACAAACGTTCGATTCCGGAGTCGGATTGCTCTTCCGCGACTACTCGCTCCGAGGGAATGGCCATGTGGACTATCGCACGGCTCGGCATATGCTCGGCATTTCCTTGGACGATCCTGCATCGCAGGAACCGGAGGTCGCTCGGCATCCCCTCTTTTACTGGTTCGATCCCAATCAAGACGGGCAGTGGGAATTATGGATCGATCGCGAAGAGCAAGGCCATCTCGTCGACGTCACGCGATACGACTGGCGGCAGGGAGAGGATCTGCTGACGCTGTATCCGAATCTACGAAATCCCACATGACAGTCATGGCTGACAGCTCCTATAATCGGCGCTGCCGAACAGCCCAATCGGCTCAACCGTCACGGCACGAGGCCGATTGGTATGCCCAGACATTCCTCTCATTCGCTGCACCAGCTTCCACCCGGCATCTGGATTCTCGGGTTCGTCAGTCTGCTGATGGACATTTCTTCGGAAATGATCCACAGCCTGTTGCCGCTGTTCATGGTCACGACGCTCGGCGCGGGGACGATTGCGGTGGGACTGGTAGAAGGGCTGGCCGAGTCGCTGGCCCTCATCGTCAAAATCTTTTCAGGCACGCTGAGCGACTATCTCGGCAAACGCAAGGGGCTGGCCCTCTGCGGGTATGCGATCGGAGCCCTCGCCAAACCGCTCTTCGCCTGGGCACCGGACCTCGGCACGCTCCTCACCGCTCGCTTGTTGGATCGACTGGGCAAGGGCATACGCGGTGCGCCGCGCGACGCGCTGGTGGCCGACATCGCACCGCCGCAGCTTCGAGGCGCGGCATTCGGCCTCCGGCAATCACTCGACACCGTGGGCGCCTTTCTCGGTCCTTTGCTCGCAACCGGATTGATGCTGCTCTGGGCCGACAATTTCCGGGCGGTCTTCTGGGTGGCCGTCATGCCAGGCTTGATGGCCGTCGCACTGTTGTTGTTCGGCATACAGGAGCCTGTGTCCTCCCAGGCCAAACTGGGGACGAACCCGATCAGCCGGGAGAGTTTCGCACGTTTGGGATCTGCCTATTGGTGGGTGGTGGGCATCGGATCTGTCTTCACACTGGCCCGGTTCAGCGAAGCCTTTCTCGTCTTGCGCGCCCAACAAGGCGGAATCCCTGTCGCTTTGATTCCCCTCGTCATGGTCGCGATGAACCTGGTGTATGCGTCCTCGGCCTATCCGTTCGGCACACTCTCCGACAAGATGAGCCACCGGACGATGCTTACATGCGGCCTGCTGGTGCTGATAGCGGCCGATCTGGTCCTGGCCCTGAACGATCACTGGAGCGTCGTGCTGGGGGGCGTAGCACTGTGGGGTATTCACATGGGGATGACACAAGGCCTGCTGGCCACCATGGTAGCGGACGCGGCCCCGGCCGACCTGCGCGGGACAGCCTACGGCTGCTTCAATCTTGCCTGCGGGCTCGCGATGCTCATCGCCAGCGTCTTGGCAGGATTCATGTGGGATCGGCTCGGCGCGGCATTCACCTTCTACCTGGGCGCGCTGTTCTGCACACTCGCGATTATCGGAATCGTTCTCTACCCCGTTACGGGAAAACGGCCGGCCGGCTAGCGAATGCATCGTGCGGGCCCGCCGCTCTTTGATGTGGTGCCGCGAATCACCACACCAGGGCCGCGTGGCACCGAGAGCACAGCGCCCAAGTCCACGAGATCTCCTATCGCCCACGCATACAGTCTCTTGGCATCGGCCAGCCTAGGCTGTGTCGGCCCGCTCAAGCGAAGGGGCGCGGAGACGTCGCTCATCGCCAAGGGGCCTTCATTCTCCTCATCTCAGTTTGAGAGCAAGCGCATGGTGATGTTGAATACAGCGGGGGATTGGGCCTTGAGGGCTGTGCCCGTCAGGATGAAATGGGGTCAGCCCTGCGCATCGAGACATGGAAGACCTCGCCAAGTTGTAGCGTTTGGCGACAGAGGGCATGTGCGACCGGACCTAAAATACCCCACGACCTTTCCCCTATCGTCATTGATCTGCAATCACAGGCGAAAACTCTTATTCTTCTCAATAGATTGGGTTGGAGCGCACATTATTCCCTGGCATCAGGCTTGCCCTCTCATTGACTCGCTAGCCGACACACATGAGACTCATGACAGGGGAGCCACCGGTTCGCCTGGAGGTTCGGCATGGAACGGACAGTTCGAGGACGAACTCAGGCAAATCACGAAACAGGGTGTCGACTCATGGCGTTCTTGGTGGTTGGATGGTCTCTGAGCGCGTGCGATCAAATCGTATTGGAGCCGACTCTTGTCGTGCCGACGAAAGGGCCGGTTGCTTACTCCGCGCAAGTTTCACTCACCGACTTGAGCGCCTATCTGCTCGATCCGGGGAGGACCGTGCTGCCGGATCGAGGTCTCCAGAATCATGTCACGGAGAAGCTTTCTTCTGTCGTGCGAGCGAAACCTGAATGGGAACAGGTCGTCCCCACGTACCTCGACTCGCGCAAGACGTTTTGTCAGATCGTGCAGGAGGATCCTGCCGACTTGTTGATGACTCTCCGCCTAGTGCTCTGTGTCGATCCCAGCGCGTCCTTCGAGTTCAATTAGATCTATGTGGCCAAGCTGGACGGCGCGCTTCGAGATCCTTGTTACGGCAGAGTCCTCCTCAAGTATGTCGGCAAAGGGAACACGATCGGCGACGTGAGTCGGGGCGAGAAAGAAGATGACCGAGAGCCGATCAACAGGGCGGTCGGCGCGGCGCTCAACGATTTGCTCGGAACACTCGAACGGGACAAGCGGCCGGAACAAGTGTAAACCTTGATGAACTGTGATGAGCCTGCATGCTGCATGAACGCCGCTGGTTAGACGGGGGGGTGCCATACTCTATGAAGAAGGGTTCTTCGCTCCATGTCCTCTGCGCGACGGACGGATCCCCGGCGGCACGCCGGGCGCTGGAATTCGTCCAAGGCTTCGGCATGTGCACAACATCGACACTCACGCTCCTACATGTGTCCGAATTTGGGGTGCCCTATCCCTCGGGGCTTGCCGCGCTGGAGCTTCCGGAAGATCGCGGTGAAGCGGTGCTGGAACAGCTGAAGCAAGATGTGGTGTCGTCGGATTGGGGCAGGGTCCACTACGAACTGCTGCGGGGGCGCCCGCCCGAGACGATTCTCCTGGCGGCCAATCGACGTCACGTCGATCTGATCGCGGTCGGGGCGCAGGGCCATTCAGATATCCAATATTTTCTATTGAGGAGCGTGTCGCGCCGGATCGTCATGTATGCGTCCTGTCCGGTGCTTGTGGTCAAGCGGCAGGTCATGGCGCTGAATCGGGTCGTGATCGGGATCGACGGATCCAAGGAAGCGGAGGCGGCTGCAGAATTTCTTCTCCGGCTCTCGTTGCCCGAAGATACTCACGTCACGGTCGCATCGGTGATGCCGCCGCTTCCCCATGGGCAGGCTCCGATGGCGGAAAGTAGCGCTGCACGATTCCAGCAAATTCATCGGGAAGTGGAGGAAGAAGCACGGAGAGGCGTGACGCAGGCAATTGAGAAACTCCGCGGGCACGGCTACGAGGCCGACGGCGTGGTGGCCTCCGGTCATCCAGCTCATGAACTGCTCAAACTCGTGGAGTCGCTGGAGGCGGATCTGATTGTCGTGGGCTCGCGCGGTTTGACTGGCGACACACGGTACCTCATGGGGAGCGTCTCCGATGCGATCGCTCTGTACGCTCCTTGTGCGGTGCTCGTGTTTCGGCAGGAAGAGGGCGAGCAACAGAGTAGCGCGAGTGGGAACTTCCTGTGACTGTGTGAGCGCCTGATGTCTTCGCTTCCGGAGCGATGGATCTTCTGCGGCGACAAGGAATTATGGCTTCGGCCAGCTTCGGCTGGGCGGTACGCCATAATGGCGCACCTGCACGAGTTCATCGGCCAGGCCGATATAGCCGTGGGACGGCGGATGCCCTTGCAAATCACGACCGTGAATCCAAAAACTGACACCATCCGCATTCACGAAAACCCGTAATGCATACTGCATCGAATAGGGACGTCCGTCGCTTCAATCGTGCAGGGGCAGGCTTGATGGGTGGGGTGGGCGTCCGTGATCCGAAATTCGCCGACCGGAGTTTCGCTCCCTGGCTCCCCGGAGACAATCGGGAAAGCAAATGCAGCAACCCGTATTCATAGGCACCGTGGAACTGTTCCGCCAAGTCGACCAGAATGAGTGGCTTCTCCTGCTCTCCGGCAGAATACCGGCTTGGCAACGAGGTGAAATCGACCACGTCGTCAAGCCGAGTGAGGACCTTGATCTCTCGCCCCGGCTGCGCATGCCGGCGGTCGATCCGGTTGAAGCGTGCGACATCGATCCACTGCTGCCCGAACAAAACCTCCAGGGTGCCCCCTTTTTTGAAGGCGCCGGCACTCCCAGGCAATCCGTTGATCACTTCGGATAGTAGATGGCACAGGGAGAGCGGGATTCGGCTGCCCAACCAGGCCCAGGTCCCTCACCGAACAGCAGCATGGCACCAGTCACCAGGGCACAGAGAACGACCCATCGGAACATCCGCGTATGGCATGGAACGCCACGCGCGCCACTCCTGTTCAGCATGCGATTATGACCAGTACTCCGACGCCTTCATGTATCCGTGCAACAGGTCCCGTCTCGCGACAATACCAACCAGCCGCGTTCCGCGTAAGACCGGCAGGCGCGTCACATACCGATCTTGAAAGAGATTGGCCACTTCTTCCATCCCCATGTCCTCTCGAGCCGTCAGCGGATGGGTGGTCATGATCTCGGATGCCAGGACTTTGCGCAAATCCCGCCCCTCGATCATCGCTTGCAGCAGATCGTACTCCGTCACGAGTCCGACAAGTGCGCCGTCGTCTCCTATCACGGGCAACCCGCCGAAATTCTGTTTCGTCATCAAGCGGCCGATGGTGAGCGCGTCCGTACGCGCCGTGCAGGTAAACAAGGCATCCTGCATGAGTTGGCCCACCGTCAGCGTGGCGGGGTCACAGGCTTGGGTCAACAGATCAATGCGACGCATACATGCTCCTTTGCGATCGAAAAAAGGGCACTCGATGACCACCTCAGGATCGTCGCTTCGCGGCGGGGCGCAAGGCGGCTCGCACCACATCCCGGCGAGTCACCATGCCCAGCAGCCGGTTTCGTTCATTGACCACAGGCACCGAGAGGAGGTCGCTTTCCGTCAGCACATGCACCAGCGTCGGCACACTGGTCTCCGGGCGCACTGAATAGGGATTCGCGCTCATCAGATCACGCACCGTTCGCGCCCCCCACGTATGCCCCTCATCAAGTGCCACCAAAACATCATGTTCGCTCACCACGCCCAACAACTGTTTCGACCGGTCCACGACCGGCACCGCACCCCCTGCCTTCAGCAAGACCGACGCCACCTTGTCGCCGGTGAGGTCAGGGCGCACCGACTGGACACGCCGGTTCACAATGTCCTTCACCGTCAGGTCTTCGAACCGCTTGGGTGCGCGGCCTGCGCTTACGGATCGTTTCGCCGGGGCCTTGCGTTTCGTCGCCATGCATCCTCCTCGTCATCGACTCATGTGATGGGCACGCGTTCCCTGTTACTCGGCCTGGGCAGGCAAGGCGGGGCTCCGGTCCTCGGCCCACCGGACATGCTGCGTGATCACGTGACCTCGCCGCACTTTCAGCTCATTGACCTGCTGCATGACGCCGCCCAATGTGGCCGATACCCCGTATATCCCGTCGGGCAGGTCGATAAATAGCCAGGGGCCGGTGTTATGCTCCTGCGGCACCGTCACCACCGTTCCGCCTTTTTTCTGCCGAAGCGTCACGGTCACCCCCGAGACGAAGGGCTTCCCGCCGGCCGTGAAGACCAGTTTCAGTGAAAACGGGGGGTAATGTGCGGCGCGCTCGACCTGCCCGATCCCGGCACTGAAGTACCGGACCGTCCCGCTGCGATAGAGCGGAAGGCGTTCCTTCTGCACACCGATCTCGGTCGGAATCTCCAGTTCAACCGCTTCCTCGTCGGAAAGCACGCGGGCCACCACTGTCGAGCCGCCGGCACTCACGTCCGCCGCCAGCGCGAGGCTCACAACCACGCACCCGCCTATCAATCTCATCAGGTATCTCTGCACCATGTCGGTTCCTCCTTCCAGATGGCCACGCAATGGTGATGCCTGAGTGGGCCGGCTGTGGTTCAAGAGAAACCGCATGCGCGGCCGCACCGGATCATTTTGCCAGCCCTCCGCACATCGGCCCACTGAGGCCAATTACCCCAAACGAAAGCCCGTCACTGCTGCAAAACGCCGCAGCGCCAAGATCCACGGCACGATCCGAGGCGCGGTGCCGCGGCGCCTCCCCTTCGACACCGTATGGAACGACTTGTTAGAGTTTGATGTCGTTCAGGCATATCCAATGCAGACTGTATCCCAGGATGCAGTGAGGCCATGGAGGAACGGCAGCGATGAAGATGTTAATTGCGGTAGACGGATCGGAATTCGCCGAATGGAGCGTGCAAATGTTGGAAGCGGTCGCAGGACGACCGCCGGATACCGTGACCCTGCTGCATGTGGTCGATAGCGCCTCGCTGAAATCCTCCGCCCGCAAACAAGCCTCGGTCTCCAAGCAGGCCATCGCGGCAATGACAAAAGCCGGCGACCACGTGCTGCGCCGCTTCGAAGGCCTGGCCAAAACCGCGTTGAAGCAAGCCACCACGAAACCCCGCACCACCATCGACACGATGCTCGCCCACGGCCGCGTGGCGGACACCATCGTGAAGGTGGCCAAGCAGAAGAAAGCCGATCTGCTGGTCGTGGGCTCACGCGGCCTCAGCGATGCCGAGCATTACCTGCTGGGCAGTGTCTCGCGCAAAGTCAGCGCACTGGCCCCTTGCCCGGTGCTGGTCGTCAAACGGCCGATCACCAGCCTTTCTCACGTGCTCTTTGCCGCCGATACGTCGAAACACTCGCAGGGCGCCTGCAGCTTCCTCTGCAAACAGTTCCTCCCGGACTCCGCCCGAGTCACCGTCCTTTCCATTGTCGAGCCCGCCGTCACCGAACTGGCGAGCAAATACCTGTCGCGCGACCAGGTCGAGCAGATTTCCGCGCCGAAGCGTCAGGCCGCCGAGCAGCTGGTGGAGAAGTTGCGCGTCCGGTTTTTGGCCGAAGGGTATGCGGTCACGCCCGAAGTGCAGTTTGATCATGTGACCGATGCGCTCCTCCGGCAAGCAACCTCACTCACCATAGACCTGCTCGTCGCAGGCTCGCGAGGATTGACCGGGTCCGAACGGCTGCAGTTGGGAAGCGTATCGGAAACCCTTCTGAAATACGCGCCCTGCTCGGTCCTCATCGTGCGAGGGTGGCGTGCCTGAACTGACGGCGCTAGAAATCTGCCGCCTGGCGCCGAGCCAGGTGTTCCGTGCGCTGGCCACGTCCCCGCAGGGCCTCTCTGCAGAGGACGTGCGGCGGCGAATGCTCAAGCACGGACCGAACGGCCTGCACGCCTTACGCGGCGCACCGCTCATCAGCCGGTTTGCCCGACAATTCACCCATTTTCTTGCCCTGCTCCTGTGGGTGGCCGCAGGCCTCGCCTTCCTTGCCGACGCCCTCCGCGCCGGCGAAGGCATGGCCACCTTGGGATGGGCCATCCTCGGCGTGATTCTCATCAACGCCATCTTCGCGTTCTTCCAGGAATACCGAGCGGAGCGGGCCGTTCAGGCCTTACGCGGCATGTTACCTGCCAAGGCCTGGGTGATTCGCGACGGGCAACAACAACAGATTGCCCGCAGCGAACTCGTGCCCGGTGATGTCCTCGTGTTGGAAGAAGGCGAACAGGTCCCCGCGGATGCCCGGTTCACCGAGGTGAGCGGCATGCTCGTGGATAATGCGTCCCTCACCGGTGAATCGAAACCGCAACGGCGGAGCGCCGAACCGATCACCGATGGCCACCCGCTCGACATTGCCAACCTGGCGTTTGCCGGAACCACAGTACTCTCGGGGCATGGGCAAGCCGTAGTCTATGCCACCGGCCTCAGTACCGAATTCGGCAAGATCGCGCATTTGACGACGTCCGTCCAATCCGGGTTGAGCCCGCTGCAGCAGGAAATCGTGAAGGTGACGCACATCGTGGCCGGCCTGTCCGTCGCCATGGGGCTGGTGTTTTTTGCCATTGGGGTCAGCATGGGCCTGGGGTTGTTGAGCAGCGCGATGTTCGGCATCGGCATCATCGTCGCCAACGTCCCCGAAGGACTCCTGCCGACTGTCACGCTCGCCTTGGCGATGGGTAGCCAGCGCATGGCCGCGCGTAAAGCGCTCATTAAACACCTCGCCTCCGTGGAAACACTCGGCTGCACCACCGTCATCTGCACCGACAAGACCGGGACGTTGACGGAAAACCGCATGCGGCTCGACAAACTCTATGTCGACGATCTCATTGTTGATTCCCGGGAAGGCTGCTTGTTTTCCAGAAACCGCCTCATCATCGCCGCCGAGGCCGAACGGTGGCGGCCGCTGTTCGACGCGATGATTCATTGCAACAACGCCAAACGGACGCGGCGCCCGGATGGCCGAAGCCAGGCCAGCGGGGATCCGACGGAAACCGCGCTGCTGGAATTTGCCTCGGACCATGGATTACTTCATCGCCCCCCGCTGCGGCGCATGGGTGAATGGCCCTTCGATGCCGATCGCAAGCGGATGACGACGCTGCACTGGAGCGAGGGCCGCTTACTCGCGTTCACCAAAGGCGCGCCGGAATCGGTTCTCCCCCGATGCACCATGCAGCAGGGATCCTCGGCTGCCACGGAACTGACCCTCGACGGGCGGAAAAAGATCTTGGCGCAGAGTCAAACCTTCGCCCGGCAGGCGTACCGTGTGCTGGCCTTGGCCATGCGTGAAGTGGAACGCGGGGTGGATAACCTGGAGGCCGACACGCTTGAACAGGGCCTGACGTTTCTCGGACTTGTCGCGATGATGGACCCGCCGCACCGGGAAGTCCCCGAGGCTATCCAGAAATGCCGGAAGGCCGGCATTCGCGTCGTGATGATTACCGGCGACCATCCGATGACCGCCCAGGCCATCGCGAGCAAAATCGGTCTGGCGCCGGGATCTCCCGTGGTGCAACCCGGACGCTTCGTGCCGGTGATTGAAGGGGCACAGGTCGATACCTTCAGCGATGAGCAACTCCGCCGTCTCCTCACCCCGACGGCTCCGGGCGAGCCTGACCCGATCTTCGCCCGCATGGCGCCCCGGCATAAAATGCGCATTGTCTCGGTGCTGAAGGAGATGCGCGAGGTGGTGGCGGTAACCGGTGATGGAGTGAACGATGCCCCGGCCCTGAAAATGGCGGACATCGGAATCGCCATGGGCGCAGCCGGAACGGACGTGGCGAAGGAGACGGCATCGATGATCTTGCTGGACGATAATTTTGCCACCATCGTCAGCGCCATCGAAGAGGGCCGGGCCGTGTTTCTCAATATCCGCAAATTCATGACGTACGTCTTGGCCAGCAACGTCCCCGAAGTCGTGCCCTACCTGGTGTACGGACTCTCGTCGATGCCGCTGGCCTTGACCGTCCCGCAAATCCTGGCTGTCGATCTCGGAACGGACATGGTTCCGGCCTTGGCCCTGGCGGCGGAGCGGCCTCATAGCGGCGTGATGGATGAACCGCCACGACCGAGGACGGAACGGCTGCTCAACCGGGAGGTGCTCATCAGGGCCTATGCCTTTCTGGGCATGATCGAAGCCGGCATCGCCATGGGCGGATTTTTCCTCTATCTCCACCACGAAGGGTGGACCTGGGGAGACCAGTTGGACTGGAACTCCCCCCTGTATAAGGAAGCGACCACCGTGACCTTCGCCGGGATCGTCGCGGCGCAAGTGGCGAACGTCTTCGCCTGCCGCTCCGATCGTCTCTCCGCGTTCCGGCTCGGCTGGGCCGGCAATCCATTGGTTCTGTTGGGAATCGCCGTCGAAGTGACAATACTGCTCGTCATGACCTACAGTCCTCTCGGACATCTGGTGCTCGGCACGGCTCCCCTCCCTGCCTGGATCTTTGGTCCGCTGGCCCTGGGGGCTCTCGGACTGTTGCTGGCCGATGCATTGAGGAAATCTCTGAGCGGGCACATACGGACGCGGCAGGCCGGTTGATGAAAGGACCTCTGCGTGAACGCATCTCAGATTGTAAACGATCATCGGCATCGATGCCACGGTGCCGCCACACGACGACTCTCCACGAAAGGACGCTCGTATGACGACCGCACATGGTTCGCACGTCAGTGATTACATGCATCGGCAGTTGGAAGTAGTTCCGCAAGATACGTCGGTGGTGACCGTCGCCACCAGAATGCGGACACGCAGCATCGGCTCCGTGTTAGTCGAATCGTTCGACCGCCCTCACAACGATTGCCGGATTGCGGGGATCGTGACCGAAACCGATCTCGTGTCCAAGGTCCTGGCACAGGGCCGGGTTCCCTCTCGAACCAGCGTGGCCGACATCATGAGCAGCCCGCTCATCACAATTGCGCCCGATCGTCCGATGGTCGATGCCAGCCATCTCATGCAAGGCAAAAACGTGCGGCACCTGGTCGTGACCGAAGGGACAGACGTGCTCGGCGTCATTTCCGTCCGTGATCTGGTGCGGCATTTCGTCGATGCCGACGGCGGGCCGGTGCAGGCGTTGACGAATGTCTACCGCCCGCTGAGCGTCCTCATGCAGAAAGCGATTGAAACGATCGGCAGCGACGAAACCGCCATGACCGCCGCGCGACGGATGGCCGACAAACACATCGGGGCGCTGTTCGTGATCGAAGCCGACGAACTGGTGGGCATCATCACCGAAGGCGACCTGGTGCGGAAGCTGCTCGCCTACCAGCTCGATCCGGAGGCGATGCGGGTGGGTGCCCTCATGAACTCGCCCTTGCTCGACATCGATATCAATCGCACCATCCGCGACGCCAGCGAACGGATGGCGGCCAAACGCATTCGCCACCTGGCTGTGACTGAACACGAGAAGGTCGTCGGGGTTCTTTCCATCAGAGATCTGGTGAAAATGGTGGCGATCCGGGACCGGCCGGATTTTCTCCGGCGAACATGATCCGCCCCGGCGCGAGGGGCCTCGGTCCCTCGCGCCGGCTTTCGCGTGGACCCACGTTTTGATTGCGCCCACCAGTTCCGAACGGTAGACTTCCTCCATACGTGTTGTTTCCAGACCTTCACGCATGACCGATCGAGTCACTCGTTCCCTTAGATGAATGGAGTCGCTGATGTTGGACTGGCTTGCCAATCCGGAAATCTGGATCGCGCTCGGAACCCTCACCGCGCTTGAAATTGTGCTGGGCATCGACAACATCATCTTCCTGTCGGTCCTGGTCAGCCGGCTTCCTGAATCTCAACGTGCCGTCGCCAGCCGTGTGGGGCTGGGCCTGGCCATGATCGCGCGGCTCGGGCTCCTGTTTTCGATTTCGTTTGTCATGGGATTGACCAAACCCTGGGTGACGGTCTTCGGACACGGGATCTCAGGCCGTGATGTGATTTTAATCGGCGGGGGGATGTTTTTGATGGCGAAGGCCACCCATGAAATTCACAACAGTTTGGAAGGTGTGGAAGAAGGCCACTCGCCCACCGCGGCGGCCAGCCTGGGGATGGTGCTGGTCCAGATCGCGCTGCTGGATATCGTCTTCTCGTTGGATTCAGTCATCACGGCGGTGGGCCTGGTGGAACATGTCTCGATCATGGCGGCGGCGATCATTCTTGCCGTGGTCGTGATGTTGATGGCAGCCAAAGCCATCGGCGATTTTGTCGAGACGCATCCGACGATCAAAATCTTGGCGCTCTCGTTTTTGATTCTGGTCGGGGTGACTTTGATGGTCGAGGGGTTCGACGTGCATGTGCCCAAGGGCTACATCTACTTCTCCATGGCCTTCTCCGTGACGGTCGAGATGTTGAACATTCGCATGCGTAAAAAGCGGACTGCGCCGGTTAAGCTGCACAGCCGGTACGCGGAAGAGCCGCGGCGATGAGAGAGTACGAGGCCGTTCTCAGCCGGCCTATTCCCCATGGAGACCTTCCGGAACAGAGAGGAGATAATTGGCGTCCACCGATTCCTCCCATGCGCCTTTTCCCTGTGTATTCCCCATGGCCCAGCCGCGCATAAACACTAAGTTCAGCACCGGCTCACTTGTCGGCACCGCTGTCGGCCTCGTCTCTTTCTGATCCATCACGCGCCCCACCACCGTCACCCGCGCCCACTGTTTCCACTTGGGTGGCAAGAGGGAGGCATCGGGGACCACCACCCAGTAATACCCCGCCTCCGGTCCTTCGTTGATGGTCGGACGATGAGGCCGGTAGTCTTTATCGAGCGGCCGGTTTTTCAGATGCAACCAAAGCCGTTGCCCCTGCTGCTGCTGATCCACCACCACCCCGCCCAGAATGACCGTCTTACCGTGATACGTATCCGGCGCGGCGGCAAGGGAGGTCAATGTGACTCCCGGCTCGGCCTTCTCAACATATCGGGACGGCAAGGTACTGCATCCCGTGACAAGCAGAAGCCCTGCGAGGCCTATCAGTAGTCGAATGCTCCAACCCTTCACATCATCCTCCGTGTGTCGAAACGCCGATGAGCCGCAGCGCTTATCCCTGCCCAGCTTTCCAGCCACTGAGCGCGCACCGCCGGGCTGTCAACGGCACCATACTTTCAAGATCCGCCGCCACGCTCGTCATGACTGTGTCGGCCACGCGGGCATCCTCGAAACATTCATAGGCATCGTCGAGAAATCCTCCGCGTAACAACGGATGCTGGAGAAACCGCTGCCCACCCCCGCTCGGCACTTCAAGCGGCCGCTCGATCACGTCGATCCGTTCCATCTTCATCTGTTCAAGCCAACCACGCGCCTCCGCCGCCGACGGCCGTTCCGCCACATGCGCCGCCAACCGTTCGCGCTCTATCGTCAGCCCGTGCCGGCTCATTTCGCGATCGATCCGTTGCCAGATGGAATCGAAGGTGCCGAGCGAGGGAAAGGTCAGCACGATTTGGCCTCCAGGCTCAAGATGTTCGATCAATCCCTTCATCGCCTCAAATCGATGCGGTCGGAGGAACATGACGGATAGATTGCCGGTGATGCGTTGGAAGGCCGGGAGGGACGCGGGCAAGGCCCGCATGTCGACGCAGTCGAACCGGAGCCAGGGCAAGTCACTCCGCTGTAGCGTCCTGGCATTCGCCACCTGCCCGCGGCTCGCGTCGATACCGAGGACGGAGCCGGTCGGCCCAACCTGTTCCGCCAGATAGAACGCCGGAACCCCATGGCCGCAAGCGATATCCAGAATGGTCAGCCCGGGACGCAGATCGAGTTGCGATAAGAGCAGTTCTGCAAAAGGTGTGGACCAGTCATCCTTTGCTGGAAGTGGCCAGCGCGTAGAAGGGGATGCGGAGGGCCTGCTCATGACATTCCTTTCGCCCGGGTGATAGCTGTCTGCCGCATCTTACCCGAAGGGTGAAGGACAAGTCAGAATTCTCTTCGGCAATTCTCGCGCTCACAGCCGGTCGAGCAGCTGCTGTTTCTTCGCACGATAGTCGTCCTCCGTAATCAGCCCCTGCTCGCGAAGACGTTTTAGCAGGCTGAGTTG
>VOPT01000002.1 GCA_009594865.1 Nitrospira sp. | reverse complement strand
CTAGTGGACTGTAACAGTTAATTTGGGAGTAATTTGTCGCTGTGATGCCGCTGTATTCACTCCCATTTGCGTCACATCATCACACTGTTCATGGTTACGGTGATACTACCGATCTAATCGTTACAGTCCACTAGTTGCACGATGGCACAGGAAAAAATTTTGATCGTCGACGATGAAGTCGTGGTGGCTGAAGATATTCGGCGACAACTGCGGTCGCTCGGATATGTGGTCGTCGGGGTGGTGGCCTCGGGAAGCGAGGCCGTGGATGTGGCCGGCCAACATCGACCGGACCTGATCCTCATGGATATCAAGCTCAAAGGGCCACTCGATGGCATCGATGCCGCCAGGACCATTCAATCGCGCTATAGCATTCCGGTGATCTATCTGACGGCCTTCTCCGATGAGGACACGCTGGAGCGGGCGAGACATACACTTCCATTGGCCTATCTGATCAAGCCCTTCGTGAGCAGTGATTTACGCGCCGCGCTCGAACTGGCGCTCTTTCGTCAGCGTGTCCTGCGTATTGCCGAGCAGCGCGGCCGCTGGCTCGATTCGGTGCTGCAATCGATGAGCGATGCGGTCGTGACGATCGATCCGCAGGGAAAGGTGACGTTGCTCAATCCGGCCGCGGAGGGGCTGACCGGCTGGTCGCAGCCAGACGCGCTCGGAAAAGCCATTCAAGATGTCATGGTCGTGGTGGATCCGCAGCGACGTACCCCTCTGGTGAATCCCGCCCTTTCAGCGCTGCAGCAGATCAAGCCAGTGGATCAGGGCCGGCGCCCATTTCTGCTCATGAGCCGTCACGGCGTCGAGCACGTGATCCACGAGAGCGCCGCGGTGATCCATGATGAACAAGGCGCGCTCACCGGAGCTGTGTTGGTGTTCCGTCTTGCCCTCGAGTAGCCGGCGGTTGATACAGGCCGCGAGCGGTCTTCTCGCCGTGCCCAGATTCCACCTATCACCGAGCGGACACATCGCCTCTGCGATGGCGCGGACGTTCTGAACAGCCTGCAAACAATCCTGAGCCTGCTCTCTGCACTCGCACTCCCTGCGGTCAATTAGTATACTTCTCTTATGATCCCTTCCGTGGTGAGTGATTCCGCCGGCCAGTCCGCTGTCATGTTTGGAGTACGAATGATCCCTTGTGCCATCGTTGAATGGATTCCGATCTCCTTGGTGAACACCTGCATTTCCCGGCTCGCCGGGTCTTTCGGTAGAGCCTGATGCGCGCGATGCCACGCCTCATATCTTTGCATGGAATGCTGTTTCTTTGTGTGACGGTGTTCGTGCTGGCGCCCCTCGCCCCATGCTGGTCGGGAGAGGTGGGGGCGATCCAGCTGCTGCGGCCCCTCCTTGTGCAGTCTGTGCCAGGAGGGGGCGTCAAGGCGACCGCCACGCTGCTGTTCCCGGGCAATCCGTCGGTGCTTCATTCCATTCTGACCGAATACCGCAAGTGGCCTGAGCTATTCGAGACCCGTATGCGCATGGCACAGGTGGAGGAACACGAAGACCATGTCCTGACCGACCTCTATATTTCACATGCGCTTCTGCCTGGCGAGCAGCGCTTGCTGTGTGAGTCGCAAGCCTTACCCGGCGGCGGGTTGGTGACCGATCTCAAGGGCGGCGATTTCAAACAGTACCATCGGGAGTGGAGACTGCAAGCGGCGGGCGACGGCACTCAAACGCGAGCCGAGTTTGAATTACTCGTCGAGCCGAAGACGATGATTCCCGATTGGTTGATCGCGGTCGCTATGGAGCGGGAGCTCAACGTGCACTTTCGGCTTGTGCGGCAACGGGCGCTGGATCTGGTTACGAAGGGAAAGTAAAGATCGTCAGTTCCGCCTTCTCGACGCCTCGTTTGACGAAGGCGCTGATCTCCAGCCCTCGTTCGATGCGGGTGATATCATCCAATTTGGTTCTGGTGCTTGGATGGAGGGGGACGAAGAGTTTGCAGCAATCCTGATCCGGTTCGATCGATGTGGTAAAGCTTCCGATCTGTTGGGCCTGTTCCGTGATCTCGATTTTATCCATGCCGATGAGTGGCCGGAGCATGGGGATGTCCGCCGCGCTCTCGACCACCACCAGATTCTCCGCTGTCTGCGAGGCCACCTGGCCGAGACTATCGCCGGTGACCAGCGCCCAGCAGCCATCCCGCCGCGCCAGTTCCTGCGCAATCCGCACCATGATCCGCCGGTACAGCACCACCCGAAACGGCGCCGGCGCATTAGCGACGATCTCCTGTTGAATCTCGCCGAACGGCACGATGTAGAGCTTGGAATGGTATTGGTAAGTGGTGAGGAGTTGAACCAGTTCCTGAACCTTCTCCTCAGACGCGCGACTGACCAGCGGGCGGCCTGAAAAGTGGATAAAGACGGCCTTGCACCCGCGTTTGATCATGCGGTACGCGGCGACCGGGGAATCGATACCTCCGGAGATCAAGCAGGCGACCTTGCCGCTGGTGCCAACCGGCATGCCGCCGGGACCTTCGATTTTCCTCGCCGCCACATGGGCTTCTTTGGTGAGGAGCTCGATGTAGAGGGTCACGTCCGGCTGTTTCAGCTTTACGGCTTTGCCTGTAGTTTCATGGAGAAAGGCGCCGACTTCGCGTTCCACATCCATGGACGTCAATGGCAGACGTTTATCCGCGCGTTTGGCCGTGACTCGAAATGAGGTAAACGTCTGTGTTCCAAGTTGGCGCTGCGCGACTTGCTTGATGCTCGACAGGTCCGGCTCCCTGATATCTAACCGCACGGATTCGCTCAGTAAGAAGTTGGAGACGCCGCAGATGCGCCGGAGACGCTCCGTCACCAGGTCGGGCGCGACGTTCTCGGGAATCGTGACCCGGATGCGTCCCTGCAGCGATTCGATCCGCCGGATTTTCAGATCCTTGAGGGCCAAGCGGATATTGCGGACGAGCCGCTGTTCAAAGAAATCGCGGTTGCGGCCTTTGAGGGCGAGTTCGTGGTAGTGGATGATCGCGCAATGCATAGTGTCGGTCGCTGAAAACTTCCTCCTGCTGCGTTCTCAGTCGCTCGTCCTTCCTCACGTACTCACATGTACGCTCAGTCGGCCAAGCTCCCTGCGGTCTTGCCGGAGAGACTTTTGAACAACCTCCTTTTAGGTCAAGCTAGGTGTTGGTGTTTCAAGAATTGTCCGGCCCCATGGCACCAACTTCGTTCTCGGCTCGACGATATCCTCAACGTACCTCTGAGGGTACGCCTTCGGTATCTGTCTCGGCTGCGGCCTTGTTGGATGCCGATTTTGAGCATCCTGGACGATCATATACAAAAATCATTGGTGCTCTAGGAATCGTTCGGCGTCGATGGCGGCCATGCAGCCGGAGCCGGCTGCCGTAATGGCCTGCCGGTATGTCGCATCCTGGACGTCGCCTGCGGCGAACACGCCGGGCACAGTGGTGTGGGTCCCGCGCGAGGTGAGGATGTAGCCGTGCTCGTCCATCTCCAATTGGCCCTTGACGAGATCGGTGTTGGGACGGTGGCCGATGGCAACGAAGACGCCGGCACAGGCGAGGTCGGTGGAGGCGCCGGTGACGATGTTCTTGAGTCGAACTCCGGTGACCAGATCTTTCCCGAGAATGTCTTCCACGACGGAATTCCACGCGAACGAAATCTTTTCATTGCTCATGGCGCGGTCTTGCATGATTTTGGAGGCCCGCAGTTTGTCGCGGCGGTGCACAACGGTGACGGTGCGCGCGAACTTCGTCAGAAAGGTGGCTTCTTCCACGGCGCTGTCGCCGCCGCCGACGATCACCACATCCCGTTCTCGGAAAAAGTACCCGTCACAGGTCGCGCAGGTTGAGACGCCATACCCGGTCAGGCGCTGTTCGTTCGGCAATCCGAGCCGAATAGGCGAGGCGCCCGTCGCCAGAATGAGGGCTTCTGCCTCGATGGCCCGTTCTCCGTCGATGGTTAGGCAAAACGGTCGCGTCGACAGATCGACGGCTGAGACATCCCCGGTCAAAAACTCCGTCCCGAACCGCTTTGCCTGGCCGCGCATCTCCTTCATCAACTCGGGTCCCATGATCCCTGTGGAAAAGCCCGGATAGTTTTCGACTTCTGTCGTGGTCGTGAGTTGTCCGCCGGATTGCCAGCCTTCGATCAGAAGCGGCGAGAGGTTCGCACGCGCGGCATAGATGGCTGCAGTCAGGCCGGCCGGGCCGGAGCCGATGATCACAAGACGAGGCATGAGCGGATGCTAACACACCGATGCTGCGAGGGAAAAGCCAGCAGGGCTGCATGGTCGGAACTATTCGCACGGATCGCGGAAGGTCGACGGGCCGCTCGGTCCTATATGCGCTAGGCGAGCCTGGCCAACTCGCGATAGAGCGATTTGACCAGCGTGAACAGGCGCGGGCGGGCGGTGGTTCCGTCGAGGACATAGTCGGCGGCCGCCACCTTTTTCCGCAGAGGCCATTGATTGCGAATCCGTCGAATCGCTTCGGTGCGGGTCAATCCATTCCGTTTCTTCAATCGGCTGATTTGCGTCTCCCGGTCGGCGGTGACGACGATGACCTTGTCCACGCGTGTATCAATGCCGGCTTCATAGAGAAGGGGAACGTCATAGATGACGACGGCGTTCGGGTCCTTGCGCACGGCCAGCCTGGTGAGTCTCGCCTGTTCACGCGCGACGCGGGGGTGAATGATCTCTTCCAAACGACGCAGCCTCGCCCGGTTGCGAAACACCATAGCACCCAGCGCCGGGCGATTGATGGTCCGATCGGGATGTACGACGGCCTTCCCGAACGTCTTCACGATCGCATGCCAGGCCGGTTTGCCCGGCTCCATCACCTGATGGGCCAGTGCGTCAGCGTCGATGACGAGAGCCCCGCACCGTTCCAACATCCTGGCGACCGTGCTTTTACCGGTGGCGACGCCGCCCGTGAGGCCGACAAAAATCATAGGGCGGGAAGATACCATGGGGGGCCTATCCCCGCAACGATCGTCGGTTGACTTCTCGCTATGGCCAGCGGTATGACCATCCTATGAAAACGATGAACTGCTGGATTTTGCAGATCGCATGCTTTTGTGTCTCGGTCGGCGCGGTGAGCGTGGCCCCGGTGAGAGCGGAAGAGGCTCCAGGGGAACGGCAGCCGTTAGTTGTTGCCTTGGACGGCTCAGGCCAGTATCGCTCCATTCAGGAAGCCGTGGATGCCGCGAAAAAGGGTGACACTATCCTGATCCGCCCCGGCGCCTACCCCGAAGATGTGACCATTCACAGCAAAGAAAACGTCCGCTTGATCGGGGCCGGCATGGATCAGGTGACCATCCTCGGTCGTGAACGGGTTGGCGTCTTTCATATCGGCAAATGGCCATACGGCGCGACCAATATCGAGATCTCCGGCATCACCGTCAATGAACATGGCGGGCATGCGATGGGAATGTTCAATGGCCGCGGCATTCACTTTCATCATGCGCGGGTGAAGGGCATGCTGTTTACCCAGCAGGTGGAGGATGTGCGCATTGAGGATTGCGATATCGGCGGCAGTGAAACCACCGGTGTGCAATTTGCCAATTCCCAGGCCGTCATGCGGGGGAATTTCATCCACGACAACGATCACGGCGTCAGTGTCGCGGGGAAATCCACTGTGAGGCTGGAACGGAATGTCATTACCCGAAGCCTCTTCGAGGCCGTGATCGTCAATGATCAGGCCCAGGCGGTGCTGGTGGGGAACACGTTCGTGAAAAACGGCGGCGGTGCTGCATTTTTAGGCACGTCGCAAAATGAAGCCTCGGGCAATATCGTGAGCCTCAACACCTATGGCTTTGTTGTGGGAGCCTCAAGTCGGGTCAGCTTCTCCTACAATGACATGCAGAATTCAGGCTCCAACTATCTTCGGTCGGGAACCCCGAACCAGCCGGCGCCCGAACTGAAGCCGGATTCTGATTTGACGGTGGACCCCCGTTTTGTTGACACTGCGAAAGATGATTTCAGGCTTCGAGCGGATACCTCGCTCGTCAAAATCGGCACCTTTCCGTATCTCGGCGCGCTCCCGCCCTTGAGCGCCTCTCACTGAACTTCAGTCGGAACGTGCAACAAATTAAGAGGTTATCTGGCTCGTCCTCACGACAGAGACCCTGTGCTATGCTTCATGGTGAGCCATGCATGCATCGAGCTCCTCCGTGGCTCAAGAATTGCTGCACTACGACCGACAAAGGATTGGAGGTAAGACGTGGCCAGCTTTCGATTCGATCTCGAAAAACGCAGTACCGACGGGATTCCCAACCTGGCAGAGGTAGAGTCCGGCAAGCTCCTCGGGGCAATTTTGCCGATGTCGGAGCAGGCGCAACTCCAGTTACGGGATAGCATCGAGGTCATCGACTATCTCATGAACCAGGAAACCGTCGTCTGGAGCTAGTTTGTCTGCCTCACGCAGTCCTCTCCCTCTCCGTCCTTCAAACTCTTGCAGGTTCTATCTCAGGTTTTCTCACGGCGCCTCTCTGACGACCGCTGCTGAGGCGTGGGCTTCATCATCCTCTCTGTTCCCGCTCGACCATCCTCAGGCAGCGATTCTCTTCGGCGTTGCACGAATCCCTGTTGAATCTTTTCGATGCCGGGTGCATGCTGGCGCCGTTTTGTGGTCAAGGGGTGGCCGGCAAGAGGGAGTCTGTGCCATATGGCGAGATCGACAGGGAAGAAGGCGGGACCTGCGCCGTCAGCTGAACAGCAGCGTCTCGATGAAGATGATCTCCGTCTGAAACATTGGAAACGTTGGGGCCCGTACCTCAGCGAGCGGGCCTGGGGAACGGTCCGCGAAGACTATAGTCCCTATGGAACAGCCTGGGAATTCCTGCCCCATGACCAGGCCCGGTCGAAAGCCTACCGTTGGAACGAAGAGGGATTGGCCGGGATTTCTGATCGCCATCAATTCATCTGCCTCGCACTGGCCCTCTGGAACGGGCGCGATCCGATCCTCAAAGAACGCCTGTTCGGCCTGACGGGAAACGAGGGCAACCACGGAGAAGATTGCAAGGAGTACTACTTCTATCTCGATTCGACGCCCACGCATTCCTACATGAAGTTTCTCTACAAGTATCCGCAGGCCGCCTTCCCGTACACGCGACTCATCGAAGAAAATCGACGCCGCAACCGGACAGATCCGGAATTCGAGCTGCTCGACACCGGGGTCTTCGATGACGACCGGTACTTCGATGTCTTCGTGGAGTATGCCAAGGCGTCGCCGGAAGACCTGCTGCTGCGCATCACCGTCATCAATCGCGGCCCGGACCCCTCAGAGCTGACGGTGTTACCGACGATCTGGTTCCGGAATACCTGGTCGTGGGGCATTGATGTGCGCCGCCCGCGAATGCGCCGAGGCGAGTCGGGCTCCGGGGTGAGTGCCGTCGAATTTGATCATGAGTATTACGGGCGCCGGCGGCTCCTTTGCGAAGGGGCCCCTGAGTTGCTGTTCACCGAAAATGAGACCAATACCCGCCGCTTGTACGGCGATGCCGACGGGGCGCGGTATGTCAAAGACGGGATCAACGACTACGTCGTTCAAGGAGACAAGAGCGCCATTAATCTTGACCGGGTCGGGTCCAAGGCGGCGGCGCACTATGTGTTATCGACCCAGCCGGGACAGCCGGTCACGATTCGATTGCGCTTTACGAACGGTCCCGCTGAGGGAGCGCTCGACCCGGAAGCCTTCGACGCCATTTTTGCGGCGCGGTTAAAAGAAGCCGACGAGTTTTACGCGCAACTGGCGCCGCCCGATGTGTCTGCCGATGCGCGTTTGGTGCAGCGTCAAGCCTTTGCCGGGCTGCTCTGGAGCAAGCAGTTCTATCACTATGAAGTTGATCGGTGGCTGAAGGGGGATCCTGCCGGACCGGAGCCTCCGCCGGAGCGGTTGCGCGGCCGAAACGCCGATTGGACGCATCTCTACAATGCCGATGTTATTTCCATGCCGGACAAATGGGAATATCCCTGGTATGCGGCCTGGGATCTCGCGTTCCATTGCCTGCCGATAGCACTGGTTGATTCACGGTTTGCCAAGGATCAGCTCGTGTTGATGTTGCGCGAGTGGTACATGCATCCGAACGGGCAGATTCCCGCCTATGAATGGGCCTTGGGGGACGTGAATCCTCCCGTACATGCCTGGGCCGCCTGGCGCGTGTACAAGATCGAGAAAAAGCGCAAAGGCGTTGGCGACCGTGTCTTTCTGGAGCGGGTCTTTCACAAGCTGCTGCTGAACTTTACCTGGTGGGTCAATCGCAAGGACGCCGAGGGCAAGAATATCTTTCAGGGTGGCTTTCTGGGGTTAGACAACATCGGCGTGTTCGACCGGAGCAAGCCGCTTCCCACCGGCGGGCACATCGAACAATCGGACGCCACGAGCTGGATGGGCATGTATTGCCTCAACATGTTGTCCATCGCCCTCGAACTGGCGCGGGACGATCGCGCGTACGAAGATGTGGCCAGTAAATTTTTCGAGCATTTCGTCTACATCTGCCGGGCGATGAACAACATCGGGAATGCCAAGATCGAGCTCTGGGACAGGGAAGACGGCTTTTTTTACGACGTGCTGCATCTGCCGGACGGCAAGACCTTCCCCATGAAGGTTCGGTCCATGGTGGGTCTCATCCCTCTGTTTGCCGTGGAGACATTGGATTCCGAACTCATCGATCAGCTGCCGCGCTTTAAGCATCGCATGCAATGGTTCATCGAGAACCGGCCTGATTTCAGCTTGCACATCGAAACCCAATCGCAAGACGGCGAAGTGCGCCGGTTCCTCTCGCTGGTCAATCGGCGACGGTTGTCCAAGGTGTTGCGGTACCTTCTCGACGAACGTGAATTTCTGTCGCCCCATGGCGTGCGGGCACTGTCCCGGTATCACAAAGACCATCCCTACGTGTTTTCGATGATGGAGACGAGTCACTGCGTCGAATACCAACCCGCGGAGTCCTCTAATGGCCTGTTCGGGGGGAACTCGAACTGGCGCGGCCCGGTCTGGTTTCCCGTCAATTATCTGCTGATCGAATCTCTGCAGAAGTTTCATTACTATCTGGGGGATTCATTTCGCGTCGAGTATCCGACTGGGTCGGGCCAGAAGCGCAATCTGTCAGAGGTGGCCGCCGAGTTGTCCCGCCGTCTCACGCATACGTTTCTGCGCGGGCCGGATGGCCGGCGGCCTGTGTATGGCGGGACGGAGAAGTTTCAACAGGATCCGCACTGGCGCGATCTGCTGCTGTTTTATGAATACTTCCATGGCGACAACGGCGCCGGCCTCGGCGCGAGTCACCAGACAGGCTGGACCGGCCTGGTGGCCAAATTGATTCAGCAGTCAGGGGAATAAGCCGGAGATCTGTGATGATCATCGATTCGCGACGTTGTCAGGACCTGGAGCAGGCATTGAGTCTGGAGTGGCTGGAGACGAATGGCCGCGGAGGCTATGCGTCGGGCACGGTCGCGGGCGCCAATACGCGCCGCTACCACGCCTTGCTCCTGGTCGCGAGACATCCGCCGGTCGACCGCGTCGTGCTCGTGAACCACGTTGAAGAATTCGTGGAAAGCGGCGGGCGGACCTTCCCGTTGTCGACCAATCTCTATCACGACGCCGTGCATCCGGAGGGCTATCAGTATTGCGAAGAGTTTTCCGCCGATCCCTGGCCGACATGGCGCTACGCCGGGCATGGCATCAGCCTGGTCCGAGAACTACTGTGCCCTCAGGGACGCGACCTGGTGATCCTGCGCTGGCGTCTGCTGGATGAGGCCTCATCGCCGGTGGTGTTGCGGGTCCGTCCGATGCTGTCGGGCCGGGATTTTCATGCGACACAGAGAGAAACCGCTGCCGTTCGGAGCGAGGCGACGACGCAAGACCATCAGGTCATGTGGTCTCCTTATGAAGGGATGCCGGGCGTGCGAGCGTTTCACAACGGGCAGTACCATCACGGACCGGATTGGTATCGCCATGTCAGCTATCGTGTGGAGCGGGAACGCGGACTCGATCATGTGGAGGACTGGTGGTCGCCGGGAGCATGTGTGTTTACGCTCACACCAGGGACTGCGGCGGAACTGGTCTTCACCAGCGAGACGCTGCCGTCCTACGACGTGACCCAAGCGATCGAGGCTGAACGTCTCCGTCGCAGAGAGGCGCGGCAATCCATTCCGACCCATGATGGCCTGACGCGCCGGCTCTCGGCCGCGACAGGCGCGTATCTCGTGCAGCGAGGGGCCCGGCAGACTGTGGTCGCCGGGTATCCCTGGTTCGCCGATTGGGGGCGGGACACATTTGTGGCATTGCCGGGCCTCTGCCTGGTGACCGGGCGTTACCAGGTGGCCCGGCAGGTGATCGAGGCGTTTGCGTCCTACGTCTCTCAGGGGATGTTGCCGAACCGATTTCCCGACATCGGGGAACAGCCCGAATACAATACGATCGATGCCTCGTTGTGGTTCATTCATGCCGTGGATCGATATCTGCATTACAGTCGCGATCTGGCCGGAGTTCGCGCGGTCGCCTGGCCCGCCATCAAACAGATTCTTGACGGGTATCGCCAGGGCACGCGGTTCGGCATTCGCATGGACCAGGATGGATTGATCACCGGCGGGGTGGACGGTGTGCAGCTGACCTGGATGGACGTCAAAATCGGCGATTGGGTCGTCACGCCGAGGCATGGCAAGCCGGTGGAGGTGCAGGCCCTCTGGGTGCGGGCGTTGGCTGTGGCGGCGTCGCTGGCAGACCAGTTCGACGAAACCGCCTATGCGGCGCAATGCCGGCAGGATCGCGCCCGCGCGACGGTCTCGTTTCGTGAGCGGTTCTGGTATCGGACGGGAGGGTATCTGCTAGATGTCGTGGACGGGCCGACGGGAGACGACGCCTCTCTTCGCCCCAATCAGATTTTCGCCCTGGCGTTGGATGATCAGCTGGTGACCGAGGCGCAGGCGACACAGATCCTGCAGCTCATGAAGGAACGGCTGCTCACACCGGTGGGGTTACGCACGCTTGCTCCGGAAGACATTCGATTCTGTGCGTCCTATGAAGGCGGCGTGTCCGAGCGGGACGGGGCCTACCATCAAGGAACGGTGTGGCCGTTTCTCCTCGGCCCGTTCGTGACGGCCTGGGTGAAGACCTATGGCGACCACGAGGCCGTGCGGCGTGAAGCGCGACAGTTTCTGGAGGGATTGTCCGAACACGTGGACGAGGGTTGTATGGGGCAGGTATCGGAAATTTTCGATGGGCAACTTCCACACCGTCCACGCGGTTGTTTTGCGCAGGCCTGGTCCGTGGCTGAGCCGTTGCGCGCACTGATCGAAGATATCGGAGTGCTCCGCGAACCGGCGCCGCGTTCGACATGATCCATCCGTCGTGCCGCCTCACACCAGATGACGCGCTGTCGTCCTTACCGTGACGCTGTTGTCGCAGATTCTTACTCGTTTCTGTCAATTCCTCCCCGAAATTGTTGACAGCGTCGGAACCGATCCGGTAAGGATAGCGTTATGCTCTCTTCCTCTGGGCCCCAGGCATTTCTATTGTTGACGGTCGGGATGTTATTGGCCGGTTGCCAATTGTTCGACTCCTCCACCCGCGAGGCCGCACCACGATCGCCATCCGTGATGTCGATGTGGGAATTGTACCGGCATTGCCAATCCAGCGGTGATGTTGAAACGGTGTTGTCTGCGGCGAAACAATTACAGCAATCCGCCGACACCCATGTGGTTCCCGCTCCTGACGTGCCCAAGAGCCTGGATCGATTCGTCACCAAGCAACCGGTTCGCACCACCGTCGATCCTAAGGCCTTAGCCGCTTCATGCACGCTGCAGGCAGCACGCACCAGCCTGAGCGCCGGGCGTGAGCAGGAAGCCGAACAGCTCCTCTATGCTGTCGTGTTCAGTTATCCGGAAAGCGACTACACCTTCTATGTCGCGCAGGCGAAGGTGTGGATTGAGGAGTTGCATCGTCCCGGCTCTTCAGATGCAGTGATCCATCCCATCTCCACCCGCTAAGCGGCCATCGGTTTCGTCTCGTATCCCTTCTTGATGTATTGATGGGGTTCTTTCCCCTGTAAAGAGACGTTGCGCCAGGATATCAGCGCGTCACTTGGGCGCTCCCTGCCGGGATCGATGCTGCCCGTTATTCCCTTTCTCTCTCTGTCCGTCACGAGCAGCGATCTGCGGCAGCAAGGGTCGCGATCTATTCCTGGCTCCTCACGCTGCCGTACCACACCTCGTGAGAGAGCCCGAGTATTGACAGAGCGGTGTGATGGCCGTAGGCTCGCCCGGGGCAGCGTGGATGACTCACGACTGACGAAAAGGGAATAAAGGAGGCTTTAGAATGAGAGAGCGCATACAGGTGTCTGGACGGGTGGTGGGTTGTGCCGGCCTTCTTGCCGTGGCGCTCATGGCTTTCGGATGGCCTGTAGCGGTGCAGGCAGCGGATGAGTTGCCGAAAGAATCGGTCTTGCCGGCAGCGCTCGCGGGGAAGGCCGTGCAGGCGGCCCTTGATGCCTGTAAGAAGGATGGCTATCGGGTCAGCGCATCGGTTGTGGATCGGGCCGGTGTACTCCGGGCCATGCTGCGAGCTGACGGTGCCGGTCCCCACACCGTCGACAGTAGCAGAAAGAAAGCTTATACGGCAGTCAGTTTACGGCGTACGACGAGTGAGTTGGCGGACATGATTGCCAAGCAACCGGCGCTGCAGGCGCTGCGCGAAATGAACGAGAGTATTTTGATGGTTGGTGGTGGGTTGCCTATCGAAATCGCCGGTGAAGTGGTGGGAGCAATCGGGGTCGGCGGCGCGCCGGGAACGCACCTGGATGATGCCTGTGCCGAAGCCGGTCTCGATGCCATCGGGGCGGCCTCGAAAATGCCTGCTGCGAAATGAGCCCGGTGCGGAGCCGAGGACCAGTCTGGATAGTGATGGGGCTGGTCCTCCTCCTGACGGCCTGTAACAGTGATCGTCCGGAGCCTGCTGAGGCTGATGTGTCTTCAGCGGGGCTTCGCTTGCGGGTGACCCGTGTCGCCACACATCCTTTTTTGTCCCGCTATCGCTTAACGCTGCAGGTGGACGGTCCTCAGGGCTGTACCGAGACGGCAGAATTATTTCCGGATACGGGATATGCCGGGAGGCGCAACCTGTATGAGCAGGCGTCGGGTGCGATGACGTTAGTCGGGCAGTACGATGCCCGGGTGATCGACCAAACCCGCTGCACGATTCGGCTGGTGGAGTTTCAGTCTCTGGTGGGGCAGTCGAAGTTTTTAGGCGCGTTCGATGTCGATGCTGAGAAGCGTTGGCAATTTATCCCTGCCTCGGTCAGGCCCGAGCGGCCGTTCGAAAAACACTAGGTGGTCATCAGGAAGTCAGCCGCTCGCTGAAAGTCAGTTCTGCTACTGCCGACTTATCCAATTCACCCTTTCCGAGAGTCACCAGCCGACGGTACTGAGCATAGGTGGCTTTTGCGAGCGGGAGCTCCAGTCTCACCTGTTCCGCCAGGCTGCAGGCGATCCCTGAATCTTTCGCGGCATGGGCGGCGGAAAAGTAGCAGTCATGTGCGCGTTGCTGCATGTCTTCTCCATCAGTCTCCAGGACGCGGGAGTTCGCACCGGTCTGGGAAAACACCTCGCGCAACATGGTCAGATCCAATCCCAGGGCGGACGCCAGTCCGAGGCCTTCCGCCAGGGCGGCGGTATTGGCGTTCATGACCATATTCACCAGCGCCTTCACCTTGGCGGCATCGCCCGCAGGTCCGATGTAGCGCAGGTGCGCGCTCAAGTCCTTCAGTAACGGGGTCGCGCGCTCGAACACGTCTCGTCGTCCACCACACATGAGATAGAGGGTGCCTTGGCGGGCCTGGGGAATGCTGCTCGCCATGCAGGCTTCGAGGCTCTGGCCCCCCTGTCCTTCGACCAGCGCGTGGACTTCTGTCTGGACCGCAGGAGACAGGGTCGCGCAATTGATAAAAAGCCGGTTGGTGGCATGCCGCAATAAGCTTTCTGGTTTGCCCGGTGCATAGATGTGGCGCATGGATGCGTCATCAGGGACCACGGTCAATATCGTGTTTGCTGGGTCAGCGACCTGGGCTGGAGTCGGAACGGCCTTGGAGCCGAGTTCTTTGGCCAGTGTCTCCGCGCGTGATGCCTCGGTATCGTAGAGGGCGACAATCTGATAGTTGAGGTCGTGGAGCCGGCGGGCCATGTTGGCGCCCATGCGTCCGACTCCGACGATGCCGATACGAAACTCTGCCGGTCCCATCCGCAACCTCCTGAAAAACGTGATACTCTGATTGGGGTGGAGTGTACCACAGTCTATTCCGGCCCCGGTATCACGGCATCGGCCATGGTGCCCATGGGCACTTGGACAACCACGAGGGAGCCTGTGATGCAACAATCGATTATCGGATATCACCAGGATGAGGAGGGCCATTGGGTGGCCGACCTTCGCTGCGGGCATGGCCAGCACGTGCGCCATCAGCCGCCGATGACGAGCCGTCCGTGGGTGCTGACGGAAGAAGGGCGGCAGGTATTTATCGGTACCGAACTAAATTGCAAGAAGTGTGAAGAAGGGGGAGATGGGTTCGTTCCGACCGAGGTGGTTCCGTAGGCTTTTCCGAGGGAAGATGAGATGTGCGGCCCGGACCATCACACGATTGGCTGGTCCGGGCCGATTCCTATCTTAGGCCCAGAGCCAATCGATCAACGAGGAAAACCATCCGGTCACGCTGGAGAACCAGGATTCATCCTGGGGCGTGGCCGTAGGGACTGGACGAGGAGCCGGCGGGGCAGCGGCAGCCTGGCTCACGTTTGCGGGGGCATTCGAGGCTGCGGGGGCGGCAACCGCCGGTGCGGATGGAGGAGTCGATGGTGCCGGAACCACGGTCGCGGATGGCGCAGGAGTCGTTGGTGACGGAGCGGCTGCCGGCGTAGGCAGTGCCGAGGGCGTCTTGGCCTGAGAGGGTTGCGGTGTAATCACCGCAATCGTGAGCGACTCCTGTGGAATCGTATCGACCGGTCTTACCTGTGCTTCCGGCCCAGACTGCTGTGTGGCCATCGTCCGTTCGCGCAGCGTGGTGAGGGTTTCCAGCCGTTTTTCAATCCGCTTCGTTTCGCTGATCTCCTTCATCATGGCCTGATGCCTGGCACGTAAGGCGGCAATGTTGTGCTCCAGCAGTGCCAGCTTGGCTTGGTTGGCCTTGTGAAGTTGATCGTAGGACCCTTGAATCTGTTTCAGCTCGCTCTTCAGGGTGGCGAGGGCGCGTTCATCGCGCTGATTGGCAAGGTGTGCCGCATCTCGCTCTTGTTCCAGACTATGAATATCGGCCTGCGTCTGCGCCAGCTCGCCGGCCCGTTCTTTGACTTCATGCCGCGCGCTGTCATAGGTCTGCTGCGAAACGCAGCCTCCCAGCATCAATGCCGCGCCTCCGACCATCCAGCAGAGCGTGAAGACTGATGCGAGTCGCGGGTACGGGGTGATTGCTTGCATGGGACCTTCCTCCCGGATACGTACAATGGCGATAGGTGCGAAAGATGGTCCGCTCGGCGGAGCCACCGTGCCTGAGGTTAATTTTTCAGAAAAGTGAAAAAACGGCAAAATATTTCGGGAAACCTGCAGAAGCGGTAGGGAGAAACTGTGTCGATGCGGGAGGGCCGGGTTGCTCGTTATTGAATGATGAGACAGTCGGCGGGTACGGCGATCTGCATGTTGAGCCCCGGCTCCTGCCAGGGTTGAAGTCGGGGGCCTTGGTAGCGATACCCGCCACTGACGGGATCTGTCGAGAGGAGAAGCGGTGTGTCGAGGTCCAGCACGTCAAAGTCGCCTAGCCCTAACACCAGGCTGAACGAGCATCCCATCGCGATGCGGGTTTCGAGCATGCCGCCGACCATGAGTCGAAGGCCGGCCGTTCGGGTGAAGGCTGCGATGCGCCGTGCTTCTATCACGCCGGTTTTCATGATCTTGATGTTGATATAGTCGGCGGCCTGCATTTCGACCACCCGGCGTGCATCACCCAGCGATCGGACGGATTCGTCAGCGGCCACCGGAATGCCCGTCAGATGCCGAATGGCCTGCAGCCCCTCGAGATCGTCTCGCACCACCGGTTGTTCCAGAAGGACCAGCCGCCCCCCGAACTGTTTCACTCCGCCGGCGAAACGGATGCAGTCCTCTCGGAAAAACCCCTGATTGCCGTCGCCGATGAAGCTGATACCGGGAAATGTCTCGTGCACGGCCTGTAAGCGGCGAATGTCTTCTTCCGCGTCGGTTCCGACCTTCATCTTGAAGAGGCGGAAGCCTTGGGCATACTAGCCGCGGGAGAGGGCGACTGTCTTTTCCATGTCGCAGATCGGAATGGTGATGTCAGTTTCCCGCTTCCGGACATCGGCTTGCCCCCAGAGTTGCCAGAGCGGGATGCGCTGAGTCCGGCAATAGGCATCGAGGATGGCCGTTTCCAGGCCGTATCGAGCGGCGGGAAAAAGCGGAGCTTGCTCAGTCAGGCGGTCTGCAAGGTCTTGATAGTCTCCGACGGATTGTCCGATCAGGGCGGATGCCAGTCCCTTCGCGGCAGCGAGGCAGGAGGTTCGATCTTCGCCTCCCACTTCGGGAAAGGGCGCGGCCTCTCCGATCCCCTGCGTCCCGTCCTGCAAGGTCACGCGCATGAAGAGGTTTTGTGCCGTCACGCGTGCACCGGTGGCCACGACGAAGGGGTCGGTGATCGGAATATCGACCGGCCAGATCTCGATGCGCTGTATGACGCGGGAGCTCACTGCGGGGTGTCGTGGCTGCAGGTGGACGCTCATCCGTAGCGATCATTTTTCCAGGGAAGGGCGGTATTGGAATAGCCACGCACCTCCCAGAACCCCTTCTCGTCGTGATCCGAGAAGGTGATTTCCTTGATCCATTTCGCGCCCTTCCAGGCGTATCGCTTGGGGATAATCATGCGGACGGGACCGCCGTGTTCCTTCGTGAGCGGGCGGCCGTTCCATTTATATGTGAGCAACACGTCATCGTCCAGGCAAGCACTGAGCGGTAAATTGGTGGTGTAGTCGTCATAGGATTTGAACAGCACAAAGCGGGCGGAAGGATGCGGCTGGACGACGGCTGCCATGTGCTTGAAGCTCACGCCTTCCCATTCATTGTCATACCGGCTCCACGAGGTGACGCAATGAAAGTCCGAGATATCGGTGACCTGCGGTTGCGCCAGAAAGTCCGTCCAGGTCCAGGTGAACGGAGCCGCGACTGCGCCTCCGACTGTAAGCGTCCATTCGGCAAGCGGAATATCGGGTTTGTGCCCCAAATCGAGTACCGGCCACGTTTCTACCAGGTGTTGGCCTGGAGGCAGCCGATCGTCCCCTTCATAAAACACCTCGCGCTCTTCTCCGCCGCGCCGGGCCTTGGCCCAGTTCTCCTTGGTCTTGGTCAAACGGTCATTCTCATTCATCCCGGCCTCCCTGGTGACAGAGTAGGACAAGATGCCCTGTTCTGACAAGGGTGAAGCTATGGGAAAAGCAGGAGGCACATTGGTTTGCGCGGTATCTCTATGACGGAGCGGAGAAAGAAGGCGCAGAGGGAGAGGCGAGGCCGTCGTGGAACCTGAAAGCTCAGGGAGCCTCAAAACGGGCCTGGCCGGGGACCTCAGACGTGCAGTCGGGTCTCGCGTTCACACCAGCGTTGCGGGCGCATCAACGTACCCAGTGCCGCAATGGCGCAAATCGTGGCCAGTAACACAAAGCTGGCGATGAGGAAGAATCCACCTTTCATGTCGTGCACCGAGAGCGGTCCCATGACGTCACCCCCTTCATATGCCCTAATTGTACCACTTCACTCCGTGCGCCAGCCGCAGCCGCAACGCCATGATTCTTCAGGTGAATGTTTTCTCAGGCGACACTGGCACTGGGGGCAGGGGCGCATCCACACGTGTAAAGCGGTTTCATAAGCGGGGTGCGAGGTACGGGTCTGCTGTGGAACCGAATGTGTTGTCGGCATGGCAGCGTCCAGAACATCAATGATCACGTACATCGTCGACATTACCTCCACTTGCCCCCCGGCTTCAAGAGTTCTTTCGGATGTTGCAGCCCTGCGCTTGAGGGTACCAGCCAACGCTCGGAGAAGAAAAAGGTGAAACAGATGTGAGGAAAAAAGGCGGTGACAAGGCTGGCCAAGGCGCGTTGCGATTGACACCGCCGCGGGCAGACACGATGATACCGCCGGGAGTACTGAACACCATGGCCATTTCTGCCGATTCTTCTCTCTCCAAGGCACGCGCCGGAAGCGGCAAACTTGTGTTGGCCCTGCTCGTGGGTGTTGCCGTGGCGGGATTTCTCTATTTCGATCTCGGTCGCTACCTTTCACTCGATGCGCTGAAGGCCAATCGCGATCAGTTGCTGGCCTTCACGGAGGCCAACTATTCCACGGCCGTTGCGGTATATGTGTTGACCTATTGCACGGTGGTGGGGCTATCATTGCCGGGTGGCGCGATTATGACTCTTGCTGGAGGATTTCTCTTCGGCAGCCTGCTCGGAACCCTGTATGTGAATGTTGGTGCCACCGTCGGGGCAACGCTGGCGTTTCTGGTTGCGCGGTATCTGCTGCGAGATTGGGTTGAACAGCAATTCGGGAGCAGACTCGGCGCCATCCAGGAAGGCTTCGCTCGGAATGCCTTTAGTTATCTGCTGACCCTGCGATTGATCCCGCTGTTTCCGTTTTTTCTCGTCAATATGGTGTCGGGATTGACCCGGGTCAACGTCGGAACCTATGTGGCGGCGACGTCCCTCGGTATTATTCCCGGAAGTTTCGTGTTTGCCTATGCGGGACGCCAGTTGGGCACGATCAATTCGCTCAAGGAAATCGTGTCGCCCAATGTGTTGATGGCATTTACCCTCCTGGGCCTCCTGGCGCTCGTGCCGATCCTCTACAAGCGGCTCACTGGTAAATCAGACTGAACCGAACGCGGCGCCTGAGTGCCGGGTCTCGCGCACAGAGAGAAAGGTCGAGTGGATGTCTTTGATGACCGCCGATAGCCACCATCTCGTTCTGCCCGATGACGAGCACAACCGGAAACTGGTCGGCAATGTGCATCCATCCGATTGGGTGAATCCTAAACCGGAAGGCCGATACAACATCGTCGTCGTCGGGGCCGGAACTGCGGGATTAGTCACGGCCGTCATCGCTGCGGGAGTGGGTGCGAAGGTGGCGCTCGTTGAGCGGCACTTGATGGGGGGAGACTGCCTCAATGTCGGATGTGTGCCCTCCAAGGGCATGATCCGCGCTGCCAACGCCTGGGCGCATCTGCGCGCCGCTTCGGAATTCGGCGTTCGCATTCCGGACGGGGTGAGCCACGATTTCGGTGCGGCCATGGCGAGAATGCGGCAGCTGCGGGCCAGAATCAGCCATGTGGATTCCGCACACCGTTACAAGGCGCTGGGTGTAGATGTCTACATCGGCCAGGCCCGGTTTGACGGCGGAGACACGGTGGTCGTGGAAGGCCCGGCGGGCAACCGGACCGTAGCCTTCGTCAAAGCGGCTGTGTGTACCGGTGCAAGAGCTGCTGCGCCTGCCATCGCTGGATTGGAAGAGGCGGGCTATCTGACCAATGAAACCGTGTTTTCGCTCACGACGCTCCCCGCGCGTGTCGGCGTCATCGGGGCAGGCCCAATCGGGTGTGAATTGGCGCAGGCCTTCGCGCGGTTCGGCAGTCGCGTGTCGCTCATTGAGGCAATGCACGGCATTCTCCCGAATGAGGATCGCGACGCGGCGGAGCTCGTGCAACAGTCGATGGGGTGTGACGGCGTGACTCTGCTCTGTTGCGGGAAGGATCTCAAGGTTGAAAAAGCTCCCGACGGCAAGCGGCTCGTCGTCGATTCACACGGTCAGCACTATGATCTGACGGTCGATGAGATCCTGGTAGGCGTGGGCCGTGCGCCGAATGTGCAAGGCTTGGGATTGGAGAGGGTTGGCGTCAACTATGACGACAAGGGGATCACGGTAAACGATCGCCTGCAGACGACGAACCCGCGCATCTATGCCGCCGGCGATGTCTGTTCGCGCTACAAGTTTACCCATGCCGCCGATGCGATGGCGCAGATCGTCATTCAGAATGCGCTATTTCCCCACCCCTTCGGATTGGGATATGCGAGCGTGAATTCGCTTAAGATGCCTTGGTGTACCTTCACCACTCCGGAAATCGCCCATGTCGGTGTGTATGAAGCGGAGGCGGTGAAACAGGGACTGAAGGTTGAAACCTATACCTATAGGTTTGACGAGGTCGATCGAGCCATCCTGGATGGTGATGAAGAAGGGTTTGCTCGTCTTCATATCAAAGCCGGTACCGATACGATTCTTGGCGCGACCATTGTCGGGTCGCACGCCGGAGATTTAATCAGTGAAGTCTCTGTGGCGATGAAGGCCGGCGTCGGCGCCAAGACGATTGCCTCGACCATCCATCCCTATCCGACACGTGCGGAAGTCATCAAGAAGGCGGTCAATCTCTGGCGCAAGGCGCACTTTACCCCGCGCACGAAGTCGCTCCTGACCAGGCTGTTTGCCTGGATGAGGCGATAAGCACACATGAGGCCAATTGGTCCCATTCTGTGTCTCGCATTGTTGAGCGCAGCGGCGATGGGGCTCGCCCAGCAGCCCGCACGGCTGGCGGTGGGAACGTTCTCTGCTGCCGCAGAAGGAGCCGCGTTGCCGGATGGCTGGCACATGCTCACGTTCAAGAAGATCGAACGGCACACGCGATATGACGTCGTCAAAGACCAGGCCATCACCGTCGTCAGAGCAGTGAGCGAGGCCAGCGCCTCGGGACTGACCAAGGCTGTGACGATCGACCCGCGGGAATATCCGATTGTCCGCTGGCGTTGGAAAATCGAGAATATTGTGGACAAGAGCGACGTGACCCGGAAAGACGGCGACGACTATCCGGCACGGTTGTACATTACCTTTGCCTATGAGCCCGACAAGGTCAGTTTCGGGAAAAAACTGAAATACAAAGCCGGCCAGGCGCTATTCGGCGACATTCCTATCGCCGCGCTCAACTATATCTGGGACAGCAAGAGCCCCGTGGGAACCGTGGTGGACAATGCGTTCACCAGTTTTGCCAAGATGATTGTCGTGGAGAGCGGGACTCGACGGATCGGTTCCTGGGTCGAGGAGGAGCGAAACGTCTATCAGGATTATCTCTCGGCGTTCGGCGAGGAACCGCCTGCGATCAACGGCATTGCGATCATGACAGATACGGATAACACCAAAGAGCGCGCGGTGGCCTATTACGGTGATATCGAGTTTGTTGGCGCACCGAAATAACAATCGTCAACACAGGTGTGAGGGATGAGGGAGAGGCCGACCTGTGCAGGGTCGGCCTCTTCGGACACCGGCGAGCGGAGGCCGGGTTCGCAAGGTCAGCGAGTTACTGAGTGGAATTGGCGAAGCCGCCGTGAGTAATCTCAGCCCGAATGGTGTCGCCCACCTTTTTGTGACCTCGAAGCTGCTTGGTACCTTGCCCGACGCGCATCTTTATTTGACTGCCGTCGTAATCTTCCACCGTATAGGTTTCTCCCTGAATGTCCTTGACGGTGCCGCCCACGGTCTTCCATGCGAGGCCGGGTTTGGAATCATACTGTCCCGGTTTGGGGGCAGCGGGTTGTTCAGGCACAGATCCTAACAGGGACGCTGCCGCAGCTGCTGAGGTGGTTGCGGCGTGCGGGTGATGTGTGCCCTTCCGTTCTTTCTCTTTTGCAAATGCCGGTTCAACCGTGAAGCTGATGGCGGCGAGGGTCGCCACCGCGATGGCCAGCAATGAAGCGTCAGCGTTCATCCTCATATCAATCCTCCTTCAGTGATGACGACTGCAGGTCGTCGACTGACTCAGCAATCCCCATGCCTCCTGATCAAGGGGGAATCACTCGGATTTGTGCCGGTTGTGTCCGGTTGGCGTGGCGAAGTTGGACCGACAGGGGAGGAAAACGCCAACATCTGTTCAATTTTGCCCAGCTTGTGCGGGATGCTTCCTGACACATGCCTCTGCTGTGGTGGCGACACGCAGTTCTCCGTAGACGCGCTCAGAAATGAAAAACCCGTTGTCAACGAAATAGACGCCTTGTACGTTGAGTTGAACGACAGGGCTCTCGCGATAACCAAGGGAGGATGTATGAAGCAGGTGATTTGGAGTGCGGCTGTGCTCTCGATGTGTGTCCCGGCATTTGCCTTGGCGCAGGCGGAGACACCCAGAATTGATCAGCGGCAGGCGAATCAGGAGCGACGGATTGATCAAGGCATTGCCAGCGGACAACTGAATGAACGCGAGGCCAATCGCTTGAACAACCAACAGGAGCACATCAACAACATGGAGGATAAGGCTAAGTCCGATGGGGTGGTGACGAAGAAAGAGCGCGCTAGGGTCAAGCATGCTCAGGATCGCACCTCGCGCCACATCGCTCGCCAGAAGCACGACCGCCAGCAGCGATAATGTCCCTCCCCGGACCGGGCTCGGCAGGTCACTGAACTTGCCGGTCCGGGTCATTTAGCCGGTCTCCGCGCTCGTGCTTGCTGTCGAGTGTCTCCATGCCGTCTAGAGGTCACACTGTGGACGGCATGGTTCTTTCTGACCTCAGCCCTCACCCTGCGCATGCCGACATCTGTGGCCTGAACTTCTGCCTTCACCCCTGAATCGATTTGCTCGATCCTGCTAGAATGCCGGCATGGATCTCATCACGACTCACCTCAATGCAGACTTCGATGGACTGGCCTCCATGGTGGCGGCCCGGAAGCTGTATCCCGACGCCGTTCTGGTGTTTCCCGGAGGCGCGCAGGAGTCGGTGCGAAATTTTTTGGCTGAGCACGACCAGAGCATCTCCCGTCTGAAGGATGTGCCGTTGGAGCAGGTGCATCGGTTGATCCTGGTCGATGTGCAGGAGCCCGAGCGGATCGGTCCCTTGAAGGTGCTCAGTGAGCGTAAGGACCTGCACGTTCATATATTCGACCATCACGGACAAGGCGAGGGATCAGAACGTTCAGCCTGGCCGTCGGTCGCGGAACGGCATATCGAACCGGTGGGAGCCACGGTGACGTTGCTGATCGAGCGACTGAACGCGCGGCAGGTGGCACTCACGGCGGACGAGGCTACGGTGCTGGCCATCGGCTTGTATGAGGAAACCGGCTCGCTGGCCTATCCCTCGACGACGCCGCGCGACTTGGAAGCGGCGGCGTGTGTCCTGCGCGCGGGCGCCGATTTGAACCGGGTCGCAGAGACGCTGCGGCATCCGCTTGATCCGGATCTCATCGCCTTGCTGAATGATCTGCTTCAATCGGGCGCGATCTACTACTTAGAAGGTCGGAAAATCCTTGTCGCTTCGAGCGCATACGATCGTTATACCGGGGACCTTGCCGAAGCGGTTCAGCGGCTCGCGGAACTGCAAGGGTTTGACGCCGTGATCGTGGCCATTGCGATGGAGGAGAAGGTTCAGATTATCGGACGGAGTCGCAGGCCGGAGATCGACGTGGCCTGGATCGCGCGCGAGTTTGGCGGCGGCGGACATGCCGTGGCGGCCGCGGCCAGCGTCAAGGGCCGGACGCTGGTGGAAGTGCAGGAACAACTGACCCGTCTGCTGACCGAACGGTACCGTCCCACATTGTTGGCTCGGGATGTCATGACCACGCCCGTGAAATCGATTCTCGCGGATGCGACGGTGACTGAGGCGGAACGGTCCATGACCACCTACGGTGTCAACGTGTTGCCGGTGGTGGATGCGAAAGACCGATACATCGGCATGATTTCACGGGAGACCGTTCAGAAAGCGCTATTTCATCAGCTCGGAGCTCAGCGAGTGGGGGATCTGGCCAGCAGCGGACCCTACAGTGCGTTGCCCGACACGCCGTTTCATGACATCGAGACCCGGATGATTGAATTGAATCAACGTTTCGTGCCGGTGTTGTCCGACGGCAAGACGGTCGGCGTCATCACGAGGACCGATCTGCTCCGCAGTCTGCATGAGGATGTGCTGGCGTCTGCGCGCGGTCAGTCGAAGTCCTTGATGGGGGTGGAGGCACGAGGAGGCGTGCGCAAGCGGGATCTGAAAGGACTGCTGCGCGATCGGTTGCCTTCTCGCGTCTATGATTTGCTGCAAGCGTCAGGTGAATTGGCAGACCGGCTGGGCTTGTCACTCTACGTGGTCGGAGGATTCGTCCGCGATCTGTTGCTCGGCTTCGAGAATCTCGATGTGGATTTGGTCGTTGAGGGGGACGGCATCGCGTTTGCGCGCGCGCTGGCGAAGGAGCGGGCAGGTCGCGTCAAGGTGCATGAGCGGTTTGGCACGGCGGTGGTGTTGCTACCGGACGGGTTTAAAGTGGATGTGGCGACGGCCCGTACCGAGTACTACGAATATCCGACGGCCCTGCCGACCGTCGAACAAAGTTCCATCAAGAAGGATCTCTACCGGCGCGACTTCACGATTAATACGCTAGCGGTGGCGCTCAGGCCTCGAAGTTTCGGCCAGCTCATTGACTTCTATGGAGGGCAACGCGATCTGAAAGAGCGTCTGATCCGGGTGCTCCATAGTTTGAGTTTTGTCGAAGATCCGACGCGGGTCTTTCGCGCCATCCGGTTCGAACTGCGATTCGACTTTCAATTGAGTAAAGAAACACTGGCCTTGATTAAAGGCGCGGTGAAGATGGAGTTGTTCCATCGTCTCTCCGGGCAGCGCCTCCTGGATGAACTGCGGTTGCTGTTTTCCGAGCGCACCCCTAGGCAGGCGGTGCGCCGACTGGCCGACCTGGATCTATTGCGGTTTCTTCACCCCACGCTGACGTGGTCTGTTCGTCTGGATCGACGACTCAGCGACCTGGAAGCGGCGTTGGATTGGTATCGGCTGTCCTGTCTCGACCGGACCCTCAATGAATGGGTGGTCTATGCCATGGCTCTCGCGGAGATCATGCCGGATCAAGCCGTCCGTGAGATGCTTGCGCGGTTTCCCTTTACCGAAGCGGAGCGGACGGCCATCACTCAGGCTCGATTTCTCACGCAGCCGGTGTGTCGGACGTTGACGAGGCGCGCGCCTCTGCGGCCATCGGATACGGTTGCGATTCTGGCCGGCTTGTCAGAGGAGTGTCTGGTGTTCCTTTTGGCGAAGAACGCTTCGAACACCGCCAAACGGTATCTGTCGCAGTATCTCACCACCTATCGTGACGTCAAACCGGCACTCACGGGAAAGGCGCTTCAGGCTTTGGGGTTGAAGCCTGGTCCTGAATATCGCACCATCCTGGAGCGCTTGACCGAGGCACGGTTGAATGGGGAGGTACAGAGTGAAGCGGAGGAGCAGGCACTGGTGAAGGAACTTATCGCACGACGGCGCTCACCCGCGTAGCCTCATGCGCGTCGTGCTCATGCCACGCGAGCGATGGCCACAGGGGAGGGGCGGCATCTGCGCCCCTTAGGCGACCGAGCTGCAGCGAGGGAATTAAGCCAACGGCTCAACCGGCTCGAGTTCGTCGTGTGTGTCGACGGCACGAGCCTCTTTCCCCATCGCGGCGAGAAGGCCGTCGTAGACGATGCGAGCCGCGTCAGACCATTTGGGATTGAATGGGCGACCAGCGAAAGCGGCCTCAGCCGCCTTTTTCTCATCGTGGGTAATTTGTCGAGGAGTCAGTGTGGTGTCCATACGAATAATAATAGATCGCTTCAGGGCAATGTCAAGGACTCCGCGCCTTGAAAGGACCCTCTCGTTCGTTGGGGCAGCGCACGAATCGTCGGCAAAAGTTCGCACAGAGACTCCGCCGCGGAGGGTCTTGTCTCACGAACGGCAGGGGGGAAGGATGCGATCAAGTTCGGCATGGTTCGACCGAAACAGTTCAGATGCCTTCTGCGCGCTGATGATTCGAAATGACAGGCTGTCGCCGGGGGCCAATTGAGCCGCTCGTGAACGATCTGCGCCGATCATCGTGGCGAGCTTGGCATATCCGCCCGTCGGCTGACAATCTGCCATCAGCAGAATCGGTTGTCGATTCGACGGGACTTGAAGACTGCCGACGCACACCGCTTCAGAGACGATCTCCGCTGAAGTACGATGCGGAAGCTCCGCACCCTCCAAGCGATAGCCCATCCGGTCTGATTCGGTCGTGACGCGATACGGACTGCTGGTAAACAGTCGAATGGCGTCGTCCGTAAAATAATCGAATTGCGGACCCGGCATGACTCGCACAGTGGGTGACGCCACATATCGCGGCCGAAACTGTTCCGGCAGGGAGCGTCCGATGGACTGTGCCGCCATTGGTGCGGCAGGTCCCACGCTCAATTGGTCCCATTTCTTCACCGCTCGCCCCGCCAGTCCTCCCACTCCACTCCGGACATGCGTCGCAAGGCTTCCCAGTGTCATCGGGCCGCTGATACCGCCCGCGACTGTGAGATAGGCGCGGGCGCCATGCCGTCGCATCCCGAACTGTATCCGGCTGCCGGCCTGCATGGCGACTACGGTCCACATGGGAATGGCGAGACCATTGTCGGTCGGCGAAAGGTCGGCACCGGTGATGGCAATGGTGAGCGCCTGCTCGAACAAGAGTTCAGGGCCTTGGATAGTGATCTCCAGACCGGCAGCCCCGTCCGGATTCCCGAGCAGGCGATTGCCGATCATGAGCGCCCACGAGTCCATCGCTCCACTCACCGACACGCCGAATCGCTGATACCCGGAACGACCGAGATCCTGCACGGTCGTGAAAAGGCCGGGATGCAGCACATGAATCAGTGGCTGTTTAGTCGGCATGATCGAGTCGTCTGACGGTCACTCCATCCTTGGCGAACATCGCTCGCAGCGCCTGGGCCAGCCGGACGGCATCCGGGGTGTCGCCGTGAAGGCAGAGGGTATCGATGTGGAGGTGGAGCATTGTCCCATTGGCTGCAACAACGGTCCTGCCGTGCACCAGTGAGTGCGCCCGCGCGAGCACGGTGGATTCATTGCGGATCACGGCATGCGGCTCGGCCCGGGATACTAACCGACCATCGGCTTGATAGGCTCGATCGGCAAATCCTTCTGCGGCGACTGCCAGCCCATGCGCCGTGCCAGAGGTGAGGAGTTCGGACCCGGCTAATCCGATCAGGATCAATCCCCGGTTGAGCTGGGCGATCCCGGCCGCCACCGCATCCGCGAGTTCCGGATCACGTGCCGCCATGTTGTAGAGGGCTCCATGCGGTTTCACATGCGAGAGCCGGATGCCTTCCGCCTGACCGATCGCCATCAATTCATTCACCTGAGAGAGAATGAGGTCGAGCACAAACCCTTGCGAGAGCGGCCATTCCCGGCGTCCGCGTGATTCGCGATCAGGTAACCCGGGATGCGCACCGATCGCCAGGTCGTACTGTTTTGCCAGTTGAATGGTGCTGCGCATCAATGCCGCATCGCCTGCATGCACTCCGCACGCGATATTGACCGAGGTCACATATGGCATGAGGCGAGCCTCCACATCCCGTTGCTCGGGTGTTGGCGCTTCGCCGACGTCGCAGTTCAGGTCGATGCTGCGCAACTGGGTCATGCCTGGTCTCCTGCCAGTTGCTCGAATTCTTCTTCCTCGATCGCCACGAATCGCACCTGGTCGCCCGGAGCGAGCAGAAACGGCTTGGGTCTGTGGAGATCGAACAGAACGACCGGCGTGCGTCCGATGATGCGCCACCCGCCAGGACTGGCTTGGGGATACACACCGGTCTGTGTTCCTGCGATGCCCACTGAGCCGGCGGCCACCTGTTTGCGCGGCGTCGGAAGGCGCGGTGTGGCAAGCGGCGCAGGCACGATGCCCAGGTAGGGAAAGCCGGGGCTGAACCCTAGCATAAACACCCGATATGTGATGGAGGCGTGGAGTTCGCCGGCTTCCTCAGCAGTGAGCCCGGCCTGCCTGGCCACATCGGGGAGATCCGGTCCGGCTGCGCCTCCATACCAAACAGGAATGGTGTGAGTAGTGGAAGGGCGCGAGGGTGAGACTGCTGTGTCCACCGTCAATGCGCGCATGTTTTTCATTACTGTGCCGGCATCAGTGAGCCGTGCGTCAAAATAGAGTGTGGCGGAGCGGTAGGTGGGAACGACTTCTATGAAACCTCGAATTCCCGCCTGGTCCACCGCTGCCGTAAAGGCCAGCACGAGGTCGTTCGTGCTCAGGGCAATTGTGTCCCCAAACTCGACGGTGATCGCGGACTCGCTCAGCTGGATCATGCGAGCAATCATGTGCGCGCCCTGCCGGGTGATGCTGCGAACAAGGAATGAGGGACCGTCACTCCGGTCACCGTCTGACTGTAGGTTCGGTGGCGACTGGGAGTATGGCGGAGCCGGGCAGGGAGATCAATGCGAGCGTACACGCTGGGGGGCGCGGCGCGGGCCAGGTGAAGCGCGCAAAGCGGACATGGTATAGTCGCTCGCACTATGCCGCGTGTTGATTATTATCGCGTTCTCGGAGTGTCCCGGGACATCTCCGATGACGAGATCAAAAAAGCCTACCGCAAGCTCGTTTTCGAGCATCATCCCGATCGCAATCCGAATAACAGCGAGGCGGAAGAGAAGATCCGGGAGATCAATTCTGCCTACGAAGTTCTCGGCGATCCCGAGAGCCGGCGCACCTATGATCGTCTGCATTGGGGCGAGGAACTGCGCCCTGATCCTGTCGATCCGGCGCTGATTCTCGAGGAAATGGAGAAGAAGCTGTTCGACGAGGGACGAAAAGAAGTGTTCGCCGTCCTGATGAAAATGGTGCCGCGGATCAAATCCGAATTGGCCATCATTCGCGAGCGTACGGTGGCGCAGCAGGGGTATGATACGTTCAAGGAACCGATCGTCGAGGCGCGGGGAGCGGAGGTGCTGGATGAATTCGTCACGCCGGAAATGGAGCAACGCAAACATCGCCTGCTCGAAGTGGCCGTGCAGATGATGGTGTCCCAGGCCGTGGTCGCCCGCGGCGATGAAGGGGGAATTCGCGCGTTGCGAGGCCGCCTGGACGACATGTTCCGGAAGGGTCGAATCAACGGGTTTGCCACGGCACTGGAACTGCTGTACGAACGTCGATGAATCTTCAGTGGTGCAACATCATGCGAAGCGAATGAACGGGCGGTGATAACGCCCTAAATCCTCCCTCGTGCGGTTCGCGGTCTATTTTCCACGCCTCACGTCTGTGAGAGCGGTCCCGACACAAATCGTCCGCGCTGCATGACTCCCGCGATCCGTTCTTGCTTCAATAACAGGCCGATATTTCTGAGCGGATTGCCCTCCACCACCAACAGATCCGCCTGTTTGCCGGCTTCAATGGTGCCGATTTCTGTCGAGAGGCGCAGCAATCGCGCGGCGGCGGAGGTGGTCGTCATGATCGCATCCATCGGTGTCATGCCCAGGATGACCATCCGTTCCAATTCCTGCGCATTGTCGCCATGGTAATTAAAGGGTGTGCCGGCATCGGTCCCGAGGGCGATCGGCACGCCACGCCGAACGGCGGCGCGGAAGCTCTTCTCGTGTTGCCTGACCATGTTTTTCGCTTTTGAGCGGGCGCTGTCGGGAATGCCGCAGCCGGTCGGACAGGCGGCTGTGGTGGCGAGGGCAGAGAGTGTCGGCACCATGTACACGCCACGCTGGGTCATCAGGCCGGCGGCTTCGTCATCCATGAGGGTAGCATGTTCGATCGAATGGACTCCGGCGCGCAGGGCGTTCTTCATTCCGGTCGCGCCATGGGCATGGGCGGCTACGTGGCGGCCATGGGCGACGGCGACCTCAACGGCGGCTTTGAGTTCTTCCACAGTCATTTGGGCTTCGTCGGGGGACGTTCCCGGAGTGAGGACCCCGCCTGACGCGATCACCTTGATGACCTCGGCGCCGGCGGTGAGTTGATCCTGCACCGCGGCCCGCACGGCCTCGATCCCCTGTGCTTCGCGTCCGATGAAGCGGGCATGTCCGCCGGGCATACAGATCGCAAGACCTGCGGCGAGGATGCGTGGCCCCGGCGTGAGTCCCGAGGCGATGGCCTTTTTTAACGCAAACACGGCATGGTCGCGGAAGCCGACATCCCTGACGGTGGTGAAGCCGGCCTGCACGGTGCGGCGTGCTAATTCAGCCGCCTTGAGCAGGGTCACCGCCGAGGACTCCTGCTCGACAGCTGCCACCACATCGGCTTCTGCGCCGAGGCAAAAGTGGACATGGCAATCGATGAGGCCTGGAAGGACCGTCAGGCCACGGCCGTCGATGCGTTGTGCACCTCGGGGCAGACGGATCGTCTGATCCGGTCCGACGGCGACAATGCGATCACCCTCGATCACGACGGTGCCTCGCTCAATCTTGCGGCCTAGGCCGTCGAGGATGCGGGTCTGGCGGATGGCGATGGTCATGGGGCCTCGCTGATCGGAATGGTGACAATGACGCCGCCCATGATGTCGTTGAGCTTATAGTCTCGTCGCGGGCTGTTCGCATGCCCATTGTGACAGGATACGCAGCTCTCGGAGACCGCCCGGTCGGCATAGATGCCTTGGAAGTATCGTACCCCGCCTTGCTGATAAAATCCTGTGAAAGGTTTCTCCGGCGCCTTCATGACGACCTCCAGGCCGCGCCGTTCAAACTCACTGTTCGGTCCGTTCCACACATAGATCGGGGTGAGGCTGGCGAGCCGGAAGCTCAGTTTCATGTCTTTCTGCGCGACCAGACGGCCTGATTCGAGAAGGAATTGGGCCGGCAGCGGAAGCCCCTTTTCCTCTTTCCAATGTTCGAGGGCTTCAACCACGCCTTGAGTGTGCAATTTGTCGACGACGTTCTGTGTGTAGTTGGCGCGATTGGCATCGATCACGGCATGGATGAAACTGGTCACCCGTTCGGGCGCCACCATGTCGGCCTTGTGTGACTCTGCCACGGCGAGGGCGATGACCCAGTAGGTGATGGCCGCGACGAAGCCGGCAACTCCTGCCATGACGATCCAGAACCCGTTTCGACTCATGCACTCCTCCTCGCCGACAACTGTGATTGGGTATAGGTTTCGACCGCCGCCTGCACCGCGCGACCTGGCTGATCCAGCCAGTCGTGCTGGGCGAAGATGCCTTCCAAGGCGTTGAGCAGTGTCAGCACGTGGGCCTGCTGGCAGGATTCGCCCATCAGCCCGATCCGCCAGACGCGCCCGCGCAGCGGTCCCAGGCCTCCCCCGATTTCAATTCCGTGATCCTGCAGCAACTGCGACCGCACCAGCATATCGTCAATGCCCTCGGGCAGGGTGACACAGTTGAGCATAGGGAGTCGATGTGCCGGTGGAGGCAGCGGCCGTAGGCCCAGGGGTGCAAGTCCGGCGAGTAAGGCATCGCTGTTCAGTTGATGGCGGAGGAACCGCGGCGACAGTCCTTCCTCATGCACCAGTCGCAGAGCCTCGTGTAATCCATAGAGCATGGAGATGGGGGCCGTGTGGTGATAGGCGCGGCTGCGGTCATTCCAATATTCGGCAATCAACGAGAGGTCAAGGTACCAACTGTGACAGGGAGTGCGTCGCTCTCGAACAACCTCCATGGCGCGGGGGCTCATCGTCAACGGTGACAAGCCAGGCGGGCAGCTCACGCATTTTTGCGTGCCACTGTAACAGGCATCAACTCCCCATGCGTCAACCTCCACGGGGATGCCGCCGAGGGATGTGACGGCGTCGATGATGAGTAAGGCGCCGTGCGCTCGGCAAAGGGCGCCGACTTCTTCGAGGGGCTGCCTGGCGCCGGTCGATGTTTCCGCATGCACCAACACCACCGCCTTGACCGGGCCGCCTCGAGACAAGGCGTCGTGCACGGCGTCCAACGAAATGATCTGCCCCCAGGGCGCCTCTATACGTAACGGGATGCCGCCGCTCCGTTCGATCATGGTTGCCAGTCGTGAACCGAAGACGCCGTTGACGCCGACGATTGTGCGATCACCGGGCTCGATGAGATTGGCGATCACGGCCTCCATCCCTGCCGACCCAGTGCCGGGGAGGGCGATGGTGAATTCGTTTTCCGTCTGGAAAAGCATGCGCAGCGACGCTTGAATGCTGTTCATCAATTTCAGAAATAGAGGGTCCAGATGGCCAACCAGGGGCTGCGACAGGGCATGCAACACGCGCGTATGCACCATGCTCGGGCCGGGGCCCATCAGTAACCGATACGGTGGGACAAATTCGTGATCGTGTGAGGAACGGCTCATGGTTGAAACTGATTGTGTCCGCTCGTCAGGCCAGGTCGTACCGTCCATGGAAACACGTTTGGCGTGACGAGTGGCGTAGTATAGCGAAACCAGAGGGGGTTCAGCCATGAGATTGTCGCGAGAGGTCATCGCCCTATGCTGCGAGAGGCTCTGCAGTTTCACCGCCTTAAAGCCGGTGGTATACTCCGGCGCGCTTTACCCTTGGAGGTCTCGTGGACGCTGACGCATCGACCGGTCCGGTCTCGCCTTCATCTCACTCTCCCGCGCCCTGTGTCGGGGCGCCGCCTCCTCCGCATGCGTACAATCCCGGGTTTTCCCGCGCGGTCACGTTGTTGTCCGCCGTGGTTCTATCGGCTTCTATTGCAGTTGTGGCCTGGTTATCGTTCGATATCCCGAGGGTCGAGCGAGTCGCGGATCCCGGGCGCGCGCTCAGCCACATGGTCGGTCGCCTGATGGATCAAGCGGACGGTGTGAAGACGCTGCCGGTGTGGGAACAACTGCTCTATGACCTCACCATGGGAAGCGATGCGAACGATCGTGAGCAGGCCATCGAGTGGTATCGCGAACTGGCTGAAGAAGCGTCCGATCCGTTTGTCGATTTCCACATGGCCATCCTGGAAGGTGAGGCGGGACATCTTCCGGAGGTTCGCCAAAGTATTTCGCGATGGATACGGCAGGCCGCGCCCTATCCCTTGTTCGCCCGACTGCTGCAGGCCGGCTACGTTGAGACGCATGTGACTCCCGACGTCGGTTTCGATTTGCAAGCCTCCCTGGCGGAGCAACCAGTCTCCGGTTGGTTCTATAGCCGGCTGGCGACTCGTATAGCCGAGCGGGCGGGCGATCGTCCGCTGCTGGTCACGATCGAGACAGGCGATCAGCAACGCATCGAAGGATTGGTTCGGCGCGCACGGGCATTCGCCCTGCTTGAGTTGAGCCTCATGGTCATAGGAGGTCTCGTCTTGATCGCGTGGCTGCGGCGAGGCAAAGGCGCGGCCATGTTTCGAGTGGGATCCGCCGAGTTGCCGCCCTTATGGGCCGGACGTCTGGGGGCCGGGGTGTTGCTTCGAGGGGGCGCCGTTGGTGCACTCTTGACGGTGGCGTTCCTCTTTGCCGCCGGCGACGTGCCCTCATTGCGGGTCGTTGCGGTGCCGTTGTCGAACCTGCCATTGCTGGCGCTGGCCTATTATCACCTGCTGCGTCCCCAGCGGCAGACGTTTTGGCGAGGATTGGGGTTGAGTCTTGAACCGCGTCATGTGGGACAACTGAGTTTAGCGGTCCTGGCGGTCGTGGCAGCCGGACTCGCGGGAGAGTGGGTGTTGGGACGCATTGCCGAACCGCTCAATTTGATCAGTCACTGGACCGAATGGTTCGATGCCGATCTCGTATGGGGCACGCCTCCGACCCTGATCGTCAGCTTGATGGAATATGTGGTCTTTGCGCCGGTGTTTGAAGAGCTGGCCTTTCGGGGACTGTTGTTCGGCGTCTTCAGGCGGCGGTTCCAATGGGGCACAGCCGCCATGCTGAGCGCGGCGCTGTTTGCCATTGCTCACGGCTACGGAGTGATCGGATTCCTGAGTGTCTTTTGGAGCGGCGTGTTATGGGCGTGGGCCTATGAGCGGACGGGTAGCTTGTGGCCGGGAATGATCGGGCATGCCGTCAATAATCTGCTGGTTTGTCTCAGTGTGATGGCGCTCTTGCGGTCCTGAGACGCGAGAGCGGGCCCGATGCTCCCGGGGTTTCCCTGCCGTTAAGATGGGTGGGAGCCTGCTGGCGGTGGGACGTGATCGCAGTGATTACAAGCGCCGGTGTGCCGTGACGATCAGAATTTGCGCCGGCCGCTTGCTGATGTTTCGCCAGCAATGACGATTGCCGGCGGGAATCCCGGCGGCATCGCCCCGCTTGAGATGGTGCACTTCCTCTTCCAAGGTCAATTCGAGCGTGCCCAGCAGTACCACCGCTAACTGTTCAGCCTGGCGTACGTAGGGTTTATGCCCGCTGGCTCCGCCCGGCTGGATCGTAATCACCATGGGCTCGAACTGGCTGTCCTTGTTGAATGGGCCTAACGCTTCGATTTTTGCGCGGGACCATTCGCTTTGCACGACCGGTCTGGCATCCGATCGGATGACGGCCGGTGGGGTGGGGTCGATGGCTCGGAAGAATTCTCCCAGGGTGACGCCTAACGCGGAAGCAATCTTTTCAGTGGAGGCGATGGACGGCGAGGCTTGGCGTAACTCGACCTGAGAAATGAAGCTGGGAGAGAACCCGCACTTATCGGCGAGTGTTCTCACCGACAAGTGATGAGCCTTGCGGAGCCGGCGGACAATGTCGCCGACGTGCACTTCGGTTTTGGTCGGGGATGGCGGGGTGCGTCCGGCCGGTTTCTTTTTTCTGACAATCTCGATCATCGCTGGCTCGTGGGCGCCTACAGAAAACGGAACGCGCAAACCCGCCTTTTTACCTGTGTAGCACGTTTTGGGGGGGAGTCTCAAGGAATGAGACATCGCTGTCTTTCGATGTAGTGCGTCCCGTCGGTGCCTGAGGGCCCAGGCTAAGGGCCTCTCCAGCTTCCTGCCCCCTTGAATACGGCTGCAAAAATGTCCAGTATTGCTGGACAAGTGTTCAGCGTTGCCGTGAATGTGACAATCGTATGCGGCGGCTAGTGTAGAGGCAGGCCGCCGGCGTATTTTGGTACGAATCTGGAGGGGGACGTGTTGAGATACAAGCCTACATGGTTGGCGATAGCCATCTTCCTGTGTGGCGGGACACTGGTATGGATGACGGGGGTGACGAGTACCAAGCACCTCGTGGACAACCTCGTCGCAGGTTATTTGTTGTGTTGGGGGTTGTATGCGCTGTTCTCCGATCTGCCGCGAAAGGAGATCCAGGGCCGGTTCGTCCTGATGACCCTCTGCGGAATCGTCGTGCTGGGGTCGGCCGAGTTGTTGGCCGTTGCGGGACTGCTTAATTACCAAACCCTGTTCGGTACCCCGGGACGCGAATGGTTCGATCGTTCCGGGTATGTGCGTGATCCGGAACTCGGCTACCGCCGTGAGGCGCATTACCGCGAGCAAGGGTCTTTCGTGCGGGGGAATATCGGTGAAGCGCTCTGCCTTCCGGCGAATACTCCGGAACGATTCGATCTCCGGTACGACCATCGAGGTTTTCGGAACGACACGGATATGGACCGGGCCGATGTCGTGGTCATCGGTGACTCCTATGTTGAATCGCCCATGCTCCCCGGTAGCAGTCTCCTCACGACGCAATTAAGCCAGCGGTTGCGCGCGTCCGTGGCGAATTTAGGGATCAGCGGATACGGGCCGGAGCAGGAACTCGTCGTGCTAAAGCGGTATGCGCTGGCCCTTCAACCGAAGACGATTGTGTGGGTATTTTTTGAGGGAAACGATCTCTATCAATTGGATCCGGAAGATCAGGAGGTGCGGGCCGTACCCGATACGAGCGCCGCGCACGATGACTATTGGATGCGCTCGTTGACGAGAAATCTGCTGCTCCTCTCACGCAAAGCGGTGCAAGGATGTGTGCCGCACCCTGATTATTTGCGTCTTCGTGGCCGCTTTCTGGATGCGGAAGGAAGGGAAACCCTGCTGTACTTTTGGGAGAAACTCGGGGCATTGCGGCCCACGGACAGACTGCGCCTGGAACGGCTGCGAGCAATTTGGGCCGAAGCCTATCAGGTAAGCCGCCAACAGGGTATTCGCCTTGTGGTGGCATTTGCCCCGGTGAAGCATCGGGTGCATCAGGGATTGGAAAACTTTGAGCCCCTTACAAAGGAAATGAGGGAGTGGCCGCTCAACGATCTGCCGGAGGAAGTTGCGTCGATGCTGAAGCAGCTCGCGCCGGAGATCGAATTTCTCGATTTGACTCCACCGCTTCGCAACGCCGCCGCGCAGGGCGTGTTGACCTATCTTCCCGATGACACGCATTGGACGGCGGCGGGGCAGCGCATCGCCGGGGAGGCCATCCACCAGGTACTTGCGGGAAACCCTACTCGCCTGGCCAAAGAGTGAGGCCTTCGCTAAGGAGTCATGCGCGCGCCTGCTGCCTGTTGCAAGGCGGCCAGCGTGTGATAGAGGTCCGGATGCCGGAGTGTGTAGTGGAGTGTGTCGAGTGTTTTGCGGTTGCAGATCCGCTTGCCCGATTGGCAGGAGGAGGCTTCCCGCGGGCTTACAATGCCCCATCTGCGTGACACTTCCGCACAAATGTCGGCCCATCGTCGCGGATGCCCGTCACTGATGTTGTAGATGTCCCCCGCGCGTCCGGTCCGCAGGGCGAGAAGGCAGAGCGCGGCCAAATCCTCGACATGAATCAAATTCACGAATTTATGCGTCGGGCCGACACGTCCTTGGCGGATCCACTCCACCGGATTGCGATTCGGTCCGTAAATCCCGGCCACACGCAGGATGATGCCATCGTGTTGGGTGCGGAGGTATTCCTCCCCCTGAACGCGCGGAAGATCGAAATTGACCGGGCTTGATTCGTCGATCCATGGGGGCATGTTCGTCAACGGTTCATCGCCTCGATCGTAGGCCGACGTGCTGCCTAATACCACCAGCCGACGGGAATGGCTGCAGGAGTGTGTGGCGAAGGCCTGAACCTGCTCAAGAGGAACCGCCGGAAACGTCCAGATCAGGTCGGCGTCCATCGGCAACGCATCCCAGGTGGACGGCTGATCCAGATCGAACTGGAGGCGGGCGGTCTGGGCCACGTCGCGGAGGTGGTGCTCTGGCCGTCGGCTGCTGGCCAGAATGGGAAGCGACTGTTCCCGCGCCAGCTTCTGAATCCAGCGGCCGGTATAGCCGGTTCCGAGGATGACCATGGGGCGGAGGGCGGACATCGGGGCATCATACCCGAACCGTTGGGTCGTTTGCTGCTACCGGTTTGAGCCCATTCTGGTTCTAGTCTCCGGACAGAGGCACGTGCTAAAATCCGGCCCCGATGGCATCTTTCAACTTTCGTCAGGACGAGACGGGTGAAATAATCGGGCGACCGACCGATGTTCAGGCGCAACGGCGGCAGCGGATTCTGGTCGGACTCGCCGGCCTGCTGGCCTGTCTCTTTTTTGTGCTGGATCTGCAACTGCCGCTGGGCGTGGCGAACGCGGTGCTCTACAGCGCGGTCGTGCTCCTGTCGTCCGCCAGTCAATACCGATGGTTGCCGATCGTCACCGCCACGGCCTGCTCATTGCTTACGATTATTGCGGCTCCGTTCAGCCCGCGAGTACCCAATCTTCCCCCGTGGTTTGAATGGGTCAATCACCTGTTCAGTCTCTTCGGGCTATGGGCGCCTGTGGTCTTTATCTATCAGCGTCGCCGTACCGAACGGCTTCTCGAGGAAGTGAATGAGCGGCTGGAGCGGGGGGTGGAAGCGCGGACTGCAGATTTAGCCGCCAGCCGCCTGGCCTTGGAGCGCAGTGAAGAACAGTTGCATACCCTGACCGGGCGGATTCTGACGGCTCAGGAAGAGGAACGCCGACGGATCGCTCAGGATCTGCACGATGATGTCAATCAACGACTGGCGTTGCTCATGTTGGAGCTTCAGCGCGTGGACCGGCAAATCGGGAGCTCGCCTGGGACTGCTCAAGATGGTGTGCACAATGTGTTGAAGGGGTTGGAGGCGCTCTCCGACGACGTACGGTACATGGCCTATCGCTTTCATCCCTCCATTCTCGATGACCTGGGGCTGAAGGCGGCCTTGCAGCGCCTCCTGGATGACTTCTCCGTTCGAACGGGCGTCAAAGCCTTGTTCGTCCATCAACCCCTTGACCAGCCGCTCGACAAAACTGCCTCGACGGCGCTGTACCGCGTCGTTCAAGAGAGCCTGTCCAATATCGCCCGTCATGCGAAAGCAACCCGGGTCGAAGTGGAGGTCACGGTTGAAGAGGAGGGGGTGGTCGTGGTGGTACGCGATGACGGCAAGGGGTTCGATCAACTGACGGTGGATCGATGTGAGGGCGGGTTGGGGCTGTTGAATATGCGCGAACGCCTCCTGTCTGTGCAGGGCACGTGCGAAGTGGAATCCAGCCTCGGTAAAGGAACAACCGTATCCATGTACGTACCGCTTGTCCGGGTGGCGATATGACGCTTCCGCGTGTATTGTTGGCAGATGACCATACCCTCGTCCTGGAGGGATTTCGACGGTTGTTGGATGATCAGTGCGAGTTGGTCGGCACCGTAGGCGACGGGCGGGCGCTGCTGGAGGCGGTGCCGCAGCTGAAGCCGGATATCGTCATTTTGGACATCTCCATGCCGGTGCTGAACGGTATCGATGCCGCCCGGGTCATGAAGGTCAAGTTTCCTCAGGTCAAAGTGGTGTTTATCACCATGCATGCCGATCCGGCGTATGTGCGCGCCGCCTTCGAGGCCGGCGCCTCCGCCTATCTGCTCAAGCGTTGTGTGGGCGAGGAATTGGCCCAGGCGATCCGAGCGGTTCGGGGCGGCAATTTCTATGTGACGCCGCTCGTCACGAAAGAAGTCGTGGAAAGCATGCTGCGCGGGGTGGATGGCGGCGCTCCGTCAGGCCCTGAACTCACCACCCGTCAACGCGAAGTGTTGCAGCTCCTGGCCGAGGGCCATACAGTGAAGGATATTGCCGGCACTCTCAAGATTTCTCCGCGCACGGTTGAGTTTCATAAGGGGCAAATCATGGAACAGCTCAACCTGCACACCACTGTCGAACTCGTGAAGTATGCCTTGGCGCAGGGTTTAACCAGCCAGACCTAGCGGGAATCCATCCGTTTCCTATCCCATCCGTCTTGCCAATACTAGTCTGTAGGCCAGTATCTTTTTGGCCTTGAAACCCGTTCTCTTACGCGTGTGGTTTTCCCTTCACTTGTCCTACTATACGCCTTCTTTAACTACGCAGTGACTCGTAGGACTATGAGAAAGAAGATGTCGCGTCCCCGTGTGTTGATCGGCGATTCCTCTCGGGCCATGCTCGCCTATTTGGAGATTTTGCTGGAATCTCACTACGAGGTGGTGGCATCCGAAACCGAGGGCGAAGCCGTGGTCATGACGGCAAAAAAACTCGAGCCGGAGTTGATTATTCTGGATTTCTCCCTCTCCTTTCTGGAGGGGCTCGGGACGGCTCGTCAGTTATACGAGACACTGCCGGATAGCAAGGTGGTCTTTTTTGCGCTCCATGAGGACCCGGTCTACGTTATGGCCGCATTCGAGGCTGGGGCGAGCGGATATTTGGTGAAGCACCTGACGGTCGATCTCGGGCACTACCTTGGCCGAGTGCTCCGGGGAGAGCGAGTTTGTTGTCCGGATGATCTTCATGTGCGGGCGATCCGAAAACAGGACACCTGACTGCGGTGATCCTTGAGCATGAATTCTGCAACAGGAGATCGACGATGGTGCGAGTCGTACCGATGTGTGAGTTGTGCCGCCGGGTGCGCGACGATGGATTCTCCGCCAGGGGGACGAACTGTTGGGTCGATTTCCCGAGTTATCTGGCGCGACACGTGGTGTCGCCATCCCAGGTGCGGTTTTCGAGAAACTACTGCAGCGAATGCCGTTTGTCCTATGACATCTTAAAATCCTATGGCGAATAATGAGGCAGCCTGGCCTGCTGTGTGTTCGCTAAGAGCAAGACGACCACATCCCGCCTCCTAAACTGGCACGGTCTGTATGCTCTCCGCACGGCCTCTCGTTCCATAAAAGTTCCCCCTCCGGAGACTCCCCCCCAGCTACCGCACAATTCAACGATCCGACCCGCATGTTCCGCCAGTGGTGGTTGTGTTACGATCGCCCGATGACGCCGGCTCTGCCCTTTCATCCCATCATCGCTGAATGGTTCACCGAAAAATTTGCGGTCGCGACTGACGTCCAGCAGCAGGCTTGGCCGGAGATTCAGTCCGGGCGTGATCTGCTGATTTCCGCCCCGACCGGATCGGGAAAGACTCTCGCAGCATTCCTGTCCTGTATCGATCGGCTGTTTCAGCAGGCGCTACGTTGCGACTTGCGGGATGAAACGCAAATCCTCTACGTCTCGCCGCTCAAAGCGCTCAGCAACGATGTGCAAAAAAACCTTCAGCAACCGCTCCTCGAGATCGGTCAAGCGGCCCTTTCGGCGGGACTGTTGTTGCCTGATCTGCGAGTCATCGTACGGACCGGCGACACACCGATGAGCGAGCGGCAGCAGATGCTCCGGCGCCCTCCGCATATCCTGATTACCACGCCCGAATCGCTGTTTATTCTGCTCACCGCGGAAAAGAGCCGGGCGATGTTGAAGACGGTCCGTACGGTCATTGTCGATGAGGTCCATGCCGTCGCCCCGAACAAACGAGGGGCGCACTTAGCCCTGTCGTTGGAACGCGCGGCGGCGCTGGCCGGTGGTGTCGTGCAACGGATCGGTCTGTCCGCCACCCAACGTCCGATTGAGCGTATGGGCCACTTCTTAGTGGGGAACCGGTCGCCCTCTGCACTGACGCGAAATGAGGGTTTCACAGACGGGCGTTCAGGCGACGACATGCCGGTGGCGAACGATGTCGCAATCATCGATGTCGGCCATCGGCGCGACATGGATCTGGCGGTCGAAGTCCCGAAGGACGAACTCGGGCCCGTGGCGACCAATGCGATCTGGAGCGATATCTACGATCGGGTTGCCGAACTGGTGGAAGCGCATCGCTCCACACTGGTGTTCGTCAATACGCGGCGCTTGGCCGAGCGGGTCTCGCACTACTTAGAAGATCGATTGCGCCACCTGGGCGACGGCATCGTGGCGGCTCACCACGGGAGCTTGTCGCGGGAGATCCGCTTGGCTGCCGAGGATCGTTTAAAGACGGGCGCCGTGCGAGTGGTTGTCGCGACGGCCTCGCTGGAACTCGGCATCGATGTCGGAACGGTCGATCTGGTCTGCCAGATCGGATCACCCCGGTCCATCGCCACCTGTCTACAGCGTGTCGGCCGGGCCGGCCATTGGGTTCATGCCATTCCGAAGGGCCGACTGTTTGCCACGACGCGTGACGAGTTGATCGAATGTGCCGCACTGATTCGGTCGATCAGAGCCGGTGTGCTGGACCACATCGAGGTGCCGCCTGCACCCCTTGATGTCCTGGCGCAACAGATTGTCGCGGCGGCTGCCACCCAAGCCTGGGACGAGACGGAGCTGTATGAGTTGTGCCGCAAGGCCATGCCATTCCGCGACCTGAGCCGTGAGACGTTCGACGCGGTGGTCGCCATGCTGGCCGACGGATACGCGACCAGCCGAGGCCGTGGACGAGCCTATCTGCACCACGACCGTATCAACCATCAGATCCGCGGCCGCCGCGGGGCCAGATTGGCCGCCATCACGTCCGGCGGCGCCATTCCCGATACTGCCAACTACGCCGTGATTGCTGAACCGGACGGCACGGTGGTGGGATCAGTCGATGAAGATTTCGCCGTCGAGAGTCTGGCGGGAGACATTATCCTGCTGGGCAATACATCCTGGCGCATCAAAGGCGTCGAAACCGGCAAGATGCGTGTCGAAGATGCGCAGGGTGCTCCACCGACCATTCCGTTCTGGCGGGGTGAAGCGCCGGCGCGTACGGCGGATTTGTCGGCCGAAGTGGCGCGTCTCAGGGCCGATCTCGATCAGGGCCTGGATCCACATGTGCCGGCGCCTCCTCCTTCCGCGCCGCCGGTGCAATGGCTCAAGCAGGAATGCGGTCTCGACCAGCGAGGAGCGGAACAGGCGGTGCAATATCTGTTAACCGGGAAGGCTGTTCTGGGGACGGTGCCCACGCAACAGACGATCGTGGCGGAACGATTCTTCGATGAAAGCGGGGGCATGCAGCTCGTTATCCATGCGCCGTTCGGCGGCAGGGTGAATCGCGCTTGGGGGCTCGCCCTGCGGAAACGCTTTTGCGTGACCTTCGATTTTGAACTGCAAGCCGCCGCGACGGATGAAGGGATCGTGCTGTCGCTGGGCGAAAAGCACAGTTTTCCGCTCGAGACGCTGTTTGCCTTTCTGAACGTCAACACTCTGCGCGAGGTGTTGACCCAGGCCGTGCTGCAGGCGCCGATGTTCATGACCCGGTGGCGGTGGAATGCGTCGCGAGCCTTGGCGTTGCTCCGGTTTGCCGGAGGAAAGCGGGTGCCACCTCAAATTCAACGTATGCGCGCTGAAGATCTCCTGGCCGCCGTGTTCCCCGATGCCATTGCCTGCCAGGACAATTTCCAAGGAGAACGCACGGAACGTCAGATTCCTGACCATCCGTTGGCGCAGGAAACGATCCGGGATTGCCTGACGGAAGCGATGGACATCGAGGGGTTGGCAGCGGTGCTGAATCGCATCGAATCCGGCGCGATTGCCTGCATCGCCGTCGACACGCCGATGCCGTCCGCTTTCTGCCACGAAATCTTAAACGCCAATCCCTATGCGTATCTCGACGATGCGCCGCTCGAAGAACGTCGGGCACGGGCCGTGGATATGCGGCGCACGCTGCCGGCCGCATTGGCGGGCGAGATGGGCGCGTTGGACCAGTCAGCCATCGATCAAGTCAGAGAAGAATCCTGGCCCGATGTGCGTGATGCGGAGGAATTGCACGATGCGCTGCTGACCCTCGGCTGGGTGCCCTGCGCGTGTATGCCGGGATGGGACCTGCTCGTGCCGAGGCTCGAGGCCGCAGGCCGGATCGCCACGCTGTGGAAGGATGGGAGAAAGCGAGGATGGTTGGCTGCGGAGAATCATCAATACGCTAGCTTGCTGTATCCCGATGCCCGGATCGATCCGGAGGCGGCCCCGACGCCTCCCGAAACCTCGCTGGAGCGGGAAGCGGTGATTCAGCGCGTCGCCTTGGGATGGATGGAAAGTATCGGGCCGGTGACGACGGCCGACCTAGCTGCGCGCCTGGATTTGGCCGTGCAGGATGTCGACGGGGCGATGTTGAGACTCGAAGCGCAAGGCCACGTCCTGCGAGGGCGATTTTCAACGCAGGCCTCACAACCCACGGATGGGGTAGTGGAGTGGTGTCATCGGCGGCTGTTGGCCAGAATTTACCGTCTCACGGTCGGTCGGCTACGCAAGGAGATTGAACCCGTCACGGCTGCTGAGTTCATGCGGTTTCTGTTCCAATGGCAGCACGCGTCACCGGGAGCTCGTCTCCATGGAGAGGCCGGACTACTCGAAGTGGCGAAACAACTTGGAGGCTTCGAGGCCGCCGCATCGGCCTGGGAAGCGCAGATTCTTCGAGTTCGGCTGGCGAAGTATCAGCCGGAATGGCTGGACCGGCTCTGTTTGGGCGGCGCGCTGATGTGGGGCCGAGTCACGCCGCATCCGCGGCTCATGCAGGAGCTTGCCCTGTTGCCGGGACGGCGCGTGGTTCCGACGCGTGTCGCGCCCGTCAGTCTATTTGCGCGAGAAGACGCTGCGGTGCTGCTGGAGGCGACTGGAGAGGATTTGGCACGATTGGATCTTTCCTCCAAACTCAGCCTCTCGGCTCAGGCCATTCGCCGTTGTCTGCAGGAGCGTGGTGCGAGCTTTTTCAGCGAGCTGCTGCACGGGACCCGCTTGTTGGCGTCGGAAGTGGAGGACGGGCTGTGGGAATTGGTCGCTGCCGGGCTGGTGACAGCCGACGGGTTCGATAATTTACGGGCGCTCATCGATCCGCGGCGACGTCGCGCGGAGGCGTCCGATCGGAATCGCCGGCCCCGCCACGTCGGTGGACGCTGGTCGCTCCTGAGGCCGGTCCTCGGACAATCGCCGGCCTCTTGTCAGGTCTCGGCGGACTCGCGGTCACCGTCTTCGTCTGCTCATGTTCTTGGTTTCTCACAACCGGCGCAGGGGACGGAACGTATTGCGCGGCAATTGCTGCAGCGATATGGCGTAGTATTCCGCGATCTGTTGGCACGCGAGTCGATCGTCTCTTCCTGGCGAGACCTGTTGATCTGTTACCGGCGCCTCGAATCGACGGGAGAGTTGCGCGGGGGACGGTTCGTCAGTGGATTTACGGGAGAGCAATTTGCCTTGCCGGAGGCGCTGGAGGCGTTACGGGCCTTGAAGAAGCGCCCGGGCACCGCCGCCCAGCAGGAGATCAAAATTTCGGCGGCTGATCCCTTGAACCTGGCCGGGATCATTCTCCCCGGGCCTCGTATCGCGGCGATCCCGTCGAACTTCGTGGTGTTTCGCGAGGGCGTCGTCATTCGCACCGTGACCGGACGAACGGCGAACGATCGGCAGATGCCGCCGATCCTCGAAGTGGCGCAACGGGACGTGCGATCCTGATCAAATAAGCGGTGCGGGAATGGCAAGCAGCGGGCAGCGCGCACCCCGCAAGACGCGTTCCGTCGTACTGCCGCGCAACATATCGAGCAGGCTGTCCTGCCCTTTGGTCGCCATCACAATCACATCCACATCGAATTCGGCGCCTGCCGCGAGAATCCATTCGACGGGATCGCCTTTTCCAAACAACTGATTCCAGGACCAGTCGGCCTTCTGTGGAAGCGCCAGCGTCTCAACCTCGCCTTCCGCGCCGGCATGAATGAGCGTCATCGTGACTGGCGGCGCGCTCAGTTGAGAAACCAGCACGGTCGCCGCATCGATGGCCGGTTGAGACGACGGGGTACGCGAGATCGGCAGCAGCACACGATGCAGGGAGGTTGCGCCGGTGGCGCGCGAGACAAATCCCTCAACGTTGGAGGGGACGAATAGCGTCGTGACATGCATGGCGCGTGACACCGGTTCCGCGACGGCATGATGGATCCACCGGGCGAATCCCTCGTGTTTGTGCGTGGCCAGGACCATGAGATCGGTCGGTGTGGCGGTCAGATGATGAATGATCGCCTGTTTGGCATCGGCGGCCAGGGCGCGAACCTTCCGGATCCGGATGCCCAGCGAGGTCACATCGCTTTTCGCGCTGGATTCCGGGAGCAGTCCCCATTGTGCGAGCGTCGGACGGATGCGGGGAAAATCCTCGAACCCTTCGGGGGAGACGTCGGGATCCACGTGCATGATGGTCAGCTCGGCGCGAAAGACCAATGCCAGCTTGAGGGCATGGACGAATGCCACCTGGCTGTCCTGCGAAAAATCCGTCGGATGAAAGATGCGATGGATGGCGAGGGGATTGCGCGGCGCGTTCATGTCCGTCTCGAACTCCGGTGAAGTGCGGTGTCTGGGCGACTCTACGGTGATCGGCCTCTGTGTCAGCGGTGCGCGGTTTGTAAGGCCTTGACGAGGTCGGTAGCCGACAGGGAGCCGCCGTGGCCCCAGCGGCTGAACGCATCCTGCGCGGAGGGCTGAAATGCCGGTGCATCCGGGAGATTCGTGAGCGTATTCAACGACGCGAGATATTCGCCCTGTCCCCGGGCCGCATCGGCTTCCAGATTTTCCGCATTGTAGGCGGTGAAGGCGGCTACCTTGTGCTCAGATTTCAGCAGGCCGTCTTCATTCCACCAGATGCGCCCGGACGTGGTGCCGGTGATATTCGATGTGGTGTCGGTGGTCTCTTTAAACGTGGCCTTGAAGGAACAGGCCGAGAGCAACGCCAGAAGTGAAAGTCCGCTGACTGCGGCGATGAGCGAACGACGGGTTCCTGTCATACGTAGTGCTCCTTTCATGCGGCGATAGGGAGATGATGGTGGCCGACTATAGCATAGTCGGCAGGGAAATGAGCCTAGGCTGGCCCTCGTTCCGGCAGACCTTGGAGACTGTCTGCAACGAGGTAACGGTTGACAATATCTCCAGGCATCAGCACAATCGCCGGGTCCTTGATGGGGCACGAATTCGGGCGAGGCGGCCTGGTCTTTGTGATGAGCCAGGAGCAGACGCACCCCGGTATCACAAGGAGGGCGACGATGAAGGTAGGCATGGGCTTGTGTGTGATCGCGGGAATCCTCGGCGCTGCGCCATTGGTGTGGGCAGAGGCGGTCCCGCTGAAGCCGGGTGAGTACCAGGTGACGGCCGTGACCGAGAGCAGCAGCGGGGAGGCTGGCAAGCCGGACACCCATACCCGATGTGTGAAGGAGGAACATTTGGCGAACCCGGATGCGGTGTTTAATTATTATGCCTTAAACGGATTCAAACCTAATCCGGCGAACAAGGTGATGAACGTGTCGATGCATGGCGGGACCGTGAGTTACGATATTGAAGGCCTGTACGCGATGACCCGCGTCGAAGGCACGGTCTCCAATACCGGTTTTTCTGTCGTCCGCAAAGCGACGCCGAAAGGCGACAAGGCCCTGTCGGTGACGATGAAGGTTGATGGCAAACGCACGGGCGATTGCGCCACGAAGTAATTTCCTGCCCCATATCGAATCTGATTACAAAGAGGGTGGCGCTTTACGGAGGCCGGCTATTCCGGCCTCCGGTTTCTGTCTGCGACTAGTTATTCCACAAACGCTGATACCATTTCTTCTCCCTGTCGGTCGGCAGGGATGCCAGTTTCATTGAGTTGCGGATCTCGTTGATGTTCCACCCGGTCAGCGAGGCAAGTGTCTGCGCTTCCTGCTCGTACCGCTCGCGCAGGTGTTGACGATACATGGTGGCTGCTGCACAGTCCTCCGTTCCGGTCCACGGATGGCGCAGGATGTAGCGTGCCTGGAAGTTGCCGCGATCGGAGGTCTCCTGGAACATCAGGTCTTCCGGAAAATGCGCGGCGTCGTAGCGGACATGCAGTCGGGTCAGAAACACGTTTTGCGCCATGGGCAGGCCTTTTCGCATCCGGTCGCTGCTCTCCTGCCAAAACACGCCAAGACTGCGCAACTCTTCAGCCGACAGCGGGTCGGCGGCGCAGGGATCACACCAGTTCATATCCCAGGCATATTCCATGAAGACGCCGCGTTCCTGTTCTCGCTTTACCTGCCGGCTGAAGAGGTCGCGGTAGAAGTCGCCGAACTTGTCCTTCACGAACAGTGGAACCTCCTGCGCGTCGGGCAACCGCACCGTCCGGTAGTTGGTGGTTTCGACGCGGCCTTGCTTGGTGAGGAAGTAGAGAATTAATTCCTGCGCCCCGTCGGCGTTGACCGTGCCGAGCCGGATCGGCAGCATGAACTTGGGGGATTCGAACGCAATCTGCAGCGGCCGGAGGTGCGTTAGACCAAGCTTGGCCTGCTCTCCCAGGTTGACCTTCGCGACGAAGAATTTCATGCCCTGTTTGAGATAACTCTGCAGGACTGCCGACGCGCCCTGCGGGATGCGGTAGCCGTTCTCGGTCAGCCAGCTTTCCAAGCCGCTGCTTTCTTTGCCGGAGAGGATGAGGATGTCGTATTCACCGACCGTATATTGCGCCTCCACCGTCACGCCCAGGGCCTTGTCGCGTTCACGCGGAGCAGCCGCCGGTGCCACGCTCTTCATGGCGTCCATGCTGCGGCGTTCCATCAGGTCGTAACGGAGGCAGGGATTCTGGTCGAAGTATTCCACCAGTCGAGGTGCGGAGTAATCAGCCAGATGTTTCAGCAACGCCGGATCGCCGACGTGGATCTGTTCTTTCTCCAAGATCGTCGGGACCGGCACCACCAGCGCGAACTCCTTTACGTCGCCTGTGAAGTCATTGGCCATCGTGATGACGGTCTTGTTCTCGTGCCGCGCGATCGCCACCTCGGAGGCCCTATTGAATAGTTTCGTATCGGCCTTGCCGACATAAAAACCGCAAAAGGCCGAGGCATCGCCTGCCCAGGCGAAGAGGGTCAGCATCAGAAGTAATGACGGAACGATGACACGTCGCATAGGAACCTCCTTGGTGAGTGATACAGCGGGGACGGAAGCCAAAACAGGTTCGGTCATTGAGTCAGCAGGACGACCGGTTGGAGGCAGCGTCCAGTGATAACGTGGGCCTGGAGACAGGTAATCGATCACTGGCACCAGCGGCGCGCAGGCGATGAGGCCCCACAGAGGCCCGTTCGGTCTGAACAGCCCGAACTGCACATAGAGTGCGGCCAGTGCCACGAGGAGCGCGTAGAGGATGCGCCCGATTCGTGAATCGGGCGTTGTCTTCGGATCGGAAATCATAAAGAAGGCAAAAATGAGCAGTGCGCCGCTTTCGAGTTGATGGAGTGGAATCGTGATGGGATCACCGAGTCTCAGGGCCCGTGCGAATAACAGCCCGACATAGAAGGTGAGAAACGCCAGTGTGACATCGGCGCGTGCGGCGCGGGTGACGACCAGACTTCCAAGGCAGGCGATAAGAAAGGCGACCCAAGCAGCCTGCCCCCATTGTCCCGGCGATATCCACCCGAGCCCGGTTGCGAGGACCACGGTCAGAGCCAGATTGGTGGGATTGAAAAGGTGTTTGTTCTGCCGGCGCAGGACGAACTTGCTGCCGATGGCGAGAACGGCTGCCAGCGCAGCGACCGCTGGATTATCGGTACGCAGGAGGAGACACAGTGACAGTGAAGAGATCAGAGCGCTCTTGGGATCGAACAGTGGAAGGTTGGCGAGCCTGGTCCCGACGTATTGCGTCAGCAAGGCAGTGCCGATCGTCACGGCGATCTGCCGGATCGACAGATCGAAGTTCAGCCAGCACAGACCATAAACGAGGAGGGTGCTCAAGCTTGCGATTTGGTAGACGCGGGGATCAGACCGATACGCGGACGCATCCGGTTCTGGGCGGGTGTGGTGCTGCTCCATAATGCCTCCCTTCACAGGAGGGTATGGAACGAAGCGAGCAATCCTTTCAGAAGGGAGGGAGGGCGAGGCGGCAGGCCTATACTCTTGGCTCGCGGAACGCGCGGCTTCAGAAAGTCCTCGTTCGACGCGCGCAGTAGAGCATAGGCCCGCTGCCTCCCTGGAGTGACGTCACGAGAGAATCGTCATGACGATTCTCTCAAGCGCTAGGGATATGCCTCATTGAACAGCACCGCATAGTCTATTAGCCTTTACGCATAAGGGATTCCCGTCGAGGTTGAGGACATGCTGATTCGTTCGTGTTTCCTGTTGGGCCTCATGGCAGTTCTGGCCGGCTGCTCGCTCGAGCAAGAGTTATCTCGAACGCCCAGGACGGCGGTGGAGCAGGTGCTGCTGACACAGGCCGTGAATCAAGCGCTGACGAACCTCACCGTGCAGTTGCCTGCCGGCGTGAACGTCGAGCTCGATGCAACCGGCTTGGAGAGCGACCGATCCCGACTGAGAATGACGAATTCGGACCTGGGCTCGTTGAACAGTCCGAATCGGGATATCCTGTATATTCGGGATACGGTCGCGGCGGAATTAGGACGCAGGGGGTATCTGGTACGGGCGCGCGACATGGAGTCGCCCTATCTCGTGCGTGTCATGGCGGAATCGTTCGGGACGATGCAGGGAATCACCTTCTTTGGCATGCCGCCGGTGCAGAGCCTGCTGATTCCCTTCGCGCTCCCGGAACTGACGCTCTACAAACAACAACACCAAAGCGGGTATGCGCGGCTCCATCTGGATATTTACGACAACCGTACCGGCGAATTTCTCGGTTCGTCCGCCACCCTCGTGGGCCGCACGTTTTACAACCAGTATACGATGTTATTTTTTCTCACCTGGAACCGCACCGACATCGATGCGCCGCCGTGACCTGCCAGTGTCCACCCTCCCTACCGTCGTTCGCGTATAATCCGGCCCATGCTTGAACTGCTCCTCGTGTTGGCGAGCCTGGTGGTGATCGGGCTGACAGGTTTGCTGACTGTTGTGGCCACCCCACCTCGAATGGTCGAGCTCGGTCTCTGGGCGCTGGCCATCGGCTTGTTGATCGGCATACCAACTGGCTGGTGGTATCACGTCGTCCTGTATCGGACCTTGTCTGGGCGTATGGCGCTACCGCCCCGGTGGTGGCAACGACCCGTGGAGCTGCACCCATTGCTGAAGGCGGATGAATATCGGTTCGTGCGACCGTGGTTTGTCGCGGGTGCGCTGGGATTTGCTCTGTGCTTCACCGGCGGCGTGGCGGCGATAGCCGGCATGTTGGCGATGCGGTTCTATCCGTGCTGCGGAGTGTGGAGATCCCCACGTTATTGAACGACCGGTATCTCGACGGCGAGTTGGGCGCTGGTGGATGGATCGTGGCTCACGACATAGGTCGCCTGTTCCTGAACGCCCGTGGTCGTGCCGGGAGAGACGGTTTCGATGAGCAGAGAGGAGGAGAATCGGTCGAGCATGCCGACTTCCTGCATCGTAAGCGGTCCGAAGGGTTTCGACGAGAGCCGGATGATGAGCGTGATCAGGCCGTTCTCGGCCGGAGGCGGCATGGGAATCTCGCTTCGCTTTCCGGGCTGCAGTTTGAGGGAGATCTTGCCGGTTTCCTGCGGCGGCCACCAGAGCCTGGTGCCGGCAGATCCCAGGTTTTGGAGCACCTGTACATACGATTCCTGCGTCGCTTCAACGGTGAGGCGCACTGGTTCGCTGCCTCGCGCAACCATCGCTGCCGTGACTTCCTGAGCCCGGCCATCGGTTCCCCTCGTCACAAAACTGTAGCGAAGGCCCAGCGGTTTCGCCTGCCCGATGCTGGAGCTCGATTCCTCGCCATAAAAGAGGGCGCGGGCGCTCTTCTTCGGGGCTGGAGCACTTGCCCCCGAGAATCCGGCCGGCGCTTGCGAGAGAGGCGGCGCTGCCGACGACTGGGGAGCTGCTGCCGGAGTTGCCGCGGGTGCAGCGAGCTTCTGGTCAGCTGAGGCCGCCGAGCGTGGGGAATCCTTTTCCGGCGTCACCAGCGGTGCCTGCTTGCTCAATGTGTCGCGCTCACGTCGAGGCGTGGCATTCTCGGCGAGAGATTTGGACGCCAACTGCTCCGACGCTTTGCCTGCAACAGGCTGCTCGCGTTGGACAAGCTTATCGGTACGTTTGGTTTCCTTAGCCGCGTCGACCTGGTCCATAGCTTGCGGTTCTGGCCTAGCGGCAGACTGTGACGCCGGCATCGACGGCTGTGCGCGTGGCATCGGGGGTGCGGCCGGTCTGGTCTCCTCGGTCACGGTCGAGGGGGTCGTACGGTCGAGGCTCTCTTGATAGATTCTGGTTCCAAATGCGATGGCAAAAAGGGCTGCTGCCAATCCTCCTGCCCAGGCAAGCCCTGCCGGTTTCCTGAACCAATTCAACCACCCAGGTGTCCCGCCTGTTGCAGCGGAGCCCGGATGCTGTACAGCCTGCAGGAGACGCCGGCGAACATCCGGATCCGCCAACAACTCTTTCAATGCCTGTTCGTCGGCCAGGGCAGTGAACAGCTGCTGATCGTGCAAAGCTGCGGCATAGAACCGCTTGCGTTCCTCCGGCGTCAAGGTATCAGTCGCAAAGCCGCCTAACAGTTGTTCCAGCTCGTGATCAGCCATACGGTTTGCGTGTGAATCGTGAACGAAAACGTCAACGGTAAAGCGTGAGACGTGAACGGGAAAACGTAAGCCGAATCAGGCAACGCTCATGTTGGATTATTCCCATGTGCCGCCCATCAGACTCAACAACTGTTTCCGGCAACGCAGGTCCCAGGTGTAAATGGTGTTGATCGACGCCTGCCCCATGAGTGTTTGAATCTCGGGAAAGCTGTGGCCCTCCAGCTTCCATCTGAACAGTTCACGACAGCGCTCTCCAAGCTGCGCCACGGCGGTCAACAAGCGCTCGACGCGCTGCTTCTGATCCAATTGGGTGGCCGGATCGTCGCCGGGATTGGCCAATGGCAGGTCATCGACGGAATCTTGATTATACTCGCCCCGCCGCAAGGATTTGCGATGGGCATCCAGCATTTTGAACCGGAGCACCTGAAAGGCCAGGGGCACCAGTTCGGTCAACTCGGTCACGCGGGCATATTTCTCATGCAGCAGGACCAGCACCTCTTGCGTGAGATCCTCGGCGGCGTCCTGCTGGAGGCGTGATGTCGCGAAGGCCAGAATCCTTTCGCGCAGATGGGTGAGGATGTCGTCTCGCGTCATGGCAGTTAGGGAGTGCGAATCATTTTTTGCGCAAGGACCTTCTGCAGCGCCTGAATTATGAATCTTAATGTATAGAGTGTCGTAAACCAAAAGCTGAACCAAATTGCTGTGGATGCCCACCAGTTCAGACTGTTGATCCACACAGAAGAAATCGACCCAAAGACACGAATCCAAGAGTTTCGTCCAGAAACTGAATAAGATACAAAACGACGAGTAAAAGCCCAGCAATCAGCAGGCTACTCAATAGGAAATGCGGATTGAACTTTTTCCCATCCATGTTCGGGGCTAGCTTTTGAGCTGGAGATATCACCTGTCCGGGAAAACAAGATCGCAAGTCAAACCAGCAAGATATTGCTGAATCGCCTCACGCGGCTTTTCCGGTGAGAGGCCTTGTTTCCAGAGCAGGAAGCGAAATAGCGGGCTGCGCAGGGTTTTGTGCGAGATGTAGCAGCCGTTGTCACCGTCCGGCAGTGCCGCGAGATGAACGTGGCAATCAATCAGCGTTTTTGTAATCGGCCTTGTCATGTGTTCGTCGAAAACCGGTTGCATCTCGTGCGTCAGTTGGCCGGAGGCTCCGCGCCGGTAGTTCGCGCACCAGGTCTATTGAGCCGTTCCATCGCCATTCGCTTGAGCGCGCGGAGATCCAGTTTGCCCGTGCCAAGAATCGGCAGCGCCTCGACCTTGAAGCAATGGCTATGGGAGGGCAGAAACAAATTCGGAAGACCCGCGGCCGAGGCCTTCGCCAGAATCTGCGGCAGTCGTTCTTCGGCGAGGGTGTGCAGAACGGCCAGCTGTTCTCCTTTGCGTTCATCCGGCACGCCGGTGACCGCGCAGACTGGTATTTCTTCTCCTGAGGCCTGTTGCAGCGCCTCTTCGACCAGCCGATGCGGCACCATTTCGCCGCCGATCTTGGAAAAGCGTGACAGCCGATCGGTAATCGTCAAGAAGCCGTCATCATCAAGCGTCGCGATATCGCCTGTAATATACCATCCGTCGCGCATGGCCTGAGCTGTCAGGTCCTCGCGCCCTAAGTAGCCGTTCATGACGTTCGGGCCTTTCACCAGCAACATCCCGGGCGTGCCTGGAGGAAGAATGGCATCACTCTCGGGATCAACGATACGAACGGACACGCCTGGAAGCGGTTGGCCGACGGTCCCGCGCCGCGAGGCCGGCTGAAAGAATCCTGCCGCTCTGAAATCCGGACAGTTCACGGCAATCACCGGCGCGCACTCCGTCACGCCATAGCCTTCGATCGGGCCGATCCCGAACCGGTCCTGGAACGACTGGCACAGACGCAACGACAATTTTTCCGCGCCCGTCAGCACGACCCGCAGCGTGCTGAATTGTTCGGGCGTGCAGCGGCGTTGATAGAGCTGGAGAAATGTGGGCGTACAGACAAGAAACGTCAGGCGATATTTCGCGCATAGTTCTCCAATGGCCGTGACATCGAGGGGGGAGGGGTGGAATACGCTGGCCGCGCCGTTGAGCGTGACATACCAGAACACGAGATAGCCGAACGAGTGGAACAGCGGAAGAATGCCGAGGATGCGATCATCGGGGTCCAGCGGCAGCACTTGGGAGACGGCTTGCACATTGGCATCGATGCTGAAGTGGGTCAGCATCACGCCTTTAGGTTCGCCTGTGCTGCCGCTGCTGAAGATAATGGTGGCCAGATCATCCATGGTCACGCGGCGGGTTTGCCCGCAGGCCGATTCAATGAGCCGGAGCGGGGCGAGCATCGCCAGGGCCGAGGCGAGCGCTTTCTGCAGGCTGCCGATGGAGGCGCCGATGTCTTCCAGCCACAGGATCGTTGGCCCATCGGGGACCTCGAGCTTGGCTTTCTCGATAAACTTGCGGCTGGTGACGATGGTGTGAAGTTGGGCCTGCCGCACGGCCGATTCGAGCCCGGCCTTGCCGACGGTGTAATTGAGGTTCACGCTGGTGCGGCCGGCGAGTGCGGCGGCAACCGTGGTCAGCGCCCCCGCGACGGTTGGCGGCAGCAGCAGGCCCACGGAGGTTTGTCCTTGCCAGTGGGGCGTCAGCGCGCGGGCCAGGGCGATCGCGCCGATCAAGGCCTGGAGCGACGACACATGGGGTTTCGTCGCGTCGGCCATCGCGAGGCGAAAGGGATGCCGCCGCATACTGCGGACAAACGCCGCATGCAGCGGACGCCGTGAAGCCTTCCGCCAGTGCCAGGCGGTTTCGCCGAGTTCTCTGACGAGCCGGCGAAGCTCATGCGCCGGTGTGCCGGCAGGGACCGGGGCCCCGAATGAGACAGTCACCGGATAGGGCAGCCGCTCCGGCCATTTGGTCACAAATCTCCCTCCGACAAAACTGAAGATGCTTCCCCAGACGCGATCCAGATGCACCGGGACTACCGGCACATCGCGGCCTTTCACGATCCGTTCGAACCCACGGCGGAACGGCAGCAGATTGCCGGTACGTGTGATCTGTCCTTCGGGGAAAATGCAGACCAGATCACCGTCGTCGAGGGCCTGGCCCGCATCGCGCAGAGCCCGGAGAATGACGCGAGGGCCGCCGTCGGAGGTAATCGGAATCACGTTCAGCGCCCGCATGAACGGTTTGAACAGGGGGAGGTTCACATAGTGAGCATCGACGACAAACCGGACAGGCCGATCCAGGCTCGCGATCAGCAAAAACCCATCGATAAATGAAATATGGTTGGGGACGAGCAGGGCGCCACCCGTGACGGGCACGTGGGTTTGTCCGACAATACGCAGGCGATAGATCGTATGGGTCAGGAGCACCAACACGAGGCGCAGGAAGGTTTCTGGCATCAGCCACATGGCCCAGGCCGTTCCGATGGTGGTGACGCCGGCCGTGGCGAGGAAGATTCCGACGGTCGAAAGGCCGCCGCTCGCCAGCAGGCCGCCGCTCAGGGAGCCCAGCAGAATGCCCGTGAAGACGCAGATATTCTCCAGGGCGATGACCGATCCCCGGCGGTCGTGCGGCGCGCGCCACTGCACCAGGGCATTGATGGGAATGAAGATCAGCGCGCTCGACATGCCCAACGCGATCATCAAGACGAGGGTACCGGTAAAGGCCGGCATCCACCAGCCGAGCGTTAGGAGGAAGGTCGCGACGCCTGCTGCCCCCAGAGGGACCAGTCCGTACTCCACTCGAGACCGGGAGAGGCGGCCGACCACGAGGGCACCCAGTCCGATGCCCACTGAAATGAGTGCGGAGGGGACGGTGGCGAGCGCGTCCGACAGACCGAGCACGGCCTTGGCATAGACCAGCACGTTCTGCACGACGAGGCTGGCAATCGTCCAGAAAAACACCGCGCCGGTGATGGCTAGTCGCAACAGACGATCCGCGCGCAAGGCTGAGAGCGCGCCGCGCAAGGTATCGAAGAGTCCCCCGGTCGCGCGCGCGGGAGGGACCGGCGGCACCGCCCAGGCTGCGGCGAAACCGATCGCCGCCAGCACGGCCAGTGCAAGCGGCGCAAGCCAGGGTTGGGATCCGGCGCCGGCCAGCAGAAACCCTCCGGCGGTGGTGCCCGTCAAAATCGCCAGGAAGGTGAACAATTCTAGAATACTGTTGCCCCGGGCCAGTTGGGCATGCGGCAACAGTTCGGGAAGAATGCCGTACTTGGCCGGGCTGAACAGGGCGCTATGGACACCCATGCAGGCGAGCATCACGAGGGCCCAGGGGCCTCCCGTGGGATGCGACAGCAGGGCGAGGGTGGCGCCGGCCATGAGCAAAACTTCCACCCCCTTCATGGTGATGATGACGGTCCGCTTGCTCAGCCGGTCGGCAAAAAATCCCGCCACGAACGAGGTCAAGACCAGGGGAAGGGTAAACACCACCATTGCGAGCGTGGTCTGCGTTTGCGAGGCCGTTTCAAGATCCTGGCCGGGCGCGAGGGTCGAGGTGACGGCCCGGATGCCCAGGAGGGCCACCATAAATTTCCAGGCATTGTCGTTGAAGGCCCCGCAAAACTGTGCGATGAGCAACCCCCGCAACGGGCGCGCGGGCTGTGGTGAGGAATCCGACTGCGGATCGATAGGAGCCTCCTTGGCCTGGTGAAACACAAGCGCCTGTCAATAGTGAGGGTTTAGTCTGCCGAAACTGCCGGAATGATGCAATTACTTATCACGATGGCGTTGGATCGGCACTCTCAACCGGAAGCCCTTCGAGCGCCATGATCCGCAAGGCATTGGTCGTCGGGCAGGGGCCTGATTTGAGACGGTAATCGAAGTGCAGGGCGCCGTCCACGACGGTTTCTTGAAAGTGGACATTGGTGACCGTGGACAGCTGCTTTTCTAATTCAGCGAGCTCCAGATCGTGGGTCGTCACCAGGCCGAATCCGTTGCCGCCTGCGAGTGCGGTAATGAGCGCGTGCCCGCCGATGAGCCGCTCCCGGTTGTTGGTGCCTTTGAAGACCTCGTCGATCAGCCACAGCACCGGCGGTCCTTGTCGGTCTCTGGTGCTGTCCAAGATGGTTTTGAGCCGTTTCACCTCGGCATAAAAGAACGAGAGGCCGCCGTCGAGGGAATCATCCACACGGATGCAACTGCCGATGCGCACCAGCGACCAGCGAAAGGCCGTGGCACACACCGGAGCTCCCGCCTGCGCGAGGCAGGTGTTGAGGCCGATGGTTCTGAGGAACGTGCTCTTGCCGGACATGTTGGAGCCGGTGACGAGAAAGATCCGTCCTCGCCCCTGAAATGTAATGTTGTTTGCCACGCGGACCCCGGCCGGAATGAGCGGATGCGCCAGCCCTTCTGCCACGAGCCTCGGCGCATCACCGTCTTCATGTCCATCCGTGCCGGTGTGCTGCAGCGTCGGCCAGAGATAGTCCGGGTGCAGGTGGGCGAAGGTGGCCAGGGACGCCGCGGCATCCAATTCGGCGAGCAGTTCGAACCAGAGCGGCGCAACCGACGCAATCCGGTCCTGGAGTTGTTGCAGGCGGTAGGTATGGAAGAGATCCCATGGACCGACGGCGTTGATGAGATAGTGCACAAGGGGATGGGCGCGCACGCTGAGCCGGTTCATCAGGGAGGCGGCCTGTTTCAGCGAGCGGGACGGACTGCTGTGTTGTTGCAGGAGCGGGCCGCAGAGCCGGGCCAGATGCGGAGTGGCGCGATAGGCGCGCCGTTCCAGATAACCGAGTACGGAACTGAGACGTTCCAGTTGCAGGTGCAGCGACTGGGCATGGTCGAAGATTTCTTCCGACCGGCTGCGGACCGAGAGGAACAAAAAAGCGTACAGCCCGAACGACAGCATCCAATAATTGCCCAGGCCGGACATCAAGTCGGCGAGCAGCAGGGCGGCCGTGGTCAGGGCGAGGACCGATTCCGTCAGCAGCATCGGCATGAGTCCTGAATCGTCCACCCGTTTCTGCAACACCGAAAGCAGCCGTCGCCCGTCGATATCGGCTTCCTCCATCGCTTGCGCTTCCAGGATCAGTCGGTCTCGAAGCAATGAGAGAGGCGTCAATTCGCGGATGAGGGCCTGCCGGCTCGACCATTGGGCGGCATGAGGCGGCTGCTCCAAGAGCCATGAGGCGAGACGTTGCCGGCCCTGGGAAGAAATCGTGTGGTCGATCAAATGGAGCAGGGAGCGCGGACCGGCCAGGTCAAGGTCCCTGGCATACCCGTGGCGCTCCGGAACGGGTACCTCACGAAGCGGAATCTCCGTCCATTTCAAACCGAGTCGCGCCAGGTGCACGCGTTTGATGCCTTGCCAGCGCCGGAGTCGATGCAAGCGATCTTCGAGCCTGTTATGATACCAGGCCACGATGAGGAACAGGACGAAGCCGGAGGCGAGGACCAGATTGCCAAGCACCGTCCAGCCTATTTTATGTGGAATGACGGCGCCGAGCAGGCCGCCGGCAAAAATCGCGAGCCGAGCCGTGGTAAACCGCGCGCTGATGCGGCGGCCATTCGTGTCCAAATGAGCCGCGCGCCGGAGCGCATGGATGAGATGCTGCTCACGAGTGGGTTTCGATCCTGGTGACGTGGGTGGATTCACAATAATGCTGACGATACTGGGAGTCTGAGATGACGTCAACCTCCAAGGCAGATCAATCTGCGACGAGCGAGTCCGTGGTGGAAGACAGGGAAGACTGGATTCAAGTCGATGTGCGCACCTCCCTGGATGCCGGTGAGCTGCTGGGGGTCTTGAACGATCCTGATGTGACCGGAGCCTGGCAAGAGGATGACCAGGTGCATCTGTATTGGCCTGCGGGCCGTTGCGGACCCGATACCTGGCAGGACCTGAAACGTGCGCTGACCCAACTGGGGCACCAGGACCCGGATCATGCGGTGAGTATCAATCAGCTGGCAAATCGGGATTGGAACGCGCAATGGTCTCGTCTGGTCGAGCCGATCAGGATCGGCGGGGTGCTGATCAGGCCGAGTTGGAAAGAGGTGCCGTTGCGTTCCGGTGAGATCGAACTGATCATCGATCCCAAGCAGGCATTCGGCACCGGCCATCATGCGACGACGCAGCTGCTGATTGAGTGGCTGCAGCAGCTGGTGCGACCGGACGATCGCGTCCTGGATGTGGGGACCGGCAGCGGCGTCCTGGCGATGGTGGCTGTACGGCTTGGGGCAGCGGAAGCGCTGGGCGTGGATTTCGACGCGGTCGCGGTGGATTGCGCGCGGGAATATGCCCAGGTCAATGGATTCGACGGGCGGCTGACGCTGGCTGTGGGACATGCCCAGGCCCGGCAACCTCATGAGACGTTCAATCCCACCCTGGTGCTTGCCAATCTGGATCGGCAGACCCTCCTGGCATCCACCGAAACGCTCTGCGAGTATGCCGCCGGTGCTGCCCGGCTCTTATTGTCCGGGTTGTTGGTTGAGCAGCGAGCGGAAATTGAAGCGGCCTATGCCGCTCGCGGAGTGTATGTGAAGGCCGTTCGCGAACGAGATGGATGGCTCGCATTGGAAGCCACCGCGATGGAGATGTGCGAAGGCGGGCTTTGTTCCTGATACGGCTATGAAGCGATCGGCGGCTTCACATGTTCACCAGGTCAGTGTTTCCGATGGCGGAGTGCCGAAGGAGGCCGTGCTTTCAGCGGTGATTACCAGCGATGGGCTGACCGGCGATCGCCAGCGCAATCGGAAGTATCACGGTGGAAAAGATCGGGACGTCTGCCTGTACTCGCTGGAAGTCATCGAAGCCTTACGCGCCGAGGGGCATTCTATCGGGCCGGGCTCGTGCGGTGAAAACCTTACGGTAGCCGGACTCGATTGGCGGCACATGGCACCCGGTGACCGGCTCACCATCGGCGAGCATGTCCGACTTGAACTGACCAGTTACACCACACCCTGTCGCTTGAACGCGCCATGGTTCAGGGACGGGAATTTTCGTCGAATCGCGCAAGAAACGCATCCGGGCTGGAGTCGTCTCTACGCGCGAGTACTTGGTGAGGGAGTAGTGAAGCCTGGTGATGCAGTGGTGGTTGACGCGTGCACCGAGCGGTCAGTGATCTCTGAACTCAATGTAGGAACGAATGATGAAGCGCGTACTTGAACCGGAATTGATGGATGATGCGGCGCAAGCTCGCGCCTATGCGAGGGCGGATTTTTCCGAAGAGAACCAGGGCTTCGTCGATCGCTTTCGTGAGCATTTCCCCGGCTGGAGCGGCGGCCATGCCGTTGATCTCGGCTGCGGACCGGGTGATATTCCGATTCGGTTTGTTCGGGCCTATCCGGACGCGCGAGTGACCGCCGTAGACGCGAGCCGTCCCATGCTGGATTTGGCGGCGGAGGCTATCGCCGGCGCAGGTTTGACCGACCGCATCACCCTCTGCTGCGAGCGGTTTCAGTCGGTTGCGTTACCGGAGCAGGCCGATGCGCTGCTTTCGAACAGTCTTTTGCATCATGTCCCGAATCCGCTTCAATTCTGGTTTCGGCTGAAGCAGCTCGCGAAACCGGGGGCCTGTATTCTGGTCATGGATTTACTGCGGCCCGAATCGCCTGAAGCCGCCCAGGCGTTGGTCGAGCAGTATGCCGCCGATGAAGATCCGATCCTGAAGCGGGACTTTTACCACTCCCTGCTGGCGGCGTTCACTGAAGACGACGTGGCGGCGCAGTTGGCTGAAATGAATTTATCTCGCCTTCTCATCGATGTGCCGGACGATCGGCACTGGGTGGTGGGCGGAATCATTCCCTGACCGTCTGTCGATACAATAGCTCACCGCGAGGTTCAGGTGCATAGGTCCATGAGCGGTGTTCGTCCAACCGGTTTCTCCTCTATAGCGACCCTGCGCTCCTTGCACTCTGCGCTGCTCGGCTGCCTGCTGGTCATTGTCCTGGTCTCTCCCGCTGAGTCCGCAGGAGGCCTCCTTGAACAATTACGAAAACCGCGCCCTGGCCCGGAACTGCAGGTCCGTCCGGAAGTTGTAATGATCATGATCCCGGAAGGCGCCTTTCGTATGGGTGCCGATGGAACGGACGCTTTGGAGGACGAGAAACCACAGCATGACGTGTGGCTCGACCGGTTTGAGATGGATCGTGATGAGGTGACGACTGGCCACTACGCTGAATTTCTGGCTTCCACGACACGTCCGGCTCCCTGGCAATGGGAGTCGGTGGATCTCTCGCAGCACGACGATCGTCCGGTCATTGGCGTCAGCTGGTTCGATGCCGAAGCCTATTGCAGATGGCGTGGGAAACGTCTCCCCACTGAAGCCGAGTGGGAGAAGGCGGCACGTGGGACCGATGGACGATTGTTCCCCTGGGGCAATCAGAACCCGCGTGAAGCACTAGCCAATTTCGGGTTAGGGGCGAGATTCAGCTACAGCCAGGTGCTGGCTCCTGTGGAGCACTACGAACCGGGGCGTAGCCCCTATGGTCTGTATCAGATGGCCGGCAACGCGGGGGAATGGGTGGCGGATTGGTATGGGTCTGGATATTACGAAACCGGCCCGCGCCACAATCCATCGGGGCCTGATGCCGGATCATTTCGAGTGGTGAGAGGAGGATCCTGGTCAGACCTGCCGAAGTATCTGCTGACCTATGGCCGGTTCAAGCTGCCGCCGGAGACTCGCAACAGCTATACAGGATTTCGATGTGCCAGATAGATAAGGTGGGCGGCCTGCTTCGCCGTGAGCCGGGCGCCCATGCGCACCAGCTCACGGTTTCTCGCTTGATCTAAAACAGGCTCTTACTGACTTCCGCCGATTTCGCGCTTTCATTTCCCGACTTGTCAAAGGCCGAGACCGCAAAAAAGTAGGTGGCGCCGAGTGGAAGGTTCGGCACCGTGAAGCTGGTGGCGTTCGTCACCTCGAATGGTCCCACGACTCCGTAACTGCCTGATCTCGTTCCGACATAGATGCGGTAGCCGGCGAGGTCAGACTCGGTATTGGCGTTCCAGCTTACCGTGGCGCTGGCGGTCTTGGGCGCCGTGGTCGAGGCGGATGACGTCGGGGTTGGCGTCGTTGTCACAGGGACCGGTGACGACGGGCTGGGAGGCGGCGGGGGCGGAGAGGTCACCGTTGGTTGAGTCGGTGTCGTCGGCGTGCTGGCAGCCGCCTGACCGGCGGCGACCGTGAATGTCACCGGAATGCGAAGCGTATTGGCGAAGTTATTCGGACCGGATTCAACGATGTACACGACTCCCGTATAGGTACCGGCCGCAAGGCCAGCCGTTTGGGCGGTGATCACCAGCTGATCGGTTTCGGTTGTAATGGTCTGGGTGCTGCCATAGGGCGGATTCATCCAGATCCATCCCTGGTTCGTGCTCAGGTAGTAGGCGTGTTGGTCGGTTCCCGTTTTGCGGAGCGTTAAGGTCCCGACGTTATTGGCGCTCGTCAGACTCAAGGCGGACGGAGTCACCTGAATCGGTCCGGGGGTTACGGTGGCCGGTGCTGGCGGGGCCGGAGCCGGTGGGGCGGGCGCAGGGGGCGGGGGTACGACAGCGGGAGCCGGCGGCGGGGGCGGTGCCAGGACGACTGGTTTCGGTGTCGGAATGATGGCCGGGGGCACTGCCGCAGGGGGCGGAGGGGGCGGCGCCACCGCCGATGCCGTGACGGTGAGCGTGACTGGAATGCGGAGCATATTGGTGAAGTTGTTCGGTCCCGAATCGACGATGTAGACCACGGCGGAGTGGGTTCCTGCTGGAAGGTTGGCCGTTTGCGCCGTGATCACCAGTTGATCGGTTTCGGTCGTAATGGTCTGGGTGCTGCCATAGGGCGGGTTCATCCAGATCCATCCCTGGTTCGTGCTGAGATAATAGCTGTGTTGATCCGTGCTGGATTTTTTCAGATTCAACGTGCCCACCGCCGTTTGTCCTTTTGGGGCGCTGAGGACCAGGGCAGTGGGACTGGTAAATATGGGAGCCGTGCCGCTGTTTTGGGCCAGGACCGCCACCGCGTCAGTCGATGACTGCTGCAGCAGGCTGAGCGTGGTGTCTGCGGCAGCGGCGGTTGGGGGCAAGGCTGAGGAACACAGCGCGGAAGATAAGCAACCGGCAACACCGATAACCAGCACACTCTTGGGCGTCTTCATGATGGTTCCTCCGGAATTTCGAGACGCTGGATGAGCAACCGGCATGCCAGCAAGAAATTCCTACGAACGTCAGAAAGCCGCGTCACGAGCCATTTTGCAGAGAATGGCGCTGTGCGATAGTGTTCGTTGTTTTTTCGTTGTGCAAGTTGGAGCAGCGGGTGCAGGAGAATGCCTTCGATCTTCCTCTCACGTGTCTCTGGATGCGAAGCAGACGGGGCAGCGCCCTCCGGTGTAACGCCTCTTGGTGTGCTGGCCGGGAGATGGAGCGAAGTTAGGCTGTCGGAGGAGCGGCAACCCAATCCGTAAGCAATGTCAGCATGCGCTGGAAGTCGGACGGGTTGGTGAATCGGTGGTCAGCGCCGGGAAGAATCTCCAGGTGCTTGGGGCCCGCCAATGAGGCGTACAGCCGTTGGCTTTGGTGCAGAGGAACATACTCGTCATGATCCCCTTGGACGATCAAGGTCGGTGCGGTAATGGTGCGAGCCGGTTCGTAGGCGATGCGGTTGAGGCAATCCTGGTAGAAGGCATAGTCGAGGGGGAGGCGTGAGGGTCCTCCATGCAGATCCGGGATGGTGTTTGTCCGTTGCCACTCCTGCAGCCCATCTTCGCCCAGCTCTAAGCGAAGCTCTTCGCCGAAATCAACGACCGGGCATTTGAGTGCGAGGCAGGCGAGCGGTGGATGATCCGCCGGCGCGGAGTGGCGCAAATCTGTCCACTCAGCGGCGGCGAGGAGTGAGACAAGGCCGCCGAAACTGGACCCGACAAGTGCCAGTCGCCGGTAGCCTCGTGTCATGACATAGGTCAACGCGGCGCGCGCCTGAGCCACTCCGATACTGGTCGTCAGTTTGGCGAAGGGCCCTTCGCTGTCGCCATGGCCGAAACAGTCGAAACGGAGCGTGGCGATACTGCGTTGTTGGAAGAGCTCAGCCAGGGCTTGGTTGCTGGTGCTGTTCTTGTGGGACAAAAAGCCATGGCAGAGCACCGCGACAGAGTCGGTGGTGTGCTGCGGTTCGGCGAGCACGGCCGCAATCCGGTTTCCGGCCTGATCACGAAATGACAGCGTTTCTTCCATAGGGTCGGTCGTTCTGGCGATCCGGGATGCGATCGAGCTTACTTCGTCGTTCCTTCATGGGATGGCAGAGCACCGGTCGCCTGTGCGATTTTTATGGTGACCATGGTGAAGTGAAGTAGCAACAGCCCCAGGCTTACCCATGTGCCCATTTGAATCCAGGGTGAGGAAAGGGGCAGATTCCAGGTCAACGAGGCGACGAGCACTAATCCCAAGGAGCCAAAACTTACGGTGGCCACCTGCGCCGCGCGCCAACGATTCATGATGCGTTCAAGCTCTTCGCGATAGGATCCCCGCTTTTTCTGATTCGCGATCCGCGAGGCGGCAAGCAGGGGCGGGAGGGCGAAGGACAGTCCACCGACCATGCTTTGTAGGAGAAATCCGAGGAACGCCGTGTGGGTATAGGCAACCAGATGCAGCGTGCCATAGGGCATGGCCGGCGGTGTCCATAACACATTGATCCCGAGTGCCAAGCCGATTCCGGTCATAATCATCAGGAAAGTCAATGCCGTAAGGAGATGGTCCGTGGCCGCGGATCCAGGCTGTCCTGCCTGACTCCATGTGCGCAGTAGGTTGATGCAGCACAGCGCCAGCGCGACCAGGAGAACACTTCCCGCGACCAACTGGATATGGACCGAGGACAACACAAACCCCGTGATCAACCCGGCGGCGGAGGCCGGCAGAAGCAGCATGACCATCTGCCCCAAACCTGCGCTACGTAGTGGGTGATGAACCATCAGCGGGAGCGCCAGTTGGATCGTTCCGACGGTTCCGAGTGTGAGGAACAGCAACAGGCCTGCATGGAGGTGGCCCAGCCGGAGAATGCCATGCCAGGTGGGATACCAGGCATCGGCGAGCAGGCCTCCTAGAACCAAGCTGCCGAACAGGCCGGCGAAGCTGATGCCGAAATAGAGCGGTAGCAGCGGGGTCCACCCTGAGCAGGTTCGTAGCGCGGTCATCATATGGCGGGCCATGGGGATAAAGAGCGCGGCCAGCAAGAATCCCGCGACCAAGGTCAAGGTGGGATTCCGCAACCAGGCTCCCGCAGCAAATCCAAGGGCCGCGAGATTCATGCTGAGAAACAGCAGCCGGTGTGTCGTCCGTTTCCCCTCATGGCTGGCCAGATCATGGGCCGCGAGCGCCAGGCCGGTCATCAATTGGAGCAATCCGCCGATCAGCACTCCGTGGACGTGTAATTGGCGAAGGCCGGAGGGAAGCGGGCCTCCCCGTACGATGCCCCCAAATGCGGCGAGTCCCAACAGTGAGGTCAGCAGCAGCCAGCCCCATCCGGTCAGCAGAAACGACAGTGGCGATCCAAGCCCTCGACTCATAGCCTCTAACCCTGATTTAAGAAGTAAAAGTGATTGGTCGGTCCTTTGCCATGGCCGATAGCCAGGCTGTGCCTGATGGCTTCAGTGAGATAGGTCTTGGCGGTTTGGACGGCATCAGGGACACTTTTGCCTCGGGCGAGATGCGCGGCAATGGCGGAGGCAAAGGTGCACCCGGTGCCATGCGTATGGGGCGTGTCGATGAATTCCCCCTTAAAGATGTTAAAGAACCGTCCGTCATAAAGCAGATCCGTCCCGCGATCTTGTTGCAGATGGCCACCCTTGATGAGGACATGGGCGCAACCGAATTGATGAATGATCTTGGCGGCACGGCGGGCATCGGCCAACGAAGTAATCTCGATCCCAGACAGCTGCTGCGCTTCATGCACGTTGGGCGTGACGAGTAAGGCCAGGGGGAAGAGCGTGCTCGTGAGAGTATCGATGGCGTCTGGCTTCAACAGCGGTTGTCCGCCCTTGGCAATCATGACCGGGTCCACCACGAGATTCTTCACCTGTTGCGGTTTCAATAGTTTCACGACCGTCCGGATGATCTCTGCGGAAGAGAGCATGCCGGTTTTCACGGCCGCCACGTCGAAGTCGTCAAAGATGGCGTCGAGTTGAGCGGCGACGATCGATGTGGGCAGTTCGAACACGTCGGCGACTTCTTCCGTGTTCTGCGCCGTGATGGCCGTGATGACCGACATGGCATAAACGCCATTGGCGGACATGGCTTTCAGATCTGCCTGAATGCCTGCGCCACCGCCTGAATCTGAACCTGCTATCGACAAGACTTGTTTAATCATGGATAAATTCCTGTGCAAGTAATGGGACGTGGACCTACGGTGTGGGGGGCGTTGATTCCTGCGTGGCTGGGGCGCCTGATTCAACGACCGGCGCGGAGTCAATTTTCAATCCGTCCAGGGTAATGATCCGATCCGCTCGTGGCGACGTTTCATGGTAATGCAACGTGATCGGGCCTGTCGGGGGCTTATCGGTAGCCAGAAACGAGAGGCTCGCATGCTGCTGTCGTTTGGGGGTCAACTCCATCCCGCGCGTGCAGAGGCCTTCACGGTTCTGTGCGACATCCTGTTTCCACTGCTCCCCGTGCTCATCCACCAGATAGGTGTCGAGAAGCTGGCAGCCGATTTTGACCGGATGCGTCGTGCGGTTGGTGAATAACAGATCAAGGCCGATCACATCGTCCTGCCGTGTTATGTTCAGAATCATGACCTTGTACAGTTCGTTTTCATGGGCGCTCAGGACCGGATCGGTTTCCTTCACCACTGCTCCGGCCGCAGGCGCGGCAGTGGGTGCGGCGGCCTGTTTGAGCAGGGCTGCCAAGGGGCCTGATTTCGGTACAACGGTCCGTGACGCGCCGACGGGGTAGACCGTATAGGGCCCGATCAGCTTGGCGGTGACCTGAATGCCTTCGGGAATTTCCAGGTAGGCGCCGGTCACGTAGAGGTCGGCGCGCAGGGCCTTGGCGACTTTCTTGGCCGCTTTGGCTTGCGACGTATCGAGATGGGTCAGCTGGTGCTTTTCCATCGTGGCGATCAGCAACTTGCGATCGACCACTTTGAGCTCTCCGGCCACCAGCAGATGGGTGGCCAGCTCTTCAGCCAGGAATTGACCGATGGGCGTCACGTCGCCTTTGTTGTCCACAAAGTCCAACAGCGCGAGCCGCGACTTTTTCATCTTGATCGCCTCGGCCGCCACCCCTTCGGCGAGTTCTTTGACGCTGTCCTCATACTTGGAGGCAGCGAAGGACGTGGAATGGCAGAGGACCAGCAGGATGAGGCAGGGTAAGAGACGAATCATCGGCACCCGTGTACGGTCACGTGACGCATGACCCACATTATACTCACGCTGCCGATGCTGTCCAGCCCGTGAGCGTCAGGACGACAACCTGGGCAAGAAGGCTTTGGCCAACGCCCGCCCCAGCCCATACCCGAAGGGCAGAATTATCAGCAAGAGGATCGGCAGGTAGAAGTAGGCGAGCGCTCCCTGCGCATCGGGAGGGATGAGCACCTCTACATGGACCCAGCCGGCGATGAGGCCCATGCTCACTCCCGCCGAGAGGAGGCCGAGCGCTCGCCGGTAGGCAAGCAGGGCGTTGTGCGCCGCGGCGGCCCCGAGGTGGAACAGGATGAGCAGCGCCAGGATCACGAAGGGCAGCGCCGTGAGTATCCCGACTAAGAACAAATTGTAGCCGGGGGCAAAGAGATGCAAGGTGAATGACCGCCAGGCCCGTGGATAGGGAACCGCACGAACGAGAATGTCTACCGTCAGCATGATGATCCAGGGAAGGAGCAATCCGCCGAGGAGACTGATCCAGACGCCCAACCGTGCCATCATCCGGAGTCGAGGGGATTGTTGCTGCGCGATATCGATCACCGTGGCAGCTCCTTCGGCAACGAGTCGACGTTGACCACCGCTCCGGACTCGATCGCGCTTATGGCTTCGGAGATGGCCGCGCGGACGACGGGGTCGGAGTCCTGATGGTGTTGCAAGGGCGCCAGGGCTTGCTTGGCGGCAGCTCCCATCCCGCCGAGGGTTTCGGCGGCCAGATAGCGGATCAGAGGGTGTTCATCCTCCAGCAGGGCAAGCACCGGCGGCAGGGCGTCGCTGGCGGCGGGGCCCAATTGGGCTAGTTGGTGCAACGCATAGTCGCGTGCAGAGGCATGTCCCAGCATCATGCCCAGGGATTCGATGTGGGATGCATCCCCGGCTCTCGGTTTGTCCAAGGCGGTCCGCGCGAGGTGGGCAATGCCCTTGTCCTGGTCGTTCAGGATCGGTGTCAGAGCGGCCACCGCGTCAGCAGACAACGGCACCGTAAAAGCAAATTGAGCAACCGCGGTCTGGCGCACGAGCGAAGAGGAATCGCGTAGCCCGTCGAGAAGGGCAGTGCCGATGGGGAGAGACGGAATGCCGATGCTCGCCAATGCGGTGAGGACGTTGCGCCGTAGGAGCGCATCGGGATCATGCCCGGCGGCCAGCAGTGCCGGTACCGCCGGTTTGGCGATCGGGCCCAGGCTGCCGATCACCGCGCAGGCTGTGCGGCGTTGTTGTACATCGGGATCGTGCAGTTTCGGCACGAAGTGGGTCATCACGCGGCGTGCCGCGCTCAAGTCGATCCACCTGAGCGCGGTGGCCGCGGTGGTGTTGGCATGTTGACTGCCGTCCTGCATGGCCTGGCTCAACAGTTGCGGGACGGCGGATCGCGCCGCAGGGCCGATGTGCCCCAACTGCTCGGCCGCGACAATTCGGGTGGACGGATCATCGTCCTTGAGCAGCTCGATGAGCGTCGGGACGACCCGTGCCCCGGTTGAAGACCAGTACCACAGTCCAAGCAAGCCCAGCATCAAGACCACTCCCAGCAGATGGAGCCGGATCTCGCGGGCGCTCAGGATGGTCGGTGATGATTTGGAGGCCGTCATGTGAAGTCAGCGACGCTCGCCGTCAGGGCATAGGGCCCGGCAAGGGAGGCGCTACCCTTATTCATACTACAGGGATATTCCACGCATAACCTAGGTTTTTACCTTGTAGCCCCTATGCGGCGGCAGGTGTAGCGTGAGAATGGGACAACCAGGAATAGAGGAGGGTACCATGCCTGTTTACTTCCTCATCGCGTTGACGATCCTGTTTTGTGCCATCGCTATCTGGGCTTCAGTCACGCAAGAGAGCATCCCGATGAGTGAAGAAGAGCCCGACTGGGGTGCTGAACCGCTCGATCAACCGCAACCGCAAGAATACCGCAAGACAGGGTAAGCGTTGAGCAGGTCGGGTTAGTTTTCACTCGTGACGCATGGAAAAGAATGCATGGGCTATGTGGTGTCTGTGAAGCCCGGTCCATTCCCAGCCGGTGATGGGCCGCTCCTTTGTTTTATTCATTGTTTTATCCATGTTTGTCGGTTTCTTCTCTCTATCTGCCCGTCCCTCTCACACCGGCCATTTTTCTTCGGTCCAGGCCATTTCCCAGAACATCCACTCATATTTCGAACTGAGAAGAAACGAATGCTCCATCCGTTTCTTTTCTTCATGGCCGGCTGTCCTCGCCCAGGTATCGACCCTGGCCCTCATCCATTCCTGGACCGCTTCGAATTCCGGTGATGCATACAGCATGAGCCAATCCCGGTACGGATGTTTGGCGGGCGGCGTCCCGTTCTTGAGAAAATGTTTGCCGACGACGCAGTAGATCCAGGCGCAGGGGAGCGCAACGACGGCGATCTCCGTCGCGGTGCCGGCTTGGGCCACGGCCAGCATGTGACGGGTGTAGGCGTAGTTGGTTGGGGCCATCGGCTCGTTCAGCATCTGTTGCGGCGATAGGTTCCAGCGTTTGCCGTAGTTTTCATGGAGACTGCGTTCCACGGTGATAGTGTCTTCAGCCAATTTTGCGAATCGAAGAGCCGATTCGGAGTCCGGCGCCCGTAAGGAGCCGGCTGCAAACACTCGAGCCAGGTCTGCAAGGAAACGGGCATCCTGCAGGATGTAGTAGCGAAATTTTCGTTCCGACAACGTGCCTTTGCCCAGTGCGACCACGAAGGGGTGAGTCAGTTGTGCATCCCACACGGGCTGGGCCAATTTGCGGAGATGGTTTGAAAACGACATCCGGGTCCTCCTTGGTCGTGCCGGGAAATATTCGGCTCTCGATGTGCAATCCTCATTGCCGCATCGAACATGATGCGGCGCGGGTGGGGACGCATGGGAGACGGCGCGTTACGCTCTGGGCGTCCACGGTCTCGGAAGTTGATTGATGCCGTCCAGCGCCGCCACACGATAACATTCCGCGAGGGTGGGGTAATTGAAGACGGCATCGATGAAGTAGTCGATCTGTCCCTGGAAGGCCATCACTGTCTGGCCGATGTGAATCAGTTCCGTCGCTCCGTCGCCGATCGCGTGCACGCCGAGCAATTGCCGGGTTTTGTTGTGAAACAGCAGTTTCAGCATGCCGATCTCATCCCCGATAATCTGGCCGCGCGCGATTTCCCGGTAGCGGGCGATGCCGACGGCATACGGCACTCCGTGTCTGGTCAGATCGTCCTCGTTGCGGCCGACCATGGAAATTTCGGGAATGGAATAGATGCCATAGGGCATCAGGTCCGACTGCGTCTGGTAGGGCACGCCGAACGCATGGCAGGCGGCGTGACGGCCTTGCTGCATCGAGGTAGATGCCAGCGCGGGAAATCCGATGATGTCGCCAGCCGCATAGATATGGGGGATCGACGTTTGATAGTGCTCGTTGACGGTGAGTCGCCCGCGGTCGTCGGCGGCGAGCCCGACGGCCCCTAGATTCAGGGTTGCGCTCGCGCCGGTGCGGCCCACTGAATAGAGCACCGTGGATGCGGCGATTTCCTTCCCGCTCTTTAGGCGGACGACCACCTGTTGTTCGGCGACCGGCTCAACGGACACGACTTCCTCGTTGAAGCGGAGGACAACGCCGATACTGCGCATATGATACTGCAGGGCCTCGATGGTTTCCTGGTCGACGAATTCCAACAGTCTGGGGCGTCGCTCGATGAGCGTGACGTGAATGCCCATCGTGGCCAGGATAGAGGCGTATTCCGCGCCGATGACTCCGCCACCGATGATCGTGATGGACTTCGGGAGATCCTTCAGCGCGAGGAGGCCGTCGGTATCGATGATGGTTGTGTCGTCGAAGGGGATGTGGCCGGGCCGGGCCGGAACGGTTCCGCAGGCAATGAGGATAAAGTCGGCCGTATGTTCCACCTGATCGTCAGCCCGTTCGACGCGCAGGCGATGCGGGTCCACGAAGGACGCCGTGCCATACCAGAGGTCGATATTATTGCGCGTCATCTGATTCTGGATGATCTCAATCTCGCGGCTGATGACGTGGTTGGAGCGAAAGGTGAGGTCCGCCATCGTAATGTCCTGTTTGACGCGATAACTGGCGCCATACAGGCTGCGCTGGTGGAACCCGGAGAGATAAAGCGCGGCTTCCCGGAGCGATTTGCTGGGAATGGTGCCGGTGTTGGTGCAGACCCCGCCGACGACCCGTTTGCGCTCAACGATGCCGGTCTTTTTACCGAGCTTCGCCGCTTGAATGGCGGCTTTTTGCCCTGCCGGGCCGGTTCCGATCACCAGCAGATCATAATGGGCCATGGGTCGTCCTCAACGGCCGTGAGATGGGGGTCAGCTCGCCGTCACCAGCTTCCGCGCGAACCGGAAGGCTTCCTCCAGGTCCGGCAGTTGGGCCAATTCGGGCGTGATCTGAAGGTAGCGGACCTTGTTGTCCTTGTCGACAACCAGCAAGGCACGACTCAGGAGATGCAGGTCTTTGAGCAGCAGCCCATGGGCTTTGCCGAAATCGGCGGCGCGAAAATCGGAGAGGAAGGTGACATTGTTGATCTTGGCTTCTTCCGCAAATCGTTTCTGCGCAAAGGGCGTGTCGATGCTGATCGTGATAAGTTCGACCATGCGGTCAAGCCCCATGTTCTTCTCGCTGAGATAATGCGTCTGTTGTTCGCAGACTTTCGTGTCGAGCGACGGCACGATGCTGATGATGCGGACCTTGCCTTTCCCTTTGGTCTCGTTGATGGCGACCATCGAGAGGTCGGTTTGGGCCAGTTTGACATCGCGTAATTTGTCGCCGACCTTGATCCCCATCCCGGTGAGCATCAAGGGCTTGCCTTGAAACAGGACGTTGTTGCCTTCTCCGGCCACCGTGCTCCCGTCGGCAACGGGCATATCTTTGTATGAAAAATCAGCCTTGCCGGTGCTCGACCATGTGCCACAGCCGCCGAAGCCGAGGCACAGCAGGCCCAGAAACAGTCGAGGAACCAGCGCGCCGCGCAGGGCAGGGGGAGTGATCGACGTCATAAGCATCTCCATGAATAAGGGGACGTGTTCTCTCGATCGTCACTGTATGGCCCGCTGGGAACCCTGTCAAGGTTGAAGAAACTCCCGGATGTGCTCATTGACCAGTTGCGGTTGCTCCCATTGGGGAATGTGCCCGGCCTCGGGAATGACGATCAGCCGGGCTTGCGGGATCATACTCTGGAGGTCTTTGCCGACCTGCGGAGGGAACAGGCGATCGTGGTCGCCCCATAAGATCAACGTGGACTGCCGGATCTCTGTGAGCCGCGGAGCATAGTGCTGTTCCCAGAGGGGCAGGCTGTCGCGTAACGAGAGCAACGGGCCGATCATGTCTTCCCGCTGCCGGTTCCGGTTGGAGCGTTCCAGCACGAGTGGTGTGATGAGGCTGTGATCGTAGACCACTTCCTTCAGTATGGCCTCCATTGTCCGGCTTCCGAACACCGATGCGCCGAAACGGGCCAACCAGGCTGGAACGTGCGTGTTGATCGCGCGCTGCATGAGCGGGCTGACGAGTCGTTCCCGTACATGATCGGGCAAGGTATCGATCAACACCAGGCGATGGACCCGTTCCGGATACGTCAGGGCCATGCCGATGGCCACGCCCCCACCCATGGAATTGCCGATCAAGGTAGCCGTCTGGAGACCCAGCGCATCCATAAGCCCGCGTACGGAGTCGATCAGTGCTGAGGGATGGTAGTCGATGGCGGGTTTGTCGGAAAGTCCGGAGCCGAGGAGATCCAGCGTAATCACGCGGAAGTGTGCGGTCAGAGGCCGCTGATATTCCCACTGCCACATGGATCCGCCGTAGCCGTGAAGCAGGATCAGCGGCGGGCCCTGTCCTTCATCAAGATAGGCGATCCGGTGGCCGTTGACGGAGGTGCTCTGGACGGGCAATCGCTGGATCGCGTCGAACCAGGGGGGGATATCCGGCCGTGCCGCACAACCGCTCATGAGGAGGCTCGCAAGGAACCAGGTCGCCAGGTAATGGGGCGCGACTGCAACAAACCCGAGACAGGCCGGGCGCGGCACCGGCTACTCCAATTGAATGACGGTTTCGTCGATCTTCACGTTGTCGCCCTCGGCGACAAGGATCGCGGTGACCCGTCCATCCATGGGAGCCGGAACCTGGCTCTCCATCTTCATGGCCTCGATGATCAAGAGCGGGTCGCCCGTTTTGACCTGGGCGCCGTCCGTGACCAGCACCTTCACCACACGACCTGGCATGGGAGGGGCGACATCGCCGGGTTTCGTCGGCCGGGGACGTTTCGGCTTCGAGGTGCTTCCGGCTTCGGGAGATTCCGGCACGCCGGCCAACACTTCCTGGAGCGGTTCGAGGGAGACTTCCTGCAATCGGTCGTTGACGCGAATGTAATAGGGCTTGCGGCCGTCGGTGGTGCGGCCTGAGCCTGAGACGACGACATGGTAATTCTCACCATGGACCGTAATGTTGAATTCGGCCGGCGCGAGATGGAGATCGTGCGCGACGGCTGGCCCCTTGGTGTCGGTCGGTTCCAGCGGTTCCGGCTGCAGGTTGCCCTGCTCGCGCGCCTCGAAGAAGTCCCGCGCGATGGCCGGAAACAGAGCGAAGGACAACTGGTCTTCCAGGGTCGTCGCGGATTCCGGCATGTCCTTTTTGAGTTTTTCAAACTCTGATTCCAGACGGTCCGCCGGCCGACCTTTCACCGGTTCTTCGTCGCCGATGGCCCGTGCCATGATCTCTTTATCGAGAGGGCCCGGCGCACGGCCGTAGAGGCCGAGGAAGTAGTTCTTGGTTTCCGTCGTGATGACTTTATAGCGCTCGCCCTGTTCGCCGGTCAGCACATTGAGTGTGGCCTGGGTGCCGACGATTTGGCTGGTCGGCGTGACGAGCGGCGGGTACCCCATGTCCTTCCGCACACGGGGAATTTCGTCCATGACTTCCTTCATCCGGTCGAGTGCGTTTTGCTCCGCCAATTGCGCGGCGAGATTGGACAGCATGCCGCCGGGTATTTGGGAGGTCAGAATTTCCGCGTCCACGCCCGTGAAGTCGCTTTCGAATTGCCGGTACTTCCGGCGCACCGTCCGGAAATGTTCCGCGATGGGCTGCAGGTCTTGCAGGTCCAATTGGCTGTCGTACGGGGTGCCGCGTAATGCTGCGACCATCGATTCGGTCGGCGGATGCGAGGCCCCTCCCGCCAGCGGCGAAATGGACGTGTCCAGGAGATCCAATCCCGCCATGACCGCCATCAGCGCGGTCATGGTGCCCATGCCCGACGTGTAATGGGAATGGAGGTGGATGGGAACGCGAACCGCTGCTTTCAAACTCTTGACCAAACGGTAGGCATCCACCGGCGCCAGCAGTCCGGCCATATCCTTGATGCAGATCGTGTCGGCGCCAAGATCTTCTAGGCGTTTGCCCATCGTGACGAATCCATCCAAGCGATGGACGGGACTTGTCGTATAGGAAATCGCCGCCTCGACGTGTTTCTCGCAGGCTTTGACCTCGCGGATGGCGCGTTCCAGATTACGCACATCGTTGAGGGCATCGAAAATGCGGAAGACGTCGATACCATTGGCGGCCGAGCGTTCGATGAATTTGTCGAGCACGTCGTCGGCGTAATGCCGGTAGCCCACGAGGTTCTGTCCCCGCAACAGCATCTGCAGCTTTGTTTTCGGCATCGCGGCACGGAGCGCGCGCAGCCGTTCCCAGGGATCCTCTTTGAGGAACCGCAGGCAGGTGTCGAAGGTTGCGCCGCCCCAGACTTCCAGGGACCAGAATCCCACCGAGTCCAGTTTCTGGGCGATGGGCAGCATGTCTTCGGTGCGCATCCTGGTGGCGAGCAGACATTGATGACCGTCCCGCAAGGCGACTTCCGTCATCAAGAGTTTCTTGGCCGGTGCCGGAACGAGGTTCAGCGTGGACTTTTCCGGGGAGGCGGCAGAGCCAGCGCGTGTTGGAGCCGGTTTGGTGGCTTTGGTCGACTTGGCTGGCGCGGGCCTCTTTGGGAGAGGTTTTTTCGATAGAGTTTTCTTGGTCTTTTTCGTTGCCATACTGACGGCCTCGGGGCGGCGGAATCGCTCGCGTAACAGGGTTGAGGTGCTGTGTGCCTGGTGGCTGAGAGGTCAGAGTCCTTCGTAGGCGGCGATTGCTGCGGAAATCGCCAACACCAGGTCCTCAGGCTCCTCGGATTCTTCGTATTGATACAGGTCCGGATGGGTTTCCAGATAAGAGGTATCGAATCGTCCCGCCTGGAAATCCTGTTCCATCATCACGTTCTTCATGAACGGAATGGTCGTTTTCACGCCACGCAGGACGTATTCTTCGAGCGAACGCCGCATGCGGCTCACGGCTTCCTCCCAGGTGCGTCCACGCACGGTGAGTTTCGCCAGCAACGCGTCATAGTACGGTGGAATCGTATAGTCACGGTACACCGCGCCATCGATACGGACCCCGATACCACCGGGAGAAAGATAGGCGGTGACGGTGCCGGTGCACGGCATAAAGTTATTCCGCGGGTCTTCGGCATTGATGCGGCATTGGATCGCGTGGCCTTGCAGCGTGACATCCTTTTGCCGGATCTCCAATGGTTTGCCTGCCGCGATGGAAATCTGATTGCGAACGATGTCGATGGCCGTAATCTGTTCCGTGACGGTATGTTCGACCTGCAGGCGTGGGTTCATCTCCATGAAATAGAAATGCCCTTCATGGTCGAGGAGGAACTCTACCGTGCCGGCATTGTCGTACTTCACGGCTTTTGCGATGGCGATGGCGGCTTCACCCATCTGCGCGCGCAATTTGGCCGTCAGGACCAGTGAGGGAGCAATTTCGATCAGTTTCTGGTGTCGACGCTGAATCGAACAATCCCGCTCGCCGAGGTGGATGATGTTGCCGTGTTTGTCGCCCAGGATCTGAAATTCGATATGGTGCGGACGCTCGATGTACTTTTCGATGAAAATGCTGCCGTCGCCGAACGCCGCCAGCGCTTCCCGTGCCGCGACTTCCATATTTTCGCGCAGTTCCTGGTCGGAGCGGACCACGCGCAGCCCGCGTCCACCACCGCCGGCGCTGGCCTTGATCATGACCGGGTAATTGATCCGGTGGACGAACTCCAGCGCCTCTTCGATGCTGGTGACGCCGCCTTCGGTGCCGGGCACAATCGGGAGGCCTGCCTGCTGGGCTATCTGCCTGGCCTTGACCTTACTGCCCATGAGGTCGATCGTTTCCGGCGAAGGCCCGATGAAGGTGATCCCCGAGGCATGGCAGAGCCGGGCGAATTTGGCGTTTTCCGAAAGGAACCCATAACCGGGATGGATCGCGTCGGCACCGATGCGCTTCGCAATTTCCACGATCTGTTTGCCGTCCAGAAACCCTTTAACCGGGCCGGGACCTACGAGATAGGATTCGTCGGCCTTCTTGACGTAGATGCCGGACGAGTCGGCCTCGGAATAGATCGCCGCTGTCGCGATGTTGAGCTCGCGGCAGCCGCGGATGATGCGCATGGCGATTTCGCCACGGTTGGCAATAAGGATCTTGCGGAACATGCTGAGCTTGCGCGAGGTTCGGAGCCGGAGCTCACCTCTGGGTCGCCTCCCGAAAAGATCGCGTAACCTAGCATAGGGTCAAGAGAGTTGTCGAGACGACGGCGGGCGAAATGGTAGCCGGGAGGACACGAATCGGGCAGGAGGCGCAGCGCCTCCTGCCATGGCCGTGATTACTTGGCCTGAATGAGGAGCGGCTTCGATTGCGCACTGCCGCCGCCGGCTACGACGATGATGAATGACATGCCGGCCTTCGCATCCGGCACGACGGCCTCAATCGTCGATTCATTCACGAACTGGTACTCGATCTTATCTTTGGGCGCCGCGCTGAACGTCACCCCGTGGAAACATTCCTTGCTGCCGAAGTTTTCGCCTTTGATCACGATTTTATCACCGGGTTTCGCTTCATCTGGCTCTACTTTGCCGATGGAAGGACGCTTCGAGCGATCGCAGACCGGATCCTTCTCAAGCTTGTTGGTGTCCGACCCCTTGATCGATTCGGTGTTGAACATCGTGTAGCCGGCGCCTTCCACCATGGCTCCTTCCTGAGCCTGGGCTGAAGGGACGGCAAGACAGATGGTGCCGAGAGCAAACGCGGAGCCGAGGACAACGGTCATAAGTGTGCGCATGAAAGCCTCCTATTAGGGAGATGATGACTTCGGGAGCGGCGTATATGATTCGCTGATGATTTTCTGGCCTTCGTCCGACAGGGCAAATTGTTCAAACGCGGTCACGAGCGGGTCGGTGTCCGCATTCGAAATGAGAAGGAGCGGTCGGCGTAACGAGTACCGGCCGTCCTTGACCGTCGGTGTTTCCGGTTCCACTTTATCGACGGGGAGCAGGCGCACCGGCACGCCGGAGGCGACGGCTTCCAGGGCCTGGCCCAGAGACAGATAGCTGACGGCAGAATGGGGCGGCAGAGTCCCGGCGATGGTTTTGATGACCTTCTCGTCCTTTGCGATCACTTTGGTGCTGTCGGGAATTTTACCGGTAATGCCCAGGAGTTGCTCAAAGGCATCGCGGTTATTCTCATTGCGCGGCCGGTCGATGAGCAGCACTTTGGTGTCCGGTCCGCCCAGGTCGGACCAGATTTTATATTTTCCGGAAAAGAGGTCGGCGATCTCCTGTTTGGTCGCTTCTTTGGTGAAGTTTGACCGATGGACCATGATGGCGATGCCGTCCCACGCGATTTGGACGGAGCGCAGTCCGTTTGCCGAGGCGCCTGTGACGGCGATATGCGCCTGCTTGGCTTTGACCATGTCGAGCGGTTTGGAGTTGTCGTCCCAGACGACATCGATATAGGCGCGGGGATTCGCTTTTTCGAATGCGTGCGCCAGGGATTCCATCACGTGCTGCTCGGGTCCATGCCCGGCGATCACCATGGAGCCGGCTACTTCGGCTGAGGTCGGCAGCCCTGACAGAAGGAGGAGTCCGGCACAAAGGAAAGCACTGATACGCGAATACATGCTGAACAATTCTCCCTCTCGCCCCTGACTGGCGTTCCGGGGCATTGCGGCGCGGCAGATCGGGGCAATGGCCCCTTCCGCTCACGCACCCTCTTCGCTAGGAGTCTGGGCTGCTGTCTGTCGGGGTGACCGCGCCGGACATCATCTCCGGCGACACGTCCACGCGTTTGCCCATGGCGGGCGGAAGTTTGGAGAAGCGATCCATGCGTTCATTGAGCATGTCGTACGCTTTGATTTCCTCAAACCCCGGCTTGTGGCTGCCTTTGACCTTCGAGGCGAACGCGGACAAGATCCGGGTTGCCCCCATGTTGTTGCACTGTGGGCAGACCGTATCGTCCGGCCGCGCATGGATGGATTGTGTGGCCTCGAACCGATGGGTACATTGTTCGCAGCGATATTCGTAGACCGGCATTGCCGACTCCTTCAAGCTGGAGAAGACTGGCACTCGATGGCCGTCCCTGGAGGGGATGACCGAGAGAAAGCGGTTCTCTGTTTGGAAACGCTTGACCCTGTGTGTAACTTTGCACTATTGTACCGAATCTTTGTGTCGAAACGCGAGCTACAATTGAAGGAGCGGTTGAAATGCCCCTGTTAATCCGGAAGTACAAAGGCAATGGCGGTGTTATGCAGGAAGAGCGTATCGACGATCCGGACCGGATCGAGCGCTATATGCGTCTGTTCGAAGAGAAAGACGTCAAGAAACTCCAGACCGGCGTCAAGACCGTGATCGAGAAGGACGAGTGGCAGCTCCTGCCCTAGCACGTACCTCCTGGGTTCATCCCACATTCATGTGTGTTACTGTCGCGGGTCGTTGCGGCTTGGTACGTTCCCCGCATTGCTCTCTCCGAGAGGTGCGTGGTAGGGTTGGGCTGCGACGGTCCTGACGACAGAGTTCGACGGGGTACCATGGTCTATTGGATCCACATTGCACGCGCGATCGATCGAGTCACGCTTCATCGGGACCGTTGTTCGGAGGTGCCTTCCAGCATTTCGAGTAGCGATTTCTGGGAGGGCGGCTGGTTCGACTATCCAGATAAAGAACGCGCGCTCGCGGCGATGGAACAGGCGGGGACCACCGATGAGCGCAAATGCGCGCTCTGCAAACCCTAATCGACTTCACATGACAGTGCTGAGTCGGTAGACCCCCGCCGGCTTCCGACCGCGCCGTCTCCGGTTCATTGCTCAACACGTCCAATCGCCTGACCATGCCTCAACTTGCGCTTCTCCTCACAACCTTTGTGTGGGGCGCAACATTTCCGGCCACCAAGGCCGCCCTCGAACAAATTACACCGCTCTCGTTTCTGTTCTTGCGATTTTTGCTCGGTATGCTCGTGGTTTTCGCCGTCCTGTTCGTCCTGCGCCGCACACTGACGCGCGATGCCGCGATGCTGCGGATGAGTCTCATTGCGAGCCTCTGGCTGTTCCTGGGGTATGTGCTGCAGACCATAGGCCTGCATTTGACCACCGCCTCCAACTCGGCGTTTATCACCGTGCTGTATGTCGTGTTCGTTCCCTTGTATCTGCGTCGCTTGAGCGCGCACACCTGGATTTCGAATGGGATCGCGTTGATCGGGCTGTGGTTTCTCGTCAAGCCCACCGCCTCCGCTAATCTTGGCGATCTACTGACGCTCGGGAGCGCTGCGGCGTTTGCGGCACACATGGTCTGTCTGGAGCACTACACCAGAACGACGGACGCGGTGTCGTTGTTCGCCTGGCAACTGGTGATGATGACTGTCGCGATGTTGGGTGCGATGTGGTGGGAACAGCCGACGGCGATCATGTTCGAGCCGAGCCGTGTCTTATTGTTGGGCCTGGGGGTCACCGGTATTCTCGCGACGGGCGCGTTCGCCGTGCAGATGTGGGCGCAACAGCTTCTGCCGGCACAACAAGTCGCACTATTGTTCGCCGTGGAGCCGGCCATCGCAGCCTGGCTCGCATGGTATTTTCTCGGAGAAAACCTGGATGCACAAGGATGGTTCGGCAGCGCGATGATTCTGGGCGGTGTGCTGCTCGGATCGCGGGTGCCCGAGGAGATGACTCAGGCCACTCCACAACCTGTGAGTGTGCGTTCAGAAGGGAGATGACATGGCTCAAAAGTTCGGCAACAGCCGATGGGTGCAAGAGGGATTTCTCGACAACCGACAGGATGGTACGGTCGTCGGACGGATCACATTTGCCGTTTTGGGCGCGATCGATTTTTATCTCGCGGGCAATTGCCGGGGAGAAATCGCTGGGCAGGTGATCCGCTTCAAGAACAGCCGGTTCGCCGACGAGGATCTGGCCGGTCAGGTGCTGGGAGATGTCGAAAGTCCGCAGATTGGAGACGCGAGCCTCATCTCATTCGATCCTCATCCCCATCTGGTGCCCCATCCGTACATCGAATGGTTTTCGATGCGAAAGAATCATTATCGCATCGAACTGATTCCGGAGGATGCGTGGATCGCGACGGCCGCAGAGGTGGCTGAGATTGATGCCGCGAGCCGTGACATCCGTGCTCGGTTGGCGCCGCAGTACGGCAGTAGATCAAGGTCGGCGGATGAATCGGAGTGGGTGTAGTGCGGAGTGAGGGGGCGGGCAGTGAGCTAGCCGCCCCCGCTGCGAATCAGGCGAGTTTACTCTTCCCTTCTCGTACGTGGACCGGCACTTCGCGGATATCCCATACCAATCCTACCGCCTGCATGGCGCGAAGTATGTAGTAGGTGATGTCGATTTCCCACCAGTAGAACCCCTGCCGCGTCGAGGCGGCATAGTAGTGGTGATTGTTGTGCCAGCCTTCGCCGAGGGTGATCATGGCGAGAATGAAATTGTTTTTGCTGTCGTCGCCGGTCTTGTAGCGCTGCGATCCATACACGTGCGACAAGGAATTGATCGTGCAGGTGCCGTGGAGCAGGGCGACGGTGGAGACGAAGAATCCCCAGATCAGCATCTGAGGACCATTGGTACCGAGCCCCGGCGCATAGGCTTCCAGCAATTTGCCTAGCCCGAACATGCCGAATCCGCAGATCGTCGGCACCAGGGTATCGAATCGATCCAGGAACCGCAGTTCAGGAAACTTGGCAAAATCGCCGATGCTCTTCAGCCGTGGCGGAAAGAACTTCTTCGAGCTGATCCAGCCGATGTGGGCCCAGAGAAATCCGCCCTGCCGCACCGAATGCGTATCTTCGGGCTTATCCGAATAGATGTGATGGTGGCGATGATGGCCGGCCCACCAAAGCGGGCCCCGTTGGGCGCATGAGGATCCGAGCAGGGCAAAGGCAAATTGGCATGCGCGAGACGTTTTAAACGTCCGATGGGAAAAGTATCGGTGATACCACCCGGTGATGGCGAACATGCGCACGAAATAAAAGGCCGCGCAGACGCCGACCGCAACCCAGCTCCAGCCGACGATGAACACGCCGAGGCAGATCAAGTGGACCGTGATGAGAGGAATGGCCCGCAACCAGTCGACCGTGGCGGGGGCCGCATCAGTTTTCATGTTCTCGATGCCGGCCCAGGAGTCAAACCAATGCATGATGGTCAGCCAGGGCGTGTGGCTCGGGGCGGCCGCCGCTACAGGCTGTTCGTCGGTTTTGGGCAGCTCACCGTTGTCGGGTAAGGTGAGCGGGTGCAGATCACTACTCATGCCACCTCCAGAGTTGCGAATTAGGATGCGGTACCGAGGGGTCGCGCCGTTGTTGCACTAGCGTGACGTATTCGTTGCGGCGCTTGCGATTGATGCGATGGGGCAGGCCGCTGAATGTTTCGGATGGTGTCGATCAGTGAGTGTGAAGACTCAGCCTTCAAGACACGTGCAATCATTATACACAGATTCGTAGGGAAATGTCGTGAGATTTTTTGCCTTGGTCGGCGACCCCTGGCCAGCACCCACACGTCGGGAACCGGGCCATGCGTGAGGCGCAGGGGACCGGAGCGCAGAGCAACGGGAGCCTCCGGGCTGGCACGCTGCGCAAGATTGTTTGACTCTGTTCTGACTGCCCCTCTAAAATGCGCCCCACTATGAATGATCGATTTCTCAAAGCGTGCCGGCGCGAACCGGTTGATTGTACGCCGGTCTGGTTCATGCGCCAGGCGGGCCGTTATATGATCGAGTACCGCCGATTGCGGGAAAAATATTCGATTCTTGAACTGTGCAAAACGCCGGAATTGGCAGCCCAGGTTACCTTGCAGCCGATCGACCGGTTCGCGCTCGATGCGGCTATTATTTTTGCCGACATTCTGCTACCGCTGGAACCGATGGGGCTGTCGCTGGAATTTGCGGAGGGAGAAGGGCCGATTATCCACAATCCCGTGCGCGATCGGGCGGCGGTGGAACGGCTCAAGATGCTCGATGATAGCGATCTTCAGTACGTCATGGACGCCATCAGCCTGACGCGCAAAATGCTCACTGGTCGAGTGCCGTTGATCGGTTTTGCCGGGGCTCCGTTTACCTTGGCCAGTTATGCCATCGAAGGCGGCAGTTCCCGGAACTATATCCACACCAAGCAGATGATGTATGGCGAGCCGGAGGTGTGGCATCGCCTGATGGATAAGTTCGCGCGGGCGATTACCGGATATCTGCGTCGCCAGATCCGCGCCGGCGCCCAGGCTGTGCAGCTGTTTGACAGTTGGGTCGGCTGCCTGTCGGCGGGGGACTATGCGGAATACGTCATGCCGCATGTGCAGCTGATTTTTGACGGCCTCAAGCATGAAGGGGTGCCGCTCATTCATTTCGGCACGGGTACGACCGCTATTCTCAAATCGATGCGCCAGGCGGGTGGCGATGTGATCGGAATCGACTGGCGTATCCCTCTTGATGAAGCCTGGGCCATGGTGGGGTACGACCGCGCGGTGCAGGGCAATCTCGATCCGGTCACACTGTTCGGGCCCGTGCATGAAATCGAGCGCCGCGTGTCGGACATTCTTCGCCGGGCTGGAGGGCGTCCCGGGCACATCTTCAATCTTGGCCATGGGATTCTTCCGAATACTCCAGTCGAGCATGTGGCTGCGACGATCGACCTGGTCCACAAATTGAGCGCCCGCTGATTCCGGTGAGGCGTAGCTGCTCATTGTCCGGCAGGCGCTTGATTCGCGAGAGACGTCTTCCTGATCAGGTCTGACGAGTTCAAGGATGTCTGCACCACGCCCCATTGCACTCTTGCTGATGGCCATGGGCGGGCCTGATAGTGTGGACAATGTGGAGCCGTATCTTCTCGATGTCCGGGGCGGACGGCCGACCTCTCCCGAGTTGGTGGAGGACATCCGGACGCGATACCGTCTGACCGGTGGGAAGTCGCCCGTGCTCGACATTACGCGGGAGGTGGCCGCGGGCTTGGAACGGCGACTGAACGCAGCTGGCGAAGGGCGTTTTCGGTGTTACGTGGGATTGCGGCACTGGCATCCGTTCATTAAAGAGACGTATGCCGAACTGCTCAAGGCCGGTCCTGATCATATTGTCGGACTGTGTATGGCGCCACAATACTCGTCGCTCAGCATCGGCGCCTATGTGAAAAAGGTCGAAGAAGCTAGGGGGGAACTGGCCGATGAGACGCCGATCAGCTTCGTGACAAGCTGGCACCGCCATCCATTGTTGATCGCCGCGATCGTCGGACATATCCGCCGCACGCTGGAGCGATTTCCCCTGGAGGTCCGCGCGCAGGTGCCGGTGTTGTTTACGGCCCATAGTCTGCCGGAGCGGGTCGTGGCCATGAAGGATCCCTATCCGCAGGAAGTTCAGGGTACCGTCCAAGCGGTGTGTGCGCAACTCGGCGGACAACCGACGCGGTTCGCCTATCAAAGTCAGGGGCGCTCCGGGGAAAAATGGCTCGGCCCTTCTGTCGAGGAGATACTGGATGAGTTGGCTCAAGCCGGTCATCACCATGTGCTTGTGGCACCCATCGGCTTTCTGTGCGACCATGTGGAAACTCTGTACGATATCGATATCGAACTCACGCAGTTGGCCCGCACGAAGGGGATCCAACTGGAACGTATACCCATGTTGAACGCCTCGGCTCCCTTGATCGATATGCTGACGTCGGTCGTGGAGGCGCACGAGTCTTCGCTCGTTCATTAGCGGCACCACCTGTGGCGCGCACTTCACGGTCAGTCGTCATTATCGGTGGAGGTATCTCGGGCCTCTCCACGGCCCATGCGCTCCTGGATCAAGCCGCGGCGGCCGATGTGGCGCTGTCCTGTACCATCCTCGATGCCGCGCCTGTGTGGGGCGGAAAGATCGTCACCCATCGTGTCGGCCGCTTGGTCATGGAAGCCGGCCCGGACTCCTTCCTCTCTCAGAAACCCTGGGGCATGGACCTCTGTCGGCGGCTCGGCATCGCCGATGAGCTCATCAACACGAACCCCGTTGAAAAAAAAGCCAGCGTGTTGCGAGGCGGGCAGCTGCACGAGCTACCGGAAGGGCTCGTGACCTTTACGCCGACTCAATTGGGTCCGTTTTTTCGCAGCGGCTTGCTGTCATGGATCGACCTGGCCCGGATGGGCTGTGACCTGCTGATTCCCCCTCGCCGTTCCACGGAAGATGAATCACTCGCGTCCTTTTTTTGTCGCCGGTTCGGGCGGCATGCCTGCGAACGGGTCATGGAACCGCTGATGGCCGGCATCTATGCGGGGGATGCCGAGCAGATGAGCCTGCGCGCAACGTTTCCCCGCTTCTATGAGCTCGAGCAGACGCACGGGAGCGTGATCCGCGGCATGATGGCGGCACGCCGTGCACGGGCGCAGAAACCTTCCGATGGACGTCCGCGGCATACCATGTTCGTCACGCTGAAAAATGGCCTGGCGGATCTCGTCGCCGGATTGACCGCCCGTATCCGGGAGACCGGCGGCGTGCTGAAGTCAGGCGTTCAAGCGGAGGCGCTTCGAGTGCGCTCGCACCAGGCGGGGCGCTGGATGTACGATGTGATCTGCACCGATGGCACGGCTCTGTCCGCAGAAGCGTTAGTCCTGGCGACGCCGGCGTATGTGAGTGCCGACCTGGTCCGCCCGTTAAGCCCGCTAGCGGCGGGAGTGATGGAGACGATTCCTTATGCCTCGACGGCGACCATCTCCTTGATCTATCCCGCCGCTGCGGTGGGCAGCCGGTTGCAAGGCTTTGGCTTCGTGGTCCCGCGGGTTGAAGGCCGTGACCTGATTGCCGCGACCTGGACCTCCATCAAGTGGCCGCACCGAGCGCCTCCCGAAGAGATGTCTGTGCGCTGTTATGTGGGCGGGGTCGGACGCGAGGCCATCCTGCAGCAGGACGATGAGGCATTGGTCCGTTGCGTGCGCGAGGAACTCGCATCTATTGTCGGGCTGCAGGCGACACCGCATTATGTCGAGGTCAACCGGTGGCATCGGGCGATGCCGCAATATACGCTCGGGCATCTCGATCGATTGACACAGCTCGAGGCTGCGCTTTCGCGATTCGGTGGATTGACGGTCACGGGAGCGGGGTATCGCGGCGTCGGCCTACCCGATTGCATCAGAGACGGGGCAGAAGCGGCGGCGCAGACGTTACGCTACTTTCAGACGGCCTCTCATCGCGAAGCGGAATCGTAACAGAGCAACAGAAGGACGTGGACGATGTTAAATGACCAGTTGGTAATCTCCAGTGTTGCCGGACCCTTTCGCGAACCCCGGGAGCCGGTGTTCTCGTATGACTATTCCATCCAGCGGGCGACCTGGGCGGCAACCCATGCGGTTCGGGTGAAGATCGCGCTTGCGGAAGAGTTGGATTATGTGAAAACGAAGCTCTTGGGCACGGTGACGGGGAGCCCCGGGCAGCAGTTGATGTTGAACAAGCTACTGTCGCGCAAGATCGGCGATCAAAAGCTTCGCATCGCCGAGGAGGAAGGGTGGTTGAAGGAGCGCGCCGATGTCTTGGTGCCTCCCTTCACGGGACCGCTCGCGCATCATTTCCCGCAATTGGAATCCTGGATCCAGGCCCAGCAGGAGAGCTTGCGGAGCGAAATCAAACAGACGATCGGGTTGGCGGTCTGAGTCATCGACGGCACCGGGGGGGGGCGCATGGCCTCCCTGGATTGGTGATGGTGCTGTTTCCGGCCTGTCCTTCGGTTTCCTGTCTCTCATCCGGCCTCAAGAAATCTTCGACTTTCGCTCCCTGATGTTCCTCTGCAGGTGGCTTCGCGCGCAGCGGTGTGAAAAGGGCGGGCTCTCGTTATCTCACACACAGAATCTGTGGATAAGCGTGTGTATAGCCACCCCCTCGCGACGCGAGGCCCTTCGCAGGCGGGTCCTTCAGCGGCCTGCACAAGTTTTAGGCATTGGGGGTGATCACTAAGGAGGCCACTAGATACTGTGGAAGATGAAAACCCCTAGGGGGATTTCTGCCGGCCGAACGTTGCTTGGGGATAGCGGAATCGCGCTGGGCGTGGGATTTCGAGAGATTCGCTCAAAAAATCCGGCGGTATTGTTTACTGTGCACCCCGGAGTCATCGGCAAATCCAATGGAACCGGTGTCGGGATTACTCGTGTCGTTCAGGTCGATGCGGTAGTGTCCACGGACCTGTTCCATGGCTTCCTCAAACGAAATGGCTTGCGGATAGAGGTTGCCCGGGGCATGGGCCCCACGCGCCAAGGTGCCGACGACTTCCGCCGTCGCATATTTCGGGTCTGAAAAGATGTACAAATCGGCAACGGCCTGATCGCCTAATTTGTGGCCCGGGCTGGTAGCCGGGAGGATGCCGGCCAGCGTCTGATTGAGTCTGGCTTGTTTGAATTGTTTCAGCAAGCCGACGACCTGGCTGGTCGTCACCTGGGCCGGGACGACAATGCTGACGGCATTAAATTCCGTCAACGTCGTCTGCACTTTGTACATGACCGGCGCGGCATCCGGATCGTCGAGGCCGACTTGAGAAATTTCCGGTCCGGCCGCCTGTTTTTGTTTCCCGCTGGGAACGGCCAGATTGATCAACAGCCACATGATCAGAATGACACCGAACAGCACGAGCAGCGGATGGAGGCCTGCTCGCTTGCCCTCTTCGTATGGATTCTGTTCGCTGCTCATAGGGAAGTCTGCGGTGCTTCACCGATTGGCCCAAGCGGGGCGCCGGCCGCAGAACGATCGGCCGATTCCACTCGTTTGGCTTCGTTCCACAAGTGATCCATTTCAGCCAGGGTGAGGTCATGCACGCTCCGCCCGCCATGCGCCGCCGTCTGCTCGATATATTGGAACCGGGCGGTGAAGCGGTTCGTGGCCTGCCGCAGCGATTCTTCCGGATTGACCTTGATGTGGCGCGCCAGGTTCACCAAGGAAAAGAGCAGGTCGCCCAGTTCTGCCGCCATGTCTGCGGTGGGTTCCGATGGAGGCTGGGAACTGGCTGCTGCGTTAGTTACGGCTGAGCGGAGTTCCTCGATTTCCTCTTCGACTTTGCCGATGACCTCGGCGAGCCCTTGCGGACTGTCCGGCCAGTCGAACCCGACCCGTGCGGCGCGCACCTGGGTTTGATAGGCGCGAAGGAGGGCCGGGAGGGCTTGAGGGATATCGTGCAAGACCGAATCAGGTTTGCCGGCATTCTTGCGTTCGGCTCGCTTGATGTCCTCCCACCGATGCACGACCTGGTCGGAATTGAGACCCGGCGTGCCGGACTCGGTCCCCCCGAAGACATGTGGATGGCGGCGCACGAGTTTGTCGCCCAACTCTTGGAGCACGTCGTCCATGGTGAACGTGCCGGCTTCCGTGCCGATTTGGCTGTGAAATAACACCTGGAGGAGCACATCGCCGAGTTCTTCCTTGAGTTTAGGAAAATCCTGCCGGTCGATGGTGTCGAGCGCTTCGTACGTTTCTTCAATCAAATAGGGTTTGAGGGATTCATGAGTTTGCGTACGATCCCATGGGCACCCGCCTGGAGCCCGGAGCCGGGCCATGATGGCTACTACTTTATCGAAACGTTCGGACATGCGTGTTCCCCTCGTGGCGCCACTCTAACTGAGTTCTGTTTCACCTTCAACGGGGCCGGTCGTCTTGCGTCGATGTGAGGCCTATGGTAGGGTACGGCCTCGCATTTTCTGGCCGGTTGATCGGAGGACATGTATGGGTGATGAGAAGGATCAGGGATTCGTCATCCGGGATCGTCGAGGACGGGGGGAAGATACGCCTGCCGCTGCTTCGGCTCCCACACCTCCGACTCCCGAAGCGGCTCCGGCCGAGTCCCATCAGGCTGACGCGCATGGACATGCCGGACACCTGCCGGTCAATTTTTCTTCCTTCGTGATTTCCATGGGGAGCTCGGCCTTGATGCTCATGGGGGAACAATTGGATCCCCAACAGCCGACTATGCCGCTCAATCTTCCACAGGCGAAGGAAATCATCGATCTCCTGTCGATGCTCGAAGAAAAAACGCGGGGCAACCTCACGCCGGACGAGCAGGTTGTGATGAAGGACATGCTGTATGCCTTGAGGATGAAATTCGTCAGCCTGACATCCGGAAAATCATCGATCCATACTCCCTAGCCTGTGATCGCCCTCTTCGCGCGCCGCTGTTTTACAAGGTCTGTTCTTCCCTTGGTTGCGACCGGCTTCTCAGCTTCCCTCAAACCGCCGTTCTTGTACCGGGCCAACATGCTGGCTCGGAGCTCGCTTTTGAGACTTTCCCCGGGAATTCGTTATAGTGTGGCAGCACCCAGGGATCCGGGATGGAGTCGGAGTAACGCCGATGCCTGAATCGACGGACATGAGCAAGCTCATCCCCCCGGGTGTGCTGCGTGAAAAGGAGCCGTCGTCGCCCGCCTCGATCGAGAGCGAGCGGCGGAAGCGCCATGTCCGCCCTGTGTGGATCGTTCTGATCCTCTTGCTGCCCTGTCTGGCGCTGACCTTCTACTATGCGCAAATGGCGGTGCCGGTCGGGGAAGAGTCCGATTCGTTTCTCCCCAGCACCGGCTATGCGTTTGTCTTGCTGCTCGTCAATCTCGACCTGATCGGGTTCGTCGTTCTCACGCTGCTGCTGTCCCGCAACCTCATCAAAGCCTATTTCGAACGCCGGCATCGATTGGTGGGGTCCGGGTTCCGGGCCAAGCTGGTCGCGGCCTTCATCGGATTCTCCCTGATTCCCACCGTCTTGCTCGCCTTGGTCGCCAGCGGATTGGTCAACAAAGCCGTGGATGTCTGGTTCAACGATCAAATCGAACATGTGATGAAAGACTCCTACGAGGTGGCGCGCATGCACCATGCCGGGCATGTGTCGTTGGCGATCAACAGCGCCCGCGCCATCAGCCATGAAATCTTTCGCGAGGAATTACTGCTGCCGGAGCAGCGGGATCTGCTGGTTGCGGCGATTGCCAGGAAACGCGATGAATATGCCACGGCCGGGATCGAGGTGTTCTCCTCGAAAATGGAAACGCTGACGAAGGCATTGGATCCTGAGGTGCCTGTGACCGTGCTCGACCTGCCGATCGGCCAGCTGGTGTTGCAGGTCATCAACGGCAAGCAGGAATTGACCTCGGTGCAGGAAGCGCAGACCGGCCGGCTGGTGCGGGCGGGCGTCCCGATTGCCTCCAGCGTGCGGCGCGGCGAGATCGACGGGGTTGTCGTGGTGGACGCCTATGTGCCGGAATCGTTGCTCGGCAAAATGGAAAGTATCGGCCGGCAATATGCCGAGTATAAACAGATGAAGGCGATGAAGAACCCCATTAAGGCGGGCGCCTATCTGTTGGTCGCGGTGATCACCGTCATGATTTTGTTCAGCGCCACCTGGTTCGGGTTTTACGTCGCGCGGGGTATCACGGTGCCGATTCAGCGGCTGGCCGAAGCGACCGAGGCCATTGCGCAGGGAGATTTGTCGGTCCGGATCGAAGCGAAGGCGACGGATGAAATCGGCACCCTGGTCGAATCCTTCAACCGCATGACCGCCGACTTGCAGGGCAGCAAGAGCAAGGTCGAGGAAGCGAACGTGTCGTTGCGCCAGTCCAACCTCGAACTGGACCGACGGCGCGCCTATATCGAAACGGTCGTCGATACGATTGCCGCGGGCGTCTTGTCGATCGACCGGCAGGGGCTTATCACCACCTTTAATCCCTCTGCCGAACGCATGCTGGGATTGTGGGCCGACCGGTTTCGCGGCCGTTCCGCCAACGAGGTGTTCAAAGAGTATAAGCTCGAGCTCTTCCAATCGGTGTACGACCGCATGCTGGCCGACCAGCGGGATAACATCGCGCTCGAAGGGCAGTTGGATCTGCAGGGCCGCTTTCTCACCATCGGGGTGCATTGCTCGCGCATGAAAGACGAGTCGAATAAGGATCTTGGGTTCGTGTTGATTTTTGAAGATCTGTCGGAATTGATCAAGGCGCAGAAGGCGGCCGCCTGGCGGGAAGTGGCGCAACGGATCGCGCACGAGATCAAGAACCCGTTGACGCCCATTCAGCTTTCGGCGCAGCGGCTGCGGAAAAAATTTCAGGACAAGGCGCCGGACTTCGACCGCATCTGCGACGAATCTACCCAGGTGATCGTCAATGAGGTCGCCAGCCTCAAGCAGATGCTGGATGAGTTTTCAAAATTCGCGCGTATGCCGGCCCCGCATATGACGATGAATTCCCTCGACGAGGTGGTGAAAGAAGTCGTGGCGCTGTATGAGAGCGCGCATCGAGAAATTGCCTGCGTCGTGTCGCTGGATTCCGATCTGCCACCCTTCAATTTCGATCGTGAACAGATCAAGCGGGTCTTCGTGAATTTGTGCGATAACGGAATCCACGCCATGAACCACAAGGGCCGGTTGTGGATCACGACCCGGTACGATACGAAGCAACGCCGCGCGGTGGTTACGGTGGCGGATGAAGGCACGGGCATTGCGCCCGAGGACCAGGACAAACTCTTCGTGCCGTATTTTTCCAGAAAAAAGACCGGGACTGGGCTGGGATTGGCCATCGTGCGACGGATTGTGACCGATCACGACGGCCAGATTCATGCGGGCAATCATCAGCCGAAGGGAGCCCTGTTCACCTTCGAATTGCCGGTGTAAGGGAACGGACGCTCGCGTGGGCGTCGTCGGATCGTATGTGGGGGATGCATGTCTGCTTCGATTCTGATTGTCGATGACGAAGTCTCCATCCTGAACTCCTTGAGCAGTATTCTCGAGGACGAAGGGTATGACGTGAGTGTGGCCAAAAGCGGCATGGAGGCCCTGAGGCACTGCACGATCAATCCGCCTGAACTGATGATGCTGGATATTTGGATGCCGGAGATGGATGGACTGGAGACGCTCAAGCGCCTGCGCGAATTGGTGCCGAATACGCAGGTGATGATGATGTCCGGGCATGGCTCGATCGAGACCGCGGTGAAGGCGATCAAGTTGGGGGCCTATGACTATATCGAAAAACCGCTCTCTCTCGAAAATGTGACGCTCCGGGTGAAGCATGCCCTGGATCAACATCGGCTCGAGCAGGAGAATCGCTCGCTTCGCACGAAGGTGGAGCGCAAATTCGAACTCATCGGCCAGGCCCCGGTCATGCAGCAATTGAAACAACTGATCGAAACGGCCGGTCCGACCAACAGTCGCGTGTTGATCGGCGGTGAAAACGGCACAGGTAAGGAGTTGGTGGCCAGAGCCATCCATCAACACAGCCACAGGGCGACTCGCCCGTTTGTGGCGGTGAACTGCGCGGCGATTCCCGAAACCTTGATCGAGAGCGAGTTGTTCGGCCACGAGCGAGGCGCCTTCAGCGGAGCGACCACCATGAAGCGCGGGCAGTTCGAGCAGGCCGACGGCGGCACCTTGTTTCTCGACGAAATTGCGGACATGAGTTTGAGCACCCAGGCCAAGGTGTTACGGGCGCTGCAGGAGCAGCAGTTCACGCGGGTGGGGGGGACCAAGCTGATCAAAGTCGATGTGCGCGTGCTGGCCGCTTCGAACAAAGACCTGCTGCAGGAAATCGACAAGGGCACGTTTCGGGATGACTTGTTTTACCGCCTGAACGTGGTGCCGATCGTGGTGCCCACCTTGCGCGATCGCCGGGAGGATATTCCTTTGCTGGTGAAACATTTCCTGCGCGTGCATGCGGAAGAGCAGGGGTTGAAGATCAAGCAGGTGTCGCCGCAGGCCATGGATGTGTTCATGCAGTATGAATGGCCGGGCAATATCCGTGAACTGCGGAATCTGATCGAGCGGCTGATGATTATGGTGCCGGGACCGGTGATCGAGGCGGCCCATGCGTCCGTCGCCTTGCAGGTCCGCCCCCAAATGTCTGCCGCCCAATCGGCTGCCGGCGTCCAGCCGGCCAATACGTTGCTGACCAGGCCGTACGATTCGCTCCGTGACGCGCGGAACGCGTTCGAGAAGGAATTCATTGCGCGCAAATTGCGGGAACATCACTGGAATATTTCCCGCACGGCGGAAGATCTCAAGATCGAGCGCAGCCATCTTCATCGGAAGATTAAGTTGCTCGATGTTGAGATGCGCCCCGAAATGTAGCTCGGGCTGCTGAAACAGCTCCCCAACGTCGTTCTCGGCTCGAATCGATCCTCAACGTACCCCACAGGGTACGCTTCCGGTTCTTTCTCGCCTGCGGCCTCGTTGGATGAGCTGTTTGAGCAGCCCTTCTAGTGTTGATGTCTGACGGACTCGCGAAGCGTCTCAGTGCGTGAGACTATTGTTGACCCGCTATCAGTCGGCTCGTTAAGATGCGGCCCCAATGACTACTTATCGTGATGCCGGAGTCGATATCGATGCCGGCGATGAATTCGTCGAGCGGATCAAGCCGCATGTGCGCGCCACATTTCGCCCTGAGGTGATGACGGATCTGGGCGGCTTCGGCGGCCTCTTCCGGTTCCAAGCCAATCGTTATCAGGATCCGGTGCTCGTGTCCGGAACGGATGGCGTCGGGACGAAACTCAAGATCGCCTTCCTCATGGATAAACACGACACGGTCGGCATCGATCTGGTCGCCATGTGCGTCAACGATATTGCCGTCAGCGGCGCGGAACCGCTCTTCTTTCTCGACTACTTTGCCACCGGCAAACTCTCGATCGCGACGGCCGCCGCGGTGGTGAAGGGCATTTCCGACGGCTGCCGCCAAGCTGGATGCGCGTTGATCGGCGGCGAAACGGCCGAGATGCCCTCGTTTTACGGTGAAGGTGAGTATGACCTGGCTGGCTTTGCTGTCGGCGTGGTCGATCGGCCGAAGATTATCGATGGAAGGCAGATTGTGCCGGGTGACGTGGTCATCGGGTTGGCCTCGAGCGGTGTTCACAGCAACGGTTTCTCCCTCGTCAGGAAGGTGCTGCTGGAGCGGAGTGGCCTGACCGTCGGGACGGTCGTGCCGGAATTGGGCGGGCCGCTTGGCGAGACCTTGCTGACACCCACGCGGATTTATGCCAAGCAGGTGCTGTCGCTGATGGAGTGTTGTCCCATCAAGGGGATTGCGCACATCACCGGCGGAGGCATCACCGATAACTTGCCGCGAGTCTTTCCTGTCCGGTGTGGCGCGCGGATTCGCCGGGGATCCTGGCCGGTGCTCCCGATTTTTGAAGCGATCCGGGAACGTGGATCAGTGGCCGTGGATGAAATGTATCGCGTCTTCAACATGGGGATCGGCCTGATCCTCGTGGTGGCTCCCGACCATGCCGACCGGGTGATGGCGAAGGCGCGCGAGTTAGGGGAGCAGGCCTATCACATCGGAGAAATGGTCGCCCAGCCAACTGACGAAGGGGTGGTCGAGTATGTCGGCTAAGGCCCCTCGGCTCGTGCGATTGGGTGTCTTGGCCTCCGGACGGGGATCCAATCTGCAGGCGATCATCGAGGCGATCGAGAAGCGGGCGCTCTCGGCTGAAATAGCGGTGGTGCTGAGCAACAAGCAGGAAGCCCTGGCTCTGGAGCGAGCGCGCAAGCATGGTGCGCCGGCGGTCTGGCTCGATCCCAAGCCCTTCGCGGGGCGCCCTGATAGCCGCGAGGCCTATGATCGAGCCGTCCATGAAGTTCTGCAGAAGCATGAGGTCGATCTGGTGCTGCTGGCCGGATATATGAAGATCGTCACCGCGGTGCTGGTCACGGCTTATCATAACCGGATGATGAATATTCATCCGTCGTTGCTTCCGTCGTTTCCGGGGCTGGATGTGCAGAAGAAAGCTATCGAGCATGGATGCAAAATTGCCGGCTGTACGGTGCATTTCGTCACCGAAGGGGTCGATGAAGGACCGATCATCATCCAGGCGGCCGTGCCGATCACTGAAGGAGACACGCCTGAGACCTTAGCCGCTCGCATTCTTGAGCATGAACACCGTATCTATCCGCGAGCCATCCAACTCTTTGCCGAGGGGCGGTTGCGAGTGGAGGGGCGGCGGGTGCTGGTGGCGGAGCCTGATGTGCCGGCGGCTGGTTTCCACTATCCGTGATGGAAGACCTCGCAGCTTCGTAGACTTTTTCCGCAGCCCGCTAGAGACTGCGGCCTTGGTTGTGTATAATGCGGCCTGGTTGTGGGGGGCTAGCTCAGTTGGGAGAGCACTACGTTCGCAACGTAGGGGTCGGGGGTTCAACTCCCCTGCCCTCCACCACTTTCCTTCTCGTCCTCAGTAGCCATTCCGGCACATCGTTCGGTCATTCCGCTCCCTGCATCGTCCTCCGAGCAGTATCCTGACGGGTGAGAGATCACGACATGAGTGCCCTCGTCGACGTCTTATCTTATTCCAAGTAATGCTGCCCCCCTGCAAGTTCAGATTCCTCACCCACGGCACCCCATAAACAGAGACAGCAATCGGCCCCCGGTGCCTCACGTCAATCTGGCGGTACGGGCTAGCATCCACAGAGACGAGCCGACCGGGAACGAGAGTATTCCCGAGTGCATTCCAGCGGTTTCCCCTAGCTTCACGGCCGACCGGGGAGCCGTACGATACCGGTATGACGCACGAGCTAAAGGGATGATTGTTTCTGGTGGCGAATCTCCTGCTGCTGGCCGTGATCTGTGGGCTCGCAACGCTCGGACTCCTCACAAGGCCGACTCGTTGGTCCGAGCGATAGGGTGCAGGGACTCTTGACCTTTGGCAGGCGAGTGGCCGGAAGCTCAGAGGTGATGACCATGGTCTGGTACCAAGAGCCAAGCGTTGAGGAGAAACTGACGGTCTTGATCCGGTATCTGGTCCCCACTTTCCCCCGAGCCAGTATTTTGTCCCGGCAAGTCGGATCACGTTATCACGTGTTTGTGATCGTGCCTTTTGACGGGTCGCAAGAAAAAACGCTGCAGGTTGAGACGACGGTGTTTCACAATCGAAAACAACGAGTCGAAGGATTTGCGGCGCTGCTCTCGACGCTCAATCTTCGCCGCGTGTTCGATCGGGGCGATCGTTATGACCTCGACTGGTATAGTGACCATCCCGAGGCGAGTCCTACGCCTGTGTTCTCCTGCGCATCCCTTCCCATAGCCGCTCAGGTTCCAGTGCTCGTATGATCCGCTGGCACGGCATTCACAACCAAGGCCGCGGGTATTCTGAACGATACAAGCGTCACGCGGAGCGGGTGAGGACCGGCGACGTTGACTCTTCGTAAGGTTCGTATTACTGTCCTACGGTGATCAACAATCGAACCATGTCGGTCAGGCGAGTCATCTGGGGTCTCCTTGCGATCTGGCTGTTTTTCGGCGGTGTCGCCTTTGTTGAACAAGTGAACAGCCTATCGGACACGAGTGATCAGGATGAACAGGCGCTCTCGCAACTGAGCCTGACGCTCAAGCCCGAGATTCCTCCACTGCCAAAACAGTTAACCAGCTCCGTGCCTCCCATTGTGATGATCCCCTCGATCATCCAGATGGGAGAGAGTTCACCATCCCCCCTGATTCCATCGCAGCTGCTCACGCTTCGTCCTCACCAACGCATATCTGTCTACCGCATTTGATCTCTGGCCATCGTAACTCCTGCGGTCCAGCAAGACGGCTCAGTGCCGCCCCCTTGCATGGACCGGTGCGCACATCATGTGGCCAATGGTGATTCATGGTTATCCTGGCGATCGATGGTTGTCGTCTCGCTCTGCTCGAGACTGATCGCCTGAAAATCGCCTCACCACGTTCGATGGTCCTCCAGGCCTCTCGGACTGAATGCCCCATGGTTACACCGACCCTGTGTCCTGCCGCTTTTATGGAGACGTGATGCTGGAAAAACTACAGTCCTTCGGACAGGTGCCCAAGCGCGAAGTGGCGATGCCGACGACCATGCTCGGTGAATGCAAGCAGGCCATGGCGCAAGCTCCCAACCCTACGGTCCCCCCACCCGTTGACGTCTTGGTTGGCCGGTGGCACATCGCGCAGACCACACAGATTCCTCTGCGGAGAATCGTGGCTTTCCTATGCCTGGCGGGGATCATGGCCCTCGGCTATTGGTGGGGGGAAACGTTGCAACCGGTGGACATGGTTCGCGCCCAACTGCGATCGATCGAAGACGGGGAGTATGGCCAGGCCTACGGCTACCTATCGGCAAGGGCGAAAGAACAGGTGTCGTACGATGAATTTGTGGCGCTGATCCAGGGAAACACTGTTGTGATGGAGCCGCGCGACAGTACGTTCCAGTCAAGACACGTAAATGGCAGCACCGCCACTATCAGAGGTGTTTTAGAAGGGTATGGCGGATATGTGAGTGATGTCGGATACGTCTTGGTAAAGGACGTCAACCAATGGAGAATTGCCAGCTTTGAATGGAGCGCTCCGCGATCTCTGAAAGAAGATACGAGCCATCCTGAGTGAAGTACGGTATCAAGGCCGGAATGGGCGAGCGGTTGGGATCCGCTGTTGCCCGCGATGCCGTGGTTCCCGCCGATAGGTACAGCCATGACCTCAACAATGGTGTTCACCGTCCTGGAGGTAGGTCTCGCGTTGTGACTCTGCCGATTACGCGAGAAAGGGCTCGATGTTCACAACCAGGGACTTTCCTAACCCACCTCGCCGTGGAATTCCGGTATCCTCGCTTCATGTTGAACGAGAAATTTGTGGCCGCCTACTCCTTTCCCGCGGGATCAAGCCTTCGAAGCAAACCCCCTCACGCGCATCATTGGGTCTCCGATAACCGCCCGGGCCAATGCGAGTTCGAGCGCTGGGTCTGTGCCTGGTGCGGTCAAAAGCGGATACGACTCACCGCAGCGGGTGACCCTGAGTTGGTACGGGATTGGCTCCAGCCAGAGTCGGTAGGAGCTGGAACCAGTCGGTAGGGCGAGATTGTGCGAGCGATAACCTGCCAAGCCCTGCTCAGAGCCACAACAATTAGGTAATCAACGAATGTTCGAGCGCGTAGCGCACGAGGTCAGCATTGCTGTCCAGGGCGAGTTTGGTCAACACGCGGGTTCTGTAGGTGCTGACCGTGGCGGCACTAATAAACAGCGTGCCGGCAATTTCTTTGACCGGTTTTCCCGCAGCCAGCATTTGGAAGATTTGGAGCTCTCGGTTCGAAAGAATCTGATGCAGGTCTGAAGAAGGGTGCGATCCGGCACAGACGGTGTCGGCCAGACATTCGGCCACAGTAGAGGTAATAAATTTGTGGCCGGCGAGCAACGAGCGAATCGCTTCAGTCAGCAACGGGGCATCAGTGGTGCATTTATTCAGATATCCGCGCGCTCCTGCGCGGAGCATCCGCACTGCATAATGCTCTTCCGGGTGCATCGACAACACTAGAATGGGCATCGACGGACGGGTCTGCAGCACTTCTTCGATGAGATCGGGTCCCGACTTGGTGGGCATGGACACGTCCATGATACAGAGATCCCAACAAGTTGCCCGTACAAGATTGATAAGTTGTTCGCCTGTATTCGCCTCGGCAATGAGCTCGGGCGAAAACGCCTCCTGGATCACGTCCCGGGTACCACGACGGTACAGATGATGATCGTCTGCGATGACGGCCCGTTGCACGTGCCTGAACTCCTTCCTGCAGAGTTCTCCACCTGCTAGTCCACCACGCTTAGGCTCAGAATGCAACTAGGGATACACCTTGGGTGCCGGATTTTTCACGTGACGGCCTGTCATTAAACATTGACAGAATTTTCCCTGAATAAGGACGTTGTTTCTTGCGGAGGCCCGCTATGATACCTCTGCTTTTTTATCGGCCATTAGAGGCGCTTATTAAGAGAAAGGAGGTCCCGCACCGTGCATCCCATCCCACAACCCTCCCCCTTACATAAGGAGTCATCTATGTTATTTTCACGGAGACAGTTTCTCAAAATTTCGGCGGGCACCGTCGCGGCCGTGGCCGTGGCGGACAAAGTCCTCGCGTTGACCGCGCTGCAGCCGGTCATCGAGGTGGGCAACCCGCTGGGTGAATACCCGGATCGGTCCTGGGAACGGGTCTATCACGACCAGTACCGGTACGATTCCTCGTTTACCTGGTGCTGCTCCCCGAACGACACGCACGGCTGTCGGATCCGGGCCTTCGTCCGCAACGGCGTCGTCATGCGGGTGGAGCAGAACTACGACCACC
>VOPT01000018.1 GCA_009594865.1 Nitrospira sp. | reverse complement strand
CTAGAACTACTTTGACCATATAGATCAAGTGAAGCGGGGGCTGCGCCCCCGATCCCCCCGGCCGTCCGGTCCAGTGGTCCGGAACGGCCGGGCGGCCTCGTTGGGCGGAATTCTTCTTCGATTAATCCTCGTGGTTCCGTAAGTCCTTATCTCGCTCATTACGCTTTCAGAATACTTCCCAAGGGGACGGCCAAGCTGACGCATCGCCGTCATCATTGGATAGCTGCCGTTCAGTCGAGGCCCTTCACCCCCTGGAAGACTCAGGGCGTGAAAGGGCCTATTGGGTGAGACTGGAGGGTAGGGGTGTTTAGTGGCGGGAATTGCGAAACGTGAGGCCGGCGCAGGCGCAGCAAAGTAGGATTTCTCTGGCCACACCGTCAGCCTGGTAACAGATGCGACCCCACACCAGATCTGCCTGACAGAACTCGCACAATCCTTCTTGGCTGTGTGCTGCGCAGAGCCAGCCCTTGCGGGCTCGGTCATAGACGAGACCAGGCCGTCCGCAGCAGGTTGGGCCAAACAGGGAGTCGATTTTTCGAATGCAGGTGTGAGCGGTCATGGTTTGGAAAAAGTCAGGCCTTTGCCTAAGACCAGTTGCAGAATGAATCCGTCAAACCAGATCGCATGTCCGGCAAGCAGGTCTTCCCAAGTTTTAAAGAGCACGACCCGAGGGATTTCGATTTCTCCTCGAATCCGACGAAAGGCATTCCTGCTGGACCATTGATTGCGCATGTCTTCCCAAAGAGCGCTCATAGGGAAACCAAGCGACCGTTTCCACGACCAGCACATGTTCACGTAGCCCGATTGATCCTGAACATATTGGCTGATGACATATCGACTCAGACGGTTCCTGGAGCGATGTCCCGGCTGGTAGGCCTTGATCCAGACCACCGGAGCCCCGTGAAGGCTTTGCCATTGCGCAGACAGCCATTCTTGCGAGATCCAGAAGCGGCGGGCGCGTTCACCATCGGGGACTCGCCAAGCCCAAAAGATATGCAACACGCCGTGACCTTCTTCCGTGCGAACTTGGTAATACTCCAAACCTCGAAAGCCGAGCTGTCGTTCGATCCGTTGACGTAATTGCTTGTGGTGATAGGTCAGCTTGTCGGCCTGACCGCCTTCTGCGGTAGACAGGGTGACCCATAAGACTTGGAAGTGATGGGCCTCCCAAAACCACAAGAGCGAGCGGACTCGTTGGTACCCACGCTTTTGTTTGCGTGACCACTCCGGCCTGACAGGACGCCCTCCTGCTTCAGGGGCTTGAGGGGCTGATTCGAATCTGGATGAATAGGCCTCAGCCATGAAACGTCTCCTCAGATGGTGACGGTGGCGAGAAAGCCGGGAGAGACGAACCCTGGGGACCCGTAGAAGTACTGGAAGGCAAGCCGGTGAGTCGTCGTGCACCCTGGAGCAGAAGAGACTGCAGGCGTAAGCTGCGCTCTTCTCTCGCGTGTGAATTGACGGGGATGAAATTGACTTCAATCTTCATTGAGATGCCCATTGGGCAACATATGATCATGAGAAAACTCAGGTGTCTTTTCGGCCTCCAACTCGAAGAGTTCATCAACGGTGCAACCGAAATACTCAGCGAGGAGAAGGGCGACCTGCAGACTCGGTACCGCCTTGCCCTGCTCCATTTTGGTGACGTAGGAACGATTCACCCGTATCCTGCGTGCCAGGGTGGCCTTGGAAATGCCGCGTTGCGCTTGCCGCGCCCGCCATTCTTTCAGGTGATTTTTGATCATGTGCAGCCTCCGTGAAGCGCACTATAGATGGGCGTTGCCTAGTGGTCAAGATGATGGAAAGATTTTATGTTGACTGTGTGACAACAATTGATCTATAGAATGCCCCCATGGATACTCCAGAGCTCAATCGAGAGACTCCTCAAGCCCCCCAGGGCTTTCGTGCGTTAGTCAAAAAGCGAATGGAAGAGGTCAACCTCAGTCTCCGGACGGTAGCCAGCGAAACCGGTATCTCCCCGGCTTATCTCTCTCGTTTGTTATCCGGCGAACGGGGACTCCCGCCAAACGATGAGATGATTCTGAGACTGGCCGAGGTCCTGCGCATCGATCCGCCTGAGCGGCTGCTTGTGGAAGCGAAGCGAGTGCCGGATCTACTGCTTCCGGCCCTCTTGAGTGCTCACCAAGCCGTGTCGAGCGCAGAACTGAAGGAGGCGATGAAGCAGTTAAAGGCGGTGATTGTCCAGCAACGAAAGAGGAGATTTCGGCGATGAAGACGGTATCCGGTCTGCTCCCCTCATTCATCCAATGGTTGCGACGACCGGAACGCTTTATTCAGAAACTCCAAGCTATCTATCCCCACTGCCACACTCTCCCTTTTCACAATCAAGAAGATGCTGCGGCTCAACAGGGCGTCGAGTTGCTTGAAACCACGTTCAGTCCCAAGATTGAAGGTATAACGACCAGGGACGAGGGCCAGGTCATCATTGTGACTCGCCGTGGCCTCAGTCCATTGAATCGACAATTTGTAATTGCCCACGAATTGGGCCATGTCCATTTGCATCTTCCCGACATGAAAGATGCGGAAGAACCAACCTTGCTCACGCCGAATGATCACCGAGACATCGAGGCCGATGCCTTCGCCCTCGTCTGGCTGATGGGTTCCTTACCGAAGGAGCGACTGGAGCGAGAAGTCTTTCTGTACGTGCTCCATAATCGCGAAATGGCCTGGCGCGCACTGCGCGTGATTGGCTATGTGGCGTGGTATCACCAGCGCATCCGCCTGGCGAACTGGCTGGAACGCGCCTGCTTGGCCCTACAAGAGAAAGGAACGGCATAATGGCAGTTACCCCCGTCCCGACCATTTGCGGGCTCTATACGCGCGTCTCGACGCGAAATCAGGCAGATACGGAATACAGTTCCCTCGAAACCCAACGCGAAAAGCTGGAGGCCTACTGCAAGAGCCAGGATCAATACATCATTTATCGAGTCTATGAAGATGCTGGCTTCTCGGCAGACACGATGAATCGACCGGCTCTAAAGGAAATGCTGCAAGATATTCGAACTGGACGGATATCCTGCGTGCTGGCGTACAAAATTGATCGATTAACCAGATCCGTGAAGGATTTCCATGTCCTGATGGATTTATTCGACCGCCACGGCGCGAAATTCGTATCGATTACCCAAAGTCTTGATACGCATCATCCTATGGGACGACTGCTGCGAAATATCCTCCTCGACTTTGCCCAATTTGAACGGGAAATGACGGCGGACCGTACACGAGACAAAATGCAGCAACGGGCCACGAAAGGCCTCTGGAATGGGGGAATCGTTCCGTTTGGCTATCGCAACGAAGATAAGCGCCTCGTCAGGCATCCCGAAGAAGCTCCCTGCGTGCAATTCATGTTTCAGCAGTTTGCCCAAGACCCATCACTGACCCGACTTCGTGCCGAGCTCCATCGCAGAGGATGGCTTTCGAGGAGCGGGAAGCAGTGGGGGAAGATGACGCTGGCCTATATCCTGGCGAATCCCGTGTATTGCGGCCGCACGCAGTTTAACGACCAACTATTCCAAGGGGAACACGAAGCGTTGATTGGGGAGGGGCTGTATCACAAGGTTCAATCACTCCCTCGCGATCATGGCCGAGCGGTTACCAAGATCCAACGGACATTTCTTCTCAAGGGGTTGCTCAGATGCAGTGTCTGCCAGTCGTTTATGAGCCCTCACTACACGCAGAAGCGCCGCAAGGATCAATCAATCAACCGAATTGCCTACTATCGCTGCACGAAGACCATGCAGCACAGCAACAGCGTCTGTACCATCAAAGCCCTCAATGCCGACGCGGTAGAACATCAGGTTGTTGAATATCTATCAACCTTAAGCCAGCAGGCAGAGTGGGTAAAAGTGACAGTTGAGGAGCTGAACCGGGACCAAAAGGAGCAAGTGCGACCGTTGGAACAGGAGGCTATCCGGCTGAAAGCGAGCCTGAATCGGCTGGAACGCGAAATAGATCGATTGGTGCGAGGGGTAGGGCAGGGGACTGTGTCCGTCCAACGCCTTGAGGATGAGATGCGCCGGCAACAGCAGGAACAGCATAGCCTAGAAACGCAGTACCAGGCCGTGCAACGCCAGATTCAGGAACATACGGCGAGGGAATATGACTCAGAGGTCGTGCTGCGTAACCTGAAGAATTTTCAACGGATCTTCGCGGCTTTGCTTCCGAAAGAGAAAATGGAAGTACTGCGGTGTTTGGTGCGGGATATCATCGTCCACCCCGACAAGCTCGTCTTTAATATCTTTGAACTTGCCGAGGTGGGAACGAGTTCGCAAGAGCGTAAAGGTTGGCTCCCCGGGCAGGACTCGAACCTGCGACCAGCCGGTTAACAGCCGGCTGCTCTACCAACTGAGCTACCGGGGAACGAGGATGTAGTGAACGAACGAGGGCATTCTAACAAAACTGAGGTGCGAAGGGGGAGACTTTTTTAGATGCCAAAGTCATCAGTTTCGTCTTCGTCCGATGAAGCATCCGTATTGCCCTCCGCCTGTGCGGCGAAATGTTTTGCCCATGTCAGATAGAGATTCCCACTATCCCGCATTGTGTCAGCAGCCTTTATGAGCTTTTCTGCCAGTTCCGGGTCCTTCCCGCTTGCGTGTATCACAGCAGCTCGCCGTTCAATAGCCTTAGGGTATTCGTTCAACAGGGCCGCTATGTTTCGGAGGAGCTCATCAAGTACGTTGTCTTCTTCCATTAGATCTCCCCACTGGGCATCTCAAGAAAAACCCCCATAGCGTAAGACGCTATGGGGGTTATGTGAGACGAAGTGCCTACTTATCCTTGATAAGCTTGTCCGAGGGCAGCAGACTCGGATTTGTGAGACATGAGTTGCCCGGTGGCGCTGACCGCCTGCATTTCAATTGCCTCGTGTTTGGCGGCGTTGCACACGACGACGCAGAGCTCGCATCCTTTACAGCGATCGATTGTGACTTCTGCGACCATCTTCGTGACGTTGAGATCCAAGCAATTGGCTTCAGGGCAGTACATGATGCACAGGCGACATCCCTTTTTTGCCACGCACTTCTCGTCGATAACTTGCGCTACGTTATACATGCGACGTGGTTCCTTCTCTCTCGTTAAGCTGCAACGGCAGGATTACCGACTCGCAACTCGACCTTATTCTTTTCTGCCCATTCGCTTGCGATCTCGTATGCTCGTTTGACTGTCGCCAAATTTTTGGCCAGCAGCATTTCCTTTTTCGCGAACTTCTTCTTGATGGCTTCGTCCAAGGACGCCGTTCCGCCGGATGCGACAAATTTCTTTCCAAACCGTTCCTGTAGAGCGCCGTCCAGGGCTTCCATCGAGACGCATTTGGTAATGCCTGCTACAGATCCGATCATCGACATGTTCGTCGAAAGCTCCGTCCCTGCGACTTCGATCGCCAGTTCAGTCCCCGCGATATAGAACAGGGAAACATTCAGGTCCTTAAGGCGAGTAATATCTTCCTCTGAAAGAAGGGGTTGGGCGGAGTTGATGATCACGACTCCGCCTTCTTTCACGCCTGAATAGAAGGGCATGGTGTAGCTTTTGCCCATCGTAATGACCTGAGGATGAAATACTTCAATGACATCCGGGAATACCAGTTCTCCTCGATCGTAAATCCGCTCAATCCCGATCCGGCAATAACTTTCCGCTGGGGCCATGCGTTTTTCGGCGCCGAAGAAGGGGTTTGAAATCGAGAATTTTCCGTCCTTGTTGGCAGCCATAGCCATGACATGGGCTGCCGTCACGGCTCCTTGGCCGCCTAGGCCGGACATGCGAATGTTGAGTCTTTTCTTGATCATGAACGACCTCCGGTTCCTTAGGCTTTTCCAGCCAGCTGCTTGGCGGCAGCTTTGCGTTCCTTATCCTTTGCGGCCAGCTCTGCCAGGAACTGCTTCGCCGGCTCGCTGACAAATTCTTTATAGGCAAATCGCTCAGTCGGCTTTTCGGAGTCACGCATTTCCTGAAGGCCTTCCATGCTGTTCTTGCCGATTTCGAGAATGCAAGGCGTATAGAGCTGGATGTACGTCGGGCCAATCTCACGCGCGATCAAAACAGAGTTGCGTATGACTTTTTCTACCAGTGAGGGTTTGCTTACGGTGCAATTGACCACGTAATGACAACCGGACTCCCGAGCAATTTCAGGTAAACGAACCTTGTCAAACAGTTTACCCACAGGGGCCATTTTCGCGACGAACCCTTTTTGCATCAAACCGCTTTCTTGGCCACCAGTATTCGCGTAGAGCTCGTTGTCGAAACAGATCGTGGTAAATTTCTCCTGCCGGAACCAGGCCTGCAAAGTCATATCGAGTCCGATATCAACAGTAGCGCCGTCGCCAGCAAGGACGACCACATCTTTGACTCGGTCGGGGAAGCGCACGCTGAGCGCCCGCTTCAATCCGGATGCAATCGCATTCTGGTTACCAAACAGAGAGTGAATGTTGTGCACGGCTACCATGGGAAACACCAAGCTGGTGCAGCCCGTCGAGCCAACCATGACTGTATCTTCCGGATTGGGCAGGGAAGCCAAAATATAGCGGAATGCCATCGACTCAGGGCAGCCGGCGCACAAGGAATGTTGTTCAATCAGTTCCTTGGAAGTTCCAATATCCTTCCAGCCGCGGTCTTCTTTGCCATAGGTCGCACTCTGGACCAAATCCTGATAGTCCGATGGCATGATGTCATATAGGTCCGGCGAAATTTTGATTCGCTCTTTGCTCATGTATGCCTCCTCAAGGCTTAGCGATCTCGAAATGATGGCTCAGGTCACAACGACGGGGAACAATGTCAGCTGCCTCTGCCGGCAAGCGATTCGGAACGCAGGCCGAGGGCTGTCTTAATTTCGGAGACGATAATCTCTGGTGGCATGGTCATGCCGCCGCAGACATGGGGACCGGCATGGACACGTTCACTATTGGGAATCGTGGCCTTAATTTCCTTTGCCAGCCATCCGGTCACATTGAACTCGGGCACAAAGATATGTTTTGCATTCTTCGTGGCTTCGCGAATCTCTTCGCCTGGCCAAGGACGGAGCGATTTCACTTTGATCAACCCGCACCGTACACCTTCGTCCTCCAGCAGACGGATGGCCTCTCGCCCTTGGGAAACGGCGGTACCTGAGGCAACAATGACGACCTCCGCATCGGTGTTTTCAGTATCGATTAGACCATTGATCCACTTGATCGTGTGTTTGCGTGACCGTTCGACCGCTGCCCAAATTTCTTGTTGCCAAGAAGCATGAGTGGCATAGCTGATGTAGTTGCTCTTCATAATGAAGGGATCGCGCATCATACGGACAGGGGGGCATTCCATATCCATGCATGGCACTGGGGAACGATAGGGGTCATAGGGAGGGAGGCACATGTCGGTCGGTGTCAGGTTCACGACGTCTTTGGTATGGGTCACAAAGAAACCATCACAACACAAGGCTAGGGGCAAATGCACTTCCGGCTCTTCAGAGACCATGAAACCTTTGAGGATCCAATCGAAAAAGTCTTGTGCCGTCTCTGCATGCCACACCAACATGCCGGTGTTCAGGAGGTATGAAATTTCAATCGTATCCGGCTGAATCGACAGCGGCGAGTTGATACCGCGGCAGGTGACGATCATTTGGATCGGTAGGCGTGCCCCGGCCCACATGGGAAAGTTTTCCATGGCACGCATCGTTCCGGGTCCCGCTGTCGTCGTGAAGACTCGTGCTCCTCCAAACGCCGCGCCGGCACATTGCGACATAACGGCGAACTCACTCTCTCCGCGAAAATAATCACCGATATAGCCTTCTGCAAATAACTCACCGATAAGAGCTGCTGCTTCGCTCTGCGGGGTGATGGGATAAGCAATCATCACATCGCAGCTGGCTCGCCTCAGGGCCTCTTTAATCACCTCGCTCCCGGTATAGAAAGATGGATTGCGAGGGGCCTCATGCATCATTTTCCAGGGATCTGTGTAGGTCTGGCCCTTTTTATTCTGTGTCCCGATATGGGATTTTATTTCCGCCATGGACTCGGCCTCCTTTCAATCGTTAGAAGTGCTTCAAACACACTAGTTGGAAGCGCTCGTCTTAGCTGATGTCAGCCGTGGTTTAACGGTGCCTTTCAATTTACGAATCCACTCACCCAATTTCAGAATTTTTTCCACTGAAGCATCTCTGAATGAGAGCATGGCGTCTTCATGGCCTGCTTGCGCGCACATTGCAACGGTATAGCACGATGTCCCGCCGCGTATAATCTTGAGGGATAAATTCGCCTGATGGCAGTGTACGCCGATGAACATGCAGCAGTCGATCTTGTTGTGCCAGATGGTGAGATTCGGATGGTTAGGATTAATTTCGACTTCCGGATTGATCTTCGGGTACTTGGGGCGATAGTCCGGCATTGGAATGAGCATGGGCTTTTGTCCGGGCTGCACACACTCTTTCAACGTCTCGTAGAGACTGCGGACCGCGGCCGCCTTCTTGGCCGCTTTTTCATTCCAGGCCCAGAGGACCAGAGGCCCTGGGAAAATGGTTGGCACCTGAGCCATGAGAAATTGACGCGCGGCTTCTTCGTAGGCTTTTTCTTCCGGAACGATGACGCCGTTGATATGTGCCTCGCCTGGATTGGGGAGATAGATCCCCATCGAAGCCGCGGCAGGTGGCAGGAAGTGTTCTGGGCCTGGTAACACGCGATACTGAGTCATTCGAACCTGCTCTCTTTTTGGGGTTAACAAACTTGGAGAAGGGACACCCTCGGTTAAAGCGTGGGGTCAAGTCACTCTATGCTTTCTCGATGTTTTTCTGCAACACAGCAGAAGGCCCACCTGGGGGAAATTAAGGGCCAGCGCGTGAGAAGGCACTTAGGTCTTTTGAACTACAAGGCTCACATCTTCCCAGACAGTGCTAAGTGCGCATTATAGGTGGCGATCTTTTTAGTTGTCAATCTGACAAGGCTCGCGGTTGTTGCTCGCTGCGAAGGTAACGCAGTGAGCACTTTGCTAACCAGTCCGAGTGCAGGGAGGATCCAGTAGGACTGCTATGGTCTTCCTAGGTCGAAGATGTTCTATCGGGGAGTACTTGCTTGAAAGGGTGGACCTCTACGCGTTCGAAAATCCCATGGACAGTATAAGGGTCTTCTTGCGCGATCTGCTTCGCTTCATCGAGGGAGTCTGCCTCAATGATAATCAGGCTGCCAGCCAGGTCAGTGAAGGGGCCAGCAAGTAGGACTCTTCCTTGCCGGTCCAGCGGTTCTAGCTTGGCCAGATGCGCCGCTCGGTGAATTTTCCGCTTTGCCTGTCCCTCAGGCCCGTCAAATCCTAAGATGACAAATTTCATAGGGCGGCCTGTTATATGGCGGTGCCATCCAAAGGATGGCGGTCCTTATATCCGCAAGATACTTCGTGCCACCAGCGAATTTCTTCTTCGCCAAATTTCCAGCATAGGTATACGATTCGGCCTTCAAGTTTGCAGGGAAAGTCGCAGAGTCCTTGGTCAACGTCCTTAATGACGATTCCCAATTCGTGGATTGCTTGCAAGCTGCCGCTGATTTCATGGAGTGCCCGAATGTAAAGTGCGCCAACCGGGCTTCCACCTCCCGACGCGGCTTTTGAGCTGGCTTTGCTCACTTCGTCTTTTGTGCTCGCAATGACGGATTTGGCCCGCCGTATGGTAGCAAACCGTTGATTGAGCTGGGGAAGGAGTTCGTTGGCTTCTGCCAACGTGAAAATGCGATCTGGTGTGTCGTGATCTGATTTTGCCACAAGAATTCCTTGTGCGATCTTTAGCATAACGGTTGCTGGGCTGCAACCGAAGGTCCCAGAACCGCTTCCAGGGGTGTTGGGAGAAGGTGGCATGATCGTACTCGTCCATTCGGCAATAATCAGGTGGGACGGGAGATCGGTTTTACGGGGTGATATTTGTTGACAATGTGAAGGCTGGACGCTAGAATGAAAATAACTTCGCGATCCTGAAAAACGCATTGCCTTCTGTCCATCAGCTTCCGAGCCCATTCCAATCGTAAAAATCCCAAGGTCGTTGAGCGTCGAGTGTGCAACAGGGCAACTTTCATTTCTGCAAGTTTGCAATCAACAACGCCTTCATCAAAGCGATCCTGCCATAAACAACCAACAGGTTGATATCTAGACAAATTGCTTCCGTGAATTCGTTCATGAGTACTAAATTGTTTTTCTCATTTTGGGGAGCTATCAGGTTGAGAGCCTGATAGGGAAGGTATGACACAGGTTAAAGGGGAAGTTATGCATCTCGCGGAGCTCAAGCAGAAGTCGATTGCCGACCTGAATGACGTGGCCCGAGATTTGAAAATTGAAGGGGCTGCAAACCTTCGCAAGCAAGAGCTCATCTTTGCCATTTTGCAGGCGCAGACTGAGAAAAACGGCGTGGTATTTGGTGAAGGTGTCTTGGAGACGTTGCCGGACGGCTTCGGATTCCTTCGAGCGCCAGATTCCAACTATTTGCCAGGACCTGATGATATTTATATTTCCCCATCACAGATTCGCCGCTTCAATCTGAGGACCGGGGATATCGTGTCGGGCCAGATCCGCCCACCGAAAGAAAGCGAACGCTATTTCGCTTTGCTCAAGGTAGAAAAGGTTAATTATGAGGACCCGGAAGTCGCGCGTGACAAGATACTCTTCGACAACCTCACCCCGCTCTATCCTGAGGAACGTTTAAATCTGGAGTTTGACCGGGAAGAATATTGTACGCGCGTCATGGATCTTACGACGCCGATCGGCAAGGGCCAGCGCGGCTTGATTGTCGCTGCCCCACGAACCGGAAAAACTATGTTGTTGCAGGCAATCGCCCGAGCCATTCTCAAGAATCATAAGGAAGTCACGCTTATCGTACTCTTGATCGATGAGCGCCCGGAAGAGGTCACGGATTGGCAGCGCCAGGTGAAAGCTGAAGTCATTAGCTCCACCTTTGACGAGCCGGCTCAGCGGCATGCGCAGGTCGCGGAGATGGTATTGGAGAAAGCCAAGCGCCTGGTTGAGCACAAAAAAGATGTGGTCATTCTGCTCGATAGCATCACTCGGTTGGCTCGGGCCTACAACACGATCGCCCCTCCCAGCGGTAAGGTACTTTCGGGCGGTCTTGACTCCAATGCCCTGCAGCGGCCCAAGCGGTTTTTCGGGGCGGCTCGGAACATTGAAAACGGCGGCAGCTTAACCATCATGGCCACCGCACTGATCGATACCGGCAGCCGTATGGACGATGTGATCTTCGAAGAGTTCAAGGGGACCGGCAATATGGAAGTGCATTTGGATCGGCGGTTGGCCGACAAGCGGCTCTTCCCTGCCATCGATATCAGTCAATCCGGCACGCGCAAAGAAGAACTGCTGGTCGATCGCGACCGCTTAAACAAGATGTGGATTTTGCGCAAGGTCTTGAGCCCGTTGGGCACCATGGAAGCCATGGAGTTCCTCATGGACAAGATCGGCGGGACCAAGACCAACCAGGAATTTTTGCAATCCATGAATCGGTAAGCGCCGCTTGCCAGTGCAGGCCACTCCAGTGTAAAGTCGTGTACCCTGGCGAACAAGACGAGTCAACGAATCAAGGTCAGTAGAGGAGCAGGTATGCAAAAGGGAATTCATCCAGTTTACCGTGAAGCGATCGTGCATTGTGCTTGCGGGAACACGTTCAAGACCCGATCCACTATTGGTGACATCAAGGTCGATATTTGCGCAGGGTGCCATCCGTTCTTTACCGGAACCCAGAAGATCGTCGATACGGAAGGGCGTGTCGAACGGTTTAAAAAGAAGTACGCCAAAAAAGACAAGTAGGCCTCAGTCAGGACATCATGGAGACCCTGCTTCCTTTTGGGGCAGGGTCTCTTGTTTTTTTGACACCAGGGCTATGGCCGGAATGGGCGAGACATGGAAGATGGGCTGATCAAGAAATGGGAAGGGATGGCTGCGCGTTTCCAGGAGCTGACGAATCAGCTCATGGATCCGACTGTCCTCAATCAGCCGGGGATGATTCACAAGCTTAATAAAGAACGAACGGAATTAGAGGAGCCTGCTCAGGAGTTTGCCGCCTATGCCCAAGCCCAGCAGCAACTCGACGAAGTGACGTCCATGCTGCAGGATCCCTCGACCGGCGCTGATATGAAGCAGCTCTTTGCGGAAGAACGTGAGCATTTGAACCAGCAGTTGTTGGACATCGAATCGCGAGCCAAAGATTTCCTGACTCCCAAGGATCCGCGAGATGAGAAGAATGTGTTTCTCGAGATCCGGGCTGGAACGGGCGGAGACGAGGCAGCCTTATTTGCGGGAGATCTCTTCCGCATGTACCTCAAATATGCGGAGCGCAATCGCCTTCGTCTCGAGGTAGTTGATGCCTCTGAGACGGGAATCGGCGGCTACCGTGAAGTGATCGCTCTGCTGGAAGGGAAGGGCGCCTACGGCCGTCTGCGGTATGAAAGCGGAGTACATCGCGTGCAGCGCGTTCCGACGACAGAAGCCAGCGGGAGAATACACACCTCAACCGTGACCGTCGCGGTCATGCCCGAGGTGGACGAAGTGGATGTGCACATCGATCCCAAAGATTTGCGCATCGATACATTTTGCTCCTCAGGTGCGGGAGGGCAGAGTGTCAATACGACGTATTCGGCCGTTCGCATCACGCACATTCCAACCGGCGTCGTCGTCAGTTGTCAGGATGAGCGGTCGCAGCTGAAAAATCGAACGAAAGCCATGCGAACGTTGCGCGCGCGGATCGTGGACGCGGAGCGGGAAAAGCAGGAGGCGGCCATTGCCCAAGACCGTAAGTCGCAGGTTGGGACCGGTGACCGGAGCGAAAAAATTCGTACGTACAATTTCCCTCAAAACCGAGTCACTGACCACCGCATCGGCCTGACTGTTCATAAGCTCGATCAGGTGTTGACGGGTGATTTGGAAGAGATCGTGCAAGCACTGAGAGCGCACTACGAACATCTGGCCAGCCTGGAAACCAAATGAGGCAACAGCAATTGGCAGATGCCGTCTCTTCTGTATCGAGTCTTGGCGCGCTACTGAAAGAGTCTGAATCTCGCTTGGATGCTGCCGGCATCGACCAGCCTGTTTTGGAATCCGCCTGGGTGGTGGAACATGTTCTAAAACTTTCGCCACTCATGCAGCGCGTCAACGTAGAACGCCTGCTCACCGGTGCAGAATGCGAGCGTATACAGGCGTTAATTGCACGGCGAGTTGCTCGTGAACCGCTGCAGTATCTGCTCGGCTCACAAGAGTTTTACGGCCGAGAGTTTTACGTCACGCCGTCCGTCCTCATCCCCCGTCCTGAAAGTGCGTTGCTGGTTGATGAAGCGGTTCGTCGGTGTGCGCAGACGCCGAGCGCGATGCTGGTGGACGTGGGAACCGGGTCAGGTTGTTTGGCTGTCTCCCTGGCATTGGCCCTGCCGACGGCGCGTGTATTAGCGATTGACGCTTCGGCCGATGCGTTGCTGGTTGCGCGAGTTAATATGGCACAGCACGGGGTTGGCTCGCGGATCTCGTGTTTCCACGGGGACCTGCTGACTGCGATCGCTCAGGAAGGCGTGGCGAATCAGATGGAAGTGATTGTCTCCAATCCTCCCTATATCTCAGACGGGGATATAGGCACGCTCCAGCCGGAAGTCAGAGACTTCGAGCCGCGCTTGGCATTGGCGGGAGGGTGCGACGGGATGGAGCTGCATCGCCGGCTCCTCACGCAGGCTCCGGCGTATCTGAAGCCCGGTGGTGCCCTTTTGATGGAAGTCGGACTCGGCCAAGCGGCTGCTGTCTGTCGCCAGGCTGAGGAATATGGTCAGTTCTGCACCTATGCGGTGTTGCAGGATCAGGGCGGAATCGACCGTGTCGTATGCTTTGAAAAGAAAGCAGAATCGTGATGCCTCTCAGCTCATCCGCGGGCAATCGGTAATGCGCTGGTCGACTCGCTGAACGCTATGGATCAAATTCTCATTCAAGGTGGACGGCGGTTGCACGGCGAAGTCCGCACGAGCGGGGCAAAAAACGCCGCCTTGCCGATTCTGGCCTCCACCATTCTTGGCGGGGGCGAATGCGTTCTCTCGAATATGCCCCGAGTGGTCGATGTGCTGACCATGGGGAAGCTGCTCCGCATGTTGGGAATCGCCGTCACTCAGGAGGGTGACCAGACCGTTGTCCAGGCCCAAGCCATCGCCTCTACCGAAGCGCCCTACGATCTCGTCCGTACCATGCGGGCATCGGTTCTAGTGCTGGGTCCGCTGGTGGCTCGTTTGGGTGAGGCAAAGGTCTCGCTTCCCGGAGGCTGCGCGATCGGCTCCCGACCGGTGAACTTTCACTTGGCCGGGTTGGAGAAAATGGGCGCCACGGTCGAAATCGAGCATGGATACATCAAGGCAACCGCGCGTCGTTTGCGAGGCAGTCGCATTTACTTTGATACGCCCAGCGTCACCGGTACCGAGAATCTCATGATGGCGGCCGTGCTCGCAGAGGGCACGACGGTGTTGGAAAACGCCGCGAAAGAGCCCGAGATCAGCGATCTGGCGGCGTTCCTCGTCAAGCGCGGTGCGCGCATTGCCGGTGCAGGCACGGACATGATTACGATCGAAGGCGTGACCGAATTGCATGGCGCCGATCATGAAGTCATTCCCGACCGCATCGAGGCCGGAACGTATCTGGTGGCCGGCGCCATCACCGGCGGCGACATTGTGGTCGATCATTGTCGTCCCGAGCACATGGAACCGCTTTTGATGAAACTGAGGGAGAGCGGGGTCGAGCTGATTGAGGAAAAAGACCGAGTCCGTCTTACCGTCACCGGGCGATTAAAAGGGACGAATGTGCGAACGAGCCCGCATCCCGGATTTCCCACCGACATGCAGGCGCAGTTCGTCGCCTTGATGGCGGTGGCCGAAGGGACCAGCGTGGTCACCGAGACGATTTTTGAGAGTCGGTTCATGCATGTGGAAGAACTGCGTCGCATGGGGGCGGATATCCGCGTCGAGGGCAATCGGGTGGTGATTACGGGCAAAGATCAATTGACGGGCGCGCCGGTGATGGCATCGGATCTTCGCGCGAGCGCGGGGTTGATCGTCGCCGGCCTGGCGGCAGAAGGCACCACAGAGGTGTCGCGCGTGTATCATCTCGATCGCGGCTATGAGCGGTTAGAGGAAAAGTTCCGGACCCTGGGGGCCAGCATCGAGCGGAGAAAGGGAAAGTGAACGTGAAGTCGAGGAGATCGCAAGACGAAACACCGAAGGGACTCACGATCGCGCTGTCGAAAGGGAAATTGCTCGGGCCGGTGCTCGATCTCATGAAAGCGGCCGGTTACTATAGCCCGGGGTTGTCGGTGGAAAGCCGGAAGCTGGTCTTCGACTGTGCCGCCAATAATGCGACCTTCCTGATCGTGAGGCCGACCGACGTCCCAACGTATGTCGAGCATGGAGCGGCGGATGTCGGCGTGGTCGGGAAAGATGTCTTGCTGGAGCAGGGCAGCGATGTCTATGAGCCGTTGGATTTAAAGGTGGGAGCGTGTAGAATCTCGGTCGCTGCGTTGCAGGGGCAGCCGTCACCGGATCGGTGGTCATCGAAGATCCGGGTGGCGACGAAGTATCCCAACGTCACCGAGCGCTACTTCAATCAGCGCGGAATGCCGGTTGAGATCGTCAAACTGTACGGGTCGATAGAACTGGCCCCGATTGTTGGACTCGCTGATCGCATTGTCGATCTGGTTGAGACGGGCAGTACCTTGAGGGCCCATGATCTGGCAGAGGTGGAGGTCATTACCCACTCCACCGCACGGTTGATCGTCAATCGGGCCAGCCTCAAATTGAAACATGAACCGTTACAGGTGTTGATCGATCGGCTGCGCACAGCCGTGGCTGCGGCGTAGCGCGGCCAACCTTTCCCACGCGGGTGGTCGTGGGTTTCCATGATGCGGCGCCCGAGACAGGCGACGCAGCGGCAGGACGGATGTCATGACTATTCTCGAGCGTACCGATCACGCCTTCGCCAAAGCTTTACGAAAAATCACGACCCGCTCGCGTTCGCAAGCGGCAAGTGTCGAGAAAAGCGTGCGCGCGATCCTTCAGGCGGTGGAGAAAGGTGGAGATCGTGCGGTGCTGCGGTATACCAAGAAGTTCGATCGAGTCTCATTGACGCTCGATCAGATCCGTGTGACACCGGAGGAAATCAAGGACGCCTATTACCACATTCGGAAAGATGAGGGCGATTCGCTCCGGTATGCCGCTGACCGGGTGCGGCAGTTTCACGAACGACAGCGCACCAAGACCTGGATGTACCAGGAGGAGAACGCCACGCTCGGCCAGATGGTCACCGCACTCGATGCCGTCGGTGTGTACGTGCCGGGAGGGAAAGCCGTCTATCCTTCCTCGGTGCTGATGTGCTCGATTCCTGCGAAGGTGGCGGGGGTTCGACGCATTGTCATGTGCACGCCCACGCCGAAAGGCGAGATCAATCCCTATTTGCTGGTCGCGGCCGATATTGCCGGTGTCGATGAAATCTATCGGGTCGGCGGAGTACAGGCTATCGGCGCGATGGCCTTCGGTACGAAGAGCATCGCCAAAGTAGATAAAATTGTTGGGCCGGGAAACATGTATGTCGCAACGGCCAAGCGATTGCTCTATGGCACCGTTGGGATCGACATGGTGGCTGGCCCCAGCGAGCTGTTAGTAGTGGCGGACGACGATGCGAAGCCGGCGCATGTCGCGGCGGATTTGTTGTGCGAGGCGGAACATGACGAAGATGCGCAAGTCTACCTGGTGACTACCTCCGCATCGCTGGCAAAAGAGGTCGTGCGCCTCATTCAGACCCAGTTGAAGGGGTTGCAGCGAGAAAAAATCGCAGCCAAATCGATTGCGCGGCACTTTGTCGCTTTCGTCGTTGGCACAATGGATGAGGCCATTGAGGTGGCGAACGATATTGCGCCTGAACATTTGACCTTATCGGTGGATCGTCCGTTTGATTATCTGGAGCAGATTCGCCATGCCGGCGCACTGTTCCTGGGGCGCTATACGCCGCCTGCCGTGGCTGATTACGTGGCCGGTCCGAATCACGTGCTGCCGACCGGCGCCACCGCCCGTTTCTTTTCGCCGCTGTCCGTCAACGACTATGTGAAGGTCAGCAACATTGTGCATTACACCAGGGAAGAATTGACGAAAGCCAAGGATCATATCGTCAGACTGGCGCATATCGAAGGCTTCGATGCGCACGCCAAATCAGCTCAAAGCAGGTTTTCATGAAACACACCGGAGCTCCCAGACAGGCCTCGCTGCATCGCGCAACGAAGGAAACCGATATTCGTGTCGAATGGACCTTGGACGGCACAGGCCAGGGGAAGATCGATACGTCCATTCGGTTTTTTGACCACATGCTGGATCTGTTGGCCAAACATGGGTTTTTCGACCTCACCGTGCAGGCCAAAGGCGATATCGATATCGACGAGCATCATACGGTGGAGGATGTCGGCATCGTCATGGGCAAGGTGCTGCATCAGGCATTGGGAGAAAAGGCGGGGATCAAGCGCTTCGGGTGGGCTTCCGTGCCGCTCGACGAAACCCTTGCGCAGGTCACGGTCGATCTCAGCGGCCGGCCCTATCTGGTCTATAGCGTCAGTTTGCCGGACCGGAAGATCAAGACGTTCGATCTGGGGCTCTTCGAGGATTTTTTCCAGGCCTTCGTCACTCATGGCGGCCTCAATCTCCACGTGAACCTTCAATATGGACGGAATCCTCACCACATCATGGAAGCCATCTTCAAGGCGTTGGCGCGGGCGCTGGATCAAGCCACCATGCCGGAAGAGCGGCTGTCGGGGAGAGTTCTTTCGACGAAGGGAAGCCTCTAGCGGAATCGTCCGTGTGATGGGAATCGGTAGCGGCCATCAACGTGTGCCTGCGAATGCAACATGATTGCCATCATTGATTACGGCATGGGCAACTTGCGCAGTGTCTCCAAGGCGTTTGAAGCCGTGGGGCATCAGGCCGTGGTCACGCGCGAGCCTCGCGTCATTGCGGATGCCAGTCATGTGGTGTTGCCGGGTGTAGGGGCCTTTGGGGATTGCATGGCGAATCTGGAGCGATATGAGCTGATTGTGCCGATTCACACCGCCATTCAATCCGGCAAACCGTTTTTGGGTATTTGTCTGGGATTGCAACTGCTTTTCTCGGAGAGTGAAGAGTTCGGGACACACAAGGGGTTGGGAATCATTCCCGGCCGCGTGAAGAAGTTTGTCGTGGATCCCTCGTTGAAGGTGCCGCATATGGGGTGGAACGACATACGCATCATGCGCCTCGCGCCTCCATTTGCCGGGATTGCACCGGGCAGTTATTGCTATTTCGTGCATTCCTATTATGTCGAGCCCACCGATCCCGCGGTAGTTGCGACTGTGACGGAATACGGCTTGCCATTCGCGTCCGCTGTGTGGAAGGACAATGTCGTCGCCTGCCAGTTCCATCCTGAGAAGAGTCAGGCCGTCGGGCTTCAGGTCATCAAGAACTTCGGTGCCTGGACGTGAGAGCCACCGTTTCACGGATCTTGCTCATGCTGCTGGCCGTCATGCTGACCACAGGATGCAGCGGAACCAAAGTTACCAGCAAGTCCTCTGCTCAGGCTGGAAAGTATCAGGTACACAACATTGTGCTGATTCCCTTTGAGACGTTGGCGACGCCTCAGGCCATTGACACGAGCGGGCCATCCTTTCCTGTGCTTTCCGGCGTCAGACGGTCCGATGTGGCGCCAACCTTTCCTCCGACAACCGATCAGTTTGTCCGGCGAACGCATCTTGTGCCCCCCGATGCCGGCGAAAAGATTACCGATCTCATGTGGGCGAAGCTCAAGGCCAAGCCGGGCTTACACGTCATGTCTCCTCAGGAGGCGATTGGGGCGGCACGAGATCTTTCTGGAGGGGCCGCATCTGCCGAGACCATTCCGGCTCACAAAATTGCGCAGCGCCTCAAGGCCGACGCCGCCCTCAGCGGGAAGGTGTTGGTGTATCAAGAGCGTGTCGGAAGTCGGCTGGGAGCGGATCCTCCGGCTGCCGTGGGATTCGAGGTGAAATTGGTGGCTCCTGACGGCATGGTCTTGTGGGAAGGCAACTACTACGAAAAGCAGCGGCCGATGACGGAGGATATTCTCGGTTTCGTTCAACGCTATGGGACGTTCGTGACAGCTGAAGAGTTGGCGGCCTATGGTGCGAGCGAATTGGCGGACGCATTTCCATTTGGCGGCGAAGCGGATGAAGGGAAATAACGGGTGAGGAAACAGGTGCGGGCATGCGTGTAATTCCGGCAATCGATTTGAAGGATGGTCGTTGCGTGCGGCTGCGACAGGGGGATATGGCGGCGGAAACCGTGTATTCCGAGGACGTCCCGTCGGTGGCAAGGCGTTGGCAGGAGCAGGGGGCCGATCTCATTCACCTCGTCGATCTCAACGGCGCTGTTGATGGCGAGCCGAAAAACCTTCCTCAGATCGAAGCAGCGATGAAGGCCGTCAGTGTCAACGTGCAGGTCGGGGGTGGCATCCGAACCATTGAGACGGTGCGAACATATTTGCGAGCGGGAGTCGCGCGGGTCGTCCTTGGAACGGCTGCCCTCACGGATCGCACCTTTCTGGCGCAGGCTTGCCGGGAGTTTCCTCAGCGTATTTTGCTGGGCCTTGACGCGCGGGACGGCAAGGTCGCGGTCAAGGGCTGGACCACGGTGTCCGAGACCAAGGCCATCGATCTTCTCCGTGAACTCGCCGGCCATGAACTGGGTGCGGTGATCTATACCGACATTGCGCGTGACGGCATGCTGAATGGCCCGAACCTCTCGGCGTTACGGGAAGTCGTTGAACGGTCCTCGTTTCCCGTCATTGCGTCCGGCGGCATCAGTCGAGTGGAGGATTTGTTGGCGGTCCGCGCACTCGGTCCTCGGGTGGAGGGGGCCATTGTGGGCAAGGCCCTGTATGACGGCAAGTTGGACTATGCGACGGCGGTTGTTGCCATCGGGAATCGCTGAGGATCCCCTATGAGGGGCAGGAAGAGCACCGGTTCGTTTCACGGCGTACCTGTCATGCATCACGAATTCCTATGTTGACCAAACGCATCATTCCCTGTTTGGACGTGAGGGACGGACGAGTCGTCAAGGGCGTCAGTTTCGTCAATTTGCGCGATGCGGGCGATCCGGTCGAGGTGGCCACCATTTACGACCGTGAAGGCGCGGACGAACTGTGTTTCCTGGACATCACGGCGTCGCATGAAAACCGTAAGACCATTATCGATGTGGTGGAGCGAACGGCCGCCCGGGTGTTTATGCCGCTGACGGTCGGGGGAGGCGTGCGTACGCTGGAGGACATCCGCACGTTGCTGAATGCCGGGGCGGATAAGGTCAGTATCAATACCACCGCGGTTCAGCAGCCGGAATTTGTTCGTGAGGCGGCGCAGCGGTTCGGTACCCAATGTATTGTAGTGGCCATCGATGCCAAGCGAGCGGAAACCGGTGGGCAATGGCAGGTGTATACTCACGGCGGACGAAAGGCGACCGGGCTTGATGCGGTCGAATGGGCGCAGCGTATGGCAGGCTACGGGGCAGGCGAAATTCTGTTAACCAGCATGGATCAGGATGGCCGCCAAAACGGATATGATCTGGCACTGACGGCCGCTGTGTCGGAAAGCCTGTCCATTCCGGTGATCGCCTCGGGGGGAGTGGGCACCCTGGAACACCTCTATGACGGGCTGGTCAAAGGCAAGGCCGAGGCGGTGCTGGCTGCCTCGATTTTTCACTACCGGACCCATACCATTCAAGAGGCCAAGGCCTATTTGCGCGACCGCGGAGTGCCGGTTCGGCTGGGGGCCGCATAGATGGAGTCTGTGATGTCGAGCGACAGCCGCAGTCTGGTCTTTGATGGGCAGGGGTTGATCCCTGCCGTGATTCAGGATTGGCTTGATGGCACCGTGCTCATGGTAGGGTACATGAATCACGACGCCCTCATGAAAACATTGACCACCAGATCCGTTCATTTTTGGAGTCGCTCCAGACGGAAATTATGGGAAAAAGGGGAAACCTCCGGACATTTCCTGCGGGTGAAGGATCTCTTCGTCGATTGTGACCGGGATACCATTCTGGTGAAGGCGGAGCCTGTCGGACCAACCTGCCATACCGGTGAACGCGCCTGTTTTTTCTCCAGAATGAGTGACGAGGGACGAGCGGACGTCAACAAGACGCAGGACGCCGGTGGAGGGATCCTCGAGCGGCTCTATCAAACCATTCTGGCGCGGAAGGCCGCCCCGCAGCCAGACTCCTATGTCTCCAAACTTCTGCAGGGCAATGTCGATCGCATTCTCAAAAAGGTGGCCGAAGAAGCCGGCGAAGTCATTATTGCCGCCAAAAACCAAAAACGGGACGAGATTATTTACGAGACGGCGGATCTGTTTTTTCACACCCTCCTGGTTCTCGGGTATCATGATGTGACGCTGAGCGAAGTATATCGGGAACTCGGGGCCAGGTTTGGGAAGTCCGGGATTCGGCCGGTGCCGGAAGGGGATACGCGTGGATAACTGCATTTTTTGTCGTATCGTCAATGGGGCTATCCCAGCGAAAATTGTGCACCAGGATGATCGCGTGCTGGCATTCGAGGACGTCAATGCCCAAGCCCCCGTTCATATCCTGGTCATTCCGAAGCGTCATCTGGCGGCGGTGCAGGATTGTCAGGGCGAAGACGCGGCGTTGCTGGGGCATCTGCTCTTGACCTGTTCCAAGATCGCGGCGATGAAGAATCTAGCAGAGTCCGGCTATCGCATTGTCACGAACACCGGAGCGGACAGCGGGCAAACGGTGTTTCATCTCCACCTGCATGTCCTCGGCGGAAGGCGCATGACCTGGCCTCCGGGATGATCCGCACGGCTCCTTGATTGACACATATGCGGACCGTTTGTTAGGGTGAACGGTCAACTTTCAATCGCGTCAAAGGCATCCAGCCGGGCATCGACCGGTGGGATCCCTGCGGGCACTAGCGAGGACCGCCGTGGGCCAAGGCCTGATTTCGGACGACGTCATCAACCAAATCAGAGACCGAGTGGACATCGCGGAAATCGTGGGCCAACATGTGGCGCTGACTCGGGCCGGGCAGAACCTCAAGGGCCTGTGTCCCTTTCATCAAGAGAAGTCTCCCTCCTTCACCGTCAGCTCATCGCGGCAGATTTTCCACTGTTTCGGCTGCGGGGCCGGCGGCAATGTGTATACGTTTCTAATGAGGTTGACCGGAGCGGCCTTCCCCGAAATCGTTCGGGATTTGGGGCGGAAGGTGGGGGTGGATGTTCCTGAATCGACGGGCGGATATTCTACTGAAGCGCGCACGCAACTTGGTCGACTGGAACGCCTCAATGCAGCTGCGGGAGTCTGGTACCAGCGTATGTTGATGGAAGGGCCTGCCGGTGCGCAGGCGCGTGCATATCTCGACAGTCGCGGCATCCAGCCACACACGACAGCGCAATTCAACATTGGCTATGCTCCGTCGGAATGGGATGGGCTGACGAAGGCCATGCTCAAGGAAGGGTTTGCGCCGGCGGATCTTGTCGCAGCCGGCCTTTCTATCCCACGCGATCAGAGTGGCTCACAGAAGACTGCCGTCTCGGGTCATTACGACCGGTTCCGTTCCCGGATCATGTTTCCCATTACAGATTTGCGCAAGCGGGTCGTGGCATTCGGCGGACGGATTCTTGGCGACGGGATGCCCAAGTATTTGAATTCCCCCGAGACCCCGTTGTTTAAAAAAGGGCAGACGCTCTTCGCGTTGGATGCAGCACGTGAAGCGGCGGGCCAGCAGCAAACCTTAATCATCGTCGAAGGGTATTTCGATGCCATTGCGTTGCACCAGGCGGGCATTCGCCATGTGGCGGCGACGCTGGGAACAGCCTTAACCGCTGAGCACATTACGGTCATCCGTCGGTTTGCTTCGAATATCATCTTGCTCTTTGATCCGGATCAGGCAGGCGTCCGGGCGGCGTTGCGCTCGCTGGATTTGTTCGTCAATAGCGGCTTGAGCGTCAAGGTCGTCTCGCTTCCTGAGGGTGACGATCCGGATACGTATGTCCGCCAACATGGCGCCGAGGGGTTTGCGTCCTTGCATCGGTCAGCGCCAAGCCTGCTGGATTTTGCGATAGAGCACAGCCTCCGCACGGCTGAGTCGGGCAGCGTGGAGGACCGGATCCGGGCCGTTGACGCGGTGTTGCGGATTCTTCAGAAAAGCGCGCATCCGATCGAACGGGAAGAGCGGATCCGGCTTGTGGCGGAACGACTGGGACTCAGTCAGCAGCGCCTCATCGAGCGCTATCCGATGCTCATGTCGGAAGAGCAGCGCCGCCCGGAGCGCAGTGTAAACGCTTCAGCCGTCGCCGTGCCGTCTAAAGTTAAGCCCAATCCTGAAGAGCGTGACTTGGCGCATTTGCTTGTGCAGGGGAGTTTGTCTGCGACGGATCTCCGGAAACTGTCCCCGGACGCCTTTTCGACGCCGGCATACAAGCGGTTGATCGAAGGTGCCTTGCAGCATCGGGCGGAAGATGGCAGGGTATCCGTCCGGAACCTGTTGGACGCATTGATCAGGGATGAGGTCTGCGGTTCCTTAGTGTCGGAGCTGTCGATGCAGGAGCAGCACTATGACGACGTGCCGGCACATATTGCCGGATGCTTGGAGACCTTGGAGCGACGCGGGCGCGAACGGACCATGGGCCTCTTGATTCAAGAATTGAAAATCGCGGAACGCGAGCGGCGGGAAGATGAAGTGCATCGCCTGAACGGATTGATTAACGATATGCGGATTCGGAAAGCCGGTGTGATGCCGGTTGCGCTGACGTCTGCGGTGAAGGAGTAGGTATGCCGAAACAAGAATTACTCGGCGAGGTGAAGAAGCTTATCAATCTCGGCAAGGAGAAGGGCTTCCTCACGTACGACGATCTCAACAGCACCTTACCGGCGGATGTCGTCTCGTCGGACCAATTCAGCACGATCATGACCATGTTCGGCGAAATGGACATCGAGATTGTGGAGTCTGCCGAGACGGAGCGCGCACCGAAAGCCACGGAAGGCGAAGAGGCGATTGAGGAAAGCGAAGAATCCGACTCCTCGGAAGAGAACGAAAAGGAAATCGACCTGACGCCTGGCGCGCTCAGCCGCACCGACGACCCTGTCCGGCTCTACTTGAAGGAAATGGGCAGCGTGGCTCTGCTGAGTCGCGAGGGCGAAATCGAGATCGCCAAGCGGATCGAAGAGGGGAAGAAAGATATCGCCACGGTCGTGTACGGACTACCGATGACCCTGGAGTTCGTACTGAATCTCCGCGATCAGCTGAAAAACGGCAAGATCGATGTGCGCGAGATCGTGCCGGTTGTGGAGACGGAAGAGGACTTCGAGGAAGAAGCCGTCGAAAAGGATTACGAAGAGCTCCGGGTGAAAACGCTGGATTCTTTGAACGCCGTTCGCAAGGTGTCCGCCTCGCTCAAAGACTTGTACGACAAGGCCCGCCACGTCGGGGCCGATCCTGAGAAACAAAAAAAACTGCGCAAACAGATCGACACGGTGCGTGGCCAGGTCGTGGACAAGATGGAGTCAGTGAATCTGCATGGCGTCTTGAAAGACCGCATGACCCAGCGCGTGCGTGACCTCAACCTCCTGTTCCGTCAGTCGGAGCGCGAGGTGACGAGCTGCCAGCGTCGTCTCGGTGTCGGCGGCGAGGCCGGCGCAGAATTACTGCGGAAGTTGTGTCGAACCCATAAAGATTTGCTCGCGGTGAAGCGCAGGACCGGGCTCTCCGAAGAAGTGCTCCAGGACATCAAGAAGCACTATCAAGCCGCCAAGGGCCGTATCAGGCAACTGGAAGAGGAAGAAGCACTGATTTCTGCCGAAGAGATCAAGGATGCAGTCAAGCATCTCGACGTGGCGGAAGAAAAGGTCAAGCGCGGGAAGGCGGAGTTGGTCGAAGCCAATCTGCGTTTGGTGGTGAGCATCGCGAAAAAGTACACGAATCGAGGGCTCCAGTTCCTGGATTTGATTCAAGAGGGCAATATCGGCCTCATGAAGGCCGTCGACAAGTTCGAATACAAGCGGGGCTATAAGTTCAGCACCTATGCGACGTGGTGGATTCGGCAAGCCATTACCCGTGCGATCGCCGACCAGGCCCGAACCATCCGTATTCCGGTCCACATGATCGAAACCATCAACAAGCTGATCAGGACCTCGCGCCATCTGGTGCAGAAACTCGGTCGCGAACCGACGCCGGAAGAAATTGCCGAACGGATGGATTTGCCGCTGGACAAAGTGCGCAAGATCCTGAAAATCGCGCGCGAGCCGATTTCTCTCGAAACTCCGATTGGCGAAGAGGAAGACAGTCATTTAGGGGACTTCATCGAAGACAAGAAGGCGGTCTCGCCGTTAGAAGCGGCCATCCGGTATGACTTGCAGCGACAGATCAACGGCGCGCTGGAAACACTCACCCCTCGGGAAGAAAAGGTGTTGCGGAAGCGCTTCGGCATCGGCGAGGCGACCGATCACACCCTGGAAGAAGTGGGGCAGGATTTTGAAGTGACCCGCGAGCGCATTCGGCAAATCGAGGCGAAAGCGTTGCGGAAACTGCGGCATCCGAGCCGTAGCAAGAAACTGCGTAGTTTCGTGGAGAGTCTCTAAGGCTGATCGCCCAGACTGGTTTGACTCTGTCCGGTCGCAGCTTTAGAATCAGGCCGCTCGAACCAGGTGCGCCGTGATGCAGGCTGAGGCCAGGTCACTGGCCGGCAGGGCTGGGCCCATAGCTCAGGTGGTTAGAGCGGCTGACTCATAATCAGCTGGTCCTAGGTTCAAGTCCTAGTGGGCCCACCAGCCTGAGCGCCTCACGATGATTTCGGTGCGAGAGGCGTCATGCCGACGTTGCTCTCGCGCAACCCACAAGGAGCCCGTTGAATCCACAGCTTTCCCCCCTCATCGAATTGCAGAAACTGGATCTCCGCATCGCCGACATTAAAGAACAACGGCGGAAAATACCCGAACGGCTTGAAATGAATGAGGCGCCTCTTCGGGACGCAAGACGGATGGTTCAGGATGCGTCAGCCTCCGTCGAGGCGTTGAACAAGGAACGGCGAAGCCACGAGAAAGATCTAGAGGCGCACGAAGATCGCATCGGCAAGATGAAAGATCGCGCCGCCCAGTTGAAGACCAATCAAGAATATCAGGCCCACCTGTTCGAAGTGGAGTTGGCCAACAAGAAACGCGGTGAGATCGAGGAGAGGATTCTCTTGGCGATGGAGCAGATCGAGCAGACCCAACGGACCATCGCCTCTGCTCAGATACAACTCACAGAGTCGGAAGCGCTCTTCACCAAAGAGAAGGCCGTACTCGACGAGAAGGACCGCGTGCTCGCCGCGGAGCTCACGGAATTGGAAGCCCAGCAGAAGCAGTTGTCCGGGCGGGTGGAGAAGAGCCTCCTCGCACGGTACAACAAGCTGAAAAGCACACGGAAAGACCAGGCCCTCGCGCTGATTAAGGATGGTATTTGCGTCGGGTGCCGGCTCCAGGTACCGCCTCAACTCATTTCCCAAGTGAAGCGTGGAGATGAGGTCCACACCTGCCCCTACTGTTACAGAATGTTGTATTGGGAAGGGGAGCCTGTTGCGGAAGGAAAGAGGCCTCTAGGCCAGGACCAGGCGAAGGATTTTGAGCTCGGCGAATCCGTCTAGGTTTGGCTGAGCACCTGCTTCGTCGTTTTGAAGTGCAGTTTTGCGACTGTACCTAACCGATCCCGCCCATACTTCTTCACCACCATCTGTCCGGCCAGTTCCACGGCGGGGGATGCCCCTTTAGGCAGTGTCATGTGTAATTCCTGCGACAGCCGTTGCAGGCGCAGCAGAAATTCAGCGCGGGCCAGAATCGACGCGGCCGCGACCGCTAGATCCGACTCCGCTTTTGTCCGTTGCACCAACCGGATTTGCTTCCCTTTCTCCTGAAGTGCATTGAGAATCAATCGCTCGTCGCCGAACTGATCGGCAATCGCCAGGTCGCAGTCGACTTGCTGAAGCAGGTTTTCCAGCGCCCGTGCATGGCCCCAGGCCAGGAGCCGATTCAAGTTTTTGATTTTGGTATAGAGTTCGTTGTAGCGCTGCGGCCCGATCGCCACAATGCTGTGGGGGCACACCAGCCGGATGTCGGGCGCCAATTCCAGAATTCGTCCATCGGACATCGTCTTGCTGTCACGAACCTGCATCAGGGCCAGGTCCTGTTCCGATGCGAGGGTGACGAAGACGGCGGCAATGACCAGAGGTCCGAAATAGTCTCCCTTGCCGGACTCGTCGATTCCAATACGATTCAGCGATGAGAGTGTCGTGCTGGCAGGCACTCGGTGAAACTCCCAGTGGAAACAGGTGGGGCGGCGCGGTACTCTAGCAGAGCATACCGGACTGGTCAATTTGCGGAGGCGTGATGAAGATGAAATCCAACCGTGAGGGGTGGCGGAAAGCCGCGTTGCCGTCGAACCTGCTATGGCTGTGTTTCGGCATCGTGACCATGTTGGTGACGACTGGTTGCCAAACCAATCCTTACACCGGACGATGGCAGCTGATGATGATGCCGATGTCGCAGGAAGTGCAGATGGGCGCGCAGGCGTACTCGGACGTCAAGAGCGATCCCAAAATGAGGCCGTCCGCCGATCCTCGGGAAATTGAACCGGTCAAGCGGGTCGCCGCGAGAGTGATCGAGGCTGCCAAGCGATCCAAGTATAGCGACATCGCTCATCAATTTGAATGGGAAGTGACGGTCATCAAGGACGACAAGACCATGAACGCCTTTGCGCTGCCGGGTGGTAAAATCGCGGTCTATACCGGAATTTTTCCTGTGGCCAAGACTGAGGCCGGGCTGGCAGCCGTGATGGGCCATGAAGTCGTGCATGCGTTGGCTCGGCATGGTGGCGAGCGCATGAGTCAGAACACACTGGCGCAGACGACTTTGCAAGCGATCGGCATTGCCCTTGGAGTGAGTGGTGCTAATCCGGTTCTCTCGCAGGCGGGCATGGCGGCCTTGGGTGTCGGCGCGCAGGTCGGGGTGTTGCTTCCGTTCAGCCGGAAGCATGAGTCGGAAGCGGACTATGTGGGGGTGTTGCTGGCGGCGGATGCCGGCTATGATCCGCGTGAGGCGATTCAATTGTGGCAGCGAATGGGCGAGTTGTCAGGCGGAAAGTCTCCGTCCGAGTTCATGTCTACACACCCCAGCCACGAAACTCGCATTCAACAACTTGAGGAATGGATGGCTGAGGCAATGCCCATATATCAGTCGAAGCCGCCTGCTCCTAACCACGAGTTGCCGGCCATACATTAAGGTCCTTCGGCTTCTCGCTTGAATCCCCCTCACGCGACTCGTATACTTTCCCGGCGCGCTGGGGGGACACGGGTGCTCGCTCGCCGAGCGTGCTCGGCGGGAGGAAAGTCCGGACTCCAAGGGCAAGGACGCTGGATAACGTCCAGGCGGAGCGATCCGACACCAGCACCACAGAAAACAAACCGCCGATGGCCGCATGAGAGACTTCGGTCTCTCTCTGCGGCTCAGGTAAGGGTGAAACGGCGGGGTAAGAGCCCACCGCGGTGATGGCGACATCAACGGCACGGTAAGCGTCGTCCGGAGCAAGACCAAATAGGGAGACGCCCGCGGGCTCGCAAGCGCTCAGCGGAAAGGCCGGCCCGGCCGAAGTCTCCGGGTAGGTTGCTTGAGGCTCGAGGCAACTCGAATCCCAGAGAAATGATCACCCCCGTGTGAGCGCAAGCTTCACGCGGGACAGAATCCGGCTTATAGGGTCTCTCCAACGCGCTTTTTTGATCGCCTTCCGCAACTGTCCCCCGGTGACTTTGCCGGACAGAATTTCCCGGTCGTCCAGCAACACCACGGGTATCCGGTCACCGTATTGCTGCCGGAGCTGTTCATCGCGATCGATATCGATGATCGTCAGCTGAAATGCGAACTCCTCCTGCACCCAGGCAGCCACGCGGGCGACCACATGGCACAAGTGACATTCGGGGCGGGACATGATCGTGATGCGCATAGATTTCCCCGGCAGTAAGGTGTAAATCCAGATAGGTTCGTATAACACGGGGGCATGAGCCGCACCAGTCTGTTTCCCGGCGAGTTCCTGTCTCGGCTCTCTTGACCTCACTTGCAGGCTGGTGATACGATCCGTCATCTTACCCATTGATTTTCCAGAAAGATTGTAGCAGTCTGTGCCGCAAGTGTGACGCAGAGCGGCGGTGTTCCCAGTCACGGCATCACGTCCTTCGCCATCATGTGCGAAGGGGAGGTTGATATGAAGCTTACCGGGTCGGAAATCCTGATCGAGTGCTTAAAGGCCGAAGGCGTCAAAACGATTTTCGCATTGCCGGGCGGTGTCGTGTTGAAGATTTTCGACATGCTGCACCAGCAGAACGATATTGAAGTCGTCTTGACCCGCCACGAACAGGGCGCCGGGCATATGGCCGAAGGGTATGCCAAGGCGACTGGAAAGGCCGGCGTCTGCTTAGTGACTTCCGGTCCCGGCATGACGAATGTGATCACCGCGTTGGCCGACGCCTATATGGACTCCGTTCCTCTGGTGTGTATCAGCGGACAGGTCTCCACGAGTTTGATCGGGAACGATGCGTTTCAGGAAGCGGACAATATCGGCCTGAGTCGTCCCTGCACGAAGTACAACTTCCTGGTGAAGGACGTGAACGATCTGGCGACCACCATCAAGGAAGCCTTCTACATCGCCACGACCGGGCGTCCGGGACCGGTGCTGGTGGATATTCCAAAAGATGTCTCGATGGCGAAAGCCGAATTCACGTATCCCAGCTCTGTGTCGATTCGTGGGTATAACCCGACCTATGAGGGCAATAAGTGGCAGATCAAGCAGGCCGCTGAAGCCATCATGAAGGCGAAGAAGCCGATTTTGTATGTCGGCGGCGGGGTCGTGTTTTCGCAGGCGGCAAAAGAGTTGCTTGAATTGGCGGAGATGACCCAAATCCCCGTGGATATGACATTGATGGGCCTGGGGGCGTTCCCCGGCGAACATCCGCAGTCGATGGGGATGTTGGGCATGCACGGGACCTATTGTGCCAACATGGCGGTCCACTATTCCGACCTGGTGATTGCCGTGGGTGCGCGCTTCGATGATCGGGTGACGGGCAAGGTTTCCGAATTCTGCCCGTTCGCCAAGGTGATTCACATCGATATCGACCCGACGTCGATCCGCAAGAACATCCATGTCGATATCCCGATCGTGGGTGACTGTAAGGCGGTGCTGCGGGAGTTGAATCAAATCCTCCGCGCCACGGTCAACGGCGATCAAAAAGATCTGCGTAAGCCTTGGTGGGACCAGATCCGTGAATGGCAGCAGGCGCATCCGCTGGCCTACCAGCAAGAGCCGGATGGAGCGATCAAGCCGCAGCATGTCGTGAAACGGTTGTATGAACTGACGAAGGATCGTGACCCGATCGTGGCGACGGACGTGGGGCAACATCAAATGTGGACGGCGCAGTATTTTAAACTTGCCCGGCCGAATCGCTGGTTGACGTCGGGCGGATTGGGCACGATGGGATTCGGCTTTCCTGCCGCCATGGGAGCTCAGGCTGCCTTCAGGGATCGATTGGTGCTCTGCGTGGCAGGAGACGGCAGTATTCAGATGAATATGCAGGAGATGGCCACCGCCGTAGTGTCGAAGCTGCCGGTCAAAATCATCATCTTGAATAATCGTTTCCACGGCATGGTTCGCCAGTGGCAGGATTTGTTCTATGAAGGGCGCTATGCCTCCAGCTATCTGGACACGACGCCGGATTTCGTGAAATTGGCGGAAGCCTATGGGGCGGTCGGCCTGCGTGCCGGGAAGGTGGGCGACCTCGATGCGGTCTTGAAGGAAGCTATTTCAACCGATAAACCGGTGGTCGTTGATGTGCCCACCTATCCGTATGAAAATTGTTATCCGATGATTCCAGCGGGTGGCTGCAATCACGAGATGATTCTCGAAGATCCGCCGGAGTTAAAACGACGAATGGCGGGCGTGCCCAGTACGGGATCGGACGAAAACAAGGATACGATTCTCACGGCATAGGAGAATGAGCCGACGGCCGGTTTGACCTCGCGAGATCCGAGTTCAGGTCACGAAGGCCTTCTGCGGACCAGGCGGGACGCGGTCGTGGGGCTTATAAGGATTCCATGGAACACATAATTTCGGTAACCGTTGAAAATAAGTTTGGCGTGTTATCGCGCGTGGCCGGGTTATTCAGCGGTCGCGGCTTCAATATCGAAAGTCTGTCCGTCGCACCGACCCTTGATCCGTCGATGTCCCAGATGACTATCGTCACCTCAGGGGACGAGCGAATCGTGGAACAGATCGTCAAGCAGCTCAACAAGCTGATTGACGTCATCAAGGTCGTGGATCTCAACGAAAGTGAGTTCGTCTCCCGAGAAACGGCGTTAATCAAGGTCCATACAAAGGCGGAAGACCGGGCCGAAGCCCTGCGCATTGCGGATATTTTCCGCGCCAATGTGATCGATTCCACACCGTCGACCTATACCATCGAGGTCACGGGGGATCCGAAAAAGCTTGAGGCGATCATCAACTTGCTCCAGCCGCTCGGCATCAAGGAGCTGATCCGGACTGGGAGAGTGGCGATCGCGCGTGAGGCGATCCGTCCGGCCGTTAGCCAACCGAAGAAACTCGCTCGAGAATAACGCGCGCATCCTCTCTTGCACGATTGTTTCCATCCATGTGCCCTATGAACATTCAGGAGTGACGTATGAAGATTTATTACGACAAGGACGCCGACTTACAGCTCATCCGTGGAAAGAAAGTGGCCGTGATCGGCTATGGGAGCCAGGGCCATGCGCATTCGCTCAATCTCAAGGAAAGCGGCGCTACTGTCGTTGTGGGGTTGCGCGAGGGCAGCTCGTGGAAAAAAGCGGAGGCCAGCGGATTGAAGGTCATGCCGGTCGCCGATGCTGTAAAAGCCTCGGACGTCATCATGATTCTCGCACCAGATGAAGCGCAAGCGGCCATCTATCGCCAGGATATTGCGCCCAACTTGAAGCCCGGTTCCTATCTGGCGTTCGGCCATGGATTCAATATCCACTTTGGACAGATCGTGCCGCCGGCAGACGTCAACGTCTTCATGGTTGCGCCGAAAGGGCCAGGCCACCTGGTTCGGTCCGAATACACCAAGGGCAGCGGAGTGCCATGCTTGTTGGCCGTGCATCAGGATCCGAGCGGGAACACCCGCCAGGTTGGCTTGGCCTACGCCAGTGCAGTGGGCGGCGGACGGGCCGGCATCATTGAAACCAACTTCCGGGAAGAGACGGAAACGGATCTCTTTGGAGAGCAGGCGGTGTTGTGCGGCGGGTTGACGTCTCTGATCCAAGCCGGATTCGAAACGCTTGTCGAGGCGGGCTATGCACCGGAAATGGCCTATTTCGAATGTCTCCACGAGGTGAAACTGATCGTCGATCTGATTTATCAGGGCGGTATTGCCAACATGCGCTATTCGATCAGCACCACCGCGAAGTATGGAGACATTACCCGTGGCCCGCGCGTGGTGACGGAGCAGACCAAGCAGGAAATGAAGAAGATTCTCGGCGAAATTCAGAGTGGGCAGTTTGCCAAAGAATGGGTGTTGGAAAACCAGGCTAACCGACCGGTCTATAACGCATTGTTGAAAAAGGGCGAAGGGCATTCGATCGAGGAGGTCGGCGGCCGGCTCCGGTCCATGATGCCATGGCTCAAAAAGGACCAACTGGTCGATAAGAACAAAAACTAACTCAACCGGCGGATTCTTCGTGGTAGCATGATAGAGGGCCTGGAGGGGTATGGCTGATCGAGCCGTCGGAATCCCGATTGTCAAAGAAGGCTTGCCGTTTGTCGGTGGTCTCACAGGGGCGACCCTGTTGTCCGGGCTGGCGGGCTGGACTATTCCCACCGCCGTGGCGGCTGGGTTTTTGCTATTTACCGCCTGGTTCTTCAGGAATCCCAGCCGAACCATTCCACAGCAGCCGAATGTGGTCGTCTCATCCGGAGATGGCAAGGTCATCGCAATCGCGGAAGAATTCGAGCCCCGGTATCTGAAGGAAAAAAGCATTCGCGTCACGGTCTTTTTGAACGTGTTCGATGTGCATGTGAATCGGATGCCTTGCGCCGGAACCGTCGAAGGGGTGAGTTATCAACCCGGTCAGTTCCTCGTGGCGAGCAAGCCGGAAGCGACGCTGCATAACGAACAAAATGCCGTGATGCTGAAGACCGAGTCGGGAGCGAAAGTGCTGTGTGTGCAAGTGGCAGGGCTGATTGCCCGCCGGATCGTCTGCTGGGTCGGTCAGGGCGATCATGTGCAGCGTGGTGAGCGGTTCGGCTTGATCCGGTTCGGGTCGCGAATGGATACCTTTCTTCCGCTTGGGTCGAAGATTTGCGTCGCCTTGGGCGACCGCGTTAAAGGGGGCGAAACCATCGTGGGGGAACTCCGATGAAATCACCAACCATGCGACCTCCGTTTGCGAAGGGGCACCGAAAGCGTCAGGCGATGTACCTGATTCCCAACCTTTGCACAACCGGCAATTTGTTTTGCGGCGTGTTTGCGATCCTTTCAGTGTTCAACGGGCAGCACTTGGTGGCGGCCATCGCCATCCTCGTCGGCATGATTTTCGACATGTTGGATGGGAAGCTGGCGCGGTTGACGAACAGCACCGGTCAGTTTGGTATCGAGTACGACTCTCTCTCTGATGTGGTGTCCTTCGGCGTCGCGCCTGGCGTGTTGATTTATTCGTATGCGCTGAGCGGACAGGGCATGTTCGGTGTGGCGGTCATGTTCGCTTATGTCGCCATGGGCGCGGTGCGCCTCGCTCGATTCAATGCCACGGTGAGTACATCCGACAGCAAATACTTTACCGGCTTAGCGATCCCGGCGGCTGCGGGTGTCATTGCCTCCCTGGTTATATTTGATCTCCACATCACCCAGTTGGGCGCGGAAGTGAAACCGCTGTTGATTTTGGTGATTACGTTTGGGCTGGCATTCCTGATGGTCAGTACGATCAAGTATCGCAGCTTCAAGGATATGAAGTTCCGGCGAGGCGATCATTTTACCTATCTGGTCTGGGGAATTTTGGCCTTGATGTTGATTGTCGCGTGGCCTCAGGCTATGCTGTTTGTGACCTTCACGGGTTATGCAGTGTCAGGTCCGATTGCACGTCTCTGGACAATGATCGCCAAGAGTGCAGGAAAGCCGGTCGCGAAAGGTGATGGACCGGTCGTCGAGACAAGAGAGTTGTAACGGCATTGATGAGGAGTAGTAGGGAGCGCTAGCCGAATCGAGAGAGCTGGTGGACGGTGCGAACCAGCCGGTTGCCTTCTGAACTCGCCTCTGAGCCGGACTTGTGAAGCCTCGATGATGAGGTGGTAATGAGTCCCGAATGATCCGCGTCACGGATTTAATGAGGGTGTCTGGTGAAGGCGGTCTTCATCCGGCACTGAATCAGGGTGGTACCACGAAGCTCGCAAGGCCTTCGTCCCTGTCGTGGGGCGGAGGCTTTTTTATTGCCCGCATGCTGTAACGGGATTCCAACTTTGTTCTCGGCTCGAAAACATCCTCAACGTACCCGAGAGGGTGCGCCTCCGGTGTTTTCTCCGCCTGCGGCCGTGTTGGAGGGACCGTTTGAGCATGCTGGAGCTTAAGAGGAGGTAGGCCATGACTCGGATGATCAGAATATTCGACACGACGTTGCGGGACGGCGAGCAATCGCCGGGTGCGAGCATGAACGTCGAAGAGAAACTTATGATCGCCAAGCAGCTGGCACGCCTTGGCGTGGATATTATTGAGGCCGGGTTTGCCTACAGCTCGCCTGGAGATTTTGAGGCAGTGCGACGGATCGCCTTGGAGGTTGAGGGGCCCGTCGTATGTAGCCTTGCACGGGCAAGGCCCGAGGACATTACGCGCGCCTCGGAAGCCTTGAAGGGGGCGCCGAAGGTCCGTATCCATACATTTCTCTCCACGTCGGATATTCACTTGAAGCATCAGTTCCGGATGACGCGGGAGGAGGCCAAAAAACGGGCGGTCGAGATGGTGCAACTGGCACGCACCTATGTTGATGACGTCGAATTCTCTCCCATGGACGCCAGCCGCTCGGATCCGGGGTACCTCTGTGAAGTGATTGAGGCGGTAATTGCCGCTGGTGCTGGAACAATCAATATTCCCGACACAGTGGGATATGCCGTCCCGCAAGAGTTCGGGGGACTGATCAAGCGAATTAAGGACACGGTGCCGAACAGCGGCCAGGCTGTCATTTCCGTGCATTGTCATAATGATTTGGGAATGGCGGTGGCGAATAGCCTCGCTGCGGTGGTGGCTGGGGCTGGTCAGGTCGAATGCACCATCAACGGTATCGGCGAACGAGCCGGCAATACCTCGCTGGAAGAAATTGTGATGGGGCTCCGCACGCGCAGGGATTGGTACGGGGCCGACACGAAGGTAGTGACGGAAGAGATTTCCAAAACCAGCCGCCTGGTGAGCAAGATCACCGGCATGGTCATTCAACCGAATAAGGCCATCGTGGGCGCGAATGCCTTTGCCCATACGTCGGGCATTCACCAAGACGGGTTGCTGAAAGATAAGACGACCTATGAAATCATGCGACCGGAGTCGGTGGGGCTGGAGCAGGTCAAGTTGGTAATGGGCAAGTTGTCAGGGCGCCATGCGTTCCGGCAACGGCTGGAAGACCTGGGCTACAAGTTGACGGAAGACGAGGTCAATCACGCTTTTGAACGCTTCAAGCGGCTGGCGGACCAAAAGAAAGAGATTTACGAGGAAGATCTCGAAGTCATCATCTCCGAAGAAGTGGCCAAGATGTCCGAACGGGTGGTCCTGAAGTCGTTTCAGGTCGAAAGTGGAACCAATAAGACGCCGAAAGCCACGGTCGAACTGGAGATTGACGGAAAGGTGGTGTCGCATAGTGGCACGGGTGATGGCCCGGTGGATGCGGTCTACCGGACGATTGCTGCCATGACGCAAACCAAGAGCAAGTTGCTGATGTTCGGGGTGAATGCCATTACCGGCGGGACGGACGCGCAAGGAGAAGTCTCGGTGCGGCTCGAAGAAGATGGCCGCACCGTCTCCGGTCATGGCGCGGATACGGATATCATCACCGCGGCTGCCAGGGCCTATCTGAATGCGCTCAATAAACTGGCGTATTTCGCGGCCAAACAAGCCGAAGGGATTCAGAAGGTCAGCTTGATTTGATCCCAACCTGCAGGGTAGATTCCTCCGTCCTGGTCAGCGTATCCGCGCTGGTCAGGGCGGGGTGATATCGTTCATTGCCCCCAGCATCAGAATCGGCGCACGATGTTCAGCACGCACCTTCAACAATGCCCTGAATTTCTCGCGGGTGACCATACCAGGTTGCGGGAATTGCTGCATCCGGGAAAGGCCGACCTGACGTTAGGCTATAGCCTCGCCCATGGATTGCTCGATCCGGGCCAGCAGTCCCTGTGGCATCGTCTGAAATCGTCCGAGGTCTATTACTTCATCGCCGGGCGTGGCGTGATGAAGGTGGAAGAGGCGTCGACGGCGGTGCAGGCAGGCTCCGTCATCTATGTGCCGCCGGGAGCCAAACAGTCGCTGATCAATACCGGAACGGAATCGATCGAGTTTCTCTGCCTGGTCGATCCCGCCTGGAAGGCGGAAGATGAGGCAGTCGTTGAATAGCCAAGAGGAGAGCGCGACGTGAAAGCAAAAATCGCAGTCCTGGCCGGAGATGGAGTCGGCCGTGAAATTGTTCCCGAAGCGGTCAAGGTCTTAAAGACGGTGGCGGAGCGGTTCGGGCACACGTTTGAATTTCAATCGGCAGATGTGGGTGGCCACGCCATTGATAAGGTCGGAGTTCCTCTTCCGGCAGAGACACTCGCACTCGCCAAACACAGCGATGCCGTCTTGCTTGGAGCCGTCGGCGGGCCCAAATGGGAAGGCCTGGATTACAGTATCCGTCCCGAGCGAGCCTTGCTTGGTCTCCGCGAACAGCTGGGGCTCTACGCGAATTTGCGCCCGGCGAAACTCTATCCCATGCTTGCCGATGCCTCCACCTTGCGACGGGAGGTCATCGAGGGGATCGATATGCTCGTGATCCGCGAGCTGACCGGCGGCATCTATTTCGGCAAACCGAAGGGCGTAGAAAAACTGCCCGGTGGCGGAGAGCGCGGGTTCAATACGGAGGTCTATACGACCGAAGAAATTCGCCGCATTGCGGTGGTGGCGTTCGAAGCGGCCCGCAAGCGTCGCAAGAAGGTCATGTCGGTCGACAAGGCCAATGTGCTGGAGTCCTCCGAATTATGGCGGCGAGTGGTGACAGACGTTCACAAAAACTATGCCGACGTAACTCTGAGCCACATCTATGTCGACAATTGCGCCATGCAGCTGGTGCGCAATCCACGTCAATTCGATGTCCTCCTCTGCAACAATATCTTCGGCGACATCTTGAGCGACGAAGCCGCGATGCTGACCGGATCGATCGGCATGCTGCCTTCCGCCAGTGTCGGCGCCAAGGTCGGCCTCTTTGAACCGATTCATGGGAGCGCGCCGGACATCGCTGGAAAGAATATTGCCAATCCGATTGCCACCATCGCTTCCGGAGCGATGATGCTAGCCTACGCGTTTCAGTTGGACAAGGAGGCCGCGGCTATTGAGCAGGCGATTGTGAAGACCCTGGAATTGGGATTCCGTACCAAAGACATTCATGCCGAAGGCATGCGGTTGGTCGGGACCACCGAGATGGGCGATGCGATTGTGAAGAATCTTCCCGCCTGAGCCATGACGATCAGCGCCACACAATACAGAGTCATCGCCACGCTTGCGGGGACCGGCGAGCCTGGATATGCCGGCGACGGGGGACCTGCGGGAGCTGCCTCGTTGAATGAGCCGAAAGGGCTCTGTGTCGACCGTGAAGGAAATGTCTATATTGCGGACTCGGAGAATCACGTCGTGCGCCGGGTCGATCGGAAAACAGGCATGATCGCGACGGTCGCTGGAGTGGGGCTTGGCGCAACGGCGGGAGCCATGATGACGCCGGAGCCTGTCGCGATGGCATCGCAAGAAGAAGAGGATCCTTTTGCCGACACCTCGGCAGACAGCACGAAGGCGTACACCCAGGTCACGGATCTGAGCGGTACCGTCCGGTATGTCACCGGAGGACGTCTGACCATTGAGCAGGAATCAGGAGACGGAGGCCCGGCTCGCCGCGCGCGGCTGAACTTTCCAAGTGCCGTGGCCGTGGATCGTGCGGGGAACCTCTACATTGCCGACACGATGAATCATCGTGTTCGAAAGGTCGACGCGAAAACCGGAATCATCACCCACATGGCCGGCACAGGTCAGGCGCGGTATTCCGGCGACGGCGGACCGGCGGTCCAGGCGGCAATCAACGAGCCTACTGGCTTAGCCGTGACTGATGAGGCCCTGTACATTGCCGATCAAAGCAATAATCGCGTTCGCCGAGTCGACTTCGCAACCGGGATCATCACCACGGCGGCCGGCGACGGATCGGCGGCTTACAGCGGCGATCAGGTGTCGGCTGTGCAGACCAGTTTGGCAGGGCCGAGCGGCGTGGCAGTTGGCGATGATGGGCTGTTGTATATCGCGGATACTTTCAACAGCCGGATACGGTCGGTCGATCCGGTGACGGGTCAGATTGCCACGGTGGCGGGAGACGGCGGCACCTACCGCTATCAGGGCCCTGAGGAGCCTGCGTCACCAAGTCTCTCACGTCCAGCCGGCTTGGCCGTTGATCACGATGGGAACGTGTATATCACGGATTCAGACAGTCATTTGATTCGAGTCTGGAATGGGCGCACGAAAACCATCACGCGCTTGTCAGGGACCGGCGTCGCACAGTTCGGGGGCGACGCCGGCGACGCATTGGCAGGCAGTCTCAGTTATCCATTCGGCGTAGCAGTCGATGCGACCGGAACCGTATATGTGGCGGATACGTTCAATCACCGCATCAGGGTTCTCACAGCGACTGCGTAAGGACAGTATCATGTTGAAGAAGAAGCAGGCCTATACGGTAGCGGTGCTGGGGGCTACGGGAGCGGTCGGGAAAGAAAGTCTCGAGATTCTGGAAGAACGTAATTTCCCGATTGAGACGCTGCGGCTGTTTTCGTCGAAGCGTTCGGCCGGTGAGATGCTCTCCTGTCAGGGCAAAGAATACAAAGTGGAGGAGCTGACGGAGGCCTCTTCGTTTGCGGGAGTAGACATTGCGTTCATTTCCGCGACCGATGCCATCAGCCGGGACTATGGCGTCCGGTTGGGCGCGGCCGGCATTGTGGTCATCGATGACAGTGCTGTGTTCCGGATGGATCCAAACGTTCCACTCGTTGTGCCGGAGGTGAATGCGGCGGCGCTCCAGTCGATGAAGCGCGGCATCGTGGCCATTCCGAACTGTACGACCACCCCGTTAGTGATGGCGCTCAAGCCGTTGCGCGATGTTGCGGGGATCAAACGTGTTGTGGTGACCACCTTTCAATCGGTGTCCGGGACCGGATCAGCCGCCATGGATGAATTAGTGGACCAGACCAAGGCGCTGATTTCCTTCCAGGATGTGAAAGTGCAGGTCTACCCCTATCAGATTGCCTTCAACCTCTTGCCGCAAGTCGGGTCGTTTGGAGACGGCGGAGATTGTTCTGAAGAAGTCAAAATTGTCCAGGAGACGCGCAAGATACTGGAGATGCCTGAGCTCCGTGTGACCGCCACCACTGTACGTGTCCCGGTGCTGCGCTGCCATTCCGAAGCGATTAACGTGGAACTCGAGCGCCCATTGAAGGCCAACGATGCGCGGGCAGCCATCGCCGAGATGTCTGGCGTCATTGTCTATGACGATCCGTTAAAGAAACTTTATCCCATGCCGTTCGACGTTTCCGGCAAGGACGAGGTCTATGTCGGACGGGTGCGCGTCGACGAGTCCATCACCAATGGACTGAATCTGTGGGTCGTCAGCGACAATCTCCGGAAGGGCGCTGCGCTGAATGCCGTTCAAATTGCCGAATGTTTGATACAATGAACTATGGATGCCTGGAACGGGATCGGTCGGCTGTTCATCATCGCAGGACTGGTCCTGGCCGGCGTTGGCGTGCTGCTGACGCTGGTTGAACGATGGTCCAGTGCCGGCGCGGCCTTCGGATGGATCGGTCGATTACCCGGCGATCTGTCGATTACGCGAGAGCGATTCAGTCTCTACGTGCCGATTGCAACCAGTCTTGTGCTCAGCATTCTGTTGAGCGTTGTGTTCTATATCCTTTCATGGATCTTTCGCCGCTGATTCCACATCGCGCCTTCAGTTTCGTCGCAGCGGGAGTCATGACGCTCGCTGGTATCGTCTGCGCGCAGTCTGCCTCAGCCGAATCCATTCGTGTCTTACTCGTACAGGAAGCGCCGTTCGTCGATGTGCGCTCCGAGGGGCCGCTGGCTCTTGTGACGGAGACGGGCGACACGAAAACCTTGCATGGACCAATCCATCTCACCGCCAGAGCGGACGGCTTACATGTGGATGGCCGACGTATTATGGGCGGACAGGTACTCATCCGATCCCTGCGGCACAATCTGACCCTGGTCGTGGGGAAAGAGGGAGGATCCGCTGCCACTCCTCTTCCGATCAGTGGAACCGTGCGGGTGTCGCGCAAAGGGCATGCGGTCGCTGTCGTCAATCAGGTGGATTTGGAGGAATATGTGAAGGGCGTGGTGCCATCCGAAGTCAGTTCGGCCTGGCATCCGGAGATGCTAAAGGTGCAGGCCGTGGCGGCGCGGACATATGCCTTGTATAACAAGATGCTCAGTGCCGCGCGGGACTATGACGTCATGGCCACCATTCAAGATCAGGTCTATCGTGGCCGCACCGGGGTCGATCATCGGGTTGAAGATGCCGTCGAGTCGACCAGGAGCATTGTCGTGACGCATCAGCAGGCTCCCATTTATGCCGCCTTCTCTTCCACCGCTGCCGGACCGACGGAAGATGCGGTGAACGTCTGGGCCAATAAAGATCTCCCGTACCTTAAGGGGGTCGAATGTCCCTTCGACCTGGAGTCGCCCTATTATCAGTGGAAGGCCAGTGTGAAAATCGAACAGCTCGAAAAGAACCTGCGCCATCAGGGATTCGCAGTGGGAACCATCGCGACGATGACGCCCATCGCCTTCAGTCGCGCCGGGAGAGTCGCGCGCTTGCGGATTTTGCATTCCGGCGGGGAGACGCTGTTACGCGGCGAAGACCTTCGCAAGGCGGCGGGGTATACCGTCATTCCGAGCACGCAATTCGAGGTGGAATCGATCGGCGCCGAGGTGGTGTTCGCCGGTTACGGCGCAGGCCATGCGGTGGGGCTGTGTCAGTGGGGCGCAAAAGAATTGGCTGAACTCGGGTATTCGTACAGCAGTATCCTGCAGTATTACTATCCTGGAACCGAATTACGTAACTCGGCCTTGTCGCAGTTGATGATGCCGGTTATTCCAACCCCCTGATGTTGCTCAGCGAGTTTGATTTCCCATTTGATCCGGCGCTTGTGGCCGACCATCCGGTGATGCCTCGTCATGATGCGCGTCTGCTGGTCATGGACCGCAGCAGCCACGCGCGGATGCACCGCCGGGTGGCGGATCTTCCATTGCTGCTCCAACCAGGGGATCTCATTGTCGTGAACAACACCAAGGTCATGCCGGCGCGAATGCCGGGCCGGACGCGTTCGACGGGGAAACTGCTTGACCTGCTGTTTGTGCAGGATCTGGGGCAGGGCCTGTGGGAAGTGCTGATCAAGGGACGGTTCAAGCCGGGATCGCTGATTGATTTTCCAGGCGGCGGGTGCGGGGAAATCGTGGAACGGAGTCAGGCCAGGACCACAATGAAGGTGGCGGGGGTGACGAGCGTCTATGACCTCATGCATGCCACCGGTACGATGCCGCTGCCGCCTTATATCAAACGCGAGCCCTCGCCGGACGACCAGCACTGGTATCAAACCATGTTCGCTCAACAGGAGGGCGCCATTGCGGCCCCGACGGCGGGACTTCATTTTACGCCAGAATTAGTGGAGACCTTGACCGCCAAAGGCATTGAGATGGCGGAGGTGACATTGCACGTGGGGCCCGGCACGTTCCGCAGCGTGAAGAGCGACCGGATTGAAGAACACCGGATGCTGGCCGAGCAGGTGGAGGTGACTGCTCGCACGGTCGAGCAGATTCGCCAGGCACACCAGCGAGGAAATCGGGTGGTGGCGGTTGGAACGACGGTGGTGCGTGCATTAGAGACCGCAGGCCACGCAGGTCGTGGAATCCAGCCGTTCCAGGGACCGGCCGATTTATTCATCACACCCGGGTTTGAATTTCAGGTCATCGACGCGCTGGTGACCAATTTCCACCTGCCGCGAACGACGCTGCTCATGCTGGTCTCTGCGTTTGTGGGATTGGAACCGCTTCGAGCTGCCTACGAAGAGGCAGTGGTTGAACGATATCGGTTCTATAGTTACGGGGATGCGATGTTGATCGCGGGGGGAGTGCCCACCGTTACATAAGCTCTTTGTGAATTTTCACGGGAACTTTGCTCTTCATCGATTCCGAATAGGCCATTAATGCCCGCTGCTGTTTTTGGAACAGCAGATTCTGGAAGACCCGTTCCTTTGCAATGGCGGCTTTGGCCGGATCAGATTCACCTTCGCGCGCCACCAGTGTCTGAGCCTCTGCATGTTCAGCCGGTGTCAGGGCTACGGCGTCCATGATGACCAGCCGCGCTTTGTTGGTGAGAATGTCCTTGGCTTCCATGGCCTCGAACAATGCGGGGGTCAAGCGATTCGCCGCCAGCAGCCGACGATAGGACTCGGGATCGAAGCTGCCATTCTTCTGGAACTCCGTTCGCTGCATGATAGCTTTCCGCAAATCTTCGTCTGAGACCGAGAGCCCCATTTCCTTCGCCACGTGCAGCCACATGCGGTTATCGATCAGTTGTTCGAGCACAAACTGCTTGAGGAACTCATCCTTGATGTCGTTTTGGCCTTTGTCTTTGTAAAAGCGATACGTATTTTCATAGGCGCGACGATATTCATCCAGCGGCACGACTTGATCCCCGACCGACGCCACCACATTGCCGGCTTGGTCGCCGAATCCCCACCAGCCCATCGTAATGACGAACGCCAGGGCAAGCGTGCCCATGATGGACTTCAGAAACCACGGATAGTCGTGTGCAGCTTCGCGTAATAATTTGATCATTGAATGCGCCTCTTCTCGGCAGGGGTTTCGCGGATTCTACTCAGGCGACGACAACAAAGGCAAGAGGAAGAAGTGCGTGGAGCGCGGGTGCGAGAAGATTGCGACTTTGTTTGTGCAGGTCACAGAGATTTGCTATAGTGTCGAAGAATTGGGGAGATTTCCGGTGGCGGAGGAGGCAATCGGGCGCAGCCCGGTCGAACTGGGCGTCTATCCCAAGGCCCAGGTGCTGAATCGCTTCATCGCAAAAATGATCGATCTTCTGATCGTTGCGGCGGTGAGCAAACTGGTCTCTCCCATCGGTGTCCTGGCCGGACTTGCCTATCTCCTGTTGGCTGACGGGTTTGGTGGTGGTCGCAGTGTCGGAAAGCGGTTGATCGGACTTCAAACCATCGTCCCCCGTACGCGGGACCCGGCGGGATTCCGGGAGTCGATTATTCGTAATCTCCCCTGCGGTCTGGCACAGCTGGCGTTTGAAATACCGTATGTGGGTTGGATCGGGTGGGGCGCGGTCCTGTCGCTGGAAGGGTTGTTGGTCATCGGGAACGAACAAGGTCGTCGGTTGGGCGATGAAATTGCCAAGACGCAAGTGCTGGAGAGCGGACAGCTGGATGTATCGGACTGAATGCCTCGATACTGCTGAGCGCAGCAATCGTGTGAAGGGAGAGTCCTAGTGGCTTTCATGAGTGACATGTTCGGGTGGTTCTCCAACGATCTGGCGATCGATTTGGGGACGGCGACCACGCTCGTGTACGTTCAAGGGAAGGGCATCGTCCTCAACGAACCGTCCGTGGTCGCTGTAGAAAAAAAGACTGAACGTGTGATGGCGGTCGGCGCCGACGCCAAGCGTATGTTGGGACGGACTCCCGGGAACATTCTTGCGGTACGTCCCATGAAAGAAGGCGTCATCGCCGATTTCGAAAAAGCTGAGGCGATGCTGAGTCACTTCATTCAGAAAGCGCACAATCGAACGGCATTCGTGCGGCCTCGCATCATCATCGGCGTGCCCTCGAGGATTACGCAGGTGGAACAGCGGGCCGTCCGCGATTCCGCCGAACTCGCCGGAGCGCGTGAAGTGTATTTGATCGAAGAGCCGGTGGCGGCCGCCATCGGCGCGGGCTTGCCGATTACCGAACCCTCGGGAAACATGGTGGTGGATATCGGCGGCGGCACGACCGACATCGCGGTGATCTCGTTGGGCGGCATCGTCTATAGCGAGTCGGTCAAAGTCGCCGGCGACCGGATGGATGACGCCATCATGAACTACATTAAGAAGAAATATAATCTGCTCATCGGCGAGCATATGGCCGAACGCATCAAGTTCGAAATCGGCTCGGCCTACCCATTCGAAGAGCGAAAGACCATGATGATCAAAGGGCGCGATTTGATCTCCGGCATTCCACGGACTCTGGTGGTGGATGATGCCGAAGTCAGAGAAGCGTTGCAGGAACCCATTGGAACCATCGTCAATGCCATCAAGGTGGCGCTCGAAAACACACCGCCTGAATTGGCCGGAGACATCATCGATCGCGGTATCGTACTGACTGGCGGCGGATCCTTGCTGAAGGGAATGGACACTCGGTTTCGTGAAGAAACCAATCTTCCGATCATTACGGTCGATGACCCGCTGACCTCCGTGGTCTTGGGCGTCGGGAAGATTCTCGATGAGTTGGACCTTCTTCGCAAGGTTTCGGTTATGTCGCAGTGCAGTACCTCTCGATGACCTCCATCCCGAGTGTGGATGGCTATATCGCGCTCAACATACGGCACCCGGCGTCTCGCCATCGTCTTGTTCGCCTGCCTGCTCGTCGCCCTCTTACTTCTTCCTAGCCAAAGCCAGAGGTTGCTGCAGTACGTCGGTGGACCGCTCGGTCAAGTCCTCAGTCTTCCACTCGCCGCATTTTCCTCCGTGGATCACGGCATTGCCGACATGTGGAATGGTTATGTCGCCTTGCAGAGTGTGCATGAGGAAAATCGTCAGCTTCATCGCGACATTGAATTACTCAAGGGACAGAATAATCAGCTACGGGAATCGATGACCGCCGTACAACGGTATGAGACCTTGCTGAATTTTAAGCAGCAATCGCCGTCTCAGACCCTGGCGGCGCAGGTCATCGGGCGGGATGCCACGAACTGGTACCGCGGAATGATCCTCAATAAAGGTGAGAGTGACGGAGTGCGAACTGAAATGGGTGTGATCACCCCGGCCGGTGTTGTCGGCCGGGTGGTGAAAACCAATTCGACCTCGTCGGTGGTGTTATTGGTCACCGACCCGAATAATGCGATTGCCGGCGTCGTGCAGCGGACTCGCGATGAGGGAATCGTCGAGGGAACCAGTCACGGTCGCGCGCGGCTCAAGTACATTCCGCTGTTATCGAGAGTTCAGGCCGGCGATCGCGTGGTGACCTCGGGGCTGACCGGGGCGTTTCCTCGAGGGTTGGCTATCGGAAGCCTGATTCAGGTCGAAAAGTCGGAAGGGGATCTCTTTCAATCCGCCGAAATCGAGCCGGAGGTAGATCTCTCGAAGCTAGACGAAGTGCTCATCATCACCGCTCCCTATGAGGATGCCGATGCGGCGCAGAAGCTGCTTCAGGCCATTCATGGAGACAGAAAGAAGCCATGAAGTTCCTGTTGTACGTGCTGTTGGCGCTGGTGGTGGTCCCCTTGCAGACGACCTTGTTGCATTACGCCGGCGTGTTTGGTGTGCGCCCCGACCTTGGCCTGATAGCGGCCTGCCTCGTGGGGTTTCTCGGCGGAGAGCTTGACGGTTTGATTCTCGGCCTCATGTTGGGATGCTTTCAAGACATGCTGTCTGCGGGAGATTTGTGGATCAATGTGGTGACGAAGGGCGGAAGCGGATTTCTCGCCGGCTTGGCCGGACGGCATATGGCCCACATCACTCCGGCGGTCATGACAGCCGGCCTCGCCATCATTTCCTGCCTGTCGAGCGCGGTCTTTCTCTATTCGATGAATCCGGCTGGCCTGGATGAAGTCTGGCTGGGTGTGCGGTCGACTGTGCTGGTGCAGGCTGGACTCGATGCGGCGGTCGGCGCGGGACTGTATCTGTTGTTTCGTCAACGTTGGTCTGATGATCGTATGGTGACGGAGGGAGCCCTCTAAAGGAGACACGGTCTCTAAAAAGAGACCGGCAGAGCAGCGATGGCGACGGTAGGATATAACGATTCTGATCTCTTGGATCTTCAGCGGCGGCTGGTCATCCTGCGTGTAGGTCTGCTGCTGGTCGTGGCGTTGCTTGCTCTGCGTTTGTGGCATCTCCAGATTCGAGAAGGCCCTTATTATCGAGATTTGTCCGAGAATAACCGGACGCGTTCCGTGGTCCTGGAACCGGCTCGTGGACTGATTTTCGACCGGAACGGTGTGTTGCTGGCGAACAATGTGCCGAGTTTTGCCTTGTATGTGACGCTGGAGGATGTGAAGGATCGACAGGCGTTAGTCGGGCAATTGGCCTCTCTGCTTGCCCTCGACCCGGAAGTGATCCAGAAAAAACTGTCGACCGGCAAGGGCGGCAAATTGCAGCCTCGCAAGGTGAAGGATCGGCTGACGTTGCGCGAGGCGACCCTGATCGAGTCCCACCGCTTGGATTTACCAGGGGTGATGATTCAGGTGGAGTCGCAGCGGAATTATCCCGCAGGCGATGTCGCGGCGCACTTGTTGGGATATGTCGGGGAAGTATCGGCCGATCAACTTGAAAAGCCGGATTTTGCGGATCTTCATCAGGGCAGCATCGTGGGGCAGTATGGCGTGGAAAAATGGTTCGACCGGCAGGTACGCGGTCGCGCAGGGCAAAAGAGTGTCGAAGTGGATGCGTTGGGCCATGAGAAACGTGCCATCGTGTCCGATAAGCCCCTCGCGGGCGATGATCTTTATCTGACGATTGATGCCAAGTTGCAAAAAATCGCTGAGGACCTCTTGGGGGATGAGTCAGGCGCCATCGTGGCCCTGGATCCGACGAACGGCGATATTCTGGCGATGGCCAGTCGCCCCGGGTTCGATCCGAATGTGTTGTCCAAAGAATTGACGAACAAGCAATGGGTCGAAATTGTTCAGAACGAACGGCGCCCGCTGAATAATCGAGCGACGCAGGGACAGTATCCCCCCGGATCGACATTCAAGGTCGTCATGGCGGCGGCCGCGCTCGAATCGAACACGGTCACGCCTTCGACGATGGTGCGGTGCAATGGCGGCTATCAATTCGGGAATCGGTTGTTTCATGACTGGAAACAAGGCGGGCATGGATCTGTCGACATGAACGAAGCGTTGATCCACTCCTGTGACGTGTATTTTTACACCGTCGGCCAGCGTATGGGCATCGACACGATTGCCGAATATGCGAAGCAATTCGGGCTCGGCCAGGAGACAGGCGTCGAGTTGCCGTCGGAACGTGTGGGCATCGTGCCGTCAACCGCGTGGAAACAGAGGGCGCGCAATCAGCCCTGGTACCCCGGAGAAACCATCTCCGCTGCAATCGGACAGGGATATGTCACGGTGACGCCCCTGCAGATGGCCAGTGTGATCGGCACGGTGGCGAACGACGGCCTCTCGATCAAGCCGCGTTTGGTGCAGGCGGTGATGAACCGCACAACAGGAGAACGGGCAGAGTTTCCGCCGACGGTGCGCGGAAAAGTCGCGGTCAAGCCGGCAACCCTTGCACTCATCAAGTCCGCCTTGGCCGACGTGGTGACCAAAGGAACGGCGACGCGCGCCAAGTCCCCGTTGGTGACGATCGGCGGAAAAACCGGCACCGCTCAGACGGCGGCGCTCCGCACCGGGCCTGAGAAGGACATCCCCAAGAAATTCCGGGACCATGCATGGTTCGTCGCTTTTGCTCCGGTGGAGGCGCCACGCATTGCCGTCGCTGTCCTCGCTGAGCACATGGGGCATGGTGGATCGGCTGCCGCGCCCCTGGCCAAGGATGTTATTGAAGCCTATGTGAAAGCCTATCCCCAGGTACTGCCGGGGGCTCCGGCAAGCGGGCGGGCCAAGTCGCCTGCGGTGCCGGTCGATGCGCGGCCGAAGACGTGATGATTGATCGGGTGATCGACAGTCGAGGGTTGGATAGTTTCGACCTTCGCTTCATGGGGCTAATCGCGGTCATCCTGTCGGTCGGGGTGCTGTCGATCTATAGTGTGACGCACTCTCAGGACACCGCCTTCCCCTTCTATCTCAAACAGCTGGTCTGGATTCTGTTGGGAACCGTCGCGTTTCTGGTGATGTATCTGTCCGATTATCACAAGATTGCGCGCCTGGCGTATCCGACTTACGCGGTCATTTTGATCATGCTTGCGGTCGTGTTGTTCATGGGGAAATCGAGCCGCGGGGCGCAGCGATGGATTCCGATCGGGCCATTTGCGTTTCAACCGTCTGAATTTGCGAAATTGGTCCTGGTTCTGGTCCTGGCCAACTATTACTCCCGTGCCTCGCGTGTGGGGTGGCTGCACCGGGTGGTGTTGCCGGGACTCATTGTGTTGCCGGGGTTGTTGTTAATCCTGAAGCAGCCGGATTTGGGAAGTGGGTTAAGCTTTTTGGCGGTCTATGCGGCCATGTTATTGATGGTCGGCGTCCGGTCGAAGGCATTGGGCATCATTTTGCTGCTTTCGGTCATGCTTTTTCCATTTGTGTGGGAAGTGGTCTGGGCATCACTGCATGATTATCAGCGCGAACGGGTCATGGCCTTCGTGGATCCCGATTATGACCCGGGAGGCAAGGGGTATCATGCGCTGCAATCGAGAATTGCCATTGGGTCAGGGGAACTGTCCGGCAAGGGACTGTACGGCGGCACACAGAGTCAGCTGAAGTTCCTGCCGGAAGGGCATACCGACTTCGTATTCGCCGTCTATGCGGAGGAATGGGGCTTCGTCGGTGTCCTGGTCCTGCTGGCGCTGTTTATCGCGCTGATATGGGTGTCCTTGGAAATAGCCGCGCGTGCGAAGGACACGCTCGGGGCGTTACTCGCGGCAGGTATTGTCGCCATGCTGTGTTTTTGCGTGGTGGTCAATATCGGCATGACCGCAGGGATGTTTCCCATCGTCGGGATTCCGCTTCCCCTGGTGAGTTATGGGGGCAGCGCGACCATCATGACGATGGCGTCATTGGGTTTGTTATTGAATGTGAAGCGACGTCGGTTGACCCTGTTTTACTAGGCCATGCCTGGACAGGGGCCGACTTGTTGTGAAATAACCATGTGAACCAGATGGGTGCCGGACTTCCGGCGAGACGAGAGAACCCGGACATCCGTCCGCGTGCGCCTGCCGATCCGACCGATCTGGGGTTAAAGGAGTGTGTATGGGTGTGGAGATCGCAATCAGTATCGCGCGGGAAGAAACCCGCGTTGCCGTCCTGGATAATGGCGTCGTCACGGACCTCTATGGCGACCGCGCCAAAGATCAGGATTACGTCGGCAACATTTATAAGGGGCGGGTGGCGAAAGTGTTGCCTGGGATGCAGGCCGCCTTCATCGATATCGGGCTGGAGAAGGCGGCGTTCATGCACGTCTCCGATCTGTCCATCGATATCGAGCCGGGCGACACCTTAGTCGAAGGCGATGACGAAGACAATAAAGATTCCGAAGTCCCCAAGCCAAAACGGCAAAGTTCGAAGCCCATCGAGGAATTATTGTCCGAAGGACAGGAAGTCATGGTGCAGATTTCCAAAGGTCCGATCGGGACGAAGGGATCGCGAGTGACGACCTACGTGTCGTTGCCCGGCCGGTATCTGGTATTCATGCCGACGGTGGAGCATATCGGTGTATCCCGCCGGATTCCTCGCGATGAGGAACGCGCGCGCTTGAAAGAAATTATGAAACGGGCGCGGCGCCCCGGGTTTGGCTACATCGTGCGGACGGTGAGCGAAGGGGTGAAGGAAGAAGAATTGCGCTCGGACGTCGAGTTTCTGCATGTCCTCTGGCAGGACGTGCTGACCAAGCGTGATCAACAGCCTGCCCCGAGCCTCTTGCATAGCGATTTGAGCTTGAGCTTTCGCGTAGTGCGGGATCTCTTCGGCCGCCGAGTCGATCGGTTATTGATTGATTCGCGCGAAGAATACAACGCGATCAAAGGGTTCGTGCAGCGGTTTTCTCCCGAACAGACCTCGCGCATTCACTTCTATGACAAGGAAGAAAGCTTGTTCGATTACCTGGGGGTCGAACAGGAAATCGCGCGCGCGATGAGTCGTAAAGTGTGGCTGAAGTCCGGCGGGTACCTGGTGATCGATCACACCGAAGCGATGACGGTGATCGATGTGAATACCGGCCGGTTTGTCGGTAAGCGCGATCAGGAAGAAACCATTCTGCGCAACAACTTGGAAGCGGCGCGGGAGATTGCCTACCAGGTCAAGTTGCGGGGGATCGGCGGGATCATCATCGTCGATTTCATCGACATGGAGCGGGAGAAGAACCGCGATAAGGTCTACCACGCTTTGGTGGATGCCATGTCGTCCGACAAGGCGCGGACCAGGATTTCCCGAGTGTCTGACCTAGGATTGATCGAAATTTCCCGTGAACGCGTGCGAGAGGATCTGTTGCGGTCTCTCTCCGAACCGTGCCACTACTGCGACGGGCGTGGGTACACGAAATCTCCCATGTCAGTCGCCTACGAAATTTTCCGGGAAGTGCGGCGGCTCGGTCACGAAATCGAGCAGCAACGTGTCGTCGTTGGAGCGCATCCCGCGGTTGCCCTCCTGTTACAGGAACAGGAACAGCCGGGAGTAGAAGAGCTCGAGCGGCGGTATAGCGCGAAGATTCTCGTGACTCCGGATGATCGGCTGCACCTCGAGCAGTTCGATTTAGTCGTGATGTAATGCCGCAAGGCGCCGGCCTCGCTGACTCCACGCGACAGTCCCGTCTCTGCCAGCGCTTCCCAGCACCATGGTCACTGAGCCGGACCGACCATGCCTGATGAACTCGGACGATGGTGAATAGTCGATCCCTCCGCCCCTGGCTGATGCTCCGTGCGATCCCCGGTGTGGGTGATGCCATTCTGCTCAAGTTGGTGCAGGCGATGGGCTCGCCGGACGCGGTCCTGTCGGCAACGCCAGCCAGCCTGGAAGACGTTGGTTGCAGAGTCCCGCTGATCGAAGCCGTTCGACGTGGGCCGGACGCACAGGCGGTGAGAGAGCTTGACCGGGAACTGGAGACGTTGCAGCGTCGTCAGATCACCGTGCTGACGTATCTCGATCCGCAGTATCCTGCGCCGCTCAAGACAATTCCGGACCCTCCGCCGCTTCTGTATTTCCAGGGAAGCCTACTGGAAGATGATCGGCAAGCCGTGGCGATAGTCGGAACGCGGAAAGTCAGTTCCGCCGGCCGCGTGCTCGCCGAAGAATTGGCCCGGGAGTTGGCGGAGATGGGCTTCACGATTGTCAGTGGATTGGCCCGCGGAGTTGATGCCGCCGCACATCGCGGGGCACTCGCCGGCAAGGGACGGACGCTTGCCGTGATGGGGTGCGGGTTGGATCGTACGTATCCAACCGATCATGGTCCGCTTCGCGCGCAGATCGAGCGGCAAGGAGCGGTGCTTTCGGAGCTGCCGCTCGGATCCGCGCCCCACAGTTACCATTTCCCACGCCGGAACCGCATTATCAGCGGCCTGTCGTTAGGCGTTGTGGTGACCGAAGCGGCGGTCGAGAGCGGGTCCCTCATTACTGCACGATTAGCCGGCGAGCAGGGGCGTGAGGTGTTTGCGGTACCGGGTTTCGTGAAAGCCGGGAATAGTCGCGGCCCCAATAGCCTGCTGAAAGACGGCGCGAGGCTCGTTGAGTCGGCGCAGGATATTCTGGATGAATTGTTGCCTCAACTCGATGCCACGTTCCGCGAACGGCTCGGCCGCCGCGCGAACGTCGCGCGACCGGCTACGCAACTAGGGCCTGAAGAGGCGATAGTGTATGATGCCGTGTCGGCGTTACCGCAATCGGTCGATGATGTCATTCGACGCAGCGGGCTTCCGGCCGCGCAGGTTGCCGCGTTGTTGCTCTCCTTGGAATTGAAAAATTGTGTTCGTCAATTGCCCGGCAACGAGTATGTGCGTCCCTGATCGCCACTCATTGAGAGATTCAGGCTGACAGAGTCTCGATATTTGTTATAGTGGGTATTATGGTAGTCTGGATGCAGGTACCGAGGAACGTGGAGCCACATGGCCAAATCGCTGATCATCGTTGAGTCCCCCACCAAGGCGCGAACCATCACCAAGTATCTCGGTCGGGGGTATTCCGTCATGGCCTCCGTCGGGCATGTCAAAGATTTGCCGACCAGTAAACTGGGCGTCGATCTGGAACATGACTTTGAGCCCCAGTACGTCACGATCAAAGGCAAATCCAAAGTCCTTGCAGATATCAAGAAAAAAGCCCAGCAGGTGGACACGGTGTTTTTAGCGCCGGACCCTGATCGTGAAGGTGAGGCGATTGCCTGGCATATCGCACAGGAACTTCACGGCAAGGGGAAGAAAAAAGACGGGAAGGTCTACCGTGTGCTCTTTAACGAAATCACGGAATCGGCGATCAAACGCGCCCTGAAGTCCCCCGGCGAAATCGATATGAAGTTGGTTCAGGCTCAGCAGGCGCGCCGGGTACTTGACCGGATCGTTGGGTATCAGGGCAGCCAGTTATTGTGGAAAAAAGTGCGGCGCGGTCTCAGCATGGGACGCGTCCAATCGGTGGCGGTGCGGCTTATTTGCGACCGGGAACAGGAACGCGAAAAATTCAGAGCCGAGGAATATTGGTCGATTGTCGCGCTCTTGCGCGGAGACAATCCTCCAGCCTTCGAGGCGAAGCTGCATTCCATTAATGGGCAGGATGCCGATATCGGCACGAGTGCGCAGGCCGAGCAAATTCTCAATGCGGTGCAAGGTAAAGCATTTGTCGTTGAATCGATCGAGCGAAAAGAGAAAAAACGCAACCCGGTCGCACCCTTCATCACCAGCCGGCTGCAACAGGAAGCCGCCAGGAAATTGCATTTCACGCCTAAGAAGACCATGACTCTGGCGCAGCAATTGTACGAAGGCGTGGAAATCGGCGCGGAAGGTCCGATGGGTCTCATTACATATATGAGAACCGATTCACCGCGAATCTCGCAAGAGGCGATGGAGGATGCGAGGCTGGTGATTCGCGAACGTTTCGGAGAGGAGTATTTGCCGGCGACTCCCAATGTGTACAAGACACAAAAGGCGGCGCAGGAAGCGCACGAAGCCATTCGCCCGACGATGGCGGCGCGTGATCCTGAATCCATCAGGCAATTTCTCGAGCAGGATCAATACAACCTGTACAAGCTGATCTGGAATCGATTCATTGCTTCACAGATGGTCCCGGCTATTCTCGATGTGACACGGGTCGATTCCAGTCCGGTCGGAACATCAGAGCGCTACGTGTTTCGCACAACCGGCACCGTCGTCAAATTCCCTGGCCATACGGCTGTCTACCTGGAGGGAACCGACAAGGAATTGCCGTCGCAGAAGCCGAAAAATGAGCAAGAGTCGGAAGACGAATCGGACCGGCAGCTTCCCGTACTCCGTGAAGGAGAATCGCTGCATCTGGTCGAGCAGGAGCAGCAGACCCTGCCGGGCTTTATCTCGAAGCAGCATTTCACCCAGCCGCCACCCCGTTACAATGAGGCGCTGCTGATCCGTGAGCTGGAGGAAAAGGGCATCGGTCGCCCGTCGACCTATGCGGCCATCATTTCCACGATTCAGGATCGGAAATATGTCGAGAAGGTCGAGGGCCGCTTTCTGCCTACCGAAACGGGTCGGACGGTCAACGACTTTTTGCTGAAGGGGTTTCCGGATCTGCTGGACACGGAATTTACCTCCCATATGGAAGAGCAGCTGGACGAGGTGGAAGAGGGGACGAAGCCGTGGGTCTCGGCGGTCAGGGAGTTTTATGCCCCCTTCGTCAAGGAAATGGAACTGGCGCAAAGTATTCCCGGGCCCAAAGACATCGTTGAGCCACCGACCAACCTGCCTTGTGAAAAATGCGGCCGCATGTTGGAGATCAAGTGGGGGCGAAACGGAAAGTTTTTGGCCTGCCCCGGATATAAGGAAGATCCTCCCTGCAAGAATACGCAGAACTTTGAAAAACTTCCCGACGGGACGATCAAGATCGTGCCCAAGCTGGAGGAGACGACCGACGAGAAATGTGAGAAGTGTTCAAGCCCCATGGTCGTCAAATCAGGCCGCTTCGGAAAATTCTTGGCCTGTTCCGCCTATCCCGAATGCAAAACCACGAAGGCCATTGCTTTGGGAGTGAAATGCCCACAGCCTGGATGCGGCGGGGATCTGGTACAGAAGCGCACGAAAAAAGGACGGAATTTTTATTCGTGTAGCCGCTATCCCGAGTGTGAATTTGCGCTCTGGGATCGACCGATTAATAAGCCCTGTCCCAAGTGTCAGGCACCGTTTCTCATCGAGAAGGTGAGTAAGCAGGCCGGTCGTTCGGTGCAGTGCCGCAATGAAGAGGCGTGCGGTTACCGCGAAGCCGGGTAAGTGCAATGCACGTTCTGCCCAATGCTATTTCTTTCCTGCCTACTTATTCTTTAGTCCGGATTCATCAACTCTTCCCCAGAATTGTCGCCCTCCTCGCCCGCGGATGACGTTTCTGATGAGGACAATGAGAAGCGTTCTCGGCGATGTTGATAACCGCCCTCATAAATACGTATGTCGGTGGTTGACAACCCTTTCGAGAATCTCTAAGTAAGGAGTACAATAAAGGATGCATGTCATGCATACCATGTCCAAACCGTATGGGCGACCAGAGGCCATGACACATTGACGGGCCGGAGGAGGAGATATGAAGGCGAAACAAGGCGTGATTGAGCTACTGAATAAAGTGTTGACGGCAGATCTTACGGCCATCAATCAGTATTTCGTTCATGCGAAGATGTGTGCCAACTGGGGCTATGAACGGCTCCATCACACGGTGAGGGAACGCAGCATCGATGAGATGAAAGATGCGGATGAGCTGATCAGTCACATTCTCTATTTGGAAGGTGTGCCCAACGTCCAACGGATGAATACGGTGCACATCGGGGAAACCGTTCCCGAGCAGTTGAAGCTCGATCTGAAGGCCGAGCAGGAAATGCTCGCCCTGTTGAGTGAAGGGGTGGTGCATTGTACGAAGGTCGCAGATTTTACGACGCGGCACATGTTCGAGGATATGGCGAAGGATGTCGATGAACATATCGATTGGATCGAGACCCAGATGGAAACGATCAAGCAGGTAGGCCTCGAGAATTACCTCGCTGAGCAAATCAAGAAAGACAGCTAAGCCAGCCGGAATGGTGCAGGGAGGAGACGGGCATGAAAGCGAAAGAGGGCGTCCTCGATATTCTGAATAAAGTGTTGGTCAGTGAGCTGACGGCGGTCCACCAGTATCTGTTGCACGCCGCTCTCTGCAAGCATTGGGGGTATGGCCGGCTCCATGCCCATTTTAGCCACCTGTCTCAGGAAGAGGTCAGTCATTCGTCAGGTTTGATCGATCATATCCTCTACCTCGGCGGCGCCCCGGAGATGGGGCATCTGGATGCCGTGGCAGCGGGCAAGAAAGTATCGGAACTCCTCGCGGCAGATCTGGCCTTTGAGCGTGAGGACGCAGATGTGCTGCGCCAAGGCATTGCCCACTGCGCGAAAGTCGGGGATTTCACTACCCGACATCGGCTGGAGGACATGATCATCGACACAGAGGAACACATCGATTGGTTCGAGACCCAGCTTCGAACGATCGAGCAAGTCGGAGAAGAGCGGTATCTGGCGGAACAGCTCACCGCCGACAAATCGTAGCGCCAACGGAAGTGACGGCGGGTCCGCGAGTTCAACTACTGGCCGACCCGCCTTTCTGCTCCCCCTCCAGCATTTTCCCCAACCCTCAACATAGAGCCGCTCAGTCTGTTCCGGGGCCTCTGTTCGATGAGGCAGTATCCACTTCATGGCAATGTGGGCGTAATGGCCTCGTGAGCGCCGCAGCAAAAACCGCCGCCGCAAGTTCTGAGTCGTCTATCTCTGCTGTCGAGCGATGGTCGAGCGAATGGTTATGGGAGATTGTCCCGTTGCGCGTTTGAAGAAATGGCTGAACGCGAATTGATCGCTGAATCCGAGTGCTGAGGCGATTTCTGCCAGGGTATGTCTGGTAGTGATCAGGAGTGCACGGGCCCGTTCCACTCGCTGTCGTCGGAGATACTTAGAGAATGGCTCGCCCATGATGCGGCAAAACAGATCAGAGCAATACTTTTCCGAGTAGCCGAGGAAATGTGCTAAGACTTTCAGTGTCACGCCATGATGCAGATTCTCGTTCACGAACGCTGTGATACGCGCAGGTAACGGATGGGACTTCGAGGAGGGGTATCTTTCAGGAATGATGGCATGGGACAGATTAAACAGGTCGCATATCAACACGCCTAGATCCTGTTCTGTTCTGACCTGGTCCAATCGATCCGCCCACTGTGGCGACTGAACTCGTAGCTCGGACGAGAAGGTATGCAGCCGATCAAAGGAAATCCCTGAAGTGGATGGTTTGCTTGACATCATGTCCTCCAGCGAGAGTTCACATGCCCACGGGGTTGTGTAGTGATTACGAACACGACTGTTAGATGCCTGAGCGAATGATGTGCGCGCAGACTGACTCTTCTGCTGACGATTCGGAGTGCATTGAGGCCCTGGCTGCATTGGAAACATGGTGGACCTGGTAGCGATTGTGATTGTGGAGTAGCTCAATAAATGTGAGACAGAAGGTTGGATCAAATTGGGATCCGGCGGAGGCGCGAAGCGTTCGAAGAGCGCTGTCCCACGAATGGGTTCGACTGGCGATGCTATCAAACACGTCGGCAATCGCGAGAATTCTGGCTGAACCGGGAATGTACTCCCCGCGCAGTCCATAGGGATAACCGGCTCCATCCCACCGCTCATGATGATGGGCGATGAACCGTGCCGCTTCCTGAAGGAATGAATAGGGGCTGAGCAGTGCGGCCCCTTCTCGGGGATGGCTTTGGATCAGGGCATAGTCGTTGAGTGTATGGGGAGCCGCCGTGCCAAGCAGATGCTCCGGCATCATCAGCAGTCCAATGTCATGCAGTAATGCCGAATAGTGCAAGTCCAGCCGTTGGTCCCTGGTGAGTCCAAGGCGCTCGCTTAGCAGTAACGCGTAATGTGCGGTGCGTTCTCCATGCCCGAAGTGACCGGGAATGATGGTTTCGATTCGTCGCGCCAGGCGCCGAAGCTGCAGTAGCCGAACCGCCTCTAGCGACTCGGGGGGAAGTTGCAAGATGTTGAGCGCTGAGAGTTGCGTCGCCAGGTCCTGGATGAGATGACTTGCGGTAGGTATCGGGAGTGTCGAACGATGCATGAAAGTCCTCCAAAATGTCAGAGCCCAAGATCATGTGAAATGATCTTGGGCTCTGGGCGAAATGCCTCTGGCCGCACAGGTGGTTGTACCCAGGTCTGCGATGCTAGGTCATCCCTGTTCTCCGCGTTTGCCTGCCATTAAGGGTTGTTTCAAGGTCCACATCTCGTGGAGAGGGATGACGAACATGATTAAAAATCCTGCCGTCATGAAGGTATCGCCTGTCAGCATGGTTAAGACGAAGACAGGAGAAACGTAACTGATGAGCCAAGGAGACAAGAGGTCGAGTATGACTCCGCCGAAGGAGAGCCAGGTTGTGACTATTTTTAGCCGGTTGCTCGCATTGGTTAAATAGAGAACATGGACGAGGATCATAAAGACAACGGGCATTGTGAACAGGTGGAAATGGGTAATTTCAGCCAGTTCACGGAACGACATCGGCTCGCCGAAGGTTGCATTGGAGCCGCGGTAATGATCAGCAATCCCTTGAGGGGATAGGCCAGTCATACTGTGGGCCCAGAAAAATGAGAACGTGAAACCGATAAGCATCAAAAGCAGAAAGAATGTATAGACGAGCCTGATGTGACGGTCCGAATCGCGGAGGCGAAAACGGGTATTGAAATTACGCATGTCTGGGGAACATCAATTTCCAAAAATCGACTTAAAGAAGCCTTTCTCAGTCTTCTGAGCGGTCACAGTGTCGCTGCCGCGCCCTTGTGGTTTCAAGTAAAATTCGTCGACAAGGACAAGGACGCGTTTGATTCCCGCCGTCATTGAACGAACGGACATGGTGGCGCCGCTGATGTTGATGATATCTTTGTTGATCCGGACCGGGTCGAGAACGGATTTCCCCTCATACTGGACATTAAATCGCTTGGTCCGTACCTCGCTCCCGCGCGCCTCTCGAAAGGTGAGCAGCTCAACATTGGAAACCAGTCCTTGAGCATCCACGCCGACCATATAGGTCATGGGCTTGTGTTTGCCGATGGTGTTTTGGACCAGGGCGTACCCGTCAATGTGTGTGCCGGTCTCCCCGATATAGACTTCAAAAGATTCTTCCGGAAAAGTCCAGCCGATGCGATTCTCGACGATCGCCTTCTTCTCCGCCGGGACAGTGAGCAGTTCCTTCTTCACGCGCTCGGATTTTGGAAACATCAGCTTGACCGCCTCTTCTTCAGTGAGGAACACTTCGGCCATGGACATTTCTTGCTCGGTTAAATAACGTTTGAGCTCATTATCCCAAACGCGTTCGGCATGCGCGGAACCCGGGGAAAAAGGAAATGCAAGTGCGAATGAGAAGAGGAGCCAGCGAAGCATCATGTTGGCACACATCCTTGTTCCTTCAGTTTTGCATTGATGCGATCCACAATTTCATTCGTTGTATCCGGGGATGGCTCTGCGGGCCACCATTTGGTGGCCTGTGATGTCGCGCCGCCGCGTGCATGCCACCGTTGCCTGCTCTCCAAGACGCTTACGGAGGTCACATCGTTCATTCGATTGACGGAAAGGCTCAAGCGCGCACGCTCTTTGTTTCCAAATCCTTCGCGTGAAAAAATGCCGAAGGAGCGTTCCGTCAGCGGCGCGACATCCATCCATCCGGTTTCAATCAACCCCTTTTCTTTACTGGACGACGCAATGGATTCTCCCTTCATAACTTCCAGAGAGGCATCCCAGACCATGTCGTAGGAGCAGGGGTAAAATTGTTTGCGGTCTCCGCTCAATGTGGCGCAACCTGCGCAGATTGAAAGGAGCATCAGTACGGCTATTCGTGAGGTGAACACAGCGATTAGGGCTCCATCTTATTCAGGCGATCCCCCTCAGGGGAGGGATCGCCTGCAACTCGAGTAAGGTTAGAAGTACGTTGCGGCTGAGATTACAACCGCGCCGTCGTGAATCCGCTCTCCCGTGTTGGGGTTAAAGGCCTTTGGCATATACTGGTAGCTGATCTTGAACACGGCATCCTCAACAGGCCGATAATTCAGACCAAAGGAAATTTGCTCCAATTCGCCCTGGTTTTCCCCGCGATTGTCGCGGTTTAAATTCACGCGGTCATAGCGGACCACAGCTGTAAACGTCGAGCCCTCACCAAATCGCTTAGGAGAGAGTTTCGTGAGGAAGGCCGGCATGAAATGGTAGTTCCCTTGAAGATAGAAGCCTTGCATCCGCTGCGGTGGACCAGCAAAGGCATTCAGGGTATTGATGCCGGTCAGGAATGTTCCAGGAGTAGCGAACGTGGCTCCCTGAATGGCACGCGAGTTACCTCTGGCGTAGGCCCAGGCGGCTTCACCGATGATTTCGAAGGGACCTTTTTGCAGCGTCCAGTCAACAGCCGTGATGCTCAGCGGGTTGTAGCTGGTGGCAGATTGATTGCCGTAGTAGCTTGATCCGGCGACTTCTACTCCAAGCATGGGACTGAACGCCACACGACCTGAGACGGCTTTCCCATTATTAATGTCAAAACCATCGTCCGAGGCGCATTTCCTCTGGCGTGAATTTTTCGTCCCGCTGGCCTCGCTCACGCGTGGGGAGCCATCTTGGTTGTACCCACAAGGGCCGGTCGTCACATAGAACTCGTAATCCAGCTTGCTCGTGCGGCCAGGATAGAGGGTGCCGTAGAACCCCACACCGGTTTCGGACATCGTCGAAGGAATGATCAGTTGACTGACGAGCGGCCGGTCAGTCAAATCGTTGAGTGGCGAGTCGTGCAGGAGGTTGAATTTGCCGATGGGGACAAGCAGGATTCCGGCCCGGATATTGAACGGTTCATGGACTAAATAGTCAATGTGGGCAAACTCCAAGCTGATTTCATTATTGCTGGTTTCTCGAATGCCATGCTCGATTTCGATTTCAGATGCGAACTTCACGTGCTCGGTAATATCGGCGTAAATGAAAGGGACGAAGCGTTGCTGATCGAACCCGTTGGTTCCCCCGCCGTACCCATTCTCAATGCTGGCCTTTCGTTGCGCACGGTATTGGATGTCCATATAGCCGCCGACGATGGCTTTCGGTGCAGCCACGAATGGTTTTGCATAGACCAAGCGGCCTGAACCTGTCGAACTAAAACCCAGTGCGGGCTGTGTATCGGTGCGTCGTTCTTTGCCCACCTCGGGAAGGCTGCCGATGCCCGGCTCAGTACCGGGAGTAGCCGCGTTTTCCCTGCGCTCAAGGGTTCCTTCCCGGCGCTCATGTTCCTGCAATCGTTTTTCAACCGCTTCGTCAACCAGCTTCTTGATCTCCTCCGGGGTCATGTTTTCCGCCAACGCCGGCATTGCCGGTAGACTGGCCAGGACCAGGGCCCCGAGGATTGCCCGGATTTTCATGGGGATCCTCCATCCGCGAGTTAGGTTATGGTATGACTCGGGACTCAATGGTCTCTGGTCTGTGGTGAAAGCCTGTGGGTGTGGTTGAAGCCTTGGATATTGTCCGGTGACGAGGCCTCCTTTCGTAAATCGAATCATGCCGGGACTGTGCCCCATCCTTCAATTGAGGTGAAAGGAATGACCACGATGCGTTTGCAGCGCTTGCACTTGAGCTCTAAGCCCTGTCCGCGAACTTTGGCAATCAATTGACCGCATTCGCAGCGGGTTTCGCTGTCGTGGCACATGGAGTCGGTTGCATTGCTGGTTGGTGTCATAGACGAAGTCGTGTTCGTTAAATTGAGAACGATTATTAATATCCCGATCAGCAGGGGGATGTCAAGATGGTTTGGCAATGGTGTTGAAGCGAGTGGAACGTCAGGAAGAAGGGTGCGGCTTGTCGCGCATGAGCACTTTGTGCTGAACACGAAGAGCCGCTTGGCATAGCCGGTACTCGCAAGCGGCGCACAGTTTGCAATTTTCTTTTCTGGTAGAGAATATGGCTCTATGCCGCCTTCACGCTAACGAAGGACCATGCCGATGAACTGGTGCCTCATCAGGAAGACCTGCCGGATATGTCGATTCGTGTTGATCAGGGATACTGGCCTACGGCGCGGATATGCTCTGACAATCCGCGGAACTCTGTATTTTCTATTGTTGCTTGGATTGGGGTGTGCCGCTGGGAATGTCGGGCCCTCTCCGATTCTCGTGAAGCGCACACAGATGCATATGGGGACGTGGGTAAGCATTACGGCAGTCGCTGCTGATCGGGAGACAGCCCAAAATGCCACATCGGCAGGGTTTCAGGAGATTCATCGGTTGGAAGAATTGTTGAGCACCTGGATCAAGGACAGCGAATTGTCTCGCGTGAATGGGGCGGCGGGAAAAGACGCCGTCTCCATCAGTCCTGATACCATGAGGGTGCTCCAAGCATCAGTCGCGATGGCTCGGCTCACGGAGGGCGGTCTCAATATTCTTGTCGGTCCGGCGGTCGAGGCCTGGAGTGTTTTGGATCGGCAACAGATACCGTCGGAGGCTGAGCTAGAGAGAATCCGCCCACTCACGAACTTGAACGCCTTACACCTGAATCAGACACAGGGAACAGTCTATCTCGAGAAATCGGGAATGCGTGTGGATGTCGGCGGCATCGGTAAGGGCTTTGCGGCAGACATGGCAGTTGAGGCGATGCAAAAGACGGGGGCCACTGCGGGTGTTGTGGCGTTGTCCGGAGATATTCGCACGTTTGGTCACTTGCCGGACGGTACCACATTTCCATTTGCTATCCGCCATCCACGGCGGGAAGGAGCGGTGCTGGCATTTATCGATCTTCAGAATGAGGCGATTTCCACCGCGGGCGATTACGAACGGTATTTCGAGCGGGATGGAATTCGATATCATCATGTACTGGATCCAGCGACGCTGCAGCCGGCACGCGACTGTCAAAGTGTCACGATTGTCGCCAAAGACGGCCTGACGGCAGATGGGTTGGATACAGGCATTTTTGTGATGGGACGAGAACGGGGACTCGCGCTGGTGGAAACGTTGCCTGGTGTCGGCGCGGTGATCGTTGATCGTGACGGGAAGGTCTGGGTGTCCTCCTCCCTCCAAGGGCGAGTCCGGATCAAAGACGGCGTCGAATAGCGCTGGAAGAGGTTCGTCACGAACGCCAGTATGAAACCGTAGCTTCGCGATCTGCAAGGCTATGCTGACTGAAGGCCGGCATCGGTAAGGACGCGGTCTCGGTTATGGCCCCAGCTGGTAGCGGATGGGAACATGAAGGGTAACCGATGATTGTTCGAGCGGCTGCGTCAGCGTGACCGGAGAAATTTTCCGAATCGTTTCAAGCGCTGCCTGATCGATGGTGTCATCCCCCGAACTTTTTGCGATCACAGCGGAGACGATCTGCCCATCCCCCTGAATGACAATTCGCACCACCACTCGCCCTTCAATATGTTTGAGCCGCGCATCCACCGGATATTCTTTCAGCGCTTCAATGCGGGGGGAGAGGATGCCCGCTAGCCAGCCATAGTCGGCCTTTCTGGTCGGGGTCGGAATGGTGCTCGTCGTGGGGGCGAGTGCGGCGGTTGATGGAGGGGCTGAGGTCTGTTCAGGGGATTGCTGGGCAGTCGGCAGCGGCGACGATAATTGTGGCGCGGGTTCAGGGTCTTTGGGAAGAGGAGCTGCCGGTGCTGGCCGTTGCTGAACCTCCGCGGGAGATTGGTCCACTGGCGTAGGGGGCGGTTCTGTTGCCGGCTGTGCTCGCGGGGCGTCCAGTGCCTCGGGAAGAGGGGGCACCAGAGGACGTTGAGGTTCCGGCTTGATTTCTTGGGCGGGCGGTGGAAGAACCGGGGTGGAAGTTTGCGGTCCATCAATAACAGGGTTTGAGGTCGAAGCCGATTTCGTTGATTGTTGTAACTCAGGAGCCGTGGAGCGCTTAGGGGGTATGGGGGGGCTCGGTGTTGTCACGCGCGCAGGACTTGGGTCGACTTGCGGTTTTTCGATCGTGGGTGATGGCGTAGAGGGTGGAACTGATCGGCTGACGACAGTCACATCCCAATGGAACAACGATGAGGGCGGAGCGAGTCCGATCCTGGAGGCGAACAGTGCGGCTAAGAAGACGGCTGTGCCATGCAGGCAGAGCGAGATGATCCACCCGCTTGCACGCAAGCGGACGAAGGCGTCCGGCGTGCCGGGATGGGAGTCGGTCACAGGCGCACGACCTCCAGGCTGACGGATTGGAACCCCAGGCCACGGATCTCATCCACCACCGAGACAAAACGCTCCAGCAGCGTGACCTTGTCGGCTCGTACAACAACCAGGGACTCGCGCGGATGAGCGACGAGCATGTTTTTGAGGCCATCGGCCGGAACAGGGCGGTCGTTTAAAAACAGCTCTCCGTTGGCAGTCAACGTTACGACGACGGGAACATCCTTATGATCCCCGGCCTCCTTCGCCTTGGCGAGATTGACGGGGATTTGGCCCGTGCTAATGAAGGTCGCAGTCGTCAGGACGATGACGAGCAGCACTAACATTACATCGACCAACGGAATGACGTTGATCTGATTAACCTCTCGTTCCATGTTGCACCTTATAGGTCGTCAGTAGTTCGGCGACGCGTCGGCGAAGAATATTGTTCATGACGACGCAGGGGATGGCCACGAGCAGACCGACCGCCGTCGCCTTGAGCGCTAGGCTCAGGCCGATCATGATGGTGTGCACGGCCATGGTTCCCGAGGTGCCCATCGTATGAAAGGTCATCATAATGCCTAACACCGTGCCCAGCAATCCGATGTACGGTGCATTGGCTGCGACGGTACCGATGATGACGAGTCGCTTGGTCAGTGCCATCTCAAAGGTCTGAACGTCAGTAAACTGCGTTAGGTTGACGCGTCTATAATAAAGCCATCTCTCAACCGCGACCGCGACCGACCACACGCTCAGCGCGATCAACAGGCCAATGATCCCATACTCCACTGCATTTTTCAGCACGTCCATTCGTTGATCCTCCACTGTTATCGTCGGGGGGAAGCCCGCATCACATCGTCACGGATGTTTTTCTCCGTCGTGCTCGGTCTCGCGTCAGGAAGTGCGTCTGATGTCACGCCAGCACGGGCGGAGAGCCGGGCGGTTGCGGAAACAAGACCGTATGGGTCGCCACCACGCGGAGGGCGATGGCGGTTCCCACCTGATACATGCTCAGGGATGATTCACTACTATGTACGATTTGTCCTGATGGCAGTTGGATCGTGTAGACATTCTCCGACCCTTTGAATTGCCGTGCAAGGATACGGGCATCGGCGCCTTTGGTCGGGACGATGTGAATATCATCGGGGCGAATCATCACGACGACATGCGTGCCCGTCGCGAGGTGTTGGGTGTTCGGAAAGTCGCCGATTTCCGTTGTTACCAGCTGGTGCGTCACAACGCCGGCGATAAAATCCGCCTGGCCGACAAAATCGGCAACGAAGGGGGTCGTCGGGAGGTGATAGATGGCTTCGGGCGTATCGAATTGTTCCAGGCGCCCCTTGTTTAAGACCGCCACACGGTCAGCCATGGAAAACGCCTCATCGTGATCATGCGTCACAAGAATTGCTGTGGTCTTGGTTTGTCTCAGCAGGGCGTGAAGATCCTGGCGCATGCGACTCGCCATATCGGGATCGAGATTGCTGAACGGTTCGTCGAGGAGGAGGAGTACCGGACGAAGGGCAAGGGCCCGGGCGAGGGCGACGCGTTGCTGTTGCCCACCTGAAAGTTCATGCGGATACCGATGCTCCAAGCCACGCAGGCCGGTTAACGTGAGCAGATCATCAACGATCGCCTGTTGCTCGGTTCGTGGAAGGTGCCGTAGCCCGAACGCGATGTTCTTTTCGACCCGTAAGTGCGGGAACAGCGCGTATTCTTGGAACACCATGCCGATATGCCGCTGTTCGGTTGGAATCATGGTATCCCGAGAGGAGACCAGTTGGCCGGACAGCGCAATGCTACCCGCGGTCACCCGCTCAAACCCTGCGATGGCTCGCAGGATAGTCGTTTTGCCGCAGCCGGAAGGACCGAGCAGGCAGAGAATCTCTCCTTGGTGGACCGTGAAAGTGATGCCTTCAATGGCCGGTCGTGTGGGTTCATAGGCGCACGATACATCGCGCAATTCGAGCACAGCGGATCGTGCGGCGGTCGTATCCAGAGTATTCGGGGTCGGCCCCCCGGACGTGGTCTGGTGCTCGTCTGTCACAGATTCGTTCACGGGGTTCACTTGATGCCCTCTTGCGCATCCCCACGCCAGTCCTTGGATACCAACAACATCAGCGCTGGAAGACTCAAAAGGACGATGAGCAACGCGGCCGGTGCTGCCAGTTGGTAATACTCTTCACTGGCTTCGAGCCACACACGAATGGCCAGTGTATCAAATCCTACAGGTCGCAACAGCAATGTGGCCGGCAGTTCTTTCATGGTTTGAAGAAACATCAACACCCAGGCGGCAACAAATCCGTTGCGGACAAGCGGAAGAGTAACACGCCACAGGCTTTGGTGGGTCGTGCATCCCAGGGTGCGGGCCACTTCCTCGACATTGGGCGTCACTTGTTGCAGGGCCGGCTCCATGGATTGGAGGCCAACTGGAAGGAAATGCAGAATATAGGCAATGATCAGTACGACCACAGTCCCATACAACGCCGGTGCGAAGTGAGTGAAGAGTACGAGCACTGCCAGTGCTGCCACCGGCCCCGGTAACGCATAGCCGGCATAGGCGGCTTGCAGGCAGGCGATGTTCAGTCGTGAGGGGCGGCGGCTGGCGAGGTAGGCTAGGGGAAGTCCGATGATGATCGCGCCGCAGGCGGCCAGTGCTGCCAGAAAACTGCTGTTCCAGATAAAGCCCAGGAAGCGTGTGTCCAGCGCGCCTTGAGAAATGGCCTCCACGCTCCAGTGGATCAACATGGCTGCAGGAATGCCAAACGCGGCTCCGAAGACCAGGACGACGTAGCCGGTGATCAGCGCTGTTCCAATGGGCCCTGCGTGGTGACGTGTCGATCGGCGGTATCGACCGGATGTCTGATAGAAGCGACTACGTTGGCGAAACCACCGTTCGGTCACCAGAAAGATGATGGCCATGACCACCAGCAGGAGGCTCAGGATGCTGGCGGCAGTGTGGTCGTACCGGCTGGTCATCTGTTGGTAAACCGCATAAGTCAGTGTTTGATACCGGAGTAAGGACACCGCGCCAAAGTCTGAGATCACATAGAGGATGACAAGCGCCAGCCCTGCCGCAATGGCAGGGCGAATCAGGGGGAGCGTGACCCGCCGAAGCGTAGCCCATGGGGAGACGCCGCAGGCGCGTGCCACCTCTTCAAACGAGACATTGAGATTCTGGAGTGCGCTGCGTACCAGCAGGTACACGAAGGGAAAGGTGTCGAGGGCCATGACCATGGTGACCCCGGTAAAACTTTGGGGCCCTGGCAATCGAGCGTCAGGGCCGAAGACCAGTTGCCACCACTGTTCCGCCGGGCCGCCCATTCCCAATAAGTGGGCATAGACGTACGCCAGCACGTAAGTCGGCATGGCAAGTGGCAGCGCAAGCGCCCATTCCCAAATGCGGCGTCCGGGGAAATCGTATCGCACGGTGATCCAGGCCAGCGACACGCCTAACACCAACGTGATCAGCCCGACGCCAACGGCTAACGACAGCGTATTCCCCAACAATTCTGGGATGCGTGTGGACCAGAGCCGAGCCCATACGGCTGGCGCGGCCGTCATCGCGACATAAACAATATAGGCAGTAGGCAGGACCAGAAACGCGGCAGTCAACAGACTGATCCACTGTAGGGAAGACGGTGCGTGAACTCTGGTCGCGGTAAGCATGCTCTACCACAGGGGGTCAGCGGAGGCCGACCTGCTCGATCAAGGTGAGAGTGGGTTCGCGCAATTCAGCAAGTCTGGCCAGAGGAACGAGCGCCGCGCGGAAGCTGTGTCGGTCGACGAGAGCCGGATCGGCTTTCACGTCCGGATGCAGCGGATATTCTTTATCCAAGTCTGCAAAGAGTTTTTGTCCGGCTTGAGCCACGAGAAACTCGATGAGCAATTTGGCGCTGTCGACGTGTTTCGAAGCCCGGGTCACTCCAATGCCGGTCACATTCATGATGGCTCCCATGCCGCCTTCCTGCTGATCGGTCATGATCGCGGCGATGGGCGCTGTCGGCTGTGCTGCCAGATGGCGATAAATATAGTAGTGGTTGACGATACCCGCCGCGACTTGGCCTTTGGCGACTGCCTCCACAATTTGCGAACTTTTCTGGTAGACCTGCGACCCTGCATTGGCCTTCAGCCCTTGGAGGAATTGTTTGGTGCGTTCGTCGCCGAAGGTCGTCTTAATGACCGACACGCCGGCTTGAAGGTACTCGCTGCCGGAATTCGGGATGGCGATTTTGTCCTTCCATTGCGGCTGGCCCAGGTCGAGGAGCGACTGGATTTGCTCCGGTTTCACCAAATTCGTGTTGTACACGACAATCCAAAATCGACCGGAAAGGCCGATCCAGCTGTTGTCCGACGCGCGGAACTGAGACGGGATGGCCCGGTCGACCTCTCGCATATTCATGGGGCGAAGGAGTTTAAGCTCTCTCGCATGTTCGAGGCTCCCGGCATCGTTGGTCAAAAAGACATCGGCAGGGGTGTGGTCCCCCTCTGCCTGCAACCGGTTGACCAACTCGGTGGTGCCTGAAGACAGGAGTTCGATCTGGATACCGCTTTTGGCTTGAAACTCATCAAGCACCGGCTTGATCAACCGCTCGGCGCGACCTGAATAGACGACGAGTTTATCGGCCGCGTCCGCAGAATTGACAGGCCATGAAGCCAGGATCAGCGCCGAGAGGACCAGCGTCAGGGCGAACAGGGTGCGAGGGAATCGAGCCATGCGGCGTGCCTCCACGTGTGAGGACACCCGGAGGGCGTCCTAGTTGAAATTGATAAGCCGTCTCAAGATGATACCGGATACGACGGGAATCCGTCAATGGCGGCAGCGCGCGCAGAGGCCGTACAGTTCCAATCGATGGGTTTGAATGACAAAGCCATTCTTGGTGGCGACTTCTTCCTGCAATCGTTCGATTTCGCAATTCTCGAACTCGACAATGGTGCCGCAACCCGTGCAGATCAAATGGTCGTGGTGGCCTTTGTGGGAGATGTTGTCGTATTGCGTTTGGGTGCCGAAGTGTCGAGCTTGGGCTATTCCTGCCTCGCAAAACAGATTCAGGGTGCGATAGATGGTGGCGAGGCCAAGGTGAGGATCTTTCTTCGCGAGTTGGTGGTACATGGTTTCAGCCGTCACGTGCTCTTGTCGCAGGAACGCCGTCAGGATCAGTTCGCGCTGGCGAGTCAGCTTCAATTGATGCTTGGCCAGATGCTGGCGAAGCACATCCATCTCTTTCAGGGATTTGCTCATGGCGCGTGACTCGGCGTGAAAGACGCTCATTAAAGACGAAAATGCCTCGATGGGTCAAGAGGGTTTGTCGCGGAGACCATCTCGATTGACGAATCGGAAGCGGCCTGTTTATAGTCCCCCGTTACCGCCACTTGTGAGGAGACGAGACCCTTGCGAAAGTCCCACGAAATGACCGTTGACCGGGCCCTCCTGCTCTATGTGCTTTCGCTCGCCGAGCCCTATGGGTTATTGAGCGACGTGAAGCTCCAACAGCTGTGCTTTCTCTGTGAGCTGCAGATGTTCGGAAAGGGCCTGAAGGGGTTGCATTTTGAATTCGTCCGGTTTGCGTATGGGGCCTTCAGTCGGGATCTAGATAATGACCTGACTTCTCTCCGGCGCAAGGAACGGGTCGAAAACTTCAGTCCGTCTGATCAGGTTCGTGATGAGACCCTGCCCCTCCTGATGAAAGGGATTGATGGCAACGAGACGAATGAAAAGGTCCGAGACATTCTGCACGCCGTCATTGCCACGTATGGTCCGCAGGACGTCACCGCCATCATGCAATCCGTCGAATCTGTGGAATTGAGCACGCCGCAGCAGCCCGAGCTCAAAATTCCCATCCGCGATATCGTGTTTCACACCACGCTTCTGGTGCCTTCGCGTATCGAAGCGTCGGCGGAATTTCTATTGCCTGCCAATCATCTGACGAAACTCAATGTTTCGATGGGATATTGACCAGGATGCCGCAGCTCAATAAGAGAACTTTTCTTATTGAGCAGGCATGAAGCAGGCACTCTCTCCCCTGACGTCGCGCGGTAGTCCCCGCTCATCTCTTCATAATAACGAGCGCAGCTGGAACTGGTCTGTCCTAGTGGCGTCGGGGAAGGGCGAGGGCCGACTGGATCGTATGCAACATGGCTCCCGTCTCGATCGGCTCCAGCAGACAATACTCGATGTCTAATTCGCGGACCACACGCTGAAACTTCTCTCCCTCCAGGGCAGGCTCCTGCAGCACCGCTGTGACCACGATCCGGGCGTTTGGAAAGGCTTTTCGGATGTCGATCAGCTCTTCAGGCCCCTGGTCATCGTTGGCGACCAGGCGGGCAATCACCAGATCCAGCTTTGATGTGGGAGGTTGAGCGGTGGCATTGTGTAGCGTGGCACTATACTGAAGGAAGTGCTCCATTCCGGGGAGGGCCAGCTTGATGAGCCGTTTCAGATACGAGTCGGCATTGATAATCAGGATATTGGCCATAGTCCCCCGACGCGAAGTGATGATGGACAGCGATTAATCACCGTGCGACAGCTCGAAAAAGCTTCGCAGATGCCTGCCCGTTGTCGTGGAGGTGGTGTCGTGAAAGTGTGCCTCCTCTCGATAACGCAGTGGCGTTAAACCAGCTGCTGATCCAGGGCATACCGAATCAGCTCTGCGGTCGTTCTCATTCCCAGTTTCGTGAGCAGCCGGGCACGGTAGGTGCTCACGGTTTTAATGCTTAAGTTGAGGTGTTCCGCGATTTCCGTCAGCCGCCGACCTTGGGCAATCCACTGGAGGACTTCGATCTCCCGGTCTGAGAGAACCGCGGGGAGGTCGTGGGCGCTCGATGTGTCACGGTTCACAATCGTGTCTGTGAGCTGTTCCGATGGTGGCGGTGGGAAATAGTTGCCGCCTTGCAGAATTCGGGAGACGGCTGCGCGAAGCTGTTGCGGACCGGTGTCTTTGGTCAGGTACCCCAGCGCACCTGCGCGAATAGCCCGAGCGGCATAATGTTGCTCTGCATAAATACTCACAATCAGAATCGGTAAACTGGGTTGGAGAGCTTTCAGAATGCGCAAGACTTCCAGGCCAGGCATGTCTGGTAAATTCAGGTCGAGGACTACGAGGTCCCATGTCCCAGTCCGAATTTGATCAATCGCACTCTGAGCTGAAGCAGTTTCGGTGATGTGAGGCGTTAATCCATCCTCCGTGAGGAAATCCTGCAAGAATTCTTTGAGCCCGCGCCGAAGGAGGGCATGGTCGTCGGCAAGCAGGACATTGAGGTCGGTTTTGACAGTGGGCATCGTGTCCAATGCATTCACGGTAGTAACGTCTCCCATAGGGCGTGGCTGAAGCACGGCGAGCCACCGTGTGGAGGGGCAGGCAGGTCGTCGAGCGCCTGCATATTCAGCGCAAGCCACGGATGTGCCTGTATCTGTTCGGAAACCAGAGACATTACCGTGTACGTGCTCCCTCATGACGTTTAGTCGCGGAATAGCTCCAGCAGACATCGACAGCCCCGGCCAGGTGCGGTGTGAATTCTCTTCTCGGCACGTTCTATGTCAGACGCCTTTCCTTCGAGTCCTTGGTTACCATGCTGAGCCGAGTGATGTTCCAGCGCAGGGCAAAAAGGGGAAATGTCCCTATTTTTAAGTAGGTTATAAATACCACGTCGGCAAAATGGCGCGCCAGGGCTGAAGGGCCCTGTTGTGGCCCTAGATAAGTTTCCTGTCGCGGAATACCTGTATAAGCAGGAGTGAAGGGCGTGGGGGAGTGTGTGCCAGTCGAGAAAGTTAGAGACGGTACAGATCTCCGTATTTTGCCTCGAGATATCGTAAGAACGGCTCCGGACTTACGCCGTTACCGGTGACCCGTCGAGCTAAATGGTCCGGCGTAAACATCCGTCCCCACCGGTGAATCTTTTGTTCCAGCCAGTGCCTGAGCGGGACTAATTGCCCGGCTGCAATCTGTTCGTCCAATTGCGGAATCTCCAGCTTCGCCTGCTCGAAAAATTGTACCGAGTACAGGTTGCCTAACGTATAGGTGGGAAAATAACCGAAGGCCCCCATCGACCAGTGTACGTCCTGCAGGACGCCGTCGGCATCCTGTGACGGGGTGATGCCCAGGTAGGCCTGCATTCTGTCATTCCACAGGCTTGGGAGATCTTCCGCCTGCGCCCGACCCTCAATGAGAGCCTGCTCAATTTCCACGCGCAGCATGATATGCAGATTGTAGGTCAGCTCATCAGCCTCTACGCGGATGAGCGAGGGGGTGACGCGATTGATGGCGGCATAGAACTGATCGAGGGACAGGCCGGCCAGTTGTTGAGGGAATGTGTGCTGCAACAGGGGGTAGAAGCATTGCCAGAATGCCCGCGACCGGCCCACACAGTTTTCCCAGAGCCGCGATTGGCTCTCATGAAAGCCGAGTGAGACAGACTCGCCGAGGGGCGATCCGTAATAGCGTGGGTCCAGGCCCTGATCGTACAAGCCATGGCCGCCTTCGTGAATGCAGCTGAAGAGGCATGACGGCAAATCCTTCTCGAAGACCCTCGTCGTCACCCGGACGTCCGTCGGGTGAAATGAGGTGGTAAACGGATGCGCCGAGAGATCGAGGCGGCCGCGCTCGAAATCGTATCCCATGGCGACAAGGACCAGCCGCCCAAACTCAATCTGCTTCGTGTGATCAAAGCTATGGTGGAGGCAGCTATCGTCGATGCTCACCTGGCTGGCCTGAACGCGCTTCAGGAGCGGAACCAGTCGGGCACGGAGTTGTGCGAAGAGCGGCGTGAGTTGGCCTACCGTGGCGCCGGGCTCGTAGGTATCCAGCAGCGCGTCATAGGGTGAATCCCGGTACCCCAAATACTGCGCTTCTTCACATTTGAGGGCGAGTACGGTTTTCAGCGAAGGCAGAAATTTCCCGAATCGACTTTCTGCCCGCGCAGCCACCCAGGCCTGTTGCGCCAACGAACATTCACGGCTCAGGCGGATGACAAAATCAGACGGAAGTTTTTTCGCACGCCGGAAGTCGCGCCAGACCTCTCGCAACAGCGAGCGCGATGGTTCATCCCAGGTGTCTGCCGCCTGTCCGGTCGTAGGATCGATCCATGCAGTCAATAAGGATTCAATGTGAGGCGACACGAGTCGCTCATGCGCCAGGCCTTCCAGGGTGGCGATTTGTTCGGCGCGGGCTGCCCCGCCGCCTGCCGGCATGTATGTTTCCTGATCCCATGACAAGACGGAAGCCGCGCTTTGAATACGCTTAATTTCCAGCAGTCGGCTCGTTAACGGTTCCAATGTCTTCAAGGTCTTCACGTCTACGCTCTTTCTCCACGATGACGTGGTATGATTCGCGGCCGGTGCGAATTGTCGCATAACTCTCTCCTGGAGTGAAACTCATGGCCGATCTCGTGTCGCCGAATATCGATGCCTATGCTGCTGCCTGCTCCCTGCCGGAGACGCCAGTTCGTCGGGCTCTCCGCGAGGAAACCGAACGCACGATGGAGTTTGCCCGGATGCTGGTGGGGCCGCTGGAAGGGGCTTTTCTTCATGTTATGACCAGACTTGTCCGGGCTGAGCGGGTTCTGGAAATCGGCATGTTCACGGGCTATAGCGCCCTCTGCTTTGCTGAAGCCTTGCCTGAGCAGGGTCGGGTGGTCACGTGCGAGGTGGATGAAGAATCTGCCGCGGTGGCGCGCCGATTTTTCGCGCAGTCGCCACATGGTCGTCAAATTGAGATCCGTATGGGGCCAGCCCTGGAGACAATGGCAGAGTTGACAGGACCCTTCGATCTGATTTTTGTCGATGCCGACAAGGTGAACTACGTGAAGTATTATCAGCGCGCCATGGAATTGCTGTCGCCGCGCGGAGTCATTCTTGTCGACAACGTCTTATGGGGTGGAGACGTCCTTACCGATCCGCCGCCTGATGATCGGACGGCGGCAATCCAGGATCTCAACCGGATCGTGGCGGCCGATGGGCGTGTCACAGCCGTGTTAGCGACTATCCGGGATGGCATTTGGGTGATCACTCCCAACTCGTCGCGCTAGCCGTCGCTGGTCGCGAATTCTCAATCGTGCAGCCGGTGCAGAGTTCAGGAATGGACTGAATGGAAAAACCCTCCGTACCTGCCGCGTATGCGGCGCTGACGATTTCGGCGTTGGTCTGGGGCGGGTCGATCGTCGGGCAAAAGCTGGCACTCGGGGCCTTTTCGGCCGTGGAGACGTCGCTTCTCCGCGGTATCGGCGCGCTGGCGATTTTAATCCCCTTGTGGTGGTGGACTGAAGGTGGCCGGACAACGTTGACGGCCCGCGACCTCAAGGTGCTCTCCTTATTGGGGTTGGGCGTGCTCGGCAATCATTTGCTGACGTTGTTCGGTCTTCGCTATGTCGGGGCCTCCACTGCCGGCGTGCTGATCGGCGCCAGCCCGGCCATCACGGCCTTGTTGTCTTCTCTGTTGGTGCGTGATATTCCGTTCAATAAGGTCGCCGGCGGTTGTGCGGTTTCTTTTGCGGGAGTCGCACTCGTCTCAGGGATTGGAGGGGACGCCCCCATCGGCGATCATCCCTGGTTGGGCGGGGCGCTGGTGTTGTCGGGGCTGGTGAGCTGGGCGTTGTATTCGATCGGCGGCCGTCAGGTCATGGACCGGCTGTCTCCACTGACCGTCAATTGGACGACGCTGTTGCTCTCGCTGCTGTTGCAGATTCCTCTCCTCTGGACCGATCAGAAAATGTTGATGACGGGCCCTGGTACCGTGCCGGTTTCTGGTTGGCTGGCTGTAGGGTATCTCATTGTGTTCGCCACGGCCTTGGGCCAACAGGCATGGCTATATGGCGTGCAAGGAGTGGGGCCTTCGCGGGCAGGTGTGTTCGTGAATCTCATCCCCGTGTCGGCGTTGTTGCTCTCCGCCCTCATCTTGGGTGAAGCGATTGGGCCGCGGGAAATTGCAGGCATTGTACTTATTCTCACCGGCGTGTGGTTGGTCGGCAGACAAACTGAGCCTCAACAGCGTCGTCACTAGATCGCAGACTCGCTTGTTAGTTGCCTCGATCCAGATGTTCTCTCTATGCGCGCGTTTCTCTCCGGCTATCGCGTGCATTTGCGCTCTGTAGTATGATTGCCGGCAGCCTGGCCTCTCCACCAGTGCTGGAACGTTGGCCGCCGAGTGGACCACTCTCCTCTCAGAGCTGGCTGGGATGGGGCCGCACGAGAAGCCACATGATTGAACACCATGATACCGACTTGAGCAGAGTGCTCGTCATCTCGACCAGGCCGGATGGAATCATTACCAGCTTCAATAGCGCGGCCGAGCGATTACTCGGAACCCGCGCCGATGCGGTTGTCGGTAAAGTGACGCCGGCCGTTTTTCATGATCCCGACGAACTACGCCGCCGCGGAGAAACGCTTGCAACCGAGTCGGGATGCCCAATTCAAGATCCATTCGGCGTCATCGTCGCCCTGGTCGGTATTGGTCGGATAGTCGAAGACCAGTGGACGTATCTTGATCGAAGCGGGTATCGGTTTCCGGTCGTGCTGTCTGTGAGTGCCATTCCTGATGAAACTGGAAACATTCTGGGATATTGCTTTGTCGCCAAGGATCGGCGGGGGCAGTTACAAGCCGAGGCCTTGCTGCGTCGCCAGGCGAAGCTGCTCGATTTAGCCAACGATGCCATTCTGGTTCGCGATCTGCTGGCTGATACGATTACGTACTGGAATGAAGGCGCCGTTCGTTTGTATGGATGGACGGCGGAAGAAGCACTGGGGGCGTATATTCATGACTTTTTGAGCACCACGTTTCCGTTCCCGTTAGAGGAGATCAAACAGCAATTTCTGGAGCAGGGGTTGTGGCGCGGTGAACTTGTGCATACAACGCGTTCCGGGAGGGAGATCACGGTATCCAGTCGATGGACTCTGCTGCGCGATGCTGCAGGGATGCCGAGCGGGAGCTTGGAATTGAACACGGATATTACGGAGCAAATACGGGCGCAGAAGGCCCTGAAGGATGCGCATGAAGAATTGGAACTGCGGGTCACGGAGCGTACGGCCGACCTGCGCGACGCCAATGAGCGGCTACGGGTGCTTTCGCGACGCCTGATGGAAATTCAGGAATTAGAGCGTCGCGCGATTGCCCGAGACTTGCACGACGAGATCGGCCAGGCGTTGACCGCCATCAAGTTGAATCTGCGGGAGCTTCGGACCCATCCCAATTGCGAGCCGGTTGAGGACCAGATCGCGGACAGTTTGGAAATATTGGCGCAGGTTTTGCAGCGAGTGCGCAGTCTGGCGTTGGACCTACGACCATCGTTGTTGGATGAATTGGGCCTCGTGCCGGCTCTCAGGTGGTACGTCGGCAGACAGGCAGAACGCGCGGGCTGGCAGTTGAAGTTTTCCGCGGACGGCCTGACGAGCAGGCCGTCTCCAGAGATTGAAATTGCCTGCTTTCGGCTCGCGCAGGAAGCCTTGACGAATGTCGTGCGCCACTCCCAAGCGCAAAAGGTAGAAGTGCTGCTGGAGCGGTCTTCGCAAGCGTTGACGATGGTGATTCGCGACAATGGCATCGGGTTTGATCAAGACGCGATTCGATCCGGCCCCAGGGTCGGGACCAGTGTCGGACTGTCGGGGATGGAAGAACGGGTTCGTCTTGCCGGAGGAACCTTCAGGATTGAATCGACGCCGGCCGTGGGCACGGAAATTCGTGCCTCCTTTCCGCATGGTGTCGTGTCCAACGGCACTGAGGAATCATGGGCATGAACAAGATCAGGGTCTTGCTGGCTGAGGATCATACATTGGTCCGGGCGGGATTCCGGGCTCTACTGGAGAAGCTGGAGGGAATTCAGGTCATCGGGGAAGTGAGCGATGGCCGCGATGCGCTACGTGTTTCCAAAGAACTGGAGCCCGAAGTGGTGTTAATGGATATCGCCATGTCCGGTATGAATGGTCTGGAGGCAACGAGCCGGATGCGGCAGGAGTGTCCGAGGACAAAGGTGCTCATGCTGACGATGTACACAAACGAGGAGTACCTCAAGGAAGCCTTGCGAGCCGGCGCCTCGGGGTATTTGCTCAAGGATGCGGATCGTCCCGAATTGGAGCTGGCCATTAAGGCCGTCTGTCGAGGAGAGACCTATCTGACTCCGGCCATGGCTAAGTTCACCCTGGATGCCTACTGTCGGCAGGATGATGTGTCGACAAGCCCACTGGGCAAACTCACGGCGCGGCAACGGGAAATTCTTCAATTGATTGCCGAAGGCTGCTCCACAAAACACATTGCCCACCGTCTTGCTTTGAGCGTCAAAACCGTGGAAACCCATCGAGCCCAGTTGATGGAACGTTTGGAAATCCACGATGTGCCAGGTCTTGTGCGGTTGGCAATCAGGACTGGACTTGTTCGGTCGGACACGTGAGATAATGAAGCGTTCGCATTGACAGTCCTGCCAGGACCTTTTCCCGTCATCCTCTTTTGCTCAGGAATATTCCTTCCGCGTATCGGGGAATCCCTTATTACACGCTAGAAGTACGGTATGCCATAGTACCGCTGCTTCACGGGGGTTCGTTCTTGAATCATGGCTGAACATTCGCCATACCAGACCCAGCGGTTGGTCCTTCCTCATCAGGTCATTCTATGAAAAAGCTGCGGGTAGCTGTCCTTGGCACAGGAGCATTTGCTGAAGCCTGTCACGTGCCGGGATTGCACTCTCATCCCGATGCCGAGGTGATCGTTCTCTGCGGGAGAAACGCGACACGTACTCGAGCCATGGCTGACCGGCTCGGGGTACCGGAGATTTCTCTCGACTACGCACAGGTCTGCGCACGGAAAGATATCGATGCCATTACCATCGCGACGCCAAACGTGGCGCATGCCCGTCAGGCAAAAGCTGCGTTCGCAGCTGGGAAGCATGTCTTGTGTGAAAAGCCGCTCGGCATGAATGTGCATGAAGCCATCGAGATGGTCCAGGACGCAGAGCGGACTCATGCCATACACCAAGTCGCTTTCACGTACCGGTATTTGTATGGGGTTCAGGAGTTAAAACGTCGGCTGCTGAAAGGCGACATCGGAGAGCCGTACCACGTGCGTGTGCAATATGCGTCCTGGGAAGGTGTGAAGCCGGATTCAAGAATCGGTTTTCGAGAGAAACGCGACTGCGCGGGTGCCGGGATTTTGTACGACGTCGGATCTCACCTGTTCGATCTCATCGGCTTTATCATCGGTCCGATCGAGTCAGTGGCCGGTAGTACCCTATTGATTCCGCGTGAGCGAATCGATCACAGGACCGGCGTGCCTGCGCAGGTCGAAACCGATGACATCGCTTCGGCCTGGTTTGTCTGCCGGGACGGGATTCAGGGCCATCTATTTGCGAGCCGTGCCACGCCAAACTCCGGCGATAAAGCCTATATCGAGGTGGTGGGACGGGAAGGCGCCTTGCGAGCGTCTTTGAGCCGTGGCTCCGTCGATATGTTGCGGGCGTCTCGCTCTACCCGCCCAGCGTGGGAACCGGTGCCGTTACCGGAGGAGGCTTCCACCGGTAGACCGCATTGTTTGCGGACGATGATGTGGAGTTTTGTGGATGCCTGTTTCCGAGGAAGGTTGAACAGTAATGTCGATGCCTCTTTTTACGACGGTCTTGCTGTGCAACGGGCGATGGAAGCCGTTCAGGAATCTGCGTGTAGGCCTCAGTGGATTGCCTTGGAAGGCGGCGTTGGATGCCATGTGCCCGACGAATGAGCGGCCGATCGGTTGACTTATCACTTTCCTAGCTATCCACTCTCTCGTGACGAGACACATGATTTCTTATCAGACACAAATCGTGATTCGTGAATGCCCAAGCCTCCGGCGTCTTGAGGCTATCGACTAGGCAAGCCATATCGCCATCAGAGTGCCGAGGTTCAGAGAGGTGAGCGTTTCTATGGATAACGAGTCATTTACGCTTCATAAGGAACAAGGCATGGATGGAGCGCTTAGTTCCTCATCGGAACGTCCTCTTGTCAGTGTGGTTATCCCAACCTACAAACGCGCGTATCTCCTCAGGAAGGCCATTGTGTCCGCCTTAGCACAAGAGCAAGCCGGGGAGCTTTTTCAGATGGAGATCATCGTCGTTGACGATTGTTCTCCGGACAATACGGCCCAGGTCGTCGCAGAATTTCCTGCGGTGCAATACCTCAGGCTGCCTCAGAATCGCGGGGCGTCCGGCGCACGGAATGCGGGGATTAAGCGGGCAAAAGGAAAATACATTGCCCTCTTAGACGATGATGACGAATTCCTTACCCATAAATTGATGGTGCAGGTTCCGATTTTGGAGGCGCATCCGGAAATCGGCGTGCTGTATGGGCAAAGCGTGGTGACCGGAGGACAAACGCCGCTGTTGCTTTGGCCTGAATGGGGACCGTCGGGAAATGTGTTTGAGGAGTTTGTCGCCAGAACTGACGATTTCCTCCATCCACCGACTTGGTTGGTGCGACGCGAGTTATTTGAACAGGCGGGATTTTTCGATGAGAGCAAGGCTGGAATGGAACACTATGACATGGCGCTTCGTATTGCAGCGCTTACTCCATGGATGTTTCTTTCCGGCGGACCTGTGGCGCGCGGACGGTATTCCCAACAAGGGCTGTGGTACAGCACCATTGTCAATGGAACAAACGAGCAGCAACTACCGCAGATTGTGGAAAATGCGTTGTCACGCCTTCCTGCTACAGCTGATGCTGATCGTGTACGCCGTAAAGCCAGAGCAGCGGTGTGTGCCAGTATTGCTCATCAGCGTTGGTGGGCTGGCGGCGGCCTTGAACCGACCAAGGCACATTTGCTCAAAGCCGTGCGCGAAACCCCCTGGTTATTGCAGGAGGCGGCGGTTATTGAATGGTTAACCCGAATCGCCAGCACCCTGGCTATGTCTTCAGCCAATCCGGTCGCTGCTGTGAAGGCATTCTGGCGAGAAATTACGAAAGCTGCCGCAGAGGCGGACACGGCTTACACAGGTTCATTGCGTCGATTGTTGGGAGATCTTCTTCAGTCGGCTGCGCTTAGCATGAAGCAGGGTTCTCCAAGACGAGCCCCCCTCGTGGCTGTCAGTGCTCTGCTGAATGATCCCAGCTCCTGGGCACAGCCCGCCCGCCTCTATTCGCGCTACCGCGCGTGGACTCAGCAGTCCCTGGAGACGGCAGAACGGGCAAGAGTCTCTCCTTAACCATATTCGTCGAGGACCGTGAAGTCGGGGAATCATGACACTCAGCGTCGTCATTCCGTGCCGTAATGCTGTCCGCACAATTGACGAGACTCTGTGCGCCCTTGCCGATCAACATTGGCCAGGGGCGTGGGAAGTGATTGTCGCAGATAATGGGTCCAACGACAATCTGGGGAGAGTCATTGCGAAACACATGCTGCGGATACCCCATCTTCGCGTCATTGATGCCTCTGCACGGCGAGGGGCGTCCCATGCAAGAAACATAGGGGTTCAAGCAGCAACGGGCGAGTATGTTCTGTTTTGTGATGCGGATGATGTTCCGGCCCCTGGATGGGCGATTGCCATGGAAAAAGCGTTGCGCGTCCATGGATTCGTGGCCTCTCGCTTGGAGTTCGAAACACTCAATAGTTCGGTCGTTCGATCGGCGCGCGGGTCCACGCAGGTTGGGGGACTCCAGCAGTTCGGATTTTTGCCGTTCCCTCACGCTGGATCGGGAACCCTGGGTATCACGCGAGCGCTGCATGATGCCGTGGCCGGATTTGATGAAACCATTCCGATTTGTGAGGATATTGACTACTGCATGCGAGTGCAGCAAAAAGGAGCGAAGCTGGAATTTGTTCCGGACGCGGTACTGCACTGTCGACTCCGGGCCAGTAAAAAAGGCGTCTATGCCCAGGCTGCTCAATATGCGGAATATGAGGTGTATCTGTATAAAAAGTATGGAGCCGGCTGCCTATGGGAATGGTGGCGCTGGCGTAGTTACGTGCAGGCTTGGCGTATCCTGTTGGGGCGCATATTCGAATTGCTTCGTACTCCCGAAGGTAAGACCATGTTGGCCTGGCGTCTAGGCCGTCTGATTGGCCTGCTGAAGGGAAGTCTCCGATTCGGGGCGCCCCCGGTGATGGTGGAGTAACAGGGATGATCCGTTCGATGAATCCTCAATCCTTGCTGTCGGCGGCCGTGAGGAAAGTGTTGGGAAGCCTGACACATGTCGTCACGACGGACGCCGTTCTTTCGCTGACATTTGATGATGGGCCGGATGCCGAGAACACTCCTAAGGTGCTGGCTCTTCTTGAAAAATATGAGGCGCGGGGTACGTTTTTCGTGGTGGGAAAATCTGCCGCAGGTCACCTGGACTTGGTGCGGCGTATGGTCGCAGGAGGGCATGCCATCGGTATCCACTCGTGGGATCACCGCGCATTTCCCGGCCTGCCGAGCCGGGAACGCCGTCGGCAAATCCGGGAATGTGAACGCGCATTGCAGCCCTATGTCAGCCACTTATTTCGTCCGCCTTATGGGGAACAGACCGTTGTTTCGCGTCTGGAAGCGTTCATGATGGGGTACGAGGTTGTGGGATGGAATCTGAATAGCGGCGATTGGTTCGAGCCCCAGTCTTCGGTTATGGGCAAATATCTGTTGGAGATGGTGTCGCCGGGCGGAATCGTCCTCTTCCACGATACGCTATTCGATAAGGGCGTGCCTGCTCATGGGGTTGATCCCGAACATACAGCGTGGCCCGACCGTCAAGCCATGCTCGACACATTGGAGACGGTCCTCGATCGATTGAGCGGGAGCTATCGGTTTGTCACGGTACCGGAGTTGCTGCAAGCCGGGCGGCCGAGGCGCTCATTCTGGTTTAAGCCATCGCTGACAACGGCCTGAAGCGCGAAGCCAATGCTACTAGGTCAAGGGGGCAGGCCATGAGAAGTGTGGCGGTCGTTGTGCCGGGATATAACAGGGCGGACTTCACCGAGGACGAAGAGATGTCCTTCCGGCATGTCGAGCATTACCTGGGGCGGTATGACAAATTCCTCGTCGTTCCGCAAAGTCTGGCAATTGAGCGGCCAGGCTTTCACATTCAACGATTTCCCGATTCCTATTTTGGAAGCGCCATCGCAAATGCGAGATTGATGCTCTCCCCGACATTTTATGAGGCATTTAAAGCCTATCGGTATGTGTTGATCTATCAACTCGACGCATTGGTATTTTCCGACCGGTTGCTGGAGTGGTGCGCGAGAGATTGGGATTACGTCGGCGCCCCTTGGTTGCCATGTGCCGATAGTCCATGGGTCGGTACCTCTCGCGTTGGCAACGGCGGCTTCTCTCTCCGAAAGGTCTCCAGTTTTTTGCGTGTCCTGTCTTCGGATGCGTACTGGGTGGATCCAGAAGTGTACTGGCAACGGATTGCTTCCAACCGGCCCTGGTATGTGAGATCAATCAATCTGCCGAGAAAGTGGTTCAAGCAAATCAAACGGTTTAATAATGTGAAGCGTGAATTGGAACGATGGCATCTGCGGCCAGACGGAACCAAAAACGAAGATCATTTTTGGGCCGATGAAGCGGTGCGGTATGATTCGCGATTCAAGGTGGCGCCCTTTCAAGTCGGATTGGATTTCGCCTTTGAAGTAGTCCCACGGCATTGTTTCGAGATGAATCAACATCGCTTACCGTTCGGCTGTCATGCGTGGCCGCGTTATGATCGCTCCTTTTGGGAGCCGTATCTTCTCAAGCCCTGATGGGATCGTGATACTTATGAATGAGTCGGAATTGCAGCAGGCGGCACCGTTGCCGGCTGGCACTCTCGCGTCGGCGGTTCGAACGCCGACGGTCAAAATTCGTCCGAGTCGAGGTCTGTTTCACCTCGACCTGCAGTCTATCTGGCAGTATCGGGAACTGCTGCTCTTTCTGATCTGGCGGGATACCAAAGTCCGTTACAAGCAGGCCGTCATCGGTGCGGGATGGGCGGTGTTCCAACCCCTCATTTCCATGCTGTTATTCACCGTGTTGTTCAGCTATCTGGCGAAGCTGCCGTCTGATGGCGTGCCGTATCCATTGTTCGCCTATGCGGGACTGCTTCCGTGGAACTTCATCGCTCAGGCAACGAGCCGCAGCGGTACCAGTTTAGTGGGAGAGTCGCATCTGATCAGTAAAGTCTATTTCCCTCGCCTCATTATCCCGCTCGCGGCGGCGTCCGCGCCGGCGGTGGATTTGCTGTGTGCATTGCTGATGATGATTCCCCTCATGTTATGGTTCGGCGTCACACCGGGCTGGCAGTTACTGTTTTTCCCGATTTTTGTGGTGATCGCCTTGCTCGCCGCCCTGGCGGTGAGTTTCTGGTTTTCTGCGTTACATGTGAAGTTTCGCGATGTGGGACATATCATCCCATTCTTCGTCCAGTTCTGGATGTTTGCTTCCCCGGTGGTGTATCCAGCCAGTCTCATTCCGGAACGATGGCGGACCCTCTACAGTTTGAATCCTGCAGTGGGAGTCGTAGAAGGATTTCGATGGAGCCTGCTGGGCCAACGCCCTCCCTCGCTCGAAACGATCCTCCCGAGCGTTGGCATCGTCCTGGTGTTGTTCGTGAGCGGGATCGTCTACTTTAAACGGATGGAACGCACCTTTGCGGACGTGATTTGATGGCTGAGATTGCAATTTCCGCACGGCATGTGTGCAAGGAATACGTCATCGCAGGGATGAACCATGACACCTTGCGCGATCGCATCGCCCATGGCTGTCGATCTCTCCTGGGACGAGGAGCCGAGAAGAAGGACTCCCCACGATCCTTTCAGGCCTTAAACGATGTCTCGTTCCATGTCATGGAAGGCGAGGTTCTGGGCGTGATCGGGCACAACGGCGCCGGGAAAAGCACGCTGTTGAAAATTTTGTCCCGCATCACCGAGCCGAGCCGCGGGGAAGTCGATCTGTACGGGCGCGTCACATCGTTATTAGAGGTGGGCACTGGATTTCATGCCGAGCTGACGGGACGCGAAAACGTCTACCTCAATGCCGCTATGCTGGGCATGCGCAAGGTGGACATCGACAAGAGATTCGACGCCATCGTGGAATTCTCCGGAACCCAGCAATTTATCGACACCCCTGTCAAACGATACTCAAGCGGCATGTATGTGCGACTGGCTTTTTCAGTGGCAGCGCACCTTGATCCAGAGATTCTGATCGTCGATGAAGTGCTCTCCGTCGGCGACGGTGCCTTTCAGAAGAAATGTTTGGGGAAAATGGACGAAGTGCGGAGAGACGGACGCACGGTCATTCTCGTCAGTCACGATTTGCCCGTGGTGGCCAGCCTCTGTCAGCGGGCCATTCTGCTACGGCATGGGCGGGTCGTGGGTAATGGGCAACCGCAACAGATCATCGAGCAATATATGAGTGAGGCATTCACAGGTACCGGAATCTCGCTAGCCGATCGCACCGATCGTTATACCAAGGGTGAACTGACCGTGCAGGCGATTACCTTCTTGGACGACAAGCTTAACCCCCTGCAGCCGGTGTTGTCGGGGCAGCATCTTGTCATTCGCGTACAGTATAAGTGTCATGTTCAAAAGGTATTTAAGGATATGCGTGTCATGGTGGTTATCAATCGCGATGAACGCACGTCCTGTATTTTTTCGACGGATCTCGTGAGTCGCACGCCGTTGGATTTGGAAGGCAGCGGCTATGTGGACTTTCATGTGCCGCACTTACCATTGTGCGGTGGCCGATATTTCCTCCATGCGGCAATTGAAAACAACACCATGACGCAAGACTGGGTTCAGTATGCGGCTGAGCTGCAAGTGTTAGACGGAGATTATTACGGGACCGGTCGAATGTATCCGCACGATGGGTGGCGAGGAAAGGGTATGTTCGTCGACCACAGTTGGCGCTTCGAACGAACGTCCTGACAGCGACCTCCTCATCCTGCTTCTCGAGTGTTATCTGCCATTACGATCCTGAGCCTCTGGAAAAGATTGGCTTTTCTTTCTTGAGCCATCCTCCTCGATCAATCACCTGTCCGAGGCTCATTTCGTAGCGCCTCCCCCCTCCTGAACCGTCTGGATAGGGCCGTAAATAGGGCCGATTGTCAGGGATTTACCTGATCGGGTCCCGGGGGTATCTTACGCCTGTTTTCAGGTGAGGAATTGCGGATTGGTCATCCAGGTAAGTCTTGGGGGACGAATTGAGCATGCTTGTCACCATTGGCCTGTTGACGGCTGGGGTTTTTGTCCTGGATGTGGCCGTTCCCCCGGGGCATGTCATGTGGCTCCTGTATGCGTTTCCGCTCTGGCTGAGCGCGCGTATGGCCTCACCCGCAGCGTCTCTGCGCTACGCCTCGCTCTGTACCATTTTACTGGGAATGGGCCTGTGGTTTGCGCCTCGCGGTGTCGAGGTCGCGACGGTGATCGTGAATCGTACCCTGGGAATCGGCTTGTTCTGGGGCATCGCCTATCTGCTCTTTCAGCGGCGTGAAGCGGAGCATGCACTGCGTGCAGCCAATGGCCGATTGGAGCAGCGCGTGGCGGAGCAGACGCAGGATCTGAGTGCGACCCATGAACGTCTGTCGATGCAATTGACCGAACAGCGGCAGATCGAGGCGGCACTACGAGAAAGTCGGCAACGGTTTGAATTGGCGGCGGAATGCGCGGACGTAGGTGTGTGGGAATGGGATCTGGTAACCAGGTCGGCCTATTACTCACCTCGATGGAAAAGTCAGCTTGGTTGCGCCGAGTCGGATATCGGCCCCACCGTCGCGGAGTGGGAATCACGTCTCCACCCGGAGGAACGGGCACAAGTTCTCGCGACGGTCACGTTGTTTCAGCAAGGCTATACGAAGCCGTATCGCTTAGATCATCGCCTCCGGCATCAGGACGGGTCGTATCGATGGATGGCGGCATTGGGTGCCGGGGTTTCCGACGAGCAAGGGCGCATGATTCGCATGACCGGCATCCACCTCGACATGACGGCGAGGAAACAAGCCGAAGACGCCAGACGAGAGAGCGAGGAGCGCTACCGCGACCTCGTCGAACATGCCGGGGATATCATTTATTGCACCGATGCTGCCGGACGGTTCACGTACTGCAACCCGACCTCGTTGCGGATTCTGGGCTATCTTCCGGAGGAACTGCTCGGCCGTCATTACCTGGAGATTGTCCATCCGCAGAGTCGTGCTCAGGCGGAGCGGTTTTATGGCCGGCAGTTTATCCGTAAAACGCTTCGAACCGTGTACGAGATACCGGTGGTGACCAAAGACGGACGGGAAGTCTGGCTGGGGCAACATACGCAATTATTGATGGAAGGGAATACCGTCAACGGGTTTCAAGTCGTGGCGCGCGAGGTGACCGAGCGGAAGCGGGTGGAGCAGGCATTGCGCGAAAGCGAGGAGCGGTTTTCGAAGGCCTTTCACGGCAGCCCGGCGGGGATGGCCATCAGCCGGCTCGAAGACGGGCGGGTGCTCGATGTCAATGAGGCGTTCGTGCGGGTCTCGGGATTTTCCCGGGAAGAACTGATCGGCATGTCCTCCCTCGATATCGGCATCTGGGTCAATCCTGACGATCGCCGGCAATTGGCCGAGGCATTGCGGCGGGACGGCTTTCTCCGGCACCTGGAGAAAGCATTCCGCACCAAATCCGGGGAACTCCGGCAGGGTCTCTTCAATGTGGAACCGGTCTGCATCGGTCACGAACATTGTGCGCTGACGCTGGTACTGGACATCACCAGGCGCACCGAGGCGGAAGCGGCATTGCGTCGCAGCCAATCCGTGTTGCAAGCGCATCAGCATGCGTTGATGCGGTTGACAAAAAGCCAGCATATCGGGTCGGGGAATTGGGCATCCGCGCTGAACGAGCTCATGCAGACTTCGGCGGAAGCCATGGCGGTGGATCGGGCCAGTGTCTGGTTATTGGACCGCACTGGAGCGGTGCTGGAATGCGTAGAACTGTATGAACGAACCGCGGCGCGGCACTCGCGCGGCGCGCGTCTCGACGTGGCGCAGTATCCACGATATTTTGCCGAGTTGCTGGAAGAGCAAGTGGTCGAAGCGCATGATGTGGCCAGTGACCCGCGCACCGCTGAATTGCTGCAGCCCTATCTGCAGGTCTTGGGGATTGCGTCGTTGCTGGATGTGCCGATTTTCTTCGGCGGACGCCTGGCCGGAGTTGTCTGTCACGAATGTCTTGGGGCAGCGAGAACGTGGAGCCATGAAGACGCCCAGTTCGCCACGTCCATCGGGAATTTAGTCACGTTGGCCTACGAATCGAAGCAACGGCGGGAGGCGGAGAGCGCCTTGGTGACGGCGAAGGAGGCGGCCGAATTTGCCAATCGGGCGAAGAGCGACTTCCTGGCCACCATGAGCCATGAGATCCGGACGCCCATGAATGCCATCATCGGCATGGCCGACCTGTTGTCGGACACGTCGCTGAATGAGGATCAACGGGAGTATGTCCAAATTTTTCGCGACGCCGGGAGTAACTTGCTGAGTGTGATCAACGATGTGCTCGACCTGTCAAAGATCGAAGCCGGCCATCTGGACTTGGATCTGACGGATTTTGATCTCAGTGACCTGGTGCAGCGCGCGGCCGAATTGGTTGCGGTTCGTGCCAGCGAAAAGAATCTGGAGTTGGCCTATCAGATCCAACCGGATGTCCCGACCTCGCTCGTGGGTGATCCGAATCGTCTCCGTCAGGTGTTGCTGAATCTCTTGGGCAATGCGATCAAATTTACAGACCAAGGAGAGGTCGTGTTGCGCGTCGAATGCGACCCGAAGGCCGAGGGGCCTGGCAGTCTGCTCTTTACCGTTCGGGATACCGGCATTGGCATTCCTCGCGACAAGTTCGCCGTCATCTTCGAACGGTTCACCCAAGTGGATTCGTCAATGACGCGGCCGTATAGCGGCACCGGTCTTGGCCTCACGATTTCACGGCGTCTGGTTGAGCGGATGGGCGGCAGAATGTGGGTGGAGAGTGAGCCGGGCCGGGGCAGCACCTTTAGCTTTACGGCCAAGTTTGCCGCGCACGTGCAACCGGCCTCACCGGTTCCTGCGGCAGAATGGGAACAATTGGCGGGATTACGCACCCTCATCATCGACGATCATGCCACCAATCGGCTGATTGTGCGGGAAACGCTGACGAGCTGGGGGATCCCATCGGCGGAGGCAGCCGGAGGGGAAGAGGCGGTGATCGAGCTGCGTCGGGCACTGACGACCGGGGAACCTTACCGTCTGGCCATTCTCGATGTGCGCATGCCGAAACTCAGCGGCTGGCAGGTGGCCGAAACGATCGCACGCTCGCCAGGTCTGGCCGGCCTCTCGATCATTATGCTGACTTCGGAACGGCGCGCCGGTGATCAGGCTCGGGCTCGCGAACATGGAGTCGTACGCTACCTCACCAAACCCTTTCGCCGTTCCGATCTGTTCAATGCGATGATGGCCGTATTGGGCAAAGCTGCGCCGTCCGGGACCCCGGGAGCTGAAACTTCTCCTGCCCCAGAACCGGCTGCAGAGGAAAAGTCTGGCCTGAAGATTCTCTTGGCTGAAGATTTTGTCGACAATCGACGGATGATGGAGTTTTATTTCAAGGCGACGCCGCATCGGGTGGAGACGGCGGCTAATGGTCAGATTGCGCTCGAGATGTTCATGTACGGATCCTATGATCTGGTCCTCATGGATATTCAGATGCCCGTGATGGATGGCTATGCGGCGACGAGGGCGATCCGCGCCTGGGAAAAAGACCAGCGCCGCAAACCTACGCCGATTCTGGCGTTGACGGCCAATGCGTTGCAGAGTGAAGTGCAGCGGAGTCTAGATGCGGGATGTACGGCGCACCTCACGAAACCCATTCGCAAGGCCCGGTTGCTGGAGACGATCCACTTATATTTTCAGACGGCCTCCTCTTCGCCTCCGGTGCCCCTCTACCACGAAGAACCGGCCGTGCTCCATGTGAACGGGGAGCTAGAAACGCTCATGCCCGGTTTTCTGGAGCGCCGGCGCCAGGACGTGATCCAGATGACAGAGGCGTTGGCTCGTGAAGATTTTGAACTGATGCGAGAGATCGGCCACGGCCTCAAGGGAGCCGGCGGAACATACGGGATTGAAGCGATTACGGCCTATGGACGGTCCTTGGAAACGGCGGCTTCGCGGAAAGATGCGCCCGCGTTGCGCGAGCTACTGGAGCGGCTCCGCCGGTTTCTGGATCGGCTGCAGCTGGTCTATGTGTAAAGGATAACAGCCATGCGCGTATTACTCGTGGAAGATCATCCCGACGTGCGACTCCTGTTCGAGCAGGTCATCGGGGCACGCGGCCATGAGGTGACGGCCTGCGTCGATGGCGAATCGGCCTGGGAGGCATATGGCCAGCGATCCTATGAACTCGTGTTGCTCGATTGGGAGTTGCGTGGCGGCGGCATGGACGGACTGCAGCTGTGCCGGAGTATTCGGGCCAGTCCGGGCGGCGATCGTTGCGTCATTGTCATGATTGCCGGACATGACTCTCCGGAAGCCCTGCGTGCGGCCCTGCAGGCCGGCGTCAACGACTATTTGGCCAAGCCTGTGGGCGTCGAGTTTTTACGATTGCGTGTGACGATCGCGGAACAGTGGGTCGAAAGTGTGCGGCGCCGCTTCGCCGCGGAAGAGCAGGCGCAAGCGCTGCAGTCCCAGTTGGCGGACCATGGCAAGTTTCATGACCTGATCGGCCGAAGTCCGTCTATGGTCGTGTTGTACGAAGAGATTCAACAGATTGCCGCGGTGGATGCCACGGTGTTGATTGAAGGGGAAACCGGCACGGGCAAGGAGTTGGTGGCCCGAGCGATTCATCTGTCCAGCTGCCGCGCGCCGCACACGTTTCTCGCCGTCAATTGTGCGGGATTGACCGACTCGATTTTGGGCAGCCAGTTGTTCGGTCACAAAAAGGGGGCCTTCACCGGCGCCATCGAGAATCAGGAAGGGGTATTTGAGGTCGCGCAGGGAGGCACCATTTTCTTAGACGAAATCGGCGATATTTCGCCTGCGGTTCAGACGAGTCTGCTGCGTGTGCTTCAGGAGCGAGAAGTGACGAGATTAGGCGAATCCAAACCCCGGAAGGTCGACGTCCGGGTCGTGGTGGCGACCCATCACAATCTGGTGGAGGACGTCGAGAAGGGCATGTTCCGCAGGGATTTGCTCTATCGGATCAAGGTAGCGCGCCTGCAGCTCACGCCGCTCCGCGAACGGGCGACGGATATTCCGCTGCTGGTCCATGCGTTTCTCGGACAATTTCGCTCGGTGATGGAAAAGCCGGTGCTCCACGTGAGTCCGGAAGCGCTGCAGGTGTTAACGAGTTATTCCTGGCCGGGGAATGTGCGGGAGTTGAAGAGTGCCGTGGAGTCGGCGTTGATTCATTGCAAAGGGACTGTTGTACGGCCGGAAGACCTGCCCCCGGAAGTCCGCAGCCAGGAACCGCAAGCGACGTATGTTCCGCTTCAACGTCAAGACGAACGCACGCGCATGCTGGGGGCGTTACAACAGACGGGCGGCAATCGTTCAGAAGCGGCTCGCCTACTGGGCATGAGCCGGAGAACCTTCTATCGTCGCCTGGCGGAATACGATGTGGCGGCCTCGGCGGAGTCCGGTGCAGATTCCCTCCAGTGAACCGGGTCCGGTGAGCGTATGCGCACGTGCTCTTGTCTCCTCGCAATTGGACGTATTTCTTAAGACTACCGCCCGTCGTTTAGGCTGATCCCCATTTCGGCTTCGCTCCCGCGAGCCCGCGTTCCCCGCACATCTTGCTGCATAGAGTCATATGACACACGTCTGACACAGCGCCGTGTGCCATCTCATTGACGCATTCAGGTGCTCAGAGGGAGTTTCCATCTCTAAGCCCCCCGTATTTCTTAGGGCTTTTTCTCTCGTCACCGATGGCACGATCCTTGATATATGCATGCCACGAACAGGGTGGTGGAGAGACAGGGTGGATGAGCAAGAGCTCAGGGCCAACGAGGGCAGCATGGATGTTGAAGGCTTTCTTCTGTCAAACGGTGTAGATCACGAGGTCTTGGTGACCATTCCGCCCTCGGCCGTCGGACCATTCAATCCGCCGGACGTCAGAGAGCACATTGACGGATATTGGGTGGAGATGTCCCGATTGCCGAACAGGAAATGGTCTGACCAGACGCGGGCGGTCGGGGCCGTGTTGACATACTTGCGGGGCCTATCGGCAATTTCGACAGGGTTGGCTGCCCCCACGAGATGATGAGAAGCCGCAATCAGAACCAAAGGAGTACAGGCTATGTGGAATGACCAGGATATGTTGCGAAGTGCCCGGGAAGACAACGCGCGCGACAGAGCATCCGGGCTGAGTCTGGTGCCGGGCGTGAACATGACGGTGAAACGTCGCCCCGAGGATTTGACTCCGCGCGAGCAGGAAATCCTGCAGCTGGTGTGGGCCGGATTGACCAACCGCACGATTGCGGAGCAGCTGCATATCAGCATCAAGACGGCAGAGGCGCATCGGGCCAATATGATGAAGAAACTCCGGGTGTCCAATATCGCCCAGCTGTTGAAAACGGCGCTGGAAGAGGGGCTGCTCGCCACCCACGCGGGCTGAAGCGATTCGCGGCGGCTCGCGCTCTCGGGGGAAGTCCCGCCTCCGGCCGTGCGGCAGCTCCCGCGAATCCTCCCCTCACAGCAGAAATGAGGCTCGCACCGGCGACGGCGTTTGCAGTACAATGCCGCACCGTCGCAGGAGCGAGCCGTGGTCGAACAGCGTATCGAAGAAATCACCCGCGCCAATCTCGCCTTTTATGCCGCCTTTGAAAGTCTGGATATGCTCCAGATGGACACGGTGTGGGCTCATCTCGAGTACGTCACCTGCATTCACCCCGGCTGGACGCTCCGAAGCGACTGGCCTGCCGTGCGCGATTCCTGGGTGCTGATCTTCAATAACACCTTCTCCATGAAATTTGAGCTGTCCGATGTGCAAGTGCAGGTGGCCGGCGACCTGGGGTGGGTGATCTGCACCGAGCATCTCACGAGCCGGCAGGACGACCAGCCAGTCGAAACCCGCGTGCTAGCCACCAACCTCTTCGAACGGATCGGTGATGAGTGGTTGATGATTCATCACCACGGCAGTCCCGTAATGGGGTAGGGACTCGAGTTGGGGGCCGGATCCAGTCATGATGGACCAAGCGCATGTGGCCGGATGAAGATGCGCCGGGAAGTATGCCTTCAACTGATCCTTCCGCAGTGAACGTCGGTCCTTCGCAGTTCACTCGTCAGCTCTCCGGCATGACATCCATATCTCGCGCCATCAGATGGACAGGGCTGTGGGTCGTCCTCTTATCAGGATGTACCACAGTGGCTCAGATCACGACCCTCTCGGATGAACCCTGTCGCCGGACGGTGCGCGGTCAGCTGGAATCTATTCTCGTAGAAGAAGGTGAACAACCCGAGATCGCGAATCGTCTCGCCATCAATACGACCGTGGTGTTGGCCACCGGCTCGCTCGGTCCTCGTCCCTTTGGCGTGTCATCGCCGTCGGGTGCCGACTACAGTTTCTTCGTTCAGCGCAAAGGCGAATCCTGCCTGCTGCGACTGTACGGCCGTCAAAAGGGGTTTATGCGCTACACCAACAATCTCACCTTTATCTCAACGCGTGCACTCGAAGGGTGCGCCTGCGCCGAATAACCGGGTCCTGACCGTCGTCTCCCCCTCTCCTGTCCGTTCCGCTTCTGAACTGAATCATCGATCCAGTCTGACATGAGGGCTGGCTGACGCTTCCGTCGAGCGACAGCGGACCGTCTTATCCTGTTGCTCAACCTGTCTCAAAGATAACGATGTGGCACAGTTTCGCCGATCGTGATACAGCCACCGGCTGCCTATCTTTTAGAGGGTAAATCGCGCAAGTGATTGTTATTAAAGTAAGAAGCGGCCTCGCTGTGCGCATGGCACGGGCCTTGATGTAGGGCTCGGTAGATGTCGTAAGGCGAACACCTTGGGGAGTTCAAGGGAGGCGAGGAAAATGGAAGTGAATGATCGTCCACGGGTGAGCTCATACTGCAGCAGTAGCAAGGAGGAACAATCCATGATGGTGAAAGGGTTTTTGTTGAAAGATCGGGAGGAACAGGAATACCTGTTGGCCATTCAGCCGGCCACGCACGGTATGTTCGAGCGACTCATTGTGCGTCAAAAAATCGATGGATGCTGGGTCGAGCTTAATGGCAATGCGCAGGGGACCTGGCAGCCGCGCACCCAAGCCATTACGGCCGTCTTGGGCTATCTCCAACGCTTGTGGGAGACTTCAAAACCGGTTGCAGTACGTGAGAACTAACGATCAACCAGGCATGAGGCCGTACGTGCCGGGTGAGAGACGATGAAGGAGGAGTATCATGCTGGCCGAACAGCAACATAAGGGCGGGGAGCATCAAGACGCAATGGTGAGCCGAGCGGGCATGAACAACCGTGAGGGGTCCGCCGATCCTGACATGGCTGCTCAGAAGCGAAAGCCGGAAGATCTCACGGCTCGCGAGCTGGAAATTCTCCGTCTGATCTGGGACGGGCATACCAATCGCAGCATTGCGGAATATTTGAACATCAGCATGAAGACCGCCGATACCCATCGAGCCAATATGATGAAGAAGCTGCGGGCCTCAAATACGGCACAGTTGCTGAAGGCGGCGCTCGAGGGGAAATTGCTGCACATGAGCGATGGCTCTCGACGTTCTGATGACACGAAGTGAGGCCGAGGCTGATCGGAAACGTCGTCGCCCTTGACCGGCAGGGCGGCGTAGGAGACGGAACGCGTGATTCAGAACGAAACGCTTACAATCCGGGGATGGGGTGAGGCAAATCTTTGGTGCCGAGAGTCTGGAGCCACTCACCTACGATGACTTCACGTTCTTCCATTGTCATGCCGGCATATTTGCGGAACATCTGGGGGCCGCGTCGCCGTCGCCAGGTCAGAAATCCAAGAAAGTGATCCTTGCAGACAGAACGGGTGCCTGCTGGCGCATAGACTCTGGCCTGACAACCATCAATTAAACAAATCTGTCCGCTCATCTTCGCCTCCCTATGATTCCCGCAAAGTATGCCGGAGATGGCCCTGCAAATGCAATGCAGCGTCTCGCGTGCGACACGATTGGTACCACGGGGCCGACCAGATCGCGCCGGGCCTCTCCGCATCGTTGGCTGGTGCCTCGCAGGGAATTTCGCTTGCAATCCTGCCGAGCCGCCAGGTACCGTACCCCGTTCTCCAGTGCGATGCGGGCCGAGTGCGCGAGCAAATCCATGATCATGCAGGTCATATCGGTGATTGGAGCCCTCATGGTGCTCATCGCCTATGGCCTCATTCAGGCCGGCACCTGGCGCGAGCTGGACGCAGGGTATCTGGCCTTGAACATCATCGGCTCGCTGCTGCTGGGGATCGTGGCAATTGAAGATCGACGAGTGGGGTTTGTCCTGCTGGAATTCGCGTGGGCGGGAATTGCGCTGGTCGGGGTGGCCCGGTCGATACGAGCCAGGCGCGCCGCACGCGGCCTCTGATCGTAGATGACATCATACACATCAGACAGTCTTGTAACGAAGGAGTAAGGCGCTATGGCAGGGTTGTTGTCGGCGGATGACGTATTTGAACAGGCGAAGAACGCGGCGGTCGGAGCGACCAATGCGGACGAAAAGGCGCTCCAGATCGATTACGAAGCCTTGCAGCTGAAATTCCGTGCTGCGCTCGGCGATCGCAAAGTGGCGCGGTGCCATATCAACAAGTTTTTGCCGGAAGGATATGAGGATCAGGGGCGGTTCAATCTCATTCTGTTGACGGCGGGCAATGTGATTTTTGACATCGTGATCGGCGATTCCTATTTCCGCTACGATGTTGTGTCGGTCGGCCAGTTGGACAAGGTGCAGGTCATCGACGCCATGTGGGACAACCGGGAGAAGCGTCGTGAAGAGCCGTTCTTGAGCCTGCGCCTGATGCACGCTGAAGAGACCCATCTGTTGCTGGCGCTGGACGATGAAGAGCGGAAGAGCCTGCTCGGATTCGCCTCAGCCGTATCGGCCGTGCGCAATCCAGAAAAGTAACCCTCGTTAGGGCCGGTGGTAGAACGGAAGGGCATGGACGGTGGCCAGATGGCGCGTCCCTGCCACTTCCACCGCCAGCTGCGTGTCCGGCGCTGAGAAGTCACGCAGCGGAAAACCGAATGCCAAGACGGCGTTGCGTTGCGGCGACAAGACGGCGCTGCTGATCCATCCCACCTCTCGATCTCCGCTGAACAGCTTCGATCCCTTTGGCGGGGCTGTCTTGTCCTGGATGATCAAGCCGACCAGGTGCCGACGGACGTTCCCGTAGGTATCCATCCGTGCCACCACTTCCTGTCCCGGATAGCAGCCCTTCGAGAGGCTGAAGGCTTTCCCTTCCAAGTTGGCTTCCGGTGGGACGATCTCCTCATTGAGGTCAGGACCGGCTTTGGGCAGGCCGGCCTCGATCCGTAAGAGATCTCGCGCCTGCGCGCCGACGGGCTTGACGCCGAAAGGGGCGCCGGCGGTCATCATCTGCGCCCATGCCGCGCTCAGGCCGTCGGCAGGCAGGAGAATTTCCCAATCTTCTTCGCCCGTTTCTTCCGTGTGCATGATCAGTGCTGGTTGGCCGCCGATCATGGTGGAGATGGTCTGGAGCAGTGGTAAGGTCTGGACCTCGACGCCGAACGCCGCTGCCACCACCTTCGCAGATTTCGGTCCGCTGACCAACAGCAAACCCCAGCTTTCCAAGCAATTCTCCATCTTGGCTTTGGTGCCGTAGAGGAGAAACTTGCGGAGTGCTTGAAACGTGGCCTCACCCACTTCACCGACATCTTCAATCCACACGGCGTCGCTTTGGATGTACACCCGAAAATAGCCGAGCATTTTCCCCTTGTGGGTGAGGAAGCTGGAGTAGCGGCCCTGTCCAGGCTGAAGCGGAAGAATGTCGTTGCTGATGATGCTCTGGAGCCACTTGATGCGGTCATCGCCGGTCACTCGCATCTTCCCGCGGTGTGACAGGTCAGAAATCCCAACCCCATTACGTACGGCGGCGTGTTCCGCTGAGGCATCGCCAAAATGCGCGGGCACGGACCATCCCGTGACGTCTTCGAAGGTGGCGCCAAGCTGCTGGTGCTGATCGTGGAGGCGAGACTGTTTCATAGGCAGACCGATAATCCTTTATCCGGCACAGCCCTCAGGATTGTCTGGCGGGCTGAGGATGAATAAGTTCTTCAACGAGATCTTTGGTACGAACCGAAAATTCGTTCCGCGATACGATTTTCGTCACGCCGAGTTCCTTCGCGCGCCGCCACGTGTCGACTTCTTCATGGTTGGCGAAGGCCAGGATGGGGAGCGCGCGCAGGGCGGGGTTGTTCTGAATCGTTTCCAGCGCCTGGAAGGCATCGACCGCCAGGTCGTTCATGTTCAGAATGAGTGCGGCCGGCTGCACCGAAGCCGTCTTTTCTGTCACCTCCTCCTGATTCCGAATCCGCTCCAAGGTATACCCCTGCGGGCGCAAGGCGTCGCGCACCTTCGTGTAAAAGAAAATGTCGGTCACGGCCACTAAGATCGTGTTATTCATCGCATCCCGCTGGGGCTAGTTTAATGAGCTGATGAGGCGGCCCAAGGCTTTCTTGGCCAAGGCATAATCCGGATTGAGCGCAAGGGCTTGCTTGTAGCAGTCGATGGCCTCGCTCCACTTGCCTTGGCGTTCATAGACGCGGCCCAGGTTCAAGTGCGGGAACGCCGGGCTTTCATACCGTGTGGCCTGCATAGCCTTTTGAAACCAGGGAATCGCCTCGTCCAGGTCGCCCTTTTCGATCAGATAGGCGCCGATGTCGTTGTAGGGGTTGCCGAAGTGTGGATCGCAGGCGATGGCCTTGTGGCATTCCTCGATCGCTTCATCCAGCTTGCCCATGAAGCTGTAGGTCCAGCCGAGGAACGTGTAGGCTTCGGCCGTTTGATGCGTCGCGAGCGACAGCTTGTACAGACTGACCGCTTCCTCCAGCTGCCCCTTCATCTGCTGTTCGTAGGCTTGCTGGAACAGTTGCCAGGCTTCGCGCTTGTCTTCTTCGCTGCCGTCGCCCTGTATGAGAAAATCTTGTACATCCATGGTGGTCAGGCTGATGAAAAAGGTCCCCAGCTTCGTTCTCAATCGTGCGAACTCCTCAGCGTACTGAAAAGTACGCCTGCGGGTTCGCACTTTCTGCGGCCTCGCTGGATGACCCTTTTGATCAGCCTGCAGGTCGGAGGGCCTTGTTTGCTCCGTGTTACTTGTGCCTCAGCTTTTTCTGAATTAACTCGGCGCCATACCGGCCGGAGAGCAACATCGAGCCGAAGGCCGGGCCCATGCGCGGCGTGCCGAACACCGCGGCGACCGCCAATCCGATCACGAAGCAATTGGGCGAGACTTCACCCGTTCGATCCATGACTTCTTCCTCAGACCGCGACACCCACATGGCGCCATTACCCGGAACCTGCTGATAGAGTCCCCGCTTGTGCAGCAGGTTGACGACCACCGCATCATGTCCGGTGGCGTCGACCACGAGTTTACTCTCTAACGCGATCGGATCGACATGGATAATATCGTGTCCGGCCATTTCAGCGGTGGTGCTGTTGACCACCACCCCTTCGAGCACTCCTTCGCGGCGCAGAATCAGATCGACGACCCGTGTCAGGTTCATGATCTTTGCCCCGGCGTCATAGGCCGCCGCGATCAGCGCGCCGGTCGCATGCGGAGGATCGACCATGTACATGCCGGGGCATTCCTTGATCTGCTTGCAGGGCACGCCCACCTCTTTGAGGATTTTGTGCGCCGGAGCACAGATCGTGGCCTTGTTCATCAAGTACCCGCCGGACCAGAACCCTCCGCCCAGCGCAAGGCTCTGCTCGACGATGAGGGTTTTGATGCCCATTCTGCCCAAGTCATGGGCGCAGATCAGACCCGAAGGGCCGGCGCCGACGATGATGACGTCGCTCTCGATCAGTTGATCGAATTCTTTATAGTACTCCCGCGCAATTTGACGGGTGATGTCGCGCTCGCGTAACGGTGCAGGTTTCGGCTTCCCCATGCTACGTTCCTTCTCAGCAACTGCTGTCTATGGCTCTACGCTTCGGTTCCGGCTCCATCAAATCTTCAACGAACCCCTGAAAGTACGCCTCCGGTTTGGCCTCGTCCGGCAGCCATGTTGACCAGCCTTAGAGATAAATCTCGGAGCCGGCCTTTTTGAATTCTTCCGACTTTTCCTTCATGCCGATCTGGATGGCCTGTTGCTCCTCCAGTTCTTTCTTGGCCGCATAGTCACGAACATCCTGCGTGATTTTCATGGAGCAGAAGTGCGGTCCACACATGCTGCAGAAATGGGCGACCTTCGCTGCATTGTCCGGCAGTGTGGCATCGTGATAGGCGCGGGCGGTCTCCGGATCGAGCGCGAGGTTGAACTGGTCTTCCCAGCGGAACTCGAACCGCGCTTTGGACATGGCATTGTCGCGAACTTGCGCGCCCGGATGTCCCTTCGCCAGGTCCGCCGCATGCGCGGCAATCTTATAGGTGACGACACCGACTTTGACGTCTTCCTTGGTCGGCAGTCCCAAATGTTCCTTCGGCGTCACGTAACAAAGCATGGCACAACCGTACCAGCCGATCATGGCGGCCCCGATGCCGGACGTAATGTGGTCGTATCCCGGCGCGATATCGGTCGTCAGAGGTCCCAGGGTGTAAAACGGCGCTTCCTGGCATTCCTTGAGCTGCTTTTCCATGTTCTCTTGAATCATATGCATCGGCACGTGGCCGGGCCCTTCGATCATGACCTGCACGTCATGGTTCCAGGCGATCTTGGTCAGTTCGCCGAGGGTTTCCAGTTCGGCGAATTGCGCCTCGTCGTTGGCGTCGGCGATGGAGCCGGGCCGAAGGCCGTCGCCAAGACTGAAGGCCACGTCATAGGCTTTCATGATTTCGCAGATCTCATCGAAGTGCGTGTAGGCAAAGTTCTCTTGATGGTGTGCGAGGCACCATTTGGCGTGAATGGAACCACCGCGCGAGACAATGCCGGTCATGCGTTTCGCCGTCATCGGCACGTACCGCAGTCGCACGCCCGCATGGATGGTGAAGTAGTCGACACCTTGCTCGGCCTGTTCGATCAGGGTATCGCGGAACAGCTCCCAGGTCAGATCCTCCGCCTTGCCGTTGACCTTTTCGAGCGCCTGATAAATCGGCACGGTGCCGATCGGCACGGGCGAATTGCGAATGATCCACTCACGCGTCTCGTGAATATTCTTACCGGTGGAGAGGTCCATCACGGTATCGGCGCCCCAGCGGATCGACCAGATCATCTTTTCGACTTCTTCTTCGATCGTCGAAGCGACGGCCGAATTGCCGATGTTGCTGTTGATCTTCACAAGGAAGTTCCGGCCGATGATCATGGGCTCGGTTTCCGGGTGATTGATGTTGTTGGGGATGATGGCGCGGCCGCGGGCCACTTCATCGCGCACGAACTCAGGAGTGATGATGCTGGGGATGCGAGCGCCCCAGGCCTGGCCGGGATGCTGCAGCACTCCGCCGCCATGGCCGTTGCTGGACGCCATCAGTTCTTTGGCTCGCGCGCGGGACTGGTTTTCCCGGATCGCAATGTATTCCATCTCCGGCGTGATGATGCCCTGCTTGGCGTAATGCATCTGGCTGACGTTCCGTCCGGCCTTGGCGCGAAGCGGTTTGCGAATATGCGTAAAGCGCAGGTCCGCCAGTTTCGGATCGACCGCCCGTTGACGGCCGTACTGCGACGTCACCTGCGGGAGTTCTTCCGTGTCCTGCCGCGCATCGATCCAGGCTCGACGCAAGGGCTGCAACCCGGCGCGCACATCGATCGTCACATTCGGATCGGTATACGGGCCGGAGGTGTCGTACACGGTAATCGGTTGGTTGGGCATGCCGCCATTGCCGTTGGTCGCGTGTGTCGGGGAGAGGCTGATTTCACGCATCGGCACCCGAACACCGGGCTGCGACCCTTCAACATGCACCTTGCGCGAGGCGGCAAAGGGAGTGGTGGTCAATCGCGCGGTGGAAGGCTTGGCGCCGTGACCATTCTGTGAACCGTTTTGTGTATGGGCCTCGCTCATGGCAGCAATCCTTTCGTCGAAAGTGAGCGGCTGACGGCCAAATAAAAAAAGCCGCATCCAGCTTGGGTGCGGCTTGAAGCGATCACGAAGCCAGTAAACCGGTCGCTTCCCTACGCTGGTATTACCCAGGTCAGGTTGTGAGGGTCGTCCGATCGCTCGGACTCTCAGCCGGATGGCACCCCTAGCTGTCGTTGGTGATCGTACCGACCTGCCAGGGCGAAGTCAATCTTCTGGAAGG
>VOPT01000045.1 GCA_009594865.1 Nitrospira sp. | reverse complement strand
CTGTTTGTGTTCGCGAGCAAGCTCTTTCCCGACCTCCACGCCATGAAAGTTTCGACCGGATGAGAGACGACAACAACGAATTGTGAACACACCACGGGTGGAACGCGGCGAACGGTCATGACCTCATGCGGGCTGGGTCTATGAGATCGCGAGCGGCCACGTGGAGGCCTTCGACGGCCAAGCCGGCCAGTACCTCCCGGCCGCGGAGGCCGGCCGTGGTGTTGCGGAACGCCAGGATCGGCTGTCGCCGATCCGCTGGATGTGATCATGATGAACCGAAAGGAGCGGGCGATCCGCCATGAGCACCCTACTGAATTCGCGGCGGCGAGTCGTCGTCGTCACACTGGGACTGCTTCTCTTGCTGGATCTCGGCCGGTCGATCTATGCACGGGTGGGATACAGTCAGCCGTTTGAGAACTGGCAGCCCGACCCGGCTGTCCATGCAGAACTGACCTGGCCACCCGGCGCCGATGTACCGCCCGACACCCCGACCGGCACGCGGGTCTTTGCCCAACGGTGCGCGGTCTGTCACGGCCCCGATGGGCGCGGCAACGGGCCGGCGGCCCCATCATTGATTCCGCGTCCGCGCGATTTTACCCGCGGCCAATTCAAATACAAATCGACCCCAGTCGGCCAACCGCCGAGCGATGCCGACCTGATCCGGACGATTTCGACCGGCCTCCGGGCCAGTGCGATGCCCTATTGGCAGGATATCCTGAGCGCGGAGGAGATTCGTGAGGTCGCAGCCCATGTCAAACGCCTGTCGACCGTCTTTGCCGGGCCTCCTCCCACCCCCCTCACGATCCCGCCGAGAGTCGCGCCTGATGCGGCCAGTATCGAGCGGGGACACACCTTGTTCACGAAGCACGGCTGCATCGCCTGTCACGGCCCGGAAGGACGCGGAGGGGTCAAATTGGCTGACGCGAAGGGGCAGCCGGTCATCTCCCGCGACCTCACCGCACCTTGGACCTTCCGCGGCGGGAGGGAACCTGAGCAGATCTGGTTGCGGATCACCACCGGACTCGCCCCTAGCCCCATGCCGTCGTTCGCGGAGAACACGACGCCGGCGGAACGCTGGGACCTGGTGAACTATGTCCTGTCGCTGTCCCGAATCGCCCCGTGGGAACCGGGCGGTCAATTCGGCGGGCCGGGCCGGCAGGCGGATCCAGTCAAGCGAGGCGACTATCTGGTGCATGCGCAAATGTGCGGCCTCTGTCACACGCAGGCGACCAGAGGCGGCATCTATCGCGACGAATTTTTTCTTGCGGGCGGACAACGGGTGGATGTCTGGCCGCACGGCGTGCTGGTGTCGCGCAACCTGACCTCCGATCCGGAGACGGGCCTCGGCCGCTGGACGCCGGAACAGATTGTCGAGGCGATCCGGAACGGGACAACCCCCGATCGACATCTGAACGTGTTCGACATGCCCTGGCATTTTTTGCACGCGCTCCGCGACGACGATGCGCAAGCAATCGCCGGCTATCTCAAAACCCTGACGCCGGTGCGCAATGCGATCCCGCCGCCGCTCCGCTATGGCCTGCTGGAAACGGTGATCGGCAAACTGACACGCCCGCTCCCGGCTGCGCTGCCCGAAACCATTACGTTCCTAGACGGCAATTTCGGGCAATCCACGTCCGAGCCGATCCACCGCCATCTCCCCCAAGAGATCCTGATCATCGCGCAATGGCTGGTGCTGGGGTTGGGTACGGTCCTGTTCCTGCTGTCCGTTTCTCGTGAACGACGCCGGCCCCGTCGACCGACCGGATGGATCCTGCTGATTCTCGGAGTCGCGGGCCTCGGGATTGTGGCATTCCTCATCCGGATCATCTATGAAATGCCGGCCACCGCGTTCATTCCGCCGGAGGTGATCGCGAAACCGGTTCTGGCAACCGTTCACGAACCGGACCCGACGACGTTCCGTGGCCAAGAGCATGCCGCCATGGTGATGCGAGGGAAGTACCTGTTTACGATCGCCTCCTGCGCCATGTGCCATCAGGGCAACGGGGAAGGGGCCAGAAAAACGAGCTGGGCTCCCGCGGGCACCAGATGGTCGCGCAACATTTCCTCCCACCCGACGCATGGGATCGGCGCCTGGTCCGATGCCGCCGTTGCGCGAGCCATTCGGAGCGGCGTCTCCGCGAACGGTCGAGCGCTGCATTGGCAAGGCATGATCTGGGACCACGCGTCGAATTGGGACGAAGAAGATGTGCGTGCCTTGATCGCGTATCTCCGAACGCTGCCGCCGGTCGACCGGAAGGTACCCGACCCTCAGCCGCCCAGCGCAGAGGATTGTGAGAAGGCAACGGTCTGGGTGGGAGAGAATGATCTCCCCGGTTGCCGCTAGCCACGCGATCGGACCAACACCGAAGGCGCGCCGCCGGCCGTCACGTCCGGGCGGACACTCCGCCGGGAGGAAAGGCGATGGCCAGCGCCTGGAGCCGGCTGTGGGCGCCAAGTTTTTCGAGGATGTGTTGAATATGGTTACGCACGGTCACGGGGCTGATACAGAGTGCCTCGGCGATCTCCTTGCCGTTCTTCCCGGCGGCGAGCCAACGCAGAATTTCTCTCTCCCGTTCGCTGAGAGGCAACAGAGCAGGCACTGTCGGCATCGTATCCGGCCGTTCATCAGGCGCCCTCCGCGGCGTCTCCGAAATAGGACGATTTCGACCGCTTGTAGGGGCGAGTACGGCATACAGTTCTTCCGCCAGTCCCAGCACCTTCTGCCGCGCAGAAATATCCCGAAACAGGTGTGCAACAAGAAAGCGACCTGGCTTTCTGGATGGCACTGGCAACGAACTCACGTTGAGCCAGATCACTTTTCCGTTCTTTGTTCTGGTCTGAATGTCGAAATTGCGTACGCCGCTTCCGCAGCCCAGCCGATGCCCGACAGCACAAGAGGAGGAACAAAACGGGTGACCAGCCAACGTCTCGCCCCGCATTACCTCTTCGCAGGGGCGCCCGATCACCTCCGAAGCGAAAAAGCCCAGTAACCGCTCGGCAGCCTTGTTCCAGAGGATCACATTGCCGTCTCCATTCATCAGCATGGCACCGTCGGTAGTGCGCTGCAACATGACCGAAACCTGTTTCATGATCGAACGCTCCATGGTGAGCCTATTCTCCGACCTCGACTGTGCGCACCGGAGCACCATATCGGAGAGAATTTAGGGTTTGACGACTAACACGGGACAGGTCGCTAACTGGGCTACGGCCTGCGACACGCTGCCGAGTGCCAGCGCTTTCACTCCTGTAAACCCACGGGCACCGATGACCAACAGATCCACCCCATCGCGCCGGGCTGCGCGAACGATAGCCTCAGCCGGATGACCGGCCAACACCACCGCACGGATGTTCGCCTGTACCCCCTTCAACCGCTCCAGGGTCTCGGCAATGGCCTTCCGCGCCGCCGAGCGCCTACTCCGCAACAAGTCGGCTCGCATGGTGCGGCTCTCGGCGTTCTGGAAGCGGTCGAGCACCGCTTGCGCCGCCCCAAGCGGGCGCACGACGCTGACCACGACAATTTCCTGCACGCCCGGGAGGTCCTTGACGAGGCCGGCGGCCCGCAGGGCGTCAGGCGAACCATCGGTCGCCACCATCACCCGAAGCCCGAGGCTCGACGTCACCTTACCGGGCACCAACATCAACGAGCAGGGAGCATAGGCCAACAGACGTTGCGACACGCTGCCGAAGGCAAACCCCGCCGATTGATAGAACCCCCGCATGCCTGACACCACCAAATCCGGCTGATGCTCTTGAATGACATGCAGGATCTCCTGACTGGGCACTCCCTCCCGCAGGATCACCTCGACCGTCTCAAAGGACTGCGCCAGCAGCGCCCGAGCCCGGTCCAACAACGCCTCCACCATCGACCCCTGTTGCTGACGCACGAGCTCTTGCCCTCTGGCACCGGCCATCTCCGGCACGGCCAGCGGTTCGAGCACATGCACAACGGTCACCACCGTATGCTCCGGGTGGGGAAACGTGCGCATCCATCTGATGAGCCGTTCCGAGAACTCGGATTCATCAAGCGCGATCAACCCCCGCATCACCGACACCCCCTGTGTGCCCTTCACCCATGAACAGCCCGATCGCTTATTAACCAGTACACACAGCATAGGCTATGCCACGCCCCACCTCTGCGAGACAGACAGGCCTGTGCGTCAAAGCTTGAGGAAATCATCAGAAAACAAGGGGATTGCACAAGGAGAGGGAAATGGACAGTTCGCCTAGCGATTTCCGCTGTCCTATTACGCTACAGAGCTGGAGATGCCTGTAGCGTGGGCCCCGCATGCCGAAGAGCGAGCGGCTTGACCATGATCGAAGCGACGTTATCTATAAAGTGAGCGGAGGCTTCGGTGAGAGGAACAGAGACGGACACCGAGGTCGAGCGCAGGGGTGGTGAGCAGGCCCGCAGGTGCGAAGCGGGAAGCCTGAAGCCCCTCCAAGGCCTCCAGAGTTGACGGACGCTCTCTGAACCCGCCTCCGCCCTGCTTTTTTTATTTCCTCAGCCTTTCAATCCAACGCACAAACCATACACGCTGTCCTTCTTGAGAACTATTCGTGCGTTTCTGTGACGTGAATCCGCAGACGTAGGAGGAGAGAGGCCGACAAGTACGATTGAGGGCTTTCGAGGAGAGAAAAAAAACGGCCCGCCCTTGTGTGGAACACCGGGGCTGCCGACTGGCCGAGAAGAGTTCGACAATCCTTCAGTCGCCCTACTAGCTGATCATCCCGCGCATCGATCTTTACAAGGACCGCATCGACGGCCGTGCCTACTGGCACCGAGAAACAATGCGCGTACCGTGAACCCTTTCTCGCAACCGAGGCAGAAGCGGTGCCCTACGCACGCTGGCTGCACAAGGGCGAGTCACACTCACACGAGGCTGCTGACCTCAAGAAGCTTCGCGCCTCCTTTCCCTTATTTGCTAGATAAGCACGGAAAAGCAGGAATCAACTCTAGTGCTTCAGACTCGACCCGGGAGTCAGTGTCAGCTATCGACCCAAGGCAGAGGTCCACGACTGACCGTTACCAGAGTGGGGGGCTTACGCCGATCCGCATAAGAACCCGTGATAAATGATTCCACAGCCGCAACTCATTGAAACGATAACGATTGTGGCGTATTGTTCGCGAATTGTAGCGGCGTCTTATACGAGCAGAAATGTCAGATCCGGTTCTTATGCGGCTCGGCCTAAGCATAGTTAGCAAGACCTTGCCCGTAGCCAGTCTACGGGCCAGCCCAGTTCATACACCACCATGGCAGTCACTATTTGAGGCGCTTATGAACGAAGAACCTGACTCCTCCCGAAAGCGAAGTCCACTCGAGGCATCGCGCTCGGCACTGCAGTCGACCACAGCCGCCGTTTCCAAAGCGATGAAGAAGGCAAGCGGAGCGGAATTCCGTGAGAACTGGCAGGAGTTCTCGGAATCGGTTACATCGATTGTGGTGGGCCTTCATGGCGAGAACACGGCCCTGAAGGCTCGCGTCGCGAAGCTTGAGAGGCAGGGAGGCAGCATCAAAACGATTGCCGTCGCCTGGGCGGCTCTCGTGGTCGCCTTGGTTGCGCTTACGGTGGCCTTGCTTTGACCGTGAACCTGCCAGAGATAGCGGCATCCTACCATCCTGCATCAAGGGATGACCTCCTCCGATTGGCCCGGGAGATTGACGAGCGCCAGAGCGCTGAAGTCATCGACGTGGCGGCTGTAGCTGCCGACGTAGCAATCGACGACATCACCTCACTTGGCCAGGCGCCCGACGCTAACCCGGAGCTATGGCGCGCCTTCAATATGGCTTACCCCAACGTCGATCCTTCGAGTTTGGTCGGGCGATCGGCCGAATCGATGAGGGGGTTCGTCAATGGTGTGAAGGGGAAGTACTTCGAAGTGCTGGTTGAACGGCGCCTGAACGAGGATCGGGTGTTTGGCGAACTCGTACTGAGCCCGGGGCAACGTGCTGCCCTTGCGACCTCTCCTACGCAGAAAGGCTGGGACCTGCAAGTCATAGAGGAAGACGGATCGGTTGCTGAGTATATCCAACTCAAAGCAACCGCGCGGCTCAGCTACATCAAGCAAGCACTCGAGAATGGGTTCTCCGTTGCCACCACTGCGGAGATCGATGCCACCTCGGACAAAATCATCGGCACGCCCCTGACGAGCCAGGAACTTCGTGATGAAGCAGAAAGTCAGCTTGGCGAAGCTGCCGAGTCCCCGCTGGAGAATGCTCTGGATCACTTGGCGGAGTTCGGCATCGATGCGGTTCCCGTATTTGCTCCAGTCGTCATTGTGCTCACGGAGGGGCGGGCAATGCTGGTGGGCAGATCCACGGTGAAAGAAGCCCTAAAGGAGGGAGCTCGCAGGATGGGGACAGCATCGGCTTTTTCCGCTCTTGGGGCCGCGTTGTCCGCTCTGGACGCAGGAGTCATCTCCCTTCCGGCAACCGTCGCAGCCCGAATTGGATGGAGCCGATATTCGAACTTCATGGTTCGTGGGGCGTATCTCGCGCCGTTGAACGTCCGCCTGCGAGACATAGCGACTGGCTATGCCGGATAGGACCAAGGAAGCCAGTTGCGCGGATGCGCTCGCTGACACGATAGGGCAACGCTTGCTAACGAATCGCTCAAGCCGCCCCTTCAGGCCTCGGCCTCCGCGGCAGCTTAGCTCAACCGTTAGGCATCGGACATATGGGCCCTGCCATTGAGTTTGAGCAACAAGGTTTCGAATTGCTCCTGCGCTATTCCCCGCGGGACGACGACTCCTGGGTACATGACCGATTTGTGCGCGGCGATGAACTCGTTATCAAGCGAACCTTTCATCTTCGTAAAGAGCATCTCGTAACAGACCACTCGCCCGATACTTACGACAACGACCAATTCTACGAGTCGGAACCTCTGCGATTCAGGGTGGCTACCTTAGAGGGAGAGTACTTTTCTTTCGATCCCAAGGTCTTGCCGATCGGCTACCCACTACTTATCCACCACCAAGCGCCTATCACATGGAAATGGTTCACTGCGGAGCAGCGCACTTCCATCTTTGGCGTAATGGCAGAAATCAGGCCAACTCGAATTGTCATTGGCGGAGACGAGCCGGACGCCATTCCAATAACGGAATTCGAGAGGCTGATCGCCAATTTTCCAACCAGCCATGAGCTAAGACGGTATGTGCTTGCCAGATTAAGCGCAGTCGTTCGTGAGTACTCCGACACCCAGGTTGATGCAGAGCGGCTCTTTCAAAATTACGTTAACAAGCGACTGAATAAGCGAACTCAAGATATTCTCGGCCTCTTCCGCGAAGAGGAGGAGCGCAAGTACCGTTATCTCTTTGAACGCTTATCTAACATGCTTGCGAATGAGGACAGCTACCCAGAATCCGCATGGCAGGCCGAGATTCTTCAAATTGTCCTCCTACTGAACCCTAAGTACATTAAGGCAGTGGCGCACGCGCCCGTTCGGGATACCGTTCGGGGGGTTAATCGTGAAATCGACATCCTGCTAATTGACGCCTCAGGCAATGTCGATGTGATCGAAATCAAGAAGCCATTCGACAAGTGCATCGTTACGGAGGGTCAATACAGAGACAACCACATACCGCTTCGGGAACTTTCCGGCACAGTGATGCAAATTGAAAAATACCTCTACTACTTGAATCGCTGGGGTGCCGATGGTGAGGCCGAACTGACAAGGAAATACAAGTCCGAGCTACCCGAAGGCTTCTCAATCAAGATAACCAACCCCGCTGGGATCATTATCATGGGGAGAGACAACAATCTCTCTAACGCTCAGCGCAGAGACTTCGAAGTGGTGAAGAGGAAGTACAAGAACATTGCCGATATCGTTACTTACGATGACCTACTTTGCAGACTCGGGTTTGTCCTTAAGCACTTTGGCGCCGACGCGTAACCTCGCGGTGCAGGGACGCAGCGCGATAGAGCGTTGCGCCGCGTCCCTGACCTTGAACGTTAATGCGGCAGAGCTGAAGACCGCTTTATGGCGGTGTGATCTCGATGCCGAACTTCCGCTCTTGTCCTAGAGCGGCCCTTCGAGGCCCGGGTTCATCTGACGTTGGCTGTCCGATTAAGTACCGATGAATACCACTCAACCCTGCGGTTAGTCCTGCAGGACCATCGCGGTTCCCGCCTCCACCGCTCTTATCACTCCCTCGCTGCCGACGGCGCGACGATCAGCCCCTCGCGCAGCAACACGCGCATGGCTTCATGCGCCGCACACACCTGATGGCACACGTTAGGCGACAGCAAACCATCGATTGACACGCGTCACGTGACAAACTACACTTGACGCATGATCAAGACATTTGCGGATCGACGCACCCAGGAACTATACGCCACAGGCAATGCCAAGCGGTTTCCGGCGGATGTTGCCAAACGGGCTGCGCGAAAGTTGGAGTACGTCGACTTGGCTACGCGGCTTGATGACCTGAAAGTTCCGCCGGGCAATCGCCTTCATGCACTGGAAGGCGACCGAAAGGGACAACATTCGATCTCGATCAATGACCAGTGGCGCATCTGCTTCCGGTTTGTGGCCGGCGACGCCTATGATGTCGAAGTTTGTGATTACCACTGAATGAGGTGAGAAAGATGAGCATTCCGAACACAACCAAGACCAAGCGACGGCCTACCCATCCAGGCGAGATGCTGCGTGAAGACTTTTTGCCGGATTATGGACTGACCGTTTCCGGTTTGGCTGAAGCCGTGGGTGTCTCGCGGCAGTCGATTAATGAGGTGTTGCGAGAGCGCCGGAGTGTCAGTCCGGAAATGGCTCTGCGGCTGGGACGCCTGTTTGGCAATACTCCAGAATTCTGGCTGAACGCCCAGCGGGCTGTGGATCTGTGGGATGCCTCGGAGGCAATTAAGAAAGATATGGCGCGCATCAAGCCGCTAAATGCCGCATAACAAGCCCATCCAGCCGACGCCAAAAAGCGGCGCGGCCGATGGGCAGCGTTAATGCGACAGGGCTGAGGACCGCTTGATGGCGGTGCTATCTTAGCCCCGAACTTCCGCACTTGGCCGAGAGCAGCCTATCAAAGCCCGAGCTCATCGGACGTTTTCCGTTCTATTGAATACCGATTATTACCACTCAACCCTGCGCCCAGGCCTGTTCGGCCATCGCGCTTCCCGCCCCCACTGCACTCATCACTCCCTTGCTGCCGACGGCGCAACAATCAGCCCCTCGCGCAGCAACACACGCATGGCTTCATGCGCGGAACGGATCTTCGATTCCGCTAGAATGTGCACCTGGTCGCGCGTTCTCGCAACCGTCGCCAAGCCCTGTTCCTGGGCCTTGGTCGCCGTCGCCACGGCAAGCCGCATCGGCACCTGCCATTCCTCCATTGTCGGCAGAATGCTCTCCTCATGGATGCCGCGCTCCCTGGCGCACAGGGCCAGTTCATGCGCCGCCGCGATCGCCATTTCATCGGTAATGGCCTTCGCCCGCACGTCGAGCACACCGCGAAAGATGCCGGGAAACACGAGGGAGTTGTTCACCTGATTGGGGAAATCACTGCGGCCAGTGGCCACGATCCGCGCGCCCGCCTCCTTCGCCTCCCAGGGCCAGATCTCGGGAACCGGATTGGCGCAGGCGAACACAATGGCGTCCGGCGCCATGCCCTGCACCCATTCCGGCTTGATGATACCGCCGGCCGAGAAGGCCACACACACGTCGGCCCCTCGTAAGGCTTCTTCGATGCCGCCTCGTACACCGGCCGGATTGGTGTGACGACACACGTTCCATTGCTCGCTGAACGCCGAATCTAGCTCATACTCGCGCCGGTATGTGCCGAGGATGCCTCCCGCATCGCAGGCAACGATTCTCGCGGGATCGGCACCGCACGCAGTGAGAAATCGATAGGTCGGCACGTTGGCCGCTCCCATGCCGATCATGGCAATGCGCACCTGCCCTATGTCTTTTTCCACCACGGTCAGCGCGTTCATCAATGCCGCCAACAGCACTGTCCCGGTCCCCTGCTGGTCGTCGTGCCAGATAGGGATCGGACTGATCGCCCGCAGCTCGCGCAGAATCCGGAAACACTTCGGCATTGCGATATCTTCGAGGTTGATGGCCCCGAAGGACGGACTGAGTAAACGGACGGTCCGGATCAATTCCTCGGGATCTTTCGTGTCGAGACAGATCGGGACGGCATCCACCCCGCCCAGATATTTGAACAACATCGCCTTGCCTTCCATGACTGGCAGCCCGGCTCCAGGGCCGATGTCGCCCAACCCCAACACGCGCGTCCCGTCAGACACCACGGCGATCATGTTCCCCTTGTTCGTGTACTCGTAAATCGAATCAGGATCGGCCTGAATGGCCTTGCAGGGGGCCGCCACTCCAGGCGTGTACCAGACGGAAAAGTCCTCCAGGCTGCGGATCGCGCACTTGGGCATCATCTGCATCTTGCCCTTGTAGTAGGCATGCAGGCGCAACGCGTCTTCCGCCGGTTTCGACGCCTTCGCCAACAGGTCGGCTCGTTCCGTCATCGTCTTTCCTCCTCCGATCTCCTCACCGTCACGCGACTGGCCCCCACATGAGCCGTCCGGCACCGTCAGGGCTCCATCGTCCGTCGCAACAATCGTGTCACCTCCGCATAGGATCTCGCGTTGAGAACATCCGCCTTCTGGAGCCAGCCCCGCCGCGCCTGTCCGACACCGTATCTCCTGTCATCAAGGTCAGCCGTGCTGTGCGCGTCGCTGTTGACGGCCAGCAGCACCCCCTCCTCCCGCGCCATCTGGCAATGGATGTCCGTCAGGTCTAACCGTTCCGGATGGGCATTCACCTCCAAGAAGCAGCCACGCTCTCGGGCTTTCCGGATGATGCGCGACATGTCCACGTCATAGGGCTCACGGCGACCGATGAGGCGGCCGCTGGGGTGGGCCAGAATAGAAAAGTGCGGATGGTCCATGGCGTTCAGGATGCGGTCGGTTTGTTTCTGCTTGGAGAGATTGAAGCGGCTATGAACCGCGCCGACCACCAGGTCTAAGCGACCGAGCACGTCATCCGGCAAATCGAGCGAGCCGTCTTCGAGAATATCGACCTCAATCCCTTTCAACAGACGCATGTCCGTGAGGTCCCTGTTCAAGCGGTCGATCTCTTCCATCTGCGACAACAACCTGGACGAATTGAGCCCCCTGGCCATCGCCAATCGCCGCGAATGGTCCGTAATCGCCAGATACCGGAGCCCGCGCCGCCGGGCCGCGTCTGCCATCTCCTTCAGACTATGCCGCCCATCCGTCGCAGTCGTATGGGCGTGCAGGTCCCCAACCAGATCGTGCAACTCCACCAGCTTCGGAAGCCGTCCCTCCTTTGCCGCTTCGAATTCACCGCGGTTCTCTCGTAACTCCGGAGGTATCCAGGGTACGCCGACCGCGGCATAGACCGACTCCTCCGTGTCGCCGGCAATGCGGACTTCGCCGCTAAACACGCCGTACTCGTTCACCTTCAGCCCGCGTTGCTGAGCAACGTGTCGCAGCACGACGTTGTGGGTCTTGCTGCCGGTGAAATACAGCAGCGCCGCGCCGTAACTCTCTTCCGGAACCACTCGCAGATCCACTTGCAGGTGACTCTGAAGGAGAACACTGGCCTTCGTCTCGCCCTGGGCTAAGACCTCCTGGACTTCGGGGTAGCGGACAAACCGATCCGTGATCGCCAGGCCCGCGCGAGCCGTCACGAGGATATCCAGATCGCCGATGGTCTCCTGGGCGCGCCGATAGCTCCCGGCCACCATGACACGCCCCACGCCGGGAGACTGCTGCAAATACGCCACCAGCGCGTCGGCATACGGCATCGCGACGGCTCGTTGCACGCGGGATTCCTCGCCGGTCCGTGTAGCCAAGGCGTCGAGGATGTGCCGTTCAGTTTTCGCGCCGAACCCCGGCAACGTACTCACCCGCCCCGCCTGCGCCGCCACTTGTACATCGGACAGGCTGCGGATGTTCAGCTGACGGGCCAGCGCCTGCACGCGCTTCGGACCAAGCCCGGGAATGCGCAGCAACTCTACGAGCGTCTTAGGAATCTTCTTGCGTTGCACCTCCAAGGCGGCAGCGGTACCGGTCCGGACAATTTCTTGGATTTTCCCAGCCAGATCGTCGCCGATACCGGGGAGGCTGGTGAGGTCTTCGTCCCGCGCCACCATCTCCGCGACCTCGCCCGGAAGATCGCGGATCGTTCTGGCAGCAAACCGATAGGCTCGAACCCGAAAGGGATTCGCCCCTTCGATGTCGAGCAGGTCGGCCATTTCCTCGAAGATTGCCGCAACGTCGGTGTTGTGCACCGCCATGATGACTCCGCCACTGTTGACACCAATGCCAGACGCCGTCCTGCCCGTAGAACCTCCGCCGCCGAGTCCCCATATCCATGACCTGCTCCTGCGCCTTCTTCAGCGTGAACTTCAGGTGGCGGCGCAACTCACGCTTAGGCAAGTTCTTGAACGGCTTCTTCTACATCCCCCACCTCGCCATCCGAGCTGCTGAACCACCGACAGGCATATTCGGGGCCCGGCGAGCGAACCGGACAGCTGCCCCCTTGCGACACGAGCGCCTTGTGCACCGGGGCAGGTATTTATGACCGGCCGGGAACACGCCATGCGCGGCCCCACGCACCGGCGACCGTTGCCTTCTTCCCCAGTCGAGGGAACCAGTCTGTCGCAGAACGCCTCGAAACGATGTCCCTTTCGGGCAGACCACGAGCGGCGTTCGTTGCCAGGCGAATCGGTCCGGCGGTGTCAAAGTTCAACCGCGAGAGGAGCCACCCATGCGCGGCACCAGGCTTGCTGATCGTAGGAGAGACCGTGCGAAAGGGCATGCGACGGGAGGCGGGCAGGATGGATCGACCGATGGCGCTCGGCAACCGTGGCCCTCGGTTGTGTGCAAGAGACCGAGATTCGGTCACGCGGCGGCCGAGTGTCGCGGAAATCGTTTTTTGCCGTGGTCGGCACCGGCGTGCTGTTTTCATTATATGGGACGCGGCGTCCGATGTCCTGGCTGGTCACGGCGAAACACGTCTTTGCCGATCCGGCCGAGGACTGGAGACCGTCCACCCTCGGCATGGTCTTTCCGGACAGCCATCGGCGGGGCCCGGCACAGATCGTTGACCTTCCCCTTCAACTCACCAAGGCAGGGCGGCGCTGCTGGTTTCCTCACCCGAACCGAGCCGTGGATCTGGCCTGTCTTCCGCTCCCGCTTCATCCACGGGAATCGACATCGGGCCAGCCCTCTTCCATCGCCTGGATGGACATCGCCACGACCGCCGACTTATATGAGGGGGCGCCGGTGGTGGTGCTGGGATATCCCGCAGCCTTCGATATCCCCGACTCGCCACGAGCAATCGTACGACAGGGCATCGTCTCCTGGGTCTCGCCGACCCGCCCCGGCTCCGACGTGTTTCTGATCGACAGCCACGTCTTCCCCGGGAACAGCGGGGGGCCGGTCTTTCGACTCCCCGACAACATGGATCGGGCCGGCCGCCGTGGCGACGAAGGGGGCATCACGCTCCTCGGCATCGTGACCCAAGCCCGGATTCAAAGTTTGCCCCTGCTGGCTGGCGGCAAACAGGTGGATCTCTACGTAGAAGGCAACAAGGCGTCAGAACCGCTCCTGACGCCCAACTTTCTCGGGCTCGGCCTGGTGGAACCCGCCTTTCGCATCAAACAACTGCTAGTTTCGGCGACGAACCGCCATCGGCGGCGAAAGGCGTCTGCGCCCTGATCGTGCGACCCCGCTAGTTCAGCCGGGCCTTTTCGCGTTTCTCCGACAGCTGCCTCGCGCCTTCCGGAGTCGCCATCTTTCGCCGATGCTCGAGGATGAGCTGGTCGATGTGCTCACCGCACATCACGCAGCGCCACCCCATCTGATTGACCTCGCGGATCTCCTCGGGAACCATGAACCCGCCGCAGCGATGGCATCGATCCCGCACGATATATGTGGACTGGGTAACCATGTATCGTCTCGCCTTTCGGTTGAAGGTGATGTGTCTGCTGCTGCTCGTTGGAGCACAGACCGACAAAAAGGATTCACGATGGTATCGCCTTCCTGATGACGCCCTGCAGGATGTCCTCCAGCGTCGGCGTCCCATGGGCTGCCACGTCATACCGCACCCGGACCGTCGGCTGTTCAATCCGGATCAACCGCCGCAAGTCCGTCGGCGTGGCGATCACCACGAGGTCGCAGTCCACCGATCGAATGGTGTCCTCCAGGTCCTGAATCTGCTGCGGCCCGTATCCCATCGCCGGCAGGACCGGTCCGATATGCGGGTAGTGTTGAACCGCCGCGTGGAGACTCCCGACAGTAGAAGGTCTGGGATCGACGATGGCGCGGGCCTGATGTCGCTGGGCCATCAGATACCCGGCGCCAAATGGCATGCCGCTGTGAGTCCGCGTCGGCCCGTCCTCGATCACCAGCACGCGCTTGCCCGCAATCACGCCGGACTCATCACCCCATCGCGAAGTTATGGAAGTCCCGCCCGGCGGCTCCCATGATCAGCACCTGGGTCCCGTCATGCTTGGCGCGATTGTCCACGGCGTATCTCCACCTCTGGTGAATAATGCTACAGCCGCTTCCGCCCACTATGGCGGCAGCTTCACAACAACTGGCACGAATTCCCGCGTTTGGCCGCCCCCTTCGGACAAGCCCTGATGGTCTACGCCTTGCAGAACCTATGCTCGGAGCATCAACACCCCATGCCATGGAACCCGATCATCAAGTCACGACGCGACTGGGAGGTCATCCCGAACCTCTACGACTATGACGTCGTGCGCAACGGGTTCTCCTGGGACCAGGCGCGTGCCGAGTTGGATGGACTGCCCGCCGGGGAAGGCCTGAACATCGCCCATGAAGCCATCGCGCGCCATGCGGCCGGGCCATTGGCGAAACGAACGGCCATCCGATGGCTGGGCAAGAACGGGACGATCGATGACTATTCGTACCGGCGACTGGATGACCTGACCAACCGCTTTGCCAACGTGCTTCAGTCTCTCGGTGTCGTACAGGGCGATCGCGTCTTTACACTCGCCGGACGTATCCCGGAGCTGTACCTCGCGGCACTAGGGACCCTGAAACATCGCGCGATCTTTTGTCCGCTGTTCTCCGCCTTCGGACCGGAACCGATTCGGGCCAGGCTGACCATCGGCCAGGCGAAGGTGCTCGTGACTACCGCATCCCTCTATCAACGAAAAATGGCCGCCATTCGAGCAGCCCTGCCTCAGCTGGAACATGTGCTGGTGATCGGCGACGAGCTGCCGGCGCCACACCAACCGGGCACGGCCAACTTCCATCGCCTGCTTCATCAGGCCTCGGCTGACTATCACATCCGAGCAACCGATCCCGAAGATCCGGCGCTCCTGCATTTCACCAGCGGCACGACCGGAACCCCGAAGGGTGCGATTCATGTGCATGGAGCCGTGGTGGCTCACCACATCACGGGGAAACTCGCCCTCGACTTTCATCCCGACGACGTCTTCTGGTGCACGGCCGATCCAGGCTGGGTGACCGGCACGTCCTACGGCATCATCGCCCCACTGACCAACGGCTTGACCAGCATCGTGGACGAAGCCGAATTCGATGCCGAACGGTGGTACGGCATCCTGCAGAACCAGGGCGTTACGGTCTGGTACACGGCGCCGACCGCCATCCGCATGATGATGAAACTCGGCGTGGCCCCCATCAGAAAATTCGACTTACGGAGACTGCGGTTTCTTGCCAGCGTGGGAGAACCACTGAACCCTGAGGCGGTCGTGTGGGGAGAGCAGGCATTCGGCCACCCGTTTCATGACAACTGGTGGCAGACCGAAACCGGCGGCATCATGATCGCCAACTATGCGGCCATGGATGTCCGTCCCGGCTCCATGGGCCGCCCCCTGCCCGGTATCGAAGCCGGCATTGTGAGAACAACCGATTCCGGCGACGTAGAGCCGGTCACCGAGCCGGGCCAACAGGGAGAACTAGCGCTGCGGCCTGGTTGGCCCTCGATGTTTCGCGGCTATTGGAATGAGTCGGCACGGTACAAGAAATGTTTCGCGAACGACTGGTATCTCACCGGCGACGTCGCCAAGCAGGACAAAGACGGCTACTTTTGGTTCGTGGGACGCACGGACGACGTGATCAAAACATCGGGGCACCTCATCGGTCCCTTTGAAGTCGAGAGTGTCCTCATCGAACACAAGGCTGTGGCGGAGGCTGCGGTCATCGGCAAACCGGACCCCGTCGCGATGGAACTCGTGAAGGCCTTTATCTCACTGAAGGACGGGTATGAGCCGGACGAAGCGCTCAAGCGCGAATTGCTCGGGTTTGCGCGGGCCCGCCTCGGCGCAGTGGTGGCCCCGAAGGAGATTGCGTTTCTGCCGACCCTCCCAAAAACGAGAAGCGGCAAGATCATGCGGCGGCTCTTGAAGGCGCGCGAACTCGGCTTGCCGGAGGGTGACACCTCGACGTTGGAGGGCGGCGCATGACGGTCTCCATGACGCGCGAACAAGGCTTGGAGCTGCTGCGGCAGATGTTGCGGATTCGCCGGTTCGAAGAACGCGCGGCGGAACTCTACCAGCTCGGCAAGATCCACGGGTTTCTCCACCTCTACATCGGGGAAGAAGCCGTGGCCGTGGGCTCCGTTCCTGCTCTGACGAACGACGAGGCCATTGTCGCCACCTATCGTGAACACGGCCACGCACTCGTCCGGGGCACCTCCATGCGATCGTTGATGGCCGAATTATTCGGCAAGGCCACCGGCTGCGCGGGCGGACGCGGGGGCTCCATGCACTTTTTCGATGCCTCACGCCGCTTCTACGGCGGGCTGGCGATCGTCGGCGGCGGCTTGCCGGTGGCGGTGGGGTTGGCACTCGCCGACAAGCTACAAGGTCGTGCCCGAGTCACAGCCTGCTATTTCGGAGACGGCGCCGTGGCGGAAGGCGAATTTCACGAATCCTTGAACCTCGCCGCCCTGTGGAAACTACCGGTGCTGTTTCTCTGCGAGAACAATCTGTACGCCATGGGCACGGCGCTGGCCCGCCACCAATCACAACCGGACATCGCGGCCAAAGCGAAGGCCTATGCGTTGACCGCCCACACGGTCGACGGCATGGATGTCCTCGCGGTCGACCGCGCCACTCGACGCGCGGTCGAATTCGTGCGACAGGGCAACGGGCCCTGCTTTCTGGAATGCCGAACCTACCGTTTTCGGGCCCACTCCATGTATGACGCCGAACTCTATCGCACGAAGGAGGAAGTCAACGAGTGGAAGCAGCGAGATCCGATCACCACCTTTGAACAGACACTGCGCGCCGCCAGGCTCTTGCACGATGACGATTGGAAGAACCTGGACGCGTCGATTGCCACCGAAGTGGAGGATGCCGTGGCCTTCGCGGACGCAAGCCCCTGGGAACCGGTTGAAGATCTCACCAAGGATGTGTACAGCCAACCTGTCGGCGATCAACAGTCAGCCATCACCCAGAAGCTAACAACCGATCGCTGATGGCGGTGTGCGTATCGTTGGATGTCATGACTATCACCTACCGGGAAGCGGTTCGAAGCGGCATGCGAGAGGCCTTGCAGCGCGATGCTCGCGTGTTCCTCATGGGAGAAGACGTCGGCGAGTACGGCGGCACCTACGCCTGCAGCAAGGGGCTTCTCGCTGAGTTCGGTCCCGAACGTATTCGGGACACGCCGCTGTCCGAAAGCACCTTTGTCGGCGCAGGCATCGGCGCGGCGCTCGGCGGGATGCGTCCGATCGTGGAGGTCATGACCGTCAACTTCAGCCTGCTGGCGCTGGATCAAATCATGAACAATGCCGCGACGCTCCGGCACATGTCGGGCGGCCAATTCAGCGTGCCGCTGGTGGTCCGCATGGCTACCGGCGCCGGTCGTCAGGTCGCCGCGCAACATTCGCACAGTCTGGAGGGCTGGTACGCACACATTCCCGGCATCACTGTCCTGACACCCGCGACCATCACGGATGCGCGAGGCATGCTGCTCACGGCCCTCAAACAACCGGACCCGGTCTTTATCTTCGAACATGCGTATCTCTATTCCATGGAAGGTCCTCTGGAAGAGGGCCCGGTTGCGGTCGAGATCTCACATGCAGCCGTCCGTCGACTCGGCAAGGATGTCAGCCTGCTCACCTTCGGCGGGAGCGTATGGAAAGCATTGGCCGCCGCAGAGCAATTGGCGCAGGAGGGCATCGATGCCGAACTGGTGGATCTCCGGGTATTGCGCCCGCTCGATCGTGACACGATGCTGACCTCGGTCCGGAAGACGCATCGGGCCATCGTGATCGACGAAGCGTGGCGCACCGGGAGTTTTGCCGCGGAAATCTCCGCCGTGATCATGGAGCAGGCCTTTTACGACCTAGACGCGCCGGTCGCACGCGTGTGTAGCGAGGAAATACCGATTCCGTACCCGAAACATCTGGAGGAGGCGGCGCTGCCGTCAGTGGGGAAAATCGTGCAGGCCGTTCGCAGGCTGCTGGGATAATCGATGGTTGGGCTGTGTCTCTGTCACTCATCGGCCGTTCAATTGTTACGTGTCCCCCTTCGCGCTTCACGGAGTCGCTCTCATGGCTGAATTCGTCATGCCCACCCTCGGCGCCGACATGACCGAAGGTACCTTGGTGCAATGGAAAAAACGGGTCGGCGACCGGATCGCCAAGGGTGAGATCATTGCTGAAGTCGATACGGAAAAGGCTGCGATCGACGTCGAATGCCATGCCAACGGGATTATCGATCGGTTGCTGACCAAGCCCGGGGAGAAAGTCCCGGTCGGTACAGTCATGGCCGTAATTCGCGACGAGGGACCACCGGCGACCGCCTCGCTCCAACCGCAGCACATCGCGCCGCAGCCAGTGTTGCGTCAACCCATCCCCACGCCCGCTGCGAAAACCGCGCCCTTACCGGCGCCCAGTGGCCGCCTGCGCATCTCCCCCGCCGCCAGGAAGCTGGCCGCCGAACGAGGGTTTGATCCCACGGGCCTTACGGGAACAGGGCCGGAAGGGGCCATCACCCTGGAAGACATTGCCCGTGCGGGCACGAGCACCGCGGATATCGCCAAACCGGCCGGCACGGCTGAGCGCCAGGCGCGCATGCGGCAAACGATCGCCGCCGCCATGGCTCGCTCGAAACGCGAGATCCCGCACTATTATCTGAGCACCACCATCGACCTGAGCCACGCGCTGGCCTGGCTCACCGCGGAGAATGCGCGCCGCCCGGTGACGGAACGGCTGCTCGTGAGTGTCTTGTTCATCAAGGCGGTCGCGCTTGCGCTTCGCCAGATACCAGAACTGAACGCGCTATGGAAAGACGGCGAGGCGGTCAGGAGCGAACGGATTCACATTGGCACGGCCATTTCCCTGCGCCAGGGGGGCCTCGTGGCGCCGGCCCTGCACGATGCCGACCGTGCCGGCCTCGGCGACTTGATGCAACGCTTCCAGGACCTGGTCAAACGATCTCGCGCCGGGTCGTTACGGAGTTCGGAGCTGTCGGATCCCACCATCACCGTCACCAGTCTGGGCGAGCAGGGGGTGGAAACCGTCTTCGGAGTCATTTATCCTCCGCAAGTCGCCTTGGTGGGATTCGGCAAGGTGCTTGAACGGCCCTGGGTGGCCAATGGGCTGGTGGTCGCACGACCGGTCGTGATCGCGTCCTTGTCCGCAGATCACCGTGTCAGCGACGGCCATCGCGGAGGATTGTTTCTGGGCGAACTCGATCGCCTTTTACAAGAGCCCCAATCGCTATGACAACCACACCATCCGACGCGGACAACCGTGCGCACCTCCTCCGCCTCCTGGGCGAGATTGCGCCAGAGGCCGATCTGGCCACGCTCAACCCCGATGTCAGTTTTCGAGACCAGCTCGACCTCGACTCGATGGACTTCCTCAACTTCGTGGTCTCCCTCCACAGGGCATTCCACATTGAGATTCCTGAATCCGACTATCCAAAGTACACGACCCTGAGCGGCTGTCTCGCTCAGGTTGCCGCCTTACGAACATGACCAGCCCCGACTCGCCCACGACCGATACCTCGATCCTGAAAGTCGTCGTCGGCTCGCATGCCCATGGCCTCGCCCGACCTGATAGCGACAAGGATTTTCGCAGCGTCTTCGTGCTGCCTACCGCCGACTTGTTCCGTGTCGGCTTCAAATACCGAGGGACGAGGATGATGAAGGAGGAGGAGGACGAGACGGCCTGGGAAATCGGGCACTTTCTCCAACTAGCGTTACAGGGCCATCCATTGGTGCTGGAAACACTGGTCGCGCCGGTCGTCACGATGGACGACTGGGGCGCGGAACTACGGCAACTGTTTCCACGGCTCTGGTCGGCACAGGCAGCGTATGATGCCTTCCTGAACTACTGCGACAATCAACGCAAAAAGATGCTGGAGAAAAAAGACGGCCGCCCGGAAAAGTACGCCGCAGCTTACGTACGTGTACTCTTCAATCTGTGTGAATTGTTGGAACGGGGCACGTTCAGCATCAGGATTTCTGAAACCCCGGTCGGTGAAGCGGTGCTTAACATCAAGGCCGGACACTATCGCCCCGGGGAAGTCATCGACATGGGAGAGCATTGGAGAGAAGAAGCCGCCCACCGGTTACGCGCCTGCGCCCAACAGGCCCATCCAGAAATCGCCAACGCGTTTCTCTTGAGGATTCGCAAGGCGTTTCTGAGGTAAGCGACACCCTCCTCGCGGACTTCTTCGGATCTGAAAAGCCGACGGGACGAAGTGGCCTTCTCCCGCCCAAAAAAGAACCCGCTTCCGTGAGGAGATCAGGCCTGCCGACCGAGCGAGATCCATCCGGGCACCCCGGCACAACTCTCACACCGGATGCCCCGCGCCTCCCCTTCATCGGGCTCCATGGGAGCCGTGCCTCATACTGGCACCGAGATGGAAGCGCGTCCCTTCGGAACTGATCCCGAAACCGGCACAGGCGCAACCCCCGACCCAACTCTTCGCTGCACGGAAGCGGGGATATCGACCTTTATCCTGGCTCCACCTCCTTCCATCTATCTATGTAAGCATGGTCGGCCGGAAATCAATGAGGTAATTGGCACCATTGCCGCACCCCGCCGTTGTCCCGTATCGCCCCACTGGCAGGACGATGCCGCTGGGTTTTTATCCCTTCTCGGCTCCAGAAGGCCGGGGCTTTCCACCATGTCTTCTGGCATCGAGCCTGCAATACCTATGAGGCAGGCGACAGATGATTTGCGAACAAGACATCACCAGAACAGACAAAGGAGAAACGGCCATGAGTGGATTGATTCACTGGGAACCATTTCGCGCACAGCTGAATCCCTGGAGAGAGTTGGAAGACATCCAGAAACGCCTCTCAGCCATGTGGGGTGGAGCGCCCGCTAAAGCTGGAGGCCAGAAGGAATCCATTGCCGTGGCGGAATGGTCACCGCTGGTGGACATTACCGAAGACGAGAAGGAGTATCTGATCAAGGCGGAGTTGCCGGATATCAAGAAAGAACACGTGAAGCTGACGGTGCACGATAATGTGCTGGCCATCTCCGGCGAGCGTAAGTACGAAAAGGAAGAAAAGGACAAAAAATATCATCGGGTGGAGCGCGCGTACGGAAGCTTCCTGCGGAGCTTCACACTGCCGGAAGATGCCGATGGGAGTAAGGTCGCCGCAGAATTCAAAGACGGCATCCTGAACGTGCATCTCCCGAAATCGGCTCAGGCCAAACCGAAATCGATCGAGGTGAAGATTTCCTAAACGAAAGGAGCGCCCATGTTCAAGCATCCTCGCTATCTGGATATCCCCTGGGAAATGCATTGGCACCCGGAGGAAACCCATCACCATTGGTGGCTGATGGTACTCGTGATCGTGGCCGCGCTGTTTCTGATCGGCGTCGGGGTCACAAGCGGATTATGGTAAGTCGACTGGGAGCTTGACGCATCGATTCCCACGCCTGTCGAGGAATGGAGTGATGTTTAAGAACCGTGAAGAATCCGGTGAACTGTTGGCGCAGGAGCTTGCCGCGTTTCGCAACGATCCCGACGGCATCCTGCTTGCGCTTCCGCGCGGGGGTGTCGCGGTGGCTTATCAGTTGAGCCTGGCCTTGCATCTTCCGCTCGACGTGCTCATCACCCGGAAGATCGGCGCGCCCGGGAACCCTGAGTATGCACTGGGCGCGGTCAGCGAGACGGGAGCGGTCTACTGGAATCAGGAAGCCCTGTCCGGTCTATCCCTGACCGATCGCGACCTGGCCGCCGCCGTGCAAATGCAACAAAAAGAAGTCGCCCGGCGTGTGGCGCTCTACCGGCAAGGTCGCCCCTTTCCCTCGCTCAAAGACCGGACCGTCATTATTGTGGATGACGGCTTGGCCACCGGCGCCATCTTCTTTGCCTCCGTCGCGACCGTGCGCCAGGCGCACCCCCGCCGCATCATCGGCGCGATCCCGGTCGGCCCTCGCAGCACGATTCAGGAAGCCCGCAGCCTGGTCGATCAGTTGGTGGTGCTCCGGGTTCCCGAACCCTTTTTTGCCGTCGGCAATTTCTACCGGGATTTCGAACAGGTCGAAGACCGGGAGGTGTTGCAGTATCTCAATCTGGCTGAGGAAGCATTTCTCTCGAAATCGTAAGTCTGGAATTGTTACAGCGGTTGGCACACGAGCCGAGAAAGGGACTGTACACCATGAACAACCAACCAGAAGGCGGCCATAGCGCGCGTCGCGATCGTTTCGTCGAGGAATATAAGCACGATTCATACAAGATGCCCGGCAAACTCAAGGAACCTACCGTCTGCAAGACCTGCGGGGCCTTGTACCACAAGGGTCGCTGGACATGGGATGCCAGGCCGACGAATGCCGAACAGATCACCTGTCCGGCCTGCCTCCGCATCCAGGACAAGAATCCCAAGGGGTTCGTCACCTTGAAAGGACCATACAAGGCGCAGCATCGCGATCAGGTGATGGGCATCATCCGTAATACGGAAGCAGAAGAAAAAAAGGCCTATCCGCTGGCGCGTATTATGACGATCGAGGACCGGGCTGAGGATCTCGTCGTCCTTACGACCGATGCGCACCTGCCCCGACGCATCGGTGAAGCGCTGAAACATTCGCACCATGGCCAATTGGACATTCAGTACGACCAGGACGAGGACTTTATCCGGATTACGTGGACCGGATAAGGACGCCGGATGACCGCAGCCATGATCGGACGCAACCGAAACGAGGACCGCATGGGTGAACGGCGTCGAAGATGGAGTCAATGGAGCGCGTGCCTGACGGGTGGACTCCTGGTGGTGGTCGCTCTGCTATCGGTCGCCACGGCAGACGTTCGACTCCTGCCCGGCGCGGCGGTGGATCTCGATCAGGCGACGACAAACGCGGTGCTGAAAACCTTTCAGCAGGCGGAAGAAGCGCTGCGGGCGCGTCATGTGGACGGCGTCATGGCCCTCTATTCCGAGCAGTACGACTATCACGGACTCAAGAAGTCCGACATGCGGAAGGTGTGGGCCAATCTGTTCGATGAATTCCAGGATCTCACCGATTCCCATCGCTTTTCCCGGCTGGCCAAGGTCGGCTCAGGCTCAAAGACCATCATCGAAGTCACCTGCACAGGCAGCCTCACAGGCCTGTCTAAAACCGGCGACCTCCGCGTGCCGATCGACAGCTGGTATGAGGAAGTGCATTACATGACATGGGAAGACGGACAGTGGCGCATCCGCGGCAATGTCGGCGATTCGCCGCGGTTCATGCCCTTCGGCACGTCGCCGCATCCGTTGTTTTAAAGGAAGGACTATTATGCGCGTCCTGATCGCACTCGATTGGTCGGAACAGGCGTTTGCCGCCGTTCGAGAAGCCTCGTACTTGTACGATCTGCAGGAGGTCGTCCTCGTGCACGGCATTGATCTGGGCATGTTTCAATATCCGATCGTCGCGGAAGTGAGCAACATGCAAGGCTACGACGAGTTCCGCAAGGCCATGGAACGAGCCGGCCAACAATTATTGGATCACACCACCACACTCCTCCCCTCACAGGGCCTGTCGATCACGCGTGTCTGCGAATTCGCCAAACCTGCGGCGCTGATTCTGGATCAGGCGCGAGACCTGCGCGCGGAACTGATCGTGATCGGGGCGCGCGGAAGAGGCCGCGTCGGCGAGTTCGTCCTGGGCAGCGTGTCCCACCGTGTCGCGCTGCACGCAGATTGCACGACCTTGATCGTGAAAGAACGGGAGGGACCGGTCAAGCGAGTCACGGTGGCGATCGAAGGCCATGAAGACGCCGAGCGCATCAAAGCGTGGCTGCTCGCGCATCCCTTTAAAAATCCGGTCGATCTCACAATCGTGAGTGTCGTGCGGCCGATCCCGGCCACCGACCCGTTCAGCCTGTTCCCTCTCCAAGACTGGACCGGCATCGCTGTACGATCGGCAGAAGACTTGGTGAAGAATCTCGCGGCCGCCGTGATGAATCATCGCTATTCGGTCGGCACACACGTGGCGGTCGGCGACCCGGTGGATATCCTGACAGAGCGCGCCAAGTCGTCGGATCTGTTGATCATCGGTTCACACGGACGGAAAGGCCTTGAGCGTTTTCTGCTGGGCAGCATTTCCCATGCACTGTTGCATCACGTTCCTTGCCCGGTGTTATTGGTACGATAAGCTGACGGCCGTCCGGTGGCGACACACTGAACCGTAAAGGAGCCAGCGCATGAAAACGTTCAGCATTCTCTGTGCCCTCTGCCTTGTGATCCTCGGAAGTTCCTGGGCCGCCGGGCAAACGAACCGGGGCAATCCACGAGAGGGGCAAGCCATCTATGAGAAACACTGCCTGCAATGCCATGGCGAAAAATTAGACGGCAACGGGCCGGACGGCCAATATCTCATCGTCCGCCCGGCGAATTTTCAATCGGTGAACTCGCGCGCCAAGACCGATTGGGAATTGTTGATCACCATCGCAAACGGCGCGCTGTTCAGTCCCATGCACGGGTATCGGGGAAAACTGACAGACCAGCAAATGCTGGACGTCTTGTCCTACATCCGCTCCGTCGCCACACCCGATTTCGTGAGTTAGTGGACGGGCTGGAGGCCGCATGGTTCGGCGCGAACGCGTGAGCCCCGGTCTCTGCCTGATACTGTTGTGTCTGTTCATGACACCGGGGGTCGGCCTCACGTCGGAGCCGACTCCCGACCTCGAAGTGTTCGTGCGCACCGGCTGCCCGCATTGCGACGCGGCCAAGGTGTTTCTCGAAGAGCTTCGCCGGACACGTCCCACTCTGCGCATCCGGATCGCGGACCTCGACCGCGATCCGCAGGCATTGGCGCGATTCGAAAGACTGGCGCATCTCCATGCGCTGCCTGTGGTCGGCGTGCCGGCGTTCTACCTCAACGGGGAATTGATCGTCGGGTACCAGGACGAGCGGTCCACGGGCGCGCGCCTCCTCGCCATGCTGGATCAGTCCACGACCACGCCTGCGACCGAACCGTTCGCCGCCTGCCGCCCCGCCCAGCCGGACTGCACCGTCACAAGCCCACAGGCAGCTGAGACTGACCGCATCGTGCTGCCGTGGGTAGGCCGCGTCAGCGCTGACGAATTGGGACTTCCACTGTTCACGCTGGCCATCGGCCTGCTCGACGGCTTCAATCCCTGTGCGATGTGGGTCCTCTTGTTTCTCTTGTCGCTGCTGGCGACCCTGCGCGACCGCTTCGCCATGGTGCTCATCTCCGGCACCTTCGTGCTGGTGAGCGGGCTCATCTATTTTGCGTTTATGGCAGCCTGGCTGAATTTGTTTCTGCTGATCGGCCTGTCCCATGCCGTGCAGTTCATATTGGGAGCACTGGCGATAGGGATCGGCCTGGTGAACGTGAAGGACTTTTTCGCGTTCCGCCAGGGATTCTCCTTCAGCATTCCGGACTCCGCCAAGCCTGGAATCTATGCGAGGATCCGCCGCATCGTCCAGGCTGAACATCGAACCGGCGCCCTGGCCGGGGTGATCCTGCTGGCGGGCCTGGTCAACCTGGTCGAGTTACTATGCACAGCCGGATTCCCCGCGCTGTATACCCAGGTGTTGAGCACCTACCGTCTGCCCGCCTGGCACTATTATGCCTACCTCGGGCTCTACAATCTCGCCTACATCGCCGACGATGTCTTGATGGTCACGCTGGCGGTCCTCACCTTGGGACGTCGCAAGTTGGAGGAACGCGAAGGCCGGTGGTTGAAACTCATCAGCGGTGCGGTCATGATCGCACTGGGGTTGCTGCTGATCCTCAAACCGAGCCTACTGACGAGGTGATTCGATGCAACGTATTCGCCCCCGCCAGATCCCACCCTTACGGAATGAAGGCCCCGATTCGGCTCACACCATTCTGAGCGATGGAACGACGGCCCTGTTACGGATCGCACAACCCGGCGACGCCGACGAGTTGCAGCGCTTCGTCGAACGCCTCTCCCCGTCGGCAACGCGCCACCGCTTCTTTTCGGAATCCGCCCCGCCCGCCGAGGTGATCCGGTCGCTCTGCAATCCTTCGCACCCGGAACGCAGCCTGACGGTGATCGTCCTGCGCCGGCACGACGATACGCTGCGCATCATCGCATCAGGTTCCTACCATGCGCGGGCCCCGCACGAAGCGGAAGTGGCGATGGCCGTCGACGACGCGCTCCATGGACATGGTCTCGGCACCATCCTTCTCGAACGCCTGGCGCTGTTGGCCATCCGGCAGGGCTTCACCAAACTCTGGGCCATCACCCATGCCGATAATCTGGCAATGCGTGAAGTGTTTGCCACGTCAGGCTTCACCATGGAAGAACATCTTGAAGGCGGGGACATGGAAGTGGAGCTGTCCCTGGCCCCGACAGACCGGAGCGTGCGGCAATCCGAATGGCGCGAACGCGTCGCGACCATCGCCTCGCTTCATCCTCTGTTTCATCCGCGCGCCGTCGCGGTGATCGGCGCGTCCCGCGCGCCCACGAGTATCGGTTACCGATTACTGGACGCTCTCCGCCACAACCGGTTCGAAGGCCGCTGTTATGCCGTCAATCCCCATGCGTCCGACATTGCCGGGGTCCAGGCATTTCCCAGCGTGCGCCACCTGCCGGGACCGATCGATCTCGCCGTCATCGCCGTGCCCAAAGATGCGGTCTTGTCTGTGGTGGACGAATGTGCCGCCATCGGAGTCCGTGCCCTGGTCATCATCACGGCCGGGTTTGCAGAAGTCGGAGCGGAAGGGCGGCGGTTGCAGGATCAGTTGCTGGAGAAAGTGCGGCTGCACGGGATGCGTATGGTGGGACCCAATTGCTTCGGCATCCTGAACACCGATCCCGCCGTGCGCTTGAACGCCACGTTTACCCCCACCTTTCCACCCGCCGGGTCCATCGCCATGTCCTCGCAAAGCGGCGCCCTGGGACTCGCTCTCGTTGCCGCCTCCGAACGATTGCACCTCGGCCTTTCCACCTTCGTCAGCGTCGGCAACAAGGCCGATGTCTCCGTCAACGATCTTTTGCAGTACTGGGAACAGGACTTCGCCACCCACGTGATCCTGCTGTATGTCGAGTCCTTCGGCAACCCCAGGCGATTTGCGCAGATCGCCCGTCGTGTCAGCCGGAATAAGCCGATCGTCGTCCTCAAGGCGGGACGGACCTCATCGGGCAAACGAGCCGCAGGGTCCCACACGGCTGCGCTGGCTGCCAATGATGTCGCGGTGGACGCGCTCTTTCAGCAGACCGGGATTCTGCGCGCCGACACGCTGGAGGAAATGTTTGCCCTGGCCACCGGCCTGTCCGAACAACCGTTGCCAAAGGGACGACGCGTCGGGATTCTGACCAACGCAGGGGGACCGGCCATCCTCTGCGCGGACGCTTGCGAGGCGGCCGGCCTCGAGGTCCCTGAATTGTCGCAGGCCACCATTTCTCGACTCTCGCCGTTTCTTCCCGCCTCCGCCTCGCTGCGCAATCCGGTGGACTTGATCGCCTCCGCCTCGCCGGAGCAGTACGAGCAAGCGATCCGCGCGCTGCTGGACTCCGACGATATCGATGCCCTGATCATTTTATACATCGCGGTGACGGCGACCGACGTGGCCCCCATGGCTGAAGGCATTGCGCGAGGGATTGAGGCGGCACGGGCGCAGCAACCGATCAACAAACCGGTCTCTATCAGTTGGATGGTCGAAACGGATCGGGACCGCACATTTTCGCTGCTGCACGAAACCATCCCCACCTATGGCCTGCCCGAACTCCCCGCGCGCGTCCTGGGCAAAATCGCCGGCTACGTGCAGTGGCGCGATCGCCCTCTCGGCATGGTGCCGGACTTCGATGATCTTGCTATTCCGTCCGTCAAAACCGTCTGCCGCAGCGCCCTCACCACACGCGGACCCGGTTGGTTGACGGTCACCGAAACACGGGCGCTTCTCAACGGCATGGGAATTTCTTTGCCGCCCGGCGGCCTCGCCACCACCGCTGAAGAGGCGGCTACGCTCGCCGCACAGATCGGCTTTCCCGTGGCCGTCAAACTGGCCTCGCAGACGCTGGTCCACAAGACAGAGGTCGGCGGCGTGCATCTCAACCTCTCCAGTAAAGCCGAGGTTCGTCGCGCGTACGACGAAATTGCCACGCGGCTCGCGCAAGACCACACGCTTGAGGCGATGGAAGGGGTTCTGGTTCAGTCGATGGTGACGAACGGCGTCGAGGTGATGGCCGGGATGGTGCAGGATCCTTCCTTCGGTCCCTTAATCGGGTTCGGGCTCGGCGGAATTCACGTCGAAATTCTCGGGGACGTGCGCTTTCGAATCACGCCGTTGACAGAACTGGACGCCGCCGACCTGATACGCAGTATCAAGGGCTATCGCCTACTGCAGGGGTATCGCGGCCATCCTCCCGGCGACGTCGATGCCATTCAGAACCTGCTGCTGAGGCTCTCGCGCTTAGTCGAAGAGGTGCCGGAGATTGTCGAGCTCGACCTGAACCCGATCTTCGCCTTGCCCCCGGGACAAGGCTATCAGATCGTGGATGCGAGGATCAGGGTGGGAACGAGTGCTCTTGGATGAACGTCCATGTGAGATAACACGACGCCCTTCTTCTGCGGTAGCCCAGACTACGCAGCGCTTCGCTTACGGGCTATTCGTTCACGAGCGGCGCGCGGCGACCGTGAAGGCCGACCATGAGGCTGCCTTTCGACAGAGGCATCGAGCAGGCGGCGAATCATGCGCTGGTATTGTGTGTGAGACCGGGAGGCTTCAGCCTTGAAGAAGTCCACACTCTTTTTGCTCAAGGCCAGAGTCACTTTGACGCCCTCATCGCGAAACGCCAATTCGGCAGGAGAGGGATGAAAATCCGGAATGACACAATCTTACCCGATGGTTCATCTCGATATTTTACTTGCCCGCTCAAAGACAGCCTTTCCCTTTCGCCAATAACAGCCACCCCATGGTGTTCCTGGTTCGTCGCGTCTTTGTCTGGATCCCACTCAAAACATGTCTTAGCCATTGCCCTCAACACAGACTAGAGAAGGCAATACTTCTCGCCATATGAATGTCTGGCAGGCAGAGGTGAATATTTCGCTTTGGTCTCGATTTTCACGGGCATGGAGCGGTGGCCTCAGTCCTTCTTGACAAACCCTGCGCACCCACCGACTGAAGGCTCCGATCGTTGCTGTCCCTCATCCCACACCCGACGCCGCGCACCGACATGGGTCAACAAACATTCAGCGGTCGCCAACAGATTCTGAATCTTGCTTGCGGCACCCTCGGCGTACTGGGCCACATCAAATATGGGAATCTGGAGACAGACTTCTGCGCGATGCTTTCGTTCCGGCGAAAACACGATGCGGTGGGCGGGCGGGTGCGGATGCTCACAGGGTTTGAGCAAGTCGAGCGTCTGAAAGAAGACGTGGCAGAGCCGCTGCAAATCGCCAAGGATCGCCCGATGTTCCTCATCATCGTTTAGCGGCAACTGCAAGGGATTGTCGAATGCCCCATACAAATTGAGTTGAAATCCGATCTGGACGACCTCGCCTCCGCCCGTCTTTACGTAGAATGGATCATGGTCGAAACAGACCTTGCGCTGTGTAATCATGCTTCGAAGCGCCTGCTCACTGGGAAACGCCTGGTCAAGATTCAGCTGCATGGGCCGCCGTCTCACCTCTGTTCACTGACCACCTCCGTCATGACAAGAAAGACAGTCCCGAATATGGCCTGGCCGATGGGCACCGCGCCCCTTTTCATATAACCGCCTGACGATTGGCTCGTCTCTCAGCGTTGGCTTTGTCGCGACTCTCTCGCCGAACTCATGACAGGCTGTGCACGAGTTGGCGCCGGCCGCACGAAAGACGAATGCTCCATGGGGATTGCTGCGTGTCTGCTCGGTAATCTGCGCCAGTATGCCGCGATGTTCCGTATGGCACCCGGTGCAGGCCTGCCGTTGAACGACGAGCGGGCGATGCCATGCCGCCAGGGTTGGCATCGCCCGAGTGTCGAAATAGCCTTCGGTGTGGCAACCGGTGCACCGTGCAGGACTCGGTCCCCGAAACGGCTCATGGCACTGTGTGCACCCGCCTTGATCCACATGGTAGCGGCTGAGGCCGCCAGGGGCCCAGAAGGCAGCGGGGCTCCGCACCGTCCCCCATCCAACCCAGATCGCCAACACCACGGTTGCCACTGCCACCACCGGGATCGCCGTTCTCGGAAGCGGGAGGTATCGCATGACTCATGAGATTCCTGCGAAGAACAACGCCCCCACCACATGCAGGACGGTGAACACCAGGAACATCAGCGTCATTGGGGCATGAATGGCCTGCCACAGGCGAAACGCCTCTTCCTGAGACGCCATCCCGTGCAACTGCGTGTCGATGTCCGCCTCGGACAACCCGTGATGCTGGAGGTGATGACGTTCCTCGTTGAGCGCTCGCAAGCTGAGCGCGTGCACCAACTGGCCGACGATGCCGCTGACCACCACCATCACCATCGAACCCATGGTGAGAAGCGGAACAATCGCGTGATAGTGGGCACCCGAGTGAATGACAATCAGCAAGGGTCCCAGCACCCCTGCCACCATATGGACGCGAAACCACCCGCGTGGCCATCGGCGCGAGGGGCTGGCCCGCTTTCGAATCGGATAGACAAACACCAGCAGGGTCACGACCAGGCCTGCCCAGCCGACGCCATGCCCGTACCGCGTATGGCCGAAAGGCGTGACCTGCTCGAGACTCAGCAGCGCCTCGAAGGCGAGCCCCGTCGCCACCGCACCGACCGTTGCCACAACGACCGCAATGAGCCGCGACCGCACACCCGTCATCTGCGTCGTCCGTTCTTCATGACCCGCTGATTACTTCCGGTACTTCTCAACCCCCTTGCTGCCCCCGGCATGGCAACGCAAACAGTCCGCGAATCGCCCAGGGCCGTGAATGCCTCTCGCCTTGGCCTTGAGCTCCTGCACCAATTGGTTGTCCTGTACTTGCGGGCTGATCGCCCCTTCTTTGCCGGCCCGATGGCAATCCAGACACGTCGTCGCACCGGTCGCACGAAAAACCAAATCACTGTGCGGATTGGCGACCATCCCTCCGCCATCAGCCGCCGCCCACGCAACAGCCGCCAGCTCTACATCCGACGCAGTCATGCCGCCGTACGGCACCGCCTCAGTCCATCGAGGCATCGACAGCATCAGCACCAACCCCACGAGGCACCAGCCAACGCCCACGCTGCGCCAACTCATGCGTGGCCACTCCCGCAACAGGTGCGATACCGCTCTTCCGGAATCTCCTTCATGGCCTGATACAACTCTGCCCGTTCCGCCTCACTGATCACCTGGTCGATCGACGGGTAGAGAATCCGTTCCTCTTTCATGTTGTGCGACTTCAGGATCTCCAGCAAACGTTGCTCCTCGCGATCGCTGTCGGGATTCTGTGCCTGCACCTTCTCATGAATGGCCTCCAGGCATTGACCGATCATCTGATGCTCGGTGCGCATGACCTGGGTCGGGCCGCCTTCCGCCATGCCGGAATTCTCTTCCCACTTTGGAAACAACACATCTTCTTCCCACACGATATGCCGCTGCAGACCGATCTTGAACTCGACGAACGCCTCCTTGGCCTTCGCAAACTCTTTTCGTTTCTGCTCCTGGAACGAGTGGAAGAGCGCATCCAACCGATCATGATCCTGTTCAAACGTGACACTGATTTTTGCATCCGACATGCGATTTCTCCTCGGTTATGAATGACGGAGTCTGTATTCCAAATGACAGGCCACACAGGCCTTGAGCACATTGTTGAACTCGGGCAGGATCTGCTTCAGATCTTTCGTCGGCATCACATCAGTCAGTTTCTCGGCGGCGGCATGATGCGCCATCGCGAGATCGTGATACGCAGGAGGAAAATCGGCCGGCTCCTGCCTGGCCATGGCGTACCGGTGCATGAAGAACCCCAAATGTGACTCCGTGAGCCCCTGCGCTAATCGATAGTCTTCGTCTGCCAACGCCGCGACAATCGCCTGAACCGTTTCCAGATGCTGGAGCATGACGGCGCGATGTTCCTGCTGCGCATCGGCCCCCAGCGGAATCGGCGTGCGCACATCCGGCAGATGCACCTGCGTCACTCCGTCAGCAGGAGATCTCGCCTTCTGTTCCACGCACCCAGTTGCGATGGAGACTAGCGCCGACAGGCAGAACACACCGACCCGCGAAACCATGTGCCCCCGTCTCATGCCTGCTCCTTGGTCACCTGCTGCCAATAGGCGTCCACCCGTTCCTGAATGTGACGAATGGCGTCCGTGTGCACGGTCGGCTCGAACAGATGTCGAAAACGTCCCTGTAATTTCAAATACGCCTCGACCGGTTTGCGTTTCGGAATATACGTGTGAGTGACCACCCCGTTGATGGCCTCCTTCAGCGGCCAGAGGCCTGTCTCCACGGCCAACTTGGCGACCTCCGGTGTTTCTCCAGGGTCGTACACCCAGCCGGTCGGGCAGGCGGAGAGAGCAAGAAACATCTTCGGTCCGGTGAAGGCGGCGGCACGCGCAAATTTCTCCTCCAGATCCAACGGATACCGTGGAGCCACCGTCGCGATGTACGGCGGCCGATGGGCCCGCCAGATCTCAAAGATGTTTTTTTTCTCCTGGGCCGTCGCGGCTGGATGTTGCACACTGCAGGGCGACGTCGCGGTTCGTGCGGCGTAGGGGGTGGCGGGGGACAGCTGCATGCCGGTATTACCGTACGCTTCGTTGTCGTAACAGATGTAATAAAAGTCGAGCTTCCGATGCAGGGCTCCCGAGGTCGACGACAGCGCCATGTCGTACGTGGAGCCATCACCTCCCAGCACGACAACCTTCACATCTTCACTCTTCGGCAATTTCCCCTTCGCAATGAGGACATCCAAGGCATCGCGAACCCCCTGCGCGCCGGCAGGCGCCGAACCCATGGTCGTGTAGAGCCACGACCCCTTGAAGGAGGTGTAGGGATAGGCAGCCAACATGGTGAAGCAGCCGGCGGCATTTACGTAGACGACATGATCTCCCAACACCTTCGCCGCGAGCCGCAACGCTTCGAGCCCTCCGCAGCCAGCGCATAAGGCCGTGCCCGGCAAGACGTGCTCTTCCCGTGGAATCTGCTTGATCTTCTTGAACGTCTCACGCTGCCACATGACGTCTCTCGCTTCCTGCCTTCCCCGTCGGCCTATCTCTTCCCCGTTTTACGTGTCACGTCTCACGTGTCACGCATGTCCCCCCGCCAGCATCTGCAACTGCGTCATCTCTCGATGCTCCTCGGCACTATAGAGCAACACCGGGCCGAGGCCTGATCCCGCGACTCCGGCCTCCGCCGTTTGTTCAACGATCGCGTGGAACTCACCGGCCGAAAGATTCTGACCTCCAAGCCCGCCAATGAACGAACACAACGCCCGCGGCCGCGCCGGCTCATGATACAAACAGGCCGCGACTTCCTGATAGAGAATCCCGCCCTGCCCTGGCGCCAGATTCTGATCCAGTACGGCCACGCCCCGTCGTCCTCGCAAGGCCTGTCGAATGGCCTCGGCCGGCCAGGGGCGAATCACGCGCAGCCGAAGGAGACCGACCCGCTTCCCCTGCGTCCTGGCTGCGTCGACTGCCGCTTTGCCCTTGCTGGCGCCCGCGTTGGTCATCACGAGCACATCGTCCGCATCCTCCAGCCGGTAGCCTTCGACCAGATCATACCGCCGGCCGAACAGGGCATGAAACGATTCCGCCGCCTCCCCATGCACTTCGAGCGCATTTCTGGCGGCCAGATGCACCTGATGCCGGAAATAGGCGTAGGAGGTGCCGCCGATCACCGCCACACCCAACGCCTGCGCCGACGACGCCGTGAACCCGAGATGGGACGGGCGAAAGGGCGGGAGAAACCGTCGCACCATTTCGGGATCGGGAAGGCTGACCGGCTCACGGGTGAACGACAGCGTAAACCCATCCAGGTTCACGATCACCGGCAACATGATGCGCTCATCTTCAGCAATCCTGTAGGCCATCAGAATCGAATCCAACACCTCCTGGCAGGTCTCGGCATGAATCTGCAGAAACCCGGCATCGCGCGCGGCCAACACGTCGTTGTGATCCGACTCCAGCGTAATCGGCGCGGCCAAGGCCCGCGACACATTGACCAGCACGAGCGGGGCCCGCCACCCCGAGATGGAGTAGAGCACCTCGAACGCATGGAGCAAGCCTTGGCTGGAGGTCGCCGTAAAGACGCGCGCACCGGCGACTTCCGCCGCGCCGGCGGCCGTCATCATCGAATGCTCGGAATCCATGCTCACAAATCTTGCGGCCACCTCACCGCGTGCGCACCACTTAGCCAAGGCTTCCACGATCTCCGTCTGCGGGGTAATGGGAAACGCCGGGATATAATCCACATCGGCCAATCGGGCTCCCCAGGCGGCCGCCAGATTACCGGTCATCATTTGGCTGTCCATGCTTCCCCGCCTTCCTGCTCTCGCTCTGCGACCAATGCGTGGGTCGGACATTCATGCACGCAAATCTGGCATCCTTTGCAATGGGCATAGTCCACGACCGGTCGATCGTCCTGGTTCATGGCGATCACGCCGTCCGGACAGTAGACGAAGCAGAGCCAGCAACCGTTACACTTGCCTGCGACCAACACCGGCCGAAAAGTCCGCCACCCGCCGGTTTCACGCAACACCGAATTCCCCGCCGCGCTGATCCTCGCCGTACCTTTGGTCGGCGGCTCGTAGATCGGATTGTGCAAGGCCGCGGCGCTGATAACCTGGCCTCCGCCCTTGTGCAGGCCAGTCGGCTCAACCGAGTCGTAGCACTGCTTCGCCACCGTCAGATTCTTCTCGATCACCGGGGGGGCCACGGCGAGATCTTCAAGTTCCCGGGTGATAGCCTGTCGGACAGGCTCCCATTCCAGCCCCACCAGGCGCGCCGCAACGGCCCCGAGTAGCGCGCTGATCGCCTCCCGCTGCCCCAACTGTTGCAGGGCAATCCCCGTCACGTCCCGCGTCATCACCTGCTCAGGCAAAGACAGATGGGCGCGTAACGCGTCCGGGCTCAGCGAGGAATTGACGAACAGCACCGTCTGCGCCCGTGCTCCCTCCAACACTCGGGCACCCGGATCTTCGAGCAATGAGGCATCAGCCACCACAACGACATCCGGATGGGTGATGGCCCCTCGCTCCCGGATCGGTTCTCGACCAAAGCGTGTAAACGCCGCCACCGGCGCGCCTCTCCGTTCCGCCCCGTAGATCGGGGAATCCTGCGCGACGTACCCGCTCAGAAAGGCCGCAGTCCCGAGAATGCGGCTGGCCGTCTTCGCGCCCTGTCCTCCACGCCCGTGAAATCGTACCGCAACCATGTCAGGCTCGATCCGCCCGCTCCTTCTTGAAAGCTTCTTTTCCTGCCGTCAGCGCAGCGGCAATCGTGGCCTCCGTTTCTTTGAGATACCGTTTGGCCTCCTCCATCGTGTGAGAAATGTCCGTGCGAATTTCTTTGGCTTTTTCCAACACATCCTCTTCCGTCCGTCGCGCGTACCCCTTGATCGCTCGACGGGTTTCCTCACCGGAGTGCGGCGCATACAGGATCGCCGCCATCGCACCGAGCATGGCCCCGCTCACAAACGCGATCGAGACACCTAATCCAGAACAATTATGATTCTGATCCCCCATGATGATCTCTCCTTCCCGATCTATGTTGTATAGAACTCTGAACGTCCTCAGCAATGCTCCGCCTTGGTAGAAAGCAGAGGACGTGCCAGGCCCCTCTGGCGAACGAGCCGCGAAGTCACAATTTTGACAAGGGTTTCGAACGCGGCGAGGCGCTGCAGGACTGTGTAGCGAAATCAGTTGGGGAATTACAGAACCGGGCCAGAATCAAGACTGGCGCAAAATGCGCCAGCTGCGAAACGCATCGAATTTCAACAGGACAGAAACCGCCGAGTAGTCAGATCTTGCCGCGAACCCACCGCACAATATCCTGCAGACCCAACGCTCCCGGTTGACGGGCGAGTTCACGCCCTCCGCGCAGCAATACCAGTGTCGGGATGCTGGAGATGCCGAACCTGGCAGCCAGCGGCTGTTCTTCTTCCGTGTTCACTTTGGCTAACCGAACGTGAGGTTCCAGCAGCTGCGCGGCCTTCTCATAGGCCGGAGCCATCATTCGGCATGGGCCACACCAGGACGCCCAGAAATCCACGACCAGAGGGATGTCCGCCTTTTGCGCATGCAGATCGAAGTCTGCCGCCGTCAAGGCGACTGGATGGCCGGTAAACAATGGCGCATGGCACTGGCCACAATTGGGTTGGTCCGCCAGACGAGTTGTCGGAACACGATTGATGCTTCGGCAATGCGGGCAGACCAGATGGAGCTTCTCCGTCACGACTTTACCCGTTCCCTGCAGGATCCTTCCCGATCATCGATTGCACTGGTCTCCCTCACAACTCCCGCCGCCGCTTCCCATCCCTCGATGTCCCATGCCACCCCTGCCTTCTCGCGGTCCCCTATGTCCCATCCCGCCGCGCGGCCCCATTCCTTCACCGTGGCCATGGCCCCCGGCGAACGTGCGTTCGTATTGAATCAAGGCCCAGATCTCCTCGTCGGTGAGTTGACCGGCGAAACCGATCATGCTGGTGCCGGGCGACCCGTTCTTGATCACCCAGAAAATCTCGCCCTCTGTCCGATGCCGCCAGAATCCGTGATGCTGAAAGTTGCGGGGTGATGGATTCAATTGCGCGGCCACCGGGCCATCACCCGCCCCCTCTGAGCCATGACAGTTCACGCAGGTACCCTTCCCGTGATAAAGCGCTTTGCCTTTTTCGATCGTCCCAGGCGAGTCCGGCAATGGACTCGTGAGCGCCCGCGCTTCAGCCAGTTTGTCGTCGGGCACCCTGAGCTGCATCATATGTTGCTCGGCAGCCGCCACGGGTAGGGCCATCATCAAGATCGATAACATACAGAGGCCGCTTGTTACGTTCATGACGAATTCCTCTTAACTCGTGCGACGGGAGCCTGTTCGCCAATGCGCCAGAGCCGACACTCTTTGGGAGGACCGCGCTTCCATGCGCGACCGAAGCGCAGCATCCAGCGTCCATTCCCGCTGAATTAAAACGCCACGTTCCGGTCACGCTCAGCCACGGCTTTGATGTAATCAGCCATGCCTTTGATCGTAGCGCCGGCGACGAGATCCGTCCCGCTGATTTGGCGAGCAACCGCGCAAGCCCCGCAGACCCAGATGGGAATCTGCGCCGCTTGCACCGCGGCCAACAGCTCTTTCAACGGGGTGAGATTGACGCCGGTCACGTGGTCGGCTGTGCCCTTGCGCCCCAGCGTCACGGCCTCGTTCCACAACCACAAGACCACATCATGCCCCTGCTCTTTGGCCGTCTTGGCCGCCATGAAGGGTAACGTCGCCATCGTCGGATCGTCCGTCCCCCGGCTGCCGGAAATCATAAACGTCGCCACTGGTACCCTCCTTCGCTTCCCGTTCGTCGTTCGTCTCTCGTCGTTCCTGCGGAACGTGTCACAAGAGACGTTCCCGCTTCACGTGCTTATTTCGCCAAACTTCTCACGTAGGCAATCAATTGCCACACCTGATCATCCGGCAAGCCGGCGAACGACATCATCCCGGTCCCCGGCGAGCCGTTCTTGATGATCCAGAACAATTGCCCGTCGGGAATGTCCTTCATCATGGAGCCGCAGGTGAAATTTCTGGGCGGCGGGATCAATGCTGCCCCCATGAATCCCTGCCCGTTACCCTTGTCGCCATGGCACATCGCGCAGGCCACGGGCTGGGCCGTCTGGAGAAACAGCGTTTTCCCCGCCTTGATGGTCGCATCCGAGTGCGGCAGCGGATTGGTCTTGGATAGGAAATCTGCCGGCGCCTTCGCTGTTTTCCGAGGCTGCGGACAGACCCCGCTCGGACCTTCACCGGACCCTGCGGCTGCCTGCGCTACCTCCGCTTCGCCCTTGAAGGTGGCCTTGAGATAGGCCATCACGTCCGCGACGCCCTGCTGACCGATCGTCAGGCCCCAATAGGGCATGGTGGGGGATTTTCCGACTGCCCGTCCGCCATAGTAGATGACGTTATAGAGATAGTCTGTCGGGACTTTCTCGAATGGAATGTTGGCATGGACCGCCGGTTTCGGGTCCAACCCCGATGCGGCAGGCCCATCGCCTTTACCTGCTGCCCCGTGACATTGAGCGCAGTATTCTTTGTAAATCACCTGGCCACGGTCCAGACTCGTATGCCCAAACGGTTCGCTTTTCCAAGGCTCATAATAAGGGAAATCTTCCCACCCTCTGGTGGCAATGTACCCTGTGACGTACCGTAGCCCCAGTTCGCTGACATCGCCTACAAACTCCCCGCTGTGCGGTACATAGTCCGGCGGATTCGAATTGAACCGGTGAATCCAATCCGCCTTCAGCCGCCTGCCGGCATCTGCCAATGACGTACTTTGCGGACCCCCGACGGTTTTGTCACCTTCCCGTACTTGATGACAACCGATGCAGGCATGTTCCTTAAAGATCTTCTCACCGAACGCCGCCTCTTGCTTACTGAATGTCGCCATATCGATGGCACCAGGCTTCACCTTCGGATCGACAAAGTTGGTTTCGAGGTATTTCGCGATCTCTTCCGCCTCGGCCTGGGACACTGCCGGATGGGATTGCGCCGTTTGACTCTGGTCCCAACGATAACTCTTCGCATACAGCGGTGGCTCCTTGCCCGCCAGCCAGCTTACCAACCATTCGTGCTTGAATTTACTCCCGGCCCAAATCAAGTCGGGTGCCTTCAGGGTGAATCGCGAATCCGCGTTTCCTTCCAACCGATGGCATCCGGCACAGTTGGTCTGAATCAGCTGTTTCACATGGCTCTGGTCGCTTCCCAGCAGCAGGTGCGGAAACGACATCACTCCCACCATGATGACCAGTGCGCACCCGACCACCACCATCCGTCGTCGACCCATGAGGCACCCCTTTCGTTCACTCCGCTCGAGAGGCTCGCCTATCGTGTGGCAAGCCAGGCATGTATGTCCGCGATGTCCTGTTGACTCAGCACCGCGCCCCAGGCCGGCATGGGGCCGCGACCATGGAGCACCGTTTCCCAAAACGCGCCCTCATGTTTCAGGATCATATTGCCCGCCAGCTTCGGCCCCACGCCGCCGGCCGCCCCTTCTCCATGACAGGCCTGACAGTTATGCATATACAGCCCGGCTCCGCGCGCGGGGACCCCGGGAAGCGGACCATCAGTTGCGGCACTCTGGTTGACAATCGATTGCGTCATCGACAGTTCCTGCTCGATGCTCGGCAACTCATCCGCCGCACCGGGATGATTGCGGGCAACGAGATAGTGCAGGACCAGAGCCGTTTCCTCCTGGGACAAATCCGCGCCCCAATGGACCATCTTTTCGACGGTGGCAGTCCAACGATCTTCCGGCAACCGCTGATGGGAGATGAGATCCGTGGTATGGCAGACCGCGCAGCGAGCCATGATCAAGGTCGCGGCCCGGCGCGATTGTAACGGACTCAAGGACGCTCGATCATCTTCCTGGGCAGCGGTGATGACGACCATCACGAGCATCAGGCATAACCAGCTAGCGAGGGCGAGAGGAGCGACCCGTTGCGGCAGACTCATGCCGCCACCGTGACAGTCACGCGATCCCACCCGCTCCACAAAAATCCGCCCGGATTCCACGGGGTGGTCGCCGGTTGCCGATCGCCACGCGCATCCGTGGCGCGGCAAAGAATGGCCGTGGGACCGACCATCTGAGGATTCCACACATATTGCCACTGCCGCCAGGCATAGGGGTGTTCGTCGCCCACGAGTCGCGCCGGTTCCCATGTGCGTCCGTCGTCGCACGACACCTCGACCCGCACGACCGCCAGCCCCCCGGCCCATGCCACACCTTGAATCGTCACGGGACCTGTTCGCAGCGTGTCCCCATCTGTCGGCGCCGCGATGAGGGATTTCACCGGCATCTGCTCAACCGGCACCATCACAGTCCCGGGCAATCCCGATCCCGGCTGAATCGATGTCTCCGGCACGCGATAGGCCTGTTGCATGTAATAGCCGGGCGTTTCATCGGCCCGAACCGTAATTTCGGTCAGCCATTTCATGCAGGATTCGGCCATCCACCCCGGCGTGATCACGCGTAGCGGTGCACCGTGGAGAAGCGGCAATGGACGCCCGTTCATTTCATACGCAAGCAGCGTGTCCGGATGGAGCGCCTTGGCGAGGGGGATGCTGCGGGCGAACAACGGCACGGTCGGGAGAGCCGGCCGATCCGCCCCCTGGAATTGCACCTGGAGTCCCTGCGGCTTCACGCCGGCCCGCTCCAGGACATCGCGCAATCGCACACCGGTCCACTGCGCATTGCCGACCGCACCCCGCTCCCACTGCACGCCCGGCGTTTTGGGACGATGGTGCGCACGCCCGTTGCCGCTGCATTGCAGCACGGCCGTCAGCGAAACCGGTTCGAATTGTTGCAGGTCCTTCAGCGTGAAACTGAGCGATTCTTTGACGAGGCCTTTCACACTCAACCGCCAGGCCTCAGGCTGGATCGCCTCGGCAGGGGGCGGGCCGAAATGACTCCGGACGAAGAACCGTTCGTTGGAGGTCAGCCAGGAGGTAAACTCGCGCACCGGCGTTTCTGCGTCAAACGGCCGCGTCACCCGCACGGTCAAGGGTCCCGTCGCTTCCGCGGCCTCGGCCTGAGGAGCCGACTCGCGCATCGATCCTCCACCGCCCAGAACCATGCCGGCCCCGATTCCCTTCAGCAATGTCGTGAACCAGCCGCGACGGGAAACCATTACCATCCTACGCTCCTCCGGGTGGACCGGGATGACCGTGTGGATTCAGATCGATCACAATTCCCGCCGGCACGACGATCGATTGGTGCACGGTGCACCCGTGGGCCACTCTCAGCAGCCGCTCTTTCTGCTCAGGCGTCACACGGTGTGGAAGACGAATCGCCAGCTGAATCTGTCCGACACGATGCGGGCTTTCGGCAATTGTCCATTCGGCATCGACCTTCAATCCTTCACGAGAGATGTCGTGCCGTGCGCAGAATTGGCCGACAAAATACCCCACGCAGCTCGCCACCGATCCGACGAACAACTCCACCGGCGTCATCCCCGCGTCCGCCCCGCCGCCATCTGCCGGTTGGTCGGTGACGACCCGATGGCGATCGCTGAGGATGTCGTAGCGGGTTCCCCCTTGATAGGCCACGCTGAGCTTCATGGTCGGTCTCCCCCGCCGGTCTTAGTGGGGCACATCGGCCGGTTTCTCTCCCTTCGGCCAATCGCTCGCTCTCCCTGCCACGTCCGGTCGCGGTTGCGAATTGATGTAGGCCGCCACGTCGTAAGCCTCCTGATCCGACAAGGCCCATCCTCGCGTGCGTGGCATATTCGACTTGATGAAGGAAGCGGCCACCGATACGCGCGCCATCTCTGAGCCGAGGCTATAAGACTGCGCGCCCCAGACTGGAGGGGCGGCCATGGTGCCTTGGCCGTCGGCGCCGTGACAGAATGCGCAACGCGCGGCAAATACGTTCGCGCCATTCACAGGATCGGGAGGCTTGCTCGATGACAAAGCCGGAATTCCGCGCCAGGCCATGCGGCTGCGCGTCGGCACATCCTTTGATAACCACTCGATGTACGCCACAATCGCCTGCAGCTTGTGGCTGTCTTGCGGAATCGCCTTCCCGTTCAAGTTTCGTTCAAAACATTCATTGATGCGGTCGGCCAGCGTCACAACTTTTCCGGACCGGGCGCGATATTCCGGATAGGCTCGCGAGAGGCCGACATAGGACGCCGAGTTGGGATCGAGGCCCGCATCCAGATGACAGTTGGCGCAGGTCAGCCGGTTGCCGACGTAGGGGGCGGCGAACTGCTGTGTGTGGACGACGAGTTCATAGCCCAGGCGAATCTGCTCACCGCGCTGCCCACCGGGGATGGAATCGGGCGAGGGATGGCTGAAGAGCGCGTCCAGCCTGGAAGATTCAGGCTGACTCGCAGCCGATGGGGCGCCGCCTCGTGTGTCCTTCGACTCGACACAGCCTGCCGTCAACCCGACGAGCACCATGACGCTGAACAATAGGTGTCGCATACGTAGATCGTCTCGCAAACTACATACCACGCGGGCAGTAATGCCTCTAAAGGAACAGGCTTTCGGCAAGCCTCCGGGAAAATGCGCGCCTCTCACCTTGGCGATAAACGCCACAGTCATCCTTTCCTGCCTGCGGCATCGTGCGACAGCATGTGTGCCCAGGCCCTGTGAATGTGCTGATTAGGGACAGATGGGAGGAAAAGGATTCGGAAATCATCCATCGCTGTCCTCTTGGTTCACTCAGGGCTTGAGCGATCGGATGTAGGCGATGATGTCGTCCAATTTTCCCTCATCGAAGACTGCGGCATAGCCGGTCATGGCCGTGCCGGGACGCCCCTCCTGAATCACCTTGCGCAATTGTGCGTCCGGTTTCGCTTGAGTGGCGTTGGATGTGAGGTTGGCCGGTGCCGGCGTAAGGTAGGCGGCCATCTCGCTATCGCCTTTTCCTGCCGGTCCATGACAATTCAGGCAACTCTCTTGATACAGCTTTTGCCCGGTCGCTGGGTTTCCTTTGCCGGACGCCGCCTGACTGATCGGCATCGCTCCCAGCAGCACGCTCACGACAACCACGAGAGTAACCTGTGCTCGCATACAATCGTTCCCCACATTCAGGTTTGGAAATCTCTTTATCAGGTTGCGCGTTTTAAACTCAGCATATAACTGGTCAGGTCGTTCAACTGCCGATCGGTGAGCGGAAACTTCGGCATAAACGACCCCGGCGACACAGACTGCGGGTCCCGAAAATGCTTCAGGTGCCATTCTCGATCAGGCCTCGTGTCCCCGACCGTGGACAGGTCAGGCGCCACCGCTCCTCCTTCTCCATGGATCCGGTGGCATCCAACGCAGCCGAGTTGCGCGTAGACGGTCCTCCCCCGTGCCACAGCCGGATCTGCCCTTGGTACCGCATAGAGATTTCTGATTGAAATGCCCAACAGGCCGAACACGACGAGAAGGAAGAGCAGGCCGCTTCCAAGCGCCACAGGCCGACGGATCGGATTGCGCACCGGGTTGCGATCGATGAACGGCCAGAACAACATGACCAGGATGACACAGAGCGGCAACACCCAGGTCGCCAAGGGTTCCAGCGGTCCATGCACGTACTTGAGCAATTCGTAATAGAACAGAAAGTACCATTCGGGCACGGGCACAAAACTCGTATCCGAAGGGTTCGCCTTATCGGTGAGCGGCAACGGAATACTCCATGCCAATGCCGCGACGACAAGGAAGACGCCGGCAATCACGACGGCGTCCATGTAGACCTGCCGGGGAGCAAAGGTTTCAGCGCCTAATGACGCGCGATCGTCAGTCCAGGGCCCGGCCGGTCCGACTCGCCGCAGGACGAAGAGGTGCACGGCAATCCCCGTGAGAAGAATCGCAGGGAGAAACAGCACATGAATCGCAAAAAATCGTGAGAGCGTCAGCGCCCCCAGGATTTCGCCGCCGCGCAGGACCCGGGAGGCGATATCGCCGATCAGCGGCACGGTGCCCACCATGTTGATCCCGATCTGGGTCGCCCAGTAGGCCGTTTGATCCCAGGGCAGGAGGTAGCCGGTGAAGGCGAAGGTCATCACAATCAGGAAGAGACATACTCCGACCATCCACATCACTTCGCGCGGCGCTTTGTACGCGCCGTAGAGAAACGTTTGGAGCATGTGGAGCCCGATCGCCACGACCATGGCCGATGCGCCCCAATGGTGAAGGCCTCGCACCATCCATCCGAGGAAAATGTCGGTTTCGATAAAACGAACACTGTCGTAGGCATGGTCCGGGGTGGGCGCATAATACAGCGCGAGGAACATGCCCGTGGCAGCCTGGAGGACGAACAGGAACAGCGTCACTGACCCGAAGACATAGATCCAGCTCGCGCCGCCGGGAATCGGCTCATCGAGCAAGGTGCGCTGAACCGGCTTCAGGTCCAGGCGAGCATCAAGCCAATTGTACAAACGGGACGACATTCAACTCCCAGGTATGAGTTTTCAGTTGTGAGTCATGAGGAGCACCATCCCGTCGCAGTTTACAACTCGACGCTCGTCGGAAGACCCGACTTAAAGTCCTTGTACATGACCAGCAGCCGCCCGCCTTCGACTTTGGAAGGAAGGGTATCGAGCGGGCGCGGAGCGGGGCCTCCTAGCACCTGTCCGTTCACGTCGTACGAACTTCCATGACAGGGACAGAGGAATTTGTTCTGCAAGTCGTCCCAACGATAGCCGCAGCCCAAGTGCGTGCAGATCGGCGAGAACACCCTGATGTCGCCCTGTGCCTGCTTGACCGCCCATACGGCCTTGTGCGAGGTGGTCTCCAACCAGCCGTCACGAACCGTGGTCACATGGTCCAATTGCTTGGGGTGGCCGGCAGGCAAGTCATCGACCGCTCCGACGTCGACCCAGGCGCGCTGCCGCCGCTGGAAGGCCGGCGACATCAGCGTGCTGAGCAACGGGATAGACAACCCGACACCGACGAGCCCGGCTGCGGCCAGCGTGATCCAATGAAAAAACGTCCGCCGCGATCCGACCGGCGTGGAGAACCCGCCGCCCGGCTGCTGATCAGGTTGTGCTGGATGGCCCGCCATAGATTGCTCTCGCTCGCCCGGTATTCACCGCCGATCAGGCTTTCTTCCCCGCTCCGACCGAACAGGTATTGATGCCGAACAAGCTCCAGAGCGGACAGAACCCCAAGGCTCCAGTCACGAGGGCAATCGTTCCCATCGCCAATGCGATCCCCACTCCCACGGGAGGAAGCGCCGCGAATACCCCGATGCCGATCAGCAGAATCCCAAGGATAATTCGAACCGGTCGTTCGATTCCACCCACATTACATGCCATCACAGCACCTCCTTCGTATCGATCAATCACGCTATCAGCCGCCACCTTGATTCGTCAGCATCCGGAACACGCCGGTCGCCGACTCGCGCTCTCGGTGGGTATGAGTCATCGCCGCGGAAATGGATTCAATTGTTCACTCAACGCCTCGCTTCGATTCCCGATACTGACCGCTGAACACTGACGGCCTGCGGCTATTTCGTCGCAAATCGATACATATCGTGGCAGGTGGTGCACCGGGCCGTCATGCTCGACAGGCGATTGAGGATTTGAACCGAGGATTCACCTTGCGCGATGCCGTCCGCCAGATGATCCATGTCTTTATGAATGGACATCCCCATTTGCTTAAACGCCAGGGGAAGTTTCAGCATGATGGCGGGGTTCACGTCGGCCGCCATCGCCATCCCCGCCGCGCGGGCTGCCCCTTCGGCCGCCTTGATTGGCTGGTCGGGAGCCCCCAGCACGGTGACCACGCCATGAACCGCTTTCAGCAAGTCCCGCATCTCCGCCAGCACCAGATCCCGTTCCGATGGCGCAAGGACGATCTCTGTGCGGCCGTCATTTCCCGGTCTCGTGTGGCCTTGCACGAGAAACGTGGACATGATGCCGATCGTGATCACCCAGAGCGCCGCTATGCCCCAGCCAAAGATCCGCCAATTCATACGATGACAGGTTCCATTTCTTTTTAAGGACGTCCCCGGCCGGCCTCACTACCCAGTTGCCGCAGATAGGCCGTGACGTCGCGCATATCTTCTTCGGACAGAACAAATTTCCAGGCGCCCATCGCCGTATCCTGTCGACCATCATGAATCGTTCGTAACACGGTCGCGTCCAACTTGGCCTGCGCGGCGGGAGCGGTGAGGTCGGCGACCGGCGGCGTGAAGGTCATCGGGCCGTTCCCCTTGCCTTCCACCCCATGGCAGCGGATGCACAGATTGGCATAGAGCATCTTCCCCTTGCCTGCGTCCCCGGTGCCGGCATACACGCCGGCTACAAGCGCCGAGAAGAGGATCGCCTGCGCGAGACCACTCACTCCGACTCGGAGGTTCATGATGCGCCCCTTTCTGAACGCCCGCAAGAGCGAGATCCCGGAGCATGCCACAACAGATGCGATCCCCATGCCAATAGAACCGGCATGAGGATCGGCCGTCAACGCGTGGGATTAAGAGGTTTCACAGTAGCGGGTCGGGCAAGCCCGCGAGGGAGTGGAGAGAATCACCCCATCCCACACCTGGTCCTGGCGCAAGATGCCACAGCCGAAACAATCAGGTGATCGTGGGCTCCAGGATGATACGCGTTTTCATCGAATTGGAGATCAGGCAGTTCGCTTCCGCCTTTTCGATGAGTTCTCTGGCTTTCGCGGCATCACCTCTGGATGGAAGCGTGATGTGGGGACGCAGGGTAATCACCGTCACCTGAAACTTTCCTTCCACAAGTTCCAGACGACCTTCCGCTTCGCCACGATACGCGGTGAACGCCAGTCCGCCCCGCTCCGCCACGGCCAAGAATGTGGTCATGAGACAGATGTTCGCCGCCGCCACGTACAAATCCTCCGGCGACCAGATGCCTTCATGCCCCTTGAACTCAGGCGGTGTCGCCACCTGAATCTCCGGCTTGCCTTCACTCGAGATCGTCCCTTTTTTCTGCTCCGTCCACTGAACCGCTGTTCGATACGTATACACCTTACTGCGTACGTCCATTGCTCCCTCCGAACTGTGCTGTGCGTACATTGAGCCAGGACACGACGGACATCCGGCCGCCTTCAGTGCGCTCAACCAATGAGCCACTCTGATGCCTTCGGCACCGGCCGCTTAGAGATGATAATCGCCTGCAGCCTCAGGTTGGTACAGCACCTCTTTGATACGCACGGTTCGCCTGCCCGCCGGCACAGACCAATTGACCGTCGAGCCCACCCGGGAACCCAGCAACGCCGTTCCGATGGGCGCAAGGATGGAGATTTTCCTCTCTCCGATGCTGGCATCCGAAGGAAATACCAACGTATAGACGCTTTCCAGGCCGGTCTCCACATCTTCGATCCGGACTTGAGAGTTCATGGTGACCACATTGGGAGGAATGGCAGAGGGCTCCACGACGTCAGCACGATCCAGCTCCTGTTCCAAGCTATCCAGATGGTCTCGATCCCGCCCGACGCTCGTGCGGGCCTTCAGCACATCTCTCAAGCGAGACAAGTCCACGGCGGTCATGCACACTTTCTGAGCATTCATGCTTTCTCTCCTTTGATGACGTGCCGGTCCAGCACACTGGGCACCACCCGGCGGTGGCCTGACTCGAACTTCCCTGTTTTCACGGTCAACACCGGACATGTCGCCCGGCGCAACACCGCCTCCGCGACACTGCCGCATCGCTCCGGCGAGATTCCTCGCCGCCCGTGCGTCCCCATCACAATGAGGTCGGTCTGTTGCCGCAATGCACAGGCCAGAATGGAATCGGAAGGAACGCCGGCGCAAATTTCCACGTCAACCGGAAGCCCGAACGCTGTCACGATCTCTCGAAGGTCCATCAGTTGCCGATTCCAGTAGTCTCGCTTCGACGATTCGTCTTCGATGACTCCGAGGCCACAATCCAGATCATACGAGGCCGGCTCCAGCACGTGTATCAGCGTCACCGCCGCACCGACACCATGAGCCAGGTGCACGGCATATTCCACCGCATCCAGCGAGGGCGTCGAAAAATCCAGTGGCGCCAGAATACGCCGAATCAGCGCCGGTCTATCGACCGGCAACACCTCGACGGCGTCCTTCCGGGAGCCGGGCACCGCCAGAATCGGACAGGGCCCCTCCTGGATCAATCGCTCCGCCGTCTTCCCGATCTGTCCATAGAGCGTATTGGTGCGCCCCTGCGCGCCCAGCACAAGCAGATCGACGCCCTGCTCTCTGGCGACATGATGAATATGCTCGCCGGGATGTCCCAGCAGCAGCCTGACTCTGGCCGGCGTGCCCCGGCGCGCCAGGTCGTCCCGCACCGCTTCCAATTGTCGTGCGGCGGCCGCCCGCGATCGCCCGGCCGTGCCCAACGAGTCCGTATCTGCAGGGATCTCACGGGGGGCCTCGATCACATGCAAGACATCCAGCTTGGCCTCGTAGGCGCCGGCGAGATGCACCGCATACTCTTGAGCGCGGCTGGCATCCTCTGAAAAGTCCGTGGCGAATAAGATGTGCTTCACGATTGGTGGTGTCGTCATGGCTGCTCCTTCACAATATTGGACGATTGTTGGACAACCGGAGGTCCATCGGAGAACGCCGGTCGAAGACTGAACGGAGCGCGGGACTCATGACAAAACGAGGGATGGGCGTGAGCCACTGCAGTGGTCGTTCACGCAAAACAAATGCCACGACTCTCCAGTGATCCGCGAACGCAAGTCCGCCATCGAGGCCGCATTCTGCCGGATGACCAGACCGCGACTCTGACCCATTGTTGCCATTTGCAGCAGCGCCTCCTCGACTGGTGAGGCAATACTCCCCGCTGTGCCGGGGACAGCGGACATTCGGCCGGCCGGGCATTCCATCGCCGCCGTCGCGTCGCGCCCTCTCGCTACCAGTCGTCCATCGTACGATGCGCCATGACGGTATCGAGCGCCTGCGCGGATGGGACGGCAGCCACCGCGGCTCTCAGATGCGGCATGACCGAGGCCGTCTCCCGGCCCAGCCGTATCAGCGTGCGCATGATGCGTTCCGGATGACTCCAATCGCTCCACCAGACGCCATGCATTTCCATCACGGCTGTTGCGCCGGGGACAGCAGCCAGGAGATCGCGTGAGAGACTCCGGACCGGCATACGCTCGTAAATCTCGCGAAGGACCTGTGGTTCCTTCGGAGTATCGATCGCCTCGCCCAGTCGTTCGAAGAGTCTCATCATGTCCGGCAGAACGCTCCGGCCCAGATTCCACCACGTCTCAACATGGGCCGCCATGATCCCCGTCTGCCACAGTGCTCCCGAGGCATAGGCCAAGCGCGCCAACTGGGGATCCGGCCGGTGCAAGACGGTGTTGACCGCCCGGATCGACCGGAGGCCGAGCCTGATGAGTTCACGATCGGCTTTGATCCAGCCATACTCACTATCCGGTCCATCCGGGCGCGCGGCGAGCCCCACCACCTTCGCCGGCAACTTTTCCACCGCCCGGACCGCGTACAGTATCTCCCCGAGCAGGCGATCTTCGGGATAGACAAATTGATTGGCGGGAGCCATCACCACCGTCGCCTTCGGATCCCGCGCACGAATATAGGTCAAGGGAAGAAATACTCCGGCCGCCGTGCCGGCATTACGCGGTTGCACCAAGACCATGCCGGGATTCCGCCGGCCGATCTGTGCCCAGGCTTCGTGATGACCACGCCCGACCACCACGAGCGAACGAGCCGGACTCGTCACGCAGAGCATGCGGTCAAGCGTATGCTGGAACAGAGACCTGGTTCCGAGATATCGACAATAGTGATTCGGCATCGTCCGGCCCAACCACCTCGTCACGACCGGCTGCATCCGGACTCCGTCTCCTCCCGCGAGGACGATCGACCATCGCCGGCCGGAATGATCCCCTGCGTCTCCCATGGTGTCCTCCTCTCGTTGCGTCACTGGGATAAGTCGAGCAGGGACAGGCCCCAGAAGATCATGATTCCCATCGCGGCCATGACCAAGACCATGAGCAACATCGCCGGCGCCAAGGTGGTGACCTGTTTCATCGCTTCGCCCTTTCTTCATCTGGTGTGTAGGAAACCGTCCCGATTGCGCTCCGTCACCACACTCTAGCCGGGCTAGATGAAGTGCCGATGAACGGCACATGAAGAATTCTTCATGCTGAAGCGCATGGGATGGCGATGGAGCACACCGACGATGAGACAGACACGAGCACGAGGAAGGGGATGATCCCGACGGACTGTTACGTGTGGACGGCGGGCAATGTCAGCGTGAAGATCGACCCTTTTCCCACTTCACTTTCCACGGCAATCGCGCCATGATGCGCTTCCACAATTTCTTTCACGATCGGAAGGCCGAGGCCATGTCCGCCTGAATCCCTGGCGCGAGCCGGATCGGTCCGGTAAAACGGTTCGAAGAGATGCGGCAGATGTTCGCGGGCAATCCCCTGCCCGGTATCGCGAACAGCCACACGCACCTGATTCTGCGCGCTGCTCAGACATAACGCCACGGTTCCTCCCGGATCCGTATAGCGCATGGCGTTATCCAGCAAATTGATGAACACCTGCTTGAGCCGTTCGGCATCTCCCAACACCGGCTGTACCGGCTCCTCTTCGAGTACCAATGTCAGATGCCGGTCCTCTGCGACGGGCGTCAGGTCATCGATCAATTCTTTGAGCAACGGCTGAAGCGCCAGCACCGACAGCTCTACCGGCGGCCGCTCGCCGGCAAAGCGGGCGAGCGTGAGGAGCGACCGGGTCAACACGATGAGGCGCTGCACCTGTTCGAGATTCGAGACGAGTACGTCGCGATAATCGTCGGCCGACCGCGAGCGCTGCAAGGCGACTTCCAAATTGCCCTGCATCACAGTCAGCGGGGTTTTCATCTCATGCGCGGCATAGTCGGTAAACCGGCGCTGGCTCTCGGACGCCCGCTGCAACCGGTCCAGCATCGCATTGAATGCTTGAGCCAACCGTTCGAATTCTTCAAACGGCGCATTCAGGTTGGCGCGCGAACGCAGGGCTGACTCCGAAATACCTTCGGCCGTGCGACTCAAGGCTTCCACCGGATCGAGCACCTTCCGAGCCAACCATCCGCTGCCGAACCAGGATGTGGCCAGGACGGCAACCGACCCAAGCATGAGCAGGCCCATGAGACTTCGATGGGTCCGTCGAAAAAACGCCAGGGACTCTTCCGCTTGCAGCAGGTAGCGCACTTCATCCTGCTGCCGGATCGGAACAAATACCTGGCGCACCGACGCCCCTGAATCCATCTCGAGCGTCTCATACACCACTTCGCCCCGCTTGCCTCGCGTCAGCACCGCCTCATCGACCGACGGCCTGGGCACCACGCCGCTCCCCTGCCAGACGACCGTCCCATCGAGGGCCAGAATATGGACGGAATGCGACAGTTCCCGGAGTTCCTTCATCCGGTCGTCGGCCACCTGTGCGCCACGCGGCACCACGATCTCATGGTCCGATCGTTTCAGGAGTTCCGGTCGTTGCTCGATCAACTCGGCCAGGGTATCCGCAAAACCGAACAGACGGCCATCCACATATTGCTGCAACAGACTATGAAAGCCCGTGTAGACGACCACGTTGAATCCACCCAATAAGGCCGCGATCATGGCGACCGTATACAGCCGGAACTGGGCGCGAAAGCTGCTCACTCACTCGCCTCCAGCTTGTAGCCCACGCCGCGCACGGTCGCGATCAAGGGGAAGGCGAAATCCCGGTCGATTTTCACGCGCAAGGAACGGATGTAGACATCCACCACGTTCGTCATCGGATCATAGTTCAACCCCCACACGCGCTCCAGAATCGCCGTGCGGGTGAGGACGATATCGCGGTTCCTGAGCAGAAATTCCAACAGGGAAAACTCTTTGCTCGTGAGCGTGATTTCTTTCCCCGCCCGCCACACCCGCCTGGAGGCCGGGTCCATTTCCAGATCCTTGGCCTTCAGGCGGCTGCCGATGTGCGGCCCGCCTCGCCGCAAGAGGGCTCTGATGCGCGCAACGAGTTCGGTGAACGCAAAGGGTTTCGTCAGATAATCATCTGCTCCCGCGTCGAGGCCGGCGACCTTGTCCTCCACCGAATCCCGCGCGGTGAGCAGCAGAATGGGAGACCGGTTTCCCCGTTCACGAAGTCGGCGGCACAGCGTGAGCCCGTCCACCTTGGGCAGCATCACATCCACGATCAGCAGATCGTAACTCTCATCCACGGCCAGCATGAGTCCGGTTTCGCCGTCGGCGGCCACCTCCACCGTATGCCGCTCTTCTTCCAATCCTTTACGGAGAAATTGTGCCAGATCGACATCGTCTTCGATGACCAGAATTCGCATACATGCCTCGTTTCATTGGCAACCGTACCGGCAAACAGGGGCCATCGTCCCGTGGAATAGCGCCATCATAGCAGGGACCGAGCAGCGGTTTCCCTCCATGAAGAGTTCTTCATGCGGTCTTCATCCCGGGCTCATGTAGGCATGCGACGAACAGACGGCCGCGGGGAGAGAGTCGAACAGAAAGACGAGACCGGCGGGACTACGCGTCTAACCGGCCGGTTACCAGAACATCATGCCCGACGTGGCAATCTGTGTCACGCCCCACAACAGAAAGAGGCCGTAGACTGTGCCGAAAAACCAGGGAAAGCTGACCGCCCGGTGCGCCCACCATTGACGGTGTTGCCGGAAGGCCCAGGAGGGCGCGAACGAGCGCGGCTCATTCGTCTCATCCACAATCGTTTCCCGATACTCGCGCAACCGATAGAGCATACTGACCGGCTTCCGGTCCCGCCAATCCGGCAGGGATTCAATTCCCCGCAGCTGCCATTCCCACAACGCGTTCTGTCCGGAAAACCGCCCCAACACGATCGCCATCTGCGCACTCATGAGAATTCCAATCGTGCTCAGCAACACAATGACCAGCGTAAACGGCAGGGCCAGGGATTCGCGGGACACGAGCAGGCCGATGACCGCGACAAAGATGGAGTTGGCCGTCAGGTAATCCGACAACATGGTGTGGTAATCGCGAACGCCGGCGGTCCAGAGCGTCAACAGATGATTGTAGTCGGACTGCATGATGTCGTGATTCTGCGCCATACGGCTATGCTCCGTTGACGGCCTGATCCACCAACCGATAGGCATTGCGCAGATATTGCCCGACCATGCGCTGCGTGTTGAAAAACGCCCCGTTAATCGCAATCGCGTGCTTCATGATGTCGATGAATGTGTCGCGCTCGTGGTAAAAGCAAGGCAGGACGTGCTGTTCGAGTTTGTCATAGAGCGCGGCGGCATGGCAGGCCTCCATATCCTCCGAGGGGGGCGCGCAGGCGTCGAGCTTCTCGCCGATCGACCAGCCGGTCACCCCTTCGATATGCCCCTCGACCCACCACCCGTCCAGGACACTCAGGCTCGGAACCCCGTTCATCGCCGCCTTCATTCCGCTGGTGCCGGACGCTTCCATCGGCGGCAGCGGCGTGTTCAGCCACACGTCGACGCCCGCGCACAACAGCCTGGCCAACGTCATATCGTAATTGGCCAGATAGGCGACTGATAGTGGGCCGCGCATGGCGTGAATGCGCCGAATCACGTCCTTGCCGTCCTGATCCTGGGGATGCGCCTTCCCCGCGAAGACGAACTGAATGGGGCCCACCTGTTTTCCCAATCGCTGCAACCGTTCGGCATCGCGAAACACCAACATCCCTCGCTTATACGCGGTGGCACGGCGTGCGAAGCCGATCGTAAACACATCTCGATCGAACCCGGCGTTGGTCTCGCGATTCACCACATCGACCAAGGCCAGCTTCGCCTCCCGATGGGCAGTCCAAATTTCTGTACCGGGAATACTGATGGCGTAACGAAGTGACAAGTGATCGTACCGCCAGTCAGGCAGGTGACGGTCGTAGAGATGTTGAAAGGCCGGAGACGCCCAAGCCACCGCGTGTACTCCATTCGTAATCGAATGAATCGGGTAGCCGGGATACAGGGAATGGGATACCTCGCCGTGCCGCATCGCCACGCCGTTGATAAATCGCGAGCCGCGCAGCGCCAGCAATGTCATGTTCAAGGCGCCTTGATGTTGACAGGCCTGGACCAGGTCGCAACGACGTTTCCCCAATACGCGGTGCGCCAGATCGGCAGGGAATTGATCGTGGCCTGCCGGCACCGGCGTATGAGTCGTAAACACACAGTGCTCCCGCACCTTCTCGATGACCTCCGGAGGCACCTCCCCGTTTCCGGGCTCTCCGCGGATTTCAGCCTCGATCAAAGCCAGCACCAGCAAGGCCGCATGCCCTTCGTTGAGGTGGTAGCGATAGATGTGGTCATGCCCCAGGGCGCGCAACAGCGCGAACCCGCCGAACCCCAGGACCATTTCCTGGCACAATCGATAGTGTGCATCGCCGCCGTAGAGCGAATCCGTGATGGTCCGGTCCCAGGGACTATTCTCCGGCAGATCCGTATCGAGCAAGTAGACGGGAACGGTATGGCCCGACATGCCGGTCACGAGATGCCGCCAGGCACGGACTTGCACCGCCCGCCCCTCGATCTCGACGGACACGCGCGGTTCCAACGGCTCGGCATAATCAGGGATCGCCCAGGCCACCGGCTCTTCTGACTGCCTGCCGGCTCGATCGAGACGTTGGTAGAAATAGCCGCGCCGATGCAGGAGCGTCACGCCGACCATCGGCACGCCCAGGTCGGCGGCGCTGTGGATCGTGTCGCCTGCGAGCACGCCCAATCCTCCCGCATAGGTGGGCATCAAGGGATTGAGCCCGATCTCCATTGAAAAATAGGCGACCTGGGCCTTGCTGTTCGGGTGGCTCATCAGGCGCTCAACACCTGTTGAATCAATCGCAATTCATCACGCACCAGCCGTGGCATCAAAAAATGCCGTCGCACATGTTCACGTCCTGCCCGGCCGAACTCCGCGCGTTCGCCAGGATGGCGGAGCAGCTGGCGCACCCGCTCGGCGCAGGCCTCGACACTGGCGACAAGGTTCCGTTGAAAGGGCTCAGGGAATTGCATGGGGATACCGCCGGTGTTGCCGGCGACAACCGGCTTTTCTTTCCACAGCGCTTCGGACACGACCAGACCGAATCCCTCCCGTAACGATTTCTGAATGACGACATCGCAGCCGCGCTGGAAGGCATTGACCTCCATGCTCCCTACACCGGCCAGATTCGTAAAGACAAAGAGGTCCGCGTCGTTCGCCGCCTCTTCTTCCACCCGATCCAGGATTTCCCAGCCTTCCGGATCGTCGCCCGCCATCGCGCCAATGAGCACGAGCTGCACCTCCGGGATCTCTTCCTTGACCAGTCGATACGCGCGCACGACCCCGAGTGGATCCTTCCAGGGATCGAACCGCGACACCTGCAGCAGCAACGGCCTGGCGGGATCCACACCGGAGTCGGCGACGACGCGGCGGCAGAGATCGAGCGGCAGGTCCATATTCTTCGTGGCCAGTGGATCGATTGCCGGAGCGATGAAGGCGACTCGTTTCGCCGCCAACTGCGGCAGCACAAACTGGCTCATGGTAAACACCACCGCTTCATACTCTTCCAACAAGGGCCGCAGAAACCGGCTGACCTCCTTGTCGGGCGCCGAGCTGTCGATGTGGCAGCGCCAGATCCATTTGGCATCTCGCGAGCCCGCAAAGTGGCGGATGGCCGCAGGCTGCGGATCATGCACGATGTACAGATCGTAGTCATTGCCCAGGGCCTGCGCACTGCGTTCATTGACCTTGAGATAGGCATCCTGCTCGGTTGATCCTAGCCCATAATGTCCGCCCTGGAGGGCGTTATGAAACGCCTTGGTGATGGCAAAAAAGTCCGGCTCACCGTGAATCAAACGCCAGTCGGCCTGCACGCCCAGTGCCTGCAGCATGGGGATATACCGCGCCAGCAGTTCCGCCACGCCTCCGCCCGCCGCCGTGGAATTCACATGGCAAATTTTCACGCCCTGTAAACTTTTGGCCAGCGCGGTCAATTCTTCATACTCTTCATCGCTCATCAGGCTTCGGTAGCCGCCAAGATTTGCTTCAATCGCTCCGCACCGGCGACCGATTCCCACTTTCGGCAATTGCGTCTTCATTTCCATGCTGTCCGGATCTCCTTCATCGTCGTCCCTCATCCAAACGTCACCCGCACCCATGCACCAAGATAATGCGTCATCGCCACCACACAGAGTCCGATGATCACATGCTCGCCGATCACTATCCAGGGTGGCACCCGTTGCGCCCTCGCCAAGGCATAACTGAGCAATGCCAAGAGGGTCAGTCCCCACAGAAGGCTGGCGACAACGGCAAGATCCAACGGCATAAGCAACACGGGGACGGCAAAGGTGGTGGCAATGACGAACTTGGCCACAAACGTCGCCATCGTCGACGCCCAGATGTCGTGCGTGTTCCCATGGTTCTTCGATTCTTCGGCGACATGGATGCCCAACGCATCCGACATGGCATCCGCCAACGCGATCGTCAGAATCCCGCCCAGTACCGCAGGCATGGAATGGGTACCTGCATGCAGTCCGACCATCAAGCCGAGCGTGGTGATCACGCCGGAAGTCAGCCCGAAACTGAACCCGACCTTCAGCGCGGTGCGCATGCCACAGACCATGTCATGTTCGAGTGCTCGTATTCATTCCTTGCCGGCGGTTGGAGCTCAACAGGTTTCTCGTCCTGGCCCTTGCAGGCAAGACGAGAGCCACTCGTTCATCGCCGCCAGCACCGTCGCCATTGCACGATCCGCGGCCAACACTCCACCATAGGCATCCTCGGTCGGAGCCGGCTCGAGGGCTTCGAAATTCCTGGCCCCCAACACCCGCTGCGCCTTCACATCCACTAAGTGCGCGCGCCACTGCACCCGGCTCCGGCTGGGCTGCTGCAGAAATTCCTGCTGCACGAGCAGGCCGGACAGATCCAGCTGGTAATCGCCTCTGATGCCGGTGGGCATCGGCACCACGGCCCGCCAGAGTCCGGTCGTTTCCAGAGATCGAATCACCAACGGCATCACCATACGTGAGGGACTGTCGGCCCACACATGATTGGCGTAATAACTCACTTCCGACGGCCGGCGGAGATAGGCGATGCGCGGCTGTTCGAAGCCTGGCGCTGCTTGCGGCACGGCGACGACCAAAACTCCGTACATGCCGGCCGGTGCACCAGCGGGAGCCGCTTGCCGACCCGTCTCCTCATGCATCAGCACAAAGGTACGAACCGCCTGGTCCTCTGACCTGGGCAGAACACAGGCACTGGCAGTGGAAACCGCCATCATCAATCCCACCCATGCCATTACGCGATGAAGAAGCACGTCTCGTCCTCTATTCACCGGGGCCCTTTGGCTGACCCTGTCGGCCAAGCACCAATACGTTCGGCTGACGTTCGACCTGTTGCGCCACCCGATTCATCGTGGCCGTGAGTTGCCGGAGCTCACTGACCAGCAGCCCTGCATCGGCCAAGGTCTGTCGTGAAAATTGTTCAATGCCCGGCTTGCTGGAACTGACCATCTCCCCGACTTCACGGCTTGTCCGCGTCACGTCTGCCGTCATCTGCTGCAAAGCCGCAGCGCTTTTGCCCATACGATCCAAGAGCGCCGGCAGTTGTATGCCCAGGTGCTCCGTGAGGCGCGCGGTCCGCTCGGCCGCCTCTGCGGCATGCTGCGCGCCGCGATCGACCTGACTACTCCTGGCCGCCAGCACCTTCGTGACCTCTCCCAGGTCTTTCAGGATCTGCCGAAACTGCGCCCGATTTTCTTCATCCAATAGCTGCGACGCATTGTGCGCGAGACCGTTGAAATTGGCCACCAGATTCGACAGGCCCTGGTCAGACAAGAGTTTGGCCAAGGTTCCGTCCAAGCGACCGAACAACGAGGGAACGCTCTGGATCACCGGATACACCTGCCTCGCAACGGGCGTCAACGGCGGCGCATCTCTGGTTCCTCCCGTCAGGTTCAGCGTCACCAATCCCGTGAGGCCTTGTGTGACCAATACCGCTTGCGTATCCGTCTTCACGGGTGTCCCTCCGACGATGTCCAGCGTCACCCGGACCTCCTCGGAATTCTCGGGGTTGAGAATGACTTCCTTCACCCGGCCGACATCCACACCGCGGTATTTGACGGTCGAGTCGACACTCAGTCCGGAGACGGACTCCCTGGTGTAGACATAATACCGGTCGTAGATGCCGCGGTAATCGGTCTTACCCAGCCAGAGCACCGCACCGAGCACCGTGACGCCCAGCAAGAGGACGAATGCGCCGACCACGACGTAGTTGACCTTCGGTTCCATCCGCCACCTCTCAATCTCGATGCGACGCTCTCCCACTGTGATTCAGCTGCGCGGCGCGCCCGCGCGGCCCGTGGAAATAATTCCTGATCGCGGGATCCTCCGAAGCTGCCAGCTGTTCCATGGTGCCCATTCCCAGCACATGGCCCTCCCCCAGCACCGCCACCCGGTCCACAATGCGCCACAACGAATCAAGATCATGGGTCACCATCACGACGGTGAGCCCCAACAATCGCTTCAGATCGAGCACCAGATCGTCAAAGCCGGCGGCGATCATCGGATCCAAGCCGGCCGTGGGTTCATCGAGGAACAAGAGCTCAGGGTCCATCACAATCGCGCGAGCCAACGCGGCGCGCCGCCTCATGCCCCCGCTGAGTTCACGCGGAAATTTCACGCCGCTGTCAGGCGGCAAGCCGACCAAGGCGATTTTTAACGCGACGATATCCCGGATAAGCCCGGCACTCAGCGACGTATGCTCCCGTAAGGGCACGGCCACGTTTTCCGCCAACGTCATGGAGCTGAACAATGCGCCATGCTGGAACATCACACCGAAACGGCGATGCAAGGAGCCGCCGTCTGTGTGTTGAAGCTCGCGGCTGTCGGCGCCCAGCAGACTGATACTGCCGGCCGCCGGAGTCAGCAGCCCGATGATTTCCCGCAGGAGCGTGGATTTTCCGCAACCATTGCCGCCGGCGATGGCAAACACCTCGCCCTTCATCACCGTGAGACTCACTTCCTGATGCACCACCGTCGGCCCGAATCGCGTCGAGACATGGCTGACCTCAATCACAGGCGTCTCAGTGTGCACAGCTATAGACATGGCACCTGTCACTCCCCAAGATGATGTTGGACCGAAGAGCGGATTTCGAACATTTCGTAGCCAGGATGACTCATGCATACCTACTGCGGCATTCGAGACCGAAGTCCGCCGGGGCTTCCCGCAAGCGAGACCGACGCAGGCGTATCCACGATACGTTGAGGAGGCCGAGCGAGAAAAGCCTCGCCGAACGAGAGTATCGAATGCCGCAGTAGGTATGCATGAGTGGTCCGGGCTACAGATCCCACCAATTCAGCATGATGCTGCACAAGGCATCAAAAATGATGACGAGAAAAATGCTTTGCACCACGCTCATCGTGGTATGCCGTCCCACATCGTCCACTCCGCCACGAATCTGAAATCCCTGATAACATCCGACCAGCGCAATGATGACGGCAAAAAACGGCGCCTTGCCGACGCCGATCAAGAAGTGCCGCAACGCCACCGCTTCCTCGAACCTCGACAGAAAGGCCGTAAAACTGACGTTCAGCTGATTCGCCGCGATCAACATCCCGCCGAACACGCCCAGCACATCGGCGTAGACCGTCAGCAACGGCAACGCCACGACCAGTGCCAGCATCCGCGGCAGCACCAGCAACTCGGTGGGCGACAATCCGAACGTGCGCAACGCATCCAGTTCTTCCGTGACTTTCATCGTGCCGATGTGTGCGGCGTAGGCCGACCCTGACCGTCCGGCGATCAAAATGGCGGCAATCAGCGGCGCGATTTCTCGCAACAGCGAAATCCCCACCAGGTCCACGATAAAGATATTGGTGCCGAACTTCCGCAGCTGCTCGGCGCCCTGATATGCGATCACGACGCCGATGAGAAATGTCAGCAGCCCGGTGATCGGGAGCGCATTCACCCCGTCGAGCCGAAGACTATTCAACGCACTGCGCCAGCGCAGGTGCCCGGGCGACGAACAGACCCGCAGGAACGCCATCGCAGTCTCACCGATGAACTCCAACCCACACAGAAAGCGGCTGATGACATTTCTGATAATGGATTGGAGACGCGCCGTTCCCTTGGGCCGTGCCGCCACATGCGCCATCATGGCGTCCCAATGAACCGACACCAGGTTCATGAGCTGCGCATGTTCGGACTGTAGCCCTTCGACCGTCACCTCACAGCCGCGCCGCCTGGCTTCCATGACCGCCTGAGACAGAACCACCGCCCCACCGGTATCGAGAGCCTGTATCCCGCTCCCCTCGAATCGCAAGGCGCCACCGGCCGGCCACTCCATCACTCGGAGGGCACGTTCAACCGGTCCCACATCGGACATCGTCCACGAGCCGCGACAACGCAGGGTTCGACCTTCCACGAAGGTGACTGCAGCCGCTTGCCCTCGAGTCTCCGTCGTATGAGGAAGATCCATAGCCTGCGTCAGGAGGTGCCTTCCACCGTATCCTGTTCCTGTGTCACCGCGAGACGTTGTGTTCCAGCTACCAACAACGCGCCCAATCCAATCACCACGGTGACGAAGGTCAACAGGCCTCCGATGACCGGCACGAGTGCCAGGAGTGAATACACCAGTAGACCTACGACAAAGGGCCGGGCAAGTGAGGCGGAGTCGTTCTGGCGACGAAGGAGCACTTGTCCGGCATACGTGATGGCAAAGATTCTCACCAGATAGACCGCCACGCCATACAGCGCGAGCAGGATCGCTCCTGCCGGCAGCAGTACCATCGTCACCACGAAACTGACCGCCACCAGCGGCGTCACAACCAATGCGGCAAGGCCCCATCCCATAGAAGGCGCGGGCCGTTTGCGTATCGCCGCCGTGACCTGCCCGACAAACTGCGGACAGAGTCGCAGGAGAATCAATCCCAGTACCAAGGTGGAGAGGAAACTGATGAAGGCCGCCAGGAATCGCATCCCCATCAGTCCCTGGCGGGCCCGCTCGATGCTCCACCCCTCGGGCAAGGGGCGACGCGTGATCGGCCCGTGCACAACAGCTTCCTGGTCGATCGAAGGGGCGACCTCTCCCCAGTACCGCAACCGACCGCCGACCGAGGCCTTCGATGTCAGACGCGCCGATTCCGCCGCCACGATGACATCGCGTGCGACCGCATTGGAGAACGTGGCGTGCCAGGCGCCCACCCGTGCGTCCCGGCCGATCGCTCCGGACGACTGCACGGAGCCGCCGCCGGCGGTGAGGTTTTCGCGCACGGTCGCCTTCTCCGTCAGATGAACATCGAGACCACCGAGGGTGGCGCTTCTCCCGATCGTCCCGCTCACAATCACATGCGCGCCGACCACACGGGCATCCTGGGCGATCGTGCCGGACAAGACGACCTTGGCTCCGGCCACAATGACATCGCCGTTCACGACGCCATCCACAATCACTTCACCACCGGCCGCGTACAGATCCCCGTTCACGATGCCCGAGATTTCCACCTGCGGACCGAACGCAAAATAATCACCCTGCACCACCTGGCCTGCTCGCAACACCGCTCTCTCGCCCAGTGGCGAACGGGCATCGGACCGCTCGGCAGAGACGGGCGGCGTGCCGAGAAGCACCGCCGTCGCCGCGACCATGCATGTGAGGACGCCGATCCTGTTCATCGAGGCAAAACCCCCGCGCCGTAGCGATACACCAGGTCGCCGCCATAATAACTGGCGACGAGCAACAACACTGACCCACCCACGCCAAGGAACAGGACGAGGAGCGCACGCTCCCGCATCCAGCCCCAATAGGACAACAGTCTCACTCCCAACAGGCCGGCAAACACCCAGAAGACGGCGAACGTCAATTCCTCATGCGTCTCGATGGCTTGTTTGGGAATCGTCCCGCTATGCTCCACGGCCTCCTCCGCGAGATGACCGGTGAGCAGGGCGACCACGGCGGCCAAGACTCCGAGCGCCAACAGGGACAGGCTCGTGGCGCGAAATTCTTGTCCGCGCCATCGCAGGGCAACCACATCGAAGAACACGCTTGCCAACAAGAGCGCGATGGGAAAGTGAACGACCATCGGATGAATTGGATGCATGCCCCTCCTCCATTCGTGACAGAAGCCTCCCGGGGCCGTCCGCATGAACCACCGAGATGCTGCGTGCTTGTTCCCCTTCACCCTGGTACGAGACAGGTTCCGGTTTCACAAGACAAACCCGGCTTCCAGACAGAAGAAGTGCAAGGATGGCGCCCTGGCCTGCGTCGTGATACGGGGGAGGCCAAGCGCTTCTCCTACATAGCAGAACCGAACGGGGGAGGATTGAGAGGCAACGTCAGGATGGGGGAGGTCTGCTACAGGGGGAGTCTGCGCCTCTGTGGCAGAATGCGACAGAGGCGCAGACCGAACTGACTTCAGTTTTTAGCCTGGATGGAGAGCAGATAGAGATGCTTGCGGCCTGGTTGTACAAACTCCTGCAATGTTTCGACAACCAGCCCCGCCTGCTTCTGGAGAGCGGCCATATGTGATTCCTCGGTAATGACCCGGATGGGCCCCTGGGCTCGAACCGCATGATGCACGGCTTCCTCGTCGGGGAGATCGCGCACGATGCCGTCCCGCTTCAAGTAATACACCGCATCTTCATTTTTGGGCCAACCGGGAATATAGAGAAACATGGCCTGGCCTGCTTCTTTCGCCAGGGATTTGATGTACTCCGTAGCCTTCCGCGGAGAAGCGGCCTGATCGATCGCAGGAAACACATAGTTCACCACCAGGACCACATAGGCCGCCGCAAGCACGCCGACCATACGCAGCGCGAGTTGAAGGCGAGCGGTGATGGCGGCATACAGGAGCGTGCCGGCCAGGGACACCATGATCACGATGAATACCGGAGACACGATCGGAGCAGAGACCAGCCAGCGACGGCGCAACGGTGCGGCGCCGAAGAACATGCCCCCGATGAAGACAAGGGCCAGGATCGCCAGAAGGCCTCTCAACAACGGAGGCATGGTCCTGGCGGCTTCCTGGGAAGCGCCTGATCGATGATAGAAATACCCGATCATCACACCGATGCCGGGCACGAGGGTCGTCAGATAGGGCTCCCGCTTGAGCGTGGCCAGGCTGAATGCCGTGAAGAGGCCCAGCACCCACACCAGCAATAACAACTCCGTCGGGTGCGAGCGCAACGGTCGTTGCCGCCACAACAACAGCACGGCGGACGGCAGCAACGCACACCAGGGGAAAAAATCAGCCCACATCATGCCCAGATACCAATAGATGGGGTGCCCGTCTTTGGAAGTCCCCGCTGCGCCGGACAAGCCGCTATTCCACACGGATTTGATGGCACTCCCCAGGAGAAAATGATGCTGATACCCGACGCTCAGCAGTTGCGCATACCAGGCCAGCAAGGCAATGGCCCCTGCCAGTCCGATCCAGAAAAATTTGTCTCGTACCATGCGGGCGTCGCGCTGAATGACTGCATACAGCGCCATGATCAGAAGAGGAAGGAAAAATCCATGCATCTCCTTGAGCATGGCGCCGAGCGCCATACTCAGGAACGTCACCAGATACCACCGTGAGCTCCGTCCCAGGATCTGCACCTGGATCCAGGCGAAGAGCGCCAGGGTGACGAGAAACGTCAGAGTCGAATCGAATAACACGCGGCGTCCATACCAGAGAAAGACGTGGCTGGTGGCTACGACCAGCGCAGCCCAGAACCCGGCCCGAGACGACATCAACTGAGTCCCCAGCACGTAGGTCAGCAAGATGGTGCCCACAGCGGCCAAGGAACCAGGCAGGCGCAATGCGATTTCGTGGTCTCCCCAAATCGACGTCGAGAAGTTCAGCAACCAAAAAAACAGCGGCGGCTTATTGAAGTAGGGAATCCCTTGATACGTGAGGTCGAAAAATTCACCTCGCCGGGCCATCTCTCCGGCGATACCCGCATACAGCCCTTCACTGCCCTCCAATAACGACAGATGGAGGTTGGCAAAATAGGCCCACCCGCTGACGAGAACCAGTACCAGCACTTGAACGGACCGAGGAGTATCCGCCTCCCACCAGGAAGGCACCACCGATTCCTGTTTGTGACTCATACCTTCAATCGACACCGGCTCACCGCTTCGCGACATGACGAGGGACTCCATCGATCACAGATCTCGCGACACAACGGCGTGCCGCGGGGGGCCTCAGTATATAATTTCCCGCTCGCTCATTGAGAAGCTTTTTTCTCTGTCGTGGCGTCGTAGGACTTAAAGAAGGGTCTCATGGAACAGGAGCAGGAGGGATCACTGAGAAGGCACGACGTCTCGCGGCCGGTTCATCCGGGTTGATCGCCCACGACATGTCCTGGCGCCGCAGGACTATCGGCTTGAGGCAAGGAACAGGCAGAGACAGATGGGCGCTCCCCGATCCACAAGTAGTACAGCACGGGGATGACGATCAAGGTCAATATTGTCGAAGCGCCCACTCCGAACAGGAGCGAAACTGCGAGGCCCTGAAAGATCGGATCGAGAATGATGACGAAGGCACCGACCATCAGCGCTGCCGCTGTCAGCAGTATCGGACGAGTCCGGATCGCTCCCGCGCGGATGACTGCTTCCAACAATGCGATACCTTCCGCTTCCTGATGCTGAATAAAATCCACCAGCAGAATGGAGTTCCGCACGATGATGCCGGCGAGCGCGATAAACCCGATCATGGATGTGGCCGTGAAATACGATCCAGTGAGCCAGTGGCCCGGCAGAATGCCGATCAGAGTGAGCGGGATCGGCGCCATGATGACGATCGGCGTCAGGAACGATTGGAATTGCGCGACGATCAGCAGATAGATCAGCACCAGCGCCGCCGCGAACGCCATGCCCATATCCCGGAATGTTTCATACGTAATGTGCCACTCCCCGTCCCACTTCATGGCGAACCGCTGTTCCGACCAGGGCTGCACGGCATACTGTTGCTCCAACCGGTATCCTTCCGGCAGGCTGTACTGCTCCAGTTTCTTCCCGATGCCCATCACGCCATAGACGGGGCTCTCGCCTTTGTTGGGGCCTGTGCCGCCGACATCCGCAATAACGTAGACGACCGGCTTCTGATTCTTATGATAGATCGCCTGTTCACGGACGGTCTGTTCGACACGGATGAGTTCGGAGAGCGGCACCATGTAACCCGCCGTCGTTCGCAGAGCGATTTCTCCGAGATGCTCCAGACCGGTTCGCTCGATGATCGGCAGACGAAGTTTGACCTGCACCGGCCGCCGCTCTTTCGGGATATGCACCAGGCCCACGTCGGCGCCTTCCAGTGCGAGGCGTAGAGTCCGTACGATTTCCTCCGACGGAATGCCCGCCAATGCCGCCTTGGCGCGGTCGACCGTAAAGACATACTTGACCTGGTCCGCTTCCAGATAGTCATCGACATCGACCACGCCGGCCGTGGTTTCAAACATCCGGCGCACGTCCCTGGCGATCTCGATCTGGCGATCATATTCAGGTCCATAGATCTCGGCGACCAGCACCGATTGCACCGGTGGACCGGGCGGCACCTCGACCACTTTGACATTCGCCCGGTAGAGCCGCCCGATGTCCTGCACTGACGGGCGAATCCGCTGCGCAATGTCATGGCTCTGCGCCTCGCGCCGATCCTTGCCTACCAGGTTGATCTGAATATCGGCCTCGTGGGGCTGATCACGCAGATAATAGTGCCGGACCAGACCGTTGAAGTTGAACGGCGAGGCCGTGCCGACATAGGCCTGGTAATCGCGCATTTCGGGAATGGTTCGCACATATTGCGTCAGCGCCTTGGTCGCCCGGGCCGTTTCCTCCAATGTGGTGCCTTCGGGCATGTCGATGACAAGCTGCAATTCGCTCTTGTTGTCGAACGGCAGCATTTTGACCACCACATCACGTGTCCAGAACAACAGGATCGAACCGGCCAACAGCAGCGCAATGACGCCCAGCACCAGATAGGCCATCACGGGATGGGACAACACCGGGGCCAGCAACCGGCGATACAGGCGATAACTGCGGCTTTCCTCAAACGAGTCATGATCGACGCCCGCCATATGCACGCCAGGCCGATAACAGGTCTGACAGAACCAGGGAATCACGATAAACGCCACCAGAAGCGACACAAACATCGCAATCGAGGCATTCACGGGAATGGGACGCATGTAGGGACCCATCAGCCCCGACACGAAAGCCATGGGCAGGAGTGCGGCAATGACCGTCATGGTGGCCAGAATCGTCGGATTGCCGACTTCATCGACTGCAAAGAGCGAGGCTTCGCGATGCGGGAGGCGACGGAGCGTCAGATGCCGATAGGTATTCTCCACCACCACAATCGCATCATCCACCAGAATGCCGATGGAGAAGATCAACGCGAACAACGTCACACGGTTGATGCTGTAGCCGATCAGCATGGAAATGAACAACGTGAGCGCCAGGGTCAAGGGGATCGCAATGGAGACCACGAACGCCGGGCGAAATCCCAGCGTCAGCCCGAGAAAGACCACGACCGCGACAACGGCAACCAATAGGTGCCAGAGCAGTTCGTTGGCTTTCTCATCGGCGGTTTCTCCATAGTCGCGCGTCACGGTCACCTGCACGTCGGCGGGGATCAATCGTCCCTTCATTTCTTCGACTTTTCGAATGACTCCCTGCGCCACCGTGACCGCATTGGTGCCGGCTTGTTTGGCAATCGCCACGGTCACGGCGGGCACTTCCCCTGAAGACAAAGAATCTCCTCGCGACCCTTCTCCGAACCACACATATTGACTGGTCTCGCTGGGTCCATCGATCACCTCCGCCACCTGGCGAAGGTAGACCGGCCGTTGTTCGTTCACGCCGACGACGACGCCATCCAGATCGTCCTTGGAGCGGATGAACCGGCCGGTCTCCACGAGAAAACTTTCGTTCCGACTCTCAAACCGGCCGGCAGGCAGCGCCAGATTCTCTCCCTGAATGACGCTCGCGACTCGCAAGGGTGTCAACCCGTAGGCTTTCAACCGTGTCGGATCGATTTGGACACGCAGCTCGCGACCACGACCGCCAACCACGAAGCCGCTCGCCGTGCCGGGCACTTTCTTCGCATCTTCCAGCACCTGATCGCCCAACTGACGCAGCTGGAAATCCGTATACCGCTCGCTCGACAAGGTCAGGGTGACAATGGGCACATCATTCACGTCCCGCGGTTTGACTTGAAACGGCGCGGCACCGGGCGGCAACAGATCCTGGTTGGACATCAACTTGTCATAGAGATCCACCAGGCTCTGCTCCATCGGTTCACCGACATAAAACCGCACGATGATGAGCGCCCCGCCCGGGCGGGAAATCGAATAGAGATATTCGACTGTTTTGATTTCGGAGAGTTTCCGTTCGATGGGTTTGGTGACCTGCTCTTCCACGACCTTTGCGGAGGCGCCGGGGAACGGCAACCAGACGTCGGCCATCGGCACGACGATTTGCGGCTCTTCTTCACGAGGAGTCAACAGCACCGCGAACAGGCCGAGGAGCAGGCTGGCGAGAATGATCAACGGGGTCAGTTTGCTGCCGACAAAGAGCGCGGCAAGACGGCCGCTGGCGCCGAGACGTGGGTTGGTCATTCGTGAACCATCATGGGCATCCTGACGGTGGCGCATGAACCGTCCACCGGTTCATGCCATTCACACGTTACCGCGCCGGCGTCGGCGAGGCGACCGCGCTTATATCCTGGACGAGCACGCCGTCGCGACCTTTGCTTCCATCAGCGATGACCCGCTCCCCTGCATCGACACCGGACAAAATCTCGACCCCCTGCTCTACTGTGCGGCCGATCCTCACCCATCGCAGGCGAGCCGTCTGATCGCTTCCCACAACGAACAAACTGGCCAGTTCGCCCCGTTCGATCAACGCCGATTTCGGGAGGAGCAGCGTGGTACTCATCCCTTTTTCAAGCCTGAGCCGCCCGAACATGCCCGACTTCAGCCCTGCGGCCCGAGGCAGATCGACTTTTATCGTGAAGGTATGGGTTTGAGGATCACCGGCAGGGAGAATCTGTGACACGGTGCCTTTGAGTGAATCCGTCCCCAACGCGTCGATGACCACCGGCAGTGACGAACCAACGGAGACGACTCGCACATCGCTCTCGGCCACGGTGGCTTCCAACCGCAGCCGCCCGGGATCTTCCATCTTCAGAAGCGGTTGCCCAGGGGAGGCCAACTCACCGCGCTCCACTTTTTTCTCGGTGATCACGCCATCAAACGGCGCCTTCACGATAGTGTAGCTCAATTGCGCCAACACCGCCTTGCGGCCCGCTTCGGCCACTCGGAGCGCGCGCGTCGCATTCTCCAGTTCTTGTTTGGAGACCGCATCTTTGCGATAGAGCTCTTCCATCCGGTCCTGGTGCGCTTTGGCATTGTCGAGTTCCGCCGTCACCCTGGACAATTCCGCCTGTACGTCCCGGTTGTCGAGCACCACCAAGGTCTGCCCCTGGCGCACGAGGCTCCCTTCACGGACCAGCAGGTTATCGATCATGCCCTGGATCCGGCTGGCCAACGTGGCCTGGTACACCGCCGTCACCTGCCCTGTCACCTCGACTGAAATCGGAACCTGGCTGGCTGTGACCTCGATCAGCGGCACCTGAATCGGCTGCTGTCCCGCGGTGCCGGGGGGAATGTCCCCCGGCCTTCCGGGTTCCTGAGAGGGCCCGCAACCCGCGCCAAGCAACAGCGCGATCACAAGGCCTGCGAGACTCACCCGTTTCTCATTACTCGTGAACACCAAGCCTCCGCAAAAGTGCCATCATCGGACACCAGCCGCTGAATGACGACTGGATGAGATTCGCGGCAACAAATGCCGCGAAGTAATTATAGTAGGGATGCACCGTTGCGCCCAGCACAACGGCAACCAACACGAACAATCCGGCGATCAATCGAAGCCACTCGTTTACCTTCATAATCGCCTCCTTTCTTACTGCGTATGAGTAGCCGGGAGGGGAAAGGATTCACCACACATTCACATTCTGCGCGGGATCAAGCACTTAGCATGATCCACCGAGAGCCACAAGGAGGCAACCCTGACGAGACTAGAACCGATATTGGGCGCCGATTGAGACAATCGAATCTTGAAAGTCTCTCAGGACATTGGTCGAGGTGCGTGTGCCGTACTGAAACGACAACATCGCCGTCGCAGCCGCGGAGATGTGGTATCGCAGTTCGGCAATGCCCTGATGCGTGGCATCGAAGCGATCGACATGGGTGTCCCCGGCAATGCCGCTAGTGAATGTTTTTCGGCGATGGATATAGGTCAAACCGAGATCCCATTCCTTATGCCACCGGAACTCCGTGCCGGCTGAGACCATGTGGAGATAATAGGACACGTCATCCGCAAATTGGGTTTCCTTGTGCCCATCCGCGAGGCCTCGCTCATACAGATAGGACAGCGTCAGTGTCAGCCAATCCTTCGCGCGATAGTCCAGGCGCGGGCCGACCGTCCAGAAATTCGTATTGCGCTCCGCAAACACATCGTTGTATCGCCGCAGACCGAACCGGGTGATGAGCGTGCCAGTGACCCGATCCGACAAGCGGCGTTCGACTTCGGCGCGCCAATGATGGGACGTGACCCGTTCTTCCTGAATCGAGCGGGCTCCGGTACGACGTTCGAAATTCGGACCGAGAAACAGATTCGGCACATAGCGGTATCGAAGGAGCACCGACGTGGCCTGGTCGAGCGAAAACCGGTCCTGAATGCGAAAGTCGGCATGGTTGAACACGGGATTGTTGGTGTAGATGGCCCCCTGTGCCTTCACCGACAATTCGTTTTTTCCCTGCATCGTGGGCGTGGAATGGAGGACCTCCAAGGCCGGTTCCCAGATCACATCCTGCGGTTTGTCGGCCGACACCACGGTCGGCTGCGAGGGATCTTCCGTCAAACGGAGCCGCCGAGCCGATGAAAACTGAAACGCATCGGTCGTATAACTGGTTTTCTGCTCCGCGATAGCCGACCATTCGGCATGCGCCGCCCGATCCGGCATCACCATGTAATATCCCGCCACGATCCAGAATGCGACAGGGAATGCGGCGGTCAGAAGGCCACGCTGATACGGCATCATCCAAATGTGTCGTCCATGTGAACCTTACACGGAGCGCGCCCGCGCAACATCCGCTTCTCATGGCCGGAAGGCCGATTACCGCCATGTTCCCTGAGAGTCGGACAGAACAGGTTGCCTGTCAACAGCGATCACCCGAGCCACCCGGCGAGCTTCGCCAGGTTCACCACGATTAAGATGCCGGCGATTGAAATGGTGATCGACGCGGTGACGCGGCCCATCACTGCCGGCGACACCCAGGTATCCGCACGGACGCCCAGCACCATGCCGGTCAAGCTTCCCAGCAACACATACCCCAAGAGGCTCCACTCGAGATGCCCGAACTGCATATGCCCCACCACGCCACCGATGGAGATCAGGAAAATGATCATGAGTGACGTGCCGACCGCCGCACGCGCGGGAAACCCCAGCACCAGAATCAACGCCGGGACCACCATGAAGCCGCCACCGACACCGAATAATCCGTTCAGCGTCCCCACAATCAGCCCGATTCCTCCGACCTTTATCCAACAGGTGCGGGGAAACAGGATCGCACAACTCTCATCGACTGCAGACTCCGTCGCGAGGTGGCGCTGCCTCGCCATCACGGCCCTGATCAGCAACAACAGCAGTCCGAACAGGACCAGCAGCACTTCCTGTCGAATCATGTGATGACCGAATGCGCCGCCCCACGATCCGATCATGCCTGTCCAACTGAATGCCGCTGCGGCCTTCGGTTTGACCATTCCCTTCCGGCCATAGTCGCAGGCGCCCACCAGCGAAGACGCCCCCACGATCATCAGCGACATGGCCGCCGCCTGCTGCAGGGACATGCCGGCGATATACACCATCAGCGGCACGCCGAGAATCCCGCCGCCCGTTCCCGTCGCGCCCAATTGCAGGCCGATGGGCACCCCGGCTAACACTGCGCGCAACGCCTGGTCGATCATAAAACGCTGTACCGATCTCCCTTCATGCCGGCTCTTCCAGCTTCGCAATCCCCATCGCTTTCAAGACGACCTTCTCGTAATAGGGTTCGCTCACGCCTTTTTTCATTTTTCGCAGAAAGTATTTTTCCAGCGCGATTTTCGCCAGATGAACCCATTTGCCCTTCTTCGCCCAGGTCACATTGCGCGGCGCCATTTGCGGCAAGGCGACGAACGCTACCCCGGTGTCACCCATGTCGGCCAGACAGATGGCATTCCATGTCGCCGTTTCACGTTTGGTATCGTTGTCGATGTCGGCCTTGATGTTATGCACGGCCGCCGACACCATCGACTCGATCATGTACCCGGTCTTCGGCGCACCGGTTGGAATCGGCGTCTGTTCCACCGGCGGAATAGCCACACAGACACCGACGGAATAGATATTCTTATACTTGGGATTGGCTTGATAGGCATCGATATTCACAAACCCTTTCGGATTACACAGCCCCGGCGTTCCCGCGACCGCATCAACCCCGGCAAACGGCGGAATGATCATCGAGTACCGGAACGGTATCTCTTGACCGCCTTCCAGCACCATCTTACCCGGCTGCACTTCTTTGATCGACGTATTACAAATCGGTTTCATCGCGTGCTCGGCAAATTCGTCCTCCATCAACCGGCGGGACGCGCCGACGCCTGCCAGGCCCATGTGGCCGATATACGGTTCCGGCGTCACGAAATAGATGGGGACTTTTTTCCGGAGTTTCTTCTTGCGAAGATCGGCATCCAAAATAAACGCCATTTCATAGGCCGGGCCGAAGCAGGAGGCCCCCTGCGCCGCCCCCACGACGATGGGGCCGGGGTCTTTGAGAAAGGCCTGATAGGTTCCCCAGGCCTGCTCGGCATGGTCTACATTACAGACCGACTGTGTATAGCCACTGGGACCCAGCCCGGGCACCGCGCCGAAATTGAGCTTCGGCCCCGTCGCAATAATGAGGTAGTCGTACGGGATTTCGCCTTTCGAAGTGATCACTCTGTTTTGCTCCGGCTCGATCCGGTCCGCTGTCGCATGGATGTACTCCACCCCTTTTTTCTCCAGCACCGGACCCAGCGAGAAACTAATGTCCTTCCGGGTGCGCCATCCGACCGCGACCCACGGATTGGACGGCACAAAGTGAAAGGATTCCACATTCGAAATCACCGTCACCTTGTGTTTCTTAGCCAACAGTTCACGTGCTTCGTAGGCCGCCGGTAACCCTCCGATGGATGCCCCGATGATGACCACCCTCGCCATGATGCACCTCCCTCAAAGTGGACCGCGTTGACTTGCCTAGGGCTCGCTTGCGCCATGGCCGCCATGCGCGCGGCCTACACCATTGCCCTGACTTTGCACAGGCTGTGCCTGCGATCAATGATTGAGAGGCACGAAGGAGAATTTGGATTCACCCTGATTTGTCTGTCGCGCCCCAACTGAGTGGTCGGATCGTTGCTGTGGAGACGTCCTTACTGTTCCTTTACGACCCACTTTCGACAGAACGCCGGCCGACCAACGGGATTTGTCGGGTTGACATTGGGGGGCAGGGATCGGTAATCGTATACGATGATCTTATACGAGACCCAGCTGACATGGCTTCGTCGAATCTTCGCCGGCAAGGGCCTGATCATGGCCCTGGTTGTCGGGTTCCTCGCGGTTGAGTCCATCGTGGCCGCCTGTTTTTTCAGCCTGATGCACTTCAAGACCTCGAACAACTGGGCGACCAGGAGTGAGCAGGTTTTGCTTGAGATCGAACGGATGAGGAGCATTGTGACGGGGGCGGAGACCAACCAGCGCGGATACCTCATTACCGGCTCGGATGAATATCTGGCCCCCTATCGCCAGTCTCTCGATATGCTCCAGGAACAAATTCGACGGATCGGCAGCCTGACGAGAGAGAATAGTCTGCAGCAGGACCGGGTGGCCTTTCTTGCCACACAGGTCGACCAACGGTCGGACGAAATGGAACAGGCCGTTGCCCTGCGGCAGACCAAGGGACTGCCGGGCGCCAAATCGATCGTGACCCAGAACCGGCAGAACCGGACGATGGACACGATCCATGACATCACCGGGCAGATCCTTGACGAGGAGACCCGGGTCTTAGCGCGCAATCGCGCAGACTCCAATGCATGGGCATTCACGACCGGTTCGTTAGCGCTCGTCTTTTTTGTGCTGAACGCCGTCGTGTTCGCCTTATGTGGCGTGGTGATGACGCTGGCGCTCTCAAGCCAAGCGCAAGCCGATCGCCTCGTCCGCGCGCTGCGCCCACCTCCGACTGCCGCGACACGGTAAGCGCCCTTCCTCTTACTGGTTCTCCATACGGAACGTTCGTATTACCGTTGGTAGACAGACTGTTGAAGCCCGTAATGAGGCGCCGCCATGGACTGCAAGAGAGACCGGCGCCGCGACAGCCCTGAGGACACCGGACTAGGTTCGGGCCAGCACCACCGCCGCCAATAGCACCACCAACGCCACCAGGAGCGACACGCGCGGCACAAGCACGGAGTAACGCACCAACAAGCGGTCTCGCGCGCTTCGTGTCGCTTCCGCTGTTCCAAGTATGCGCCGTACTTGTGGTCCCACCACCAGATCGTGCAACAGCGTGAGCGTGAACAAGACGGTGACGAGTCCGATCTTTGTCATAAACATCGACGGCCACTGTGACGGGTCGGTCAACGGAATCGCTCGCCCGATAGCCAATACGGAGCCCGTGACCACCAGGATCCCCATGGCGCCCCACACCAGCGCCCGGAATCGATAGGCAGCCTTTCGGAAGAGGGCGCCGTGCCGCGCAAAACCTCCGTCTTCCTTGAGGACCGGCACCAACACGACGGACAAAAAAACCATCCCACCGACCCACACCACAGCCGCCAGCAGGTGAATCCAGACCAATGCAAACACCAGTCCCTCCTTTTGTCTCTCTACGCTACGCACCATGACAGAGCGATAAACCGGGACGCAAGGCGGGTGACACTAGGGCTCGGTGGAGCGAGTGAGATTCGGACACCAGTCAATTTCCCCCAGGACCGCCAAGACCTGCGTCTGCGGATAGCCAAAGGATTGGGCAAGCGGCCTCCCGTTCAGTGCGCAGAGGGGGCACGAAAACCGGCATGGGACCGAACAGAAGACCAGCCCGCAGCTCGATCCACTTCGAATGCTCGCTGCGTTGTCCTGACAGTACGCCGCCCGATCGGGCCGGGACAGGCTCTGCCGGTAACAGTTGCGCCGATTCCATAATGCGACCAGGCTGGACATACGCTGTCCTCCGACCGTGGCCCACGCTCCGGGAATACGGGCGAATTCCCCAATCGCTTGCAGCGCCAGATCGATGTGTTCAGGGAGGTTGGTGAAATTCACCACATGATGGAGTCCGGCCCCGGTCTCTTCGACATCATGCGTGAAGGCCTGCTCGCTGGAATGTTCACTAAGGAGGTAGGGCCACGGCGCCCCATCGGGAAGATACAGCGTGATATCCACCATTGACTGCCCCCCGGAGCCCTCTCCACAAAAGTGGGGCCATGCCGGTCTGCCCTAGAGCAACGACCGGCATGGCCACCTCACGCTCCTGCCTTGCGACCAAAGCCCCGATTTTCCGACAAGGCGTCTCTCACCCGTCGCGGCAATTCCCTAAAATGCTATCCCGACGTAAGGGCCGACCTGGAAATAGCTGTTCGTGGTATTCGTCATATTAGCCGTCAGATGGTAGCGCGCATCCATACCCAATTTGAACGCCTTCCATACCTGCCATTCGAAGCCTCCTCCGAATTGCACCCCGACATCCAAATACTGCGTCTGGTTCGATGGGGGGCTGATAACATGGATATCCAATCCTACCGGAATGAGCCATGGACGGAATGCACTCCCTTCCATGAATTTGAGCTTGGGGGCGATATCGATCGTCACCATGGTCAACTGCTGCCTGGATGGTGTGGTCGATGTCACTTGCAAGCCCGCTGGAGGAGTTGTGCCGACGCCGATGTTGCTCGTATTGGTGACGACTTTTGAAGCGATGCGATTGAACTGTAACCCGATCTCGCCCACCGCCCAGGTCCCATTCATCATGCCCCAGGCGTCCTTGGACATCGCCAAGTCCAACCAGGCGCCGACATACCAGCCGTTTTGGTTGTCGTTGAAACCCGCCCCCAACGGATTCCTGGCATCCGTAAACAAATTATCGGAACGATCGCTGTTCAACCGCATGAATCCTCCCTTGAACGCGATCATGTTGCCGATTTCCTCAGCCGATGCCGGCGGCGCAGAGGAAACAGCGATTCCCGCGGCGATCACAACCGACGCACCCCACATTCCAATATTCCGCACGACTCTCCGAACCTGCCTCATAGTCCCCTCCTTGATGTGTCACTGGAACGCCTGGTTGGCGCCCTGGTTGGCTCCCGATTGTCTCCTCACCGGCCTGAGGCAGGAGCAGCGCAAGCATGTGGTGCACCCTTCCAAACATCGTAAATATTCCTCGCTGAGCCTTGCTTCGATACTTCACCTTCGGACGCATGCCTCACCGGATCCGCGCCGGTTGTCGCTGCTCACGATTTCACACTTGCAGCATCCGCCGGCTGATGCGCCGTCGTTGCTCGGCGCTCAATCGCATCTCGGCTAAGGCGAACAGCAGCCGTTCTTCGCTGGCGATCTGTTCACGATACCGCCGAATCATCGCGTCCAGCTGTCCAGTCAGCGTCCGCCATCCACGGAAAGATGTGGACGCCGTTGCGTCTAGACCGCCGGCCCGCTTTCCCGCAAGCAGACTCATCACCGCAGCCGCGTCGGCTTTCAGCGCCCGGTGTTCGTCCAAGAAACCCTGGAACTGCTCTGGCGCCTCCTGCTCCCGGCCGAGAATTCGCCGGAGACTGCCCACCAGCATGGCCTCACGTGTGAAATGCACGTCCACGGGGCCGGTAAAAAACTCGAGGAGTTCTCGGAGCGTCTCCCGGTTCGTCCGCTGCACCGCACCGCCCCGCACAGAACGTGAGCTCATCGCCGTTTCCACCATCAGCAGCCGGTCCAGAATCATTCGGTGCTCCCGCTTGAGCAATGCCACCGGATCGACCACGATCTTCGTTCGCGTGCTAGCTGGAGACACCATTGTTCCAGGATCCCATGACGGACGCTCCAAGGTGCGAGCCACGCGACAGCCTGATGCCGCGCGCACTCTACCGAATAGAACGGCGACTCACACTGGGATCGGTCGGTCCGTAGCATGATTTATCTCAGGGTTTGAGATGGGCCATTGGACCTATGCCTGGAGGGATGCGGGCAGAGGGCGAGAGACGCGAAACTGAGAGCGCAAGCAGATGGGAGTCCACCTGAGGCGTGCGGGATCTGCAACGATGACCGTCGCATGGCGCCTGTGGCGCATCACGCACGACATGGCACTCGTCAGGTGAGAGGAGTGTGGTTAGCGCTGGGCAATTCTGGACAGGCGATCCGGATTCAGCAAAGTGATGGTTCGTCCATCGATGGTGAGGACGCCCTCATCTCGAAACATGCCCAGCAAGCGGATTGCGGTCTCCACCGTAATCCCCGCCATCTCGGCCACTTCTTCCCGTTTGAGGGTGAGGCCCACCCGGACGTGATCGTCATGTTTCTTGCCGAATCGATCGCCGAGCTCCAGCAGCAGACCGGCTAATCGCTCGCGGGCGGTTTTGAACGTGAATTGGTCGAGATGATCCATATTCACCCCGACTTCGTTACTGAGGAGCTGGATCAGCTTGATGGCGAGTTGAGGGTTTCTGTTGATGAGTGCGAGGTAGCGTTCCTTATCGATGACGCAGACTTGAGAAGGTTCCAATGTCTCGCATGTGACTTCATGCAGGGCTCTGTCCCCGAATACATGCTTCTCAATCAGCTCCCCAGGGCCCAGGATGCGGACAATCTGCCGCCGGCCGCGCGTCGACGACCGAGTGAGTTTGACCTTGCCGGAGCATAACAAGTAGAGCCCTAAACAGAGATGCCCTTCGTAGAACACGGTCTGGTGAGGCGCATACTCGAGCGTGCGCTTGATTTTCTCGAATTCGGTGAGATCGTCTCCTGCGATATCGCACAGCACGACTTTCGCGCGAAGCCCGCAGGTGCTGCAATTCTCGATGAGGCAGGGCTTCCGTTTCACGTTGTACTGATTCCTCGCGCTACGTATCACCGTGCTCTTCACAAAAAGATTCTGGAGGCTTCGCGCTTCTGAAGCGGCTCGCCGATCGGCATGGTTGCGATCACTCAAACCAACCAGATCTGTCCCCTTGAGCCAGTGCGTGTTGCCGTAGGAAATAGCGCAACCTGAGCTCAGCCGTCAATAGGACGCTGCGAATGACTACTTGTTCCGACAGCCGTTCAGGGGCTACACTCGGACAGGCTGCGGGCGGGAGATTCCGCGCTCGTCTTGGTGAGCACGAGGGGAGACGATGCCAAGGCCTGACGGCCGTCACCCGAGGAGCTTGCGCACGACGTTCATGGCAGGGAGCGGCTTACCCGCACGTTTCGGCGTGGACAAACACTGGGGGCGTCGCATCGCCAAAGTGATCGACCGATGCGATATGCACGCGCGCAAGCGGGCCGACGAGAAGCCGGTCGTCCCCCGATACAGCGGGAGACGAACCGGCCCGGAGATTCGTGAGAAAGAAGACGTTCTTTCCGGCCTTCCCACTATTCTTTCGTCAGTGAGACCTTTGCTCCCGCATCTTCCTTGGCGTCACGCGCACAACGGAACCCCATCCAATTGATCTTCGTAGTAGGATCCGTCCCGTTCCGCATCGCCACGCGCATCGTGGTGGTGCTATCCATCCAGCCGCCGCCACGGAAGGCTTTCTGCGTTCCGGTTTCCGGACCTTTGGGATTCCGGTCAGGCGCAGTTTTGTAGTACTCCTGGTCATACCAGTCGTTGACCCACTCCGACACATTCCCCAGCGTTTGATATAGGCCATAGGGACTCACGGCGTTGTCGTACTTATCGACCGAAATGAGCGGCGGATACATCAACAGCCGTTCGGGCCGGTCGCGAACGGGACCGGAAAGACCGGTGCGGCCAAAGTTGGCACGGCTCAGGCCCGCCGATTGGTTCCCCCAGGGATTCAACCGCCCATCCTCGCCTCGAGCAGCCTTCTCCCATTCGGCTTCGGTGGGTAACCGCTTGCCGGCCCAGCGGCAATAGGTATCGGCATCGTACCAGGAGACATGCATGATCGGATGGTTCGCCATCGACTCTTGAAAATTCCCCCCGTCATACCGCCAATCCAGCTGCGGCAATTTGTCGGTCGCCAGGATGTACTTTAAATAGTGGAGATTCGTGACCTCGTACTTATCGATCTCATAGGCGTCTAAATACACATGGCGCTGTGGAAACTCTGACCGATATGCGACGCGATCGGCCTTTTTGTCGCTCCCCATGATGAACTCGCCTGCCGGGATTCGCACCATCTCTTCCTTGAATTTCATCGTGGCCACACGCTGCTCGGCAAGCGCCTTCCCTTCCGGCGTCCACTCGACGACGATGTCCTGCGTATCCAACGCCCGCGCGATAGGAGCCAGCGCGAAGAGCGCAGCTCCAATCACGAGCGCCTGCGCCAATCGTGCTCGTTTCCGTTTGATCCCCATGTGCAGTCGTTTCATCTCTGGCCTCCTCATTGTCCTGCCGTCAAAAATCATCGATCCGTAGTGCGTCCCATAGCCGGATCGATGGACGAAAGCTGACGACCGCTTTCGCCAGATGTTGCACAACGAAACCCTGTCAGGTAACTCCAGTGGTCCAGCCCTCCGGCGTTGCGTCCGGCGGAACGGGCCACCTCGGGATCCTCATTCCACGATCCGCCCCGAAACACTTTATCCTGGCCCGATGCCGGTCCTTGCGGGTTACGATTTTCCTGACGCCGGTAGTATTCGGGATCGAACCAATCAGAAACCCATTCGCTCACATTCCCGGCGAGTTGGTGCACTCCATAGGGACTCACACCGTTGTCGTAGCGATCCACATTGGCCAGCGGCGGGTACTTCGCCCCTCGCTTCGAACCTGGATGTGCAATGTTGCTCTTGATCCACCCGGCCGGCTCATTGCCCCAGGGGAACATCCGCCCGTCCTCGCCCCGTGCCGCTTTTTCCCATTCGGCTTCGGTCGGCAAACGAGCCCCCCGCCACCGGCAATAGGCATCGGCTTCCCGCCACGACACCCCAATGACCGGATGTTTGGCCATCTTCTCTGGGAAGGGCTGGGCACGCCAGTAGTGGGGCCACGCCGCACCCGTCGCCAATACGTACCGGAGATAGTTCACATTGCTGACTTCGTACCGGTCGATGGTGAACGCATCGACGTATACCTGATGCTGAGGCAATTCCTGCGGCCCTGCGGCACGATCGAACTTCGGATCGCTACCCATTAAGAAGGGACCGGCCGGCACGTCGGCCATCCCGTTTGGCACCTCGATTAACGCGAGCCGCTCCGGCTCATCGAGCGGAGACCAGAGCGGCGGCGGTTTGGGCAATTCATGGTCGGCGTGGCTCGGCGCAACAGAGCCGAGCACCAGTCCGGTGGCAACTCCCACTATAAGTGCCGAGAGAAAACCTGGTAGCCACGTATTCATTGCCTTACTGCTCCACACTCATTAGTCACTGGATCAGTGATTCCAATGCCTCACGACCACGGTGCTGCTTGCGCGACCCACTCAATGCTCCTGCTTTTGGAGCAAGGGATCGATCTCCTTCTTCGCTTCCTCAGTGACGTTGTATCGGGTATAGGCATGATCCAACACCTCGTTGGCATACAGCCGGCCCGTCGGCGCCGGAACCCCGATAGTCGTTTCAACGGTTCCTTTGGGGCCAATGGTGATAGTTCGTTCCGTGGCCGTCCTGATATAAGGATGCCACACCACCAGCTTATAGGTGCCAGGCGGCACATCGGTCATAGTGAACCGGCCCGCTTCGTCTGTCTTAGCGAAGTATGGATTGGTAATGGCGACTCCCCAACTCTCCATGTAGGCGTGGAAACCACATTGCATCACAAAGATCCGGCGGCCTTTGCTGAGCTTGACCAGCTCCTTCATCGGCGGACCGGCCATGTGTTTGTGATACATCCCGGCCTCGGTACGGTCCTTGAAATTCCGTGGGTGTTGCGGGTTCATCGGCAACGGCACGTTGAACAAGACCCGCGCGCCTAAATTCGACGTTTCATAGGCTTGAATGTCGTGCATGACCGGATCCATATTCACGACCGTCACCGATTGGTCGTCACGCACGACGGTCGTAAACGGTAGGAACAGGCAGTCCTTGGCTTCGACTTGCGGCACTTCTTTTTCCGCAAAGGGTTTCCCTTTGTCGATCCCTTCCAAATAGACCACCACTTCTCGAAACTCTCCCTGAGGTCCGACATTAAACGGCTGCAAAATACGCCAGCCTTCGCCGTCGGAAATGCGCCCGCAATAGTACGGGTCAGGCAAAGTGGTCAGGTTGTACCCCTTGGGTTTCGGAACCGCCCCTTCCAACTTGACGATTCCTGTCAGCGTCCCTCCCTCGGACACCGTGATTTCTTCATAGGCCGACGCCGGATCGTTCGCAAGGAACCCGACGATCGTCATCGCCGCTATGGCTAACTTCCACACTGACAAACAATGCGTGATCTGCTGTTGCTCGCTCTGTTCTGTAATACCCAATGTCACAACCGGCCTCCTCTGTGATGGGTTGCTGTATGGTCGGGCTCTCATCGTGATCATACAGGGAACCCATCACTCAATTCCTTTTCCTTTCTCGAAACTCAAAACGCAGATGGGGGAGCTGCATGAAACAGGCAGCTCCCCCATCCGGTGTTACGCCATGACGTGCCTGCTTACTTCATGGCCGTCGGAATCGCCTGCGGCTCAGGCTGCACTTCGGCTTGACGTGCACCGGAACCACTTGCGCTGAGAGGCTGAATTCGCGAATCGCCGGTCGGCAAGACGCGCAGATAGCCCCACTGTCCGGACTGCGTGTAGGGCAGCCGTGCATTCGACCACACGAAGTCACCCACCTGACGATACGGTCCGCCCGCACCGCCACGGATGAAGACATCGAGGGTCTCAGACCCAGCGTACTCCACGACGCTGATCATGTCGGCACCCGGCATGTACGGCTCGATCGGCCACTCATGGCCTTCGACACTAAACATGCCGTTCTGCTCGCTGTTCGCCCCGATCACGTGGATACGGATCGCGTCACCCGCGTGCGCTTCGATCAGAGGCGTCACAGGATCCTCGGGCTTGTCCACCGCGCAGGGCTGGAAGATTTTGCCCAGCGAGCAGCCTTGTTCTTCGCGGAACTTGTACGGTTCAGCGCGGTAGTTCACCGACGTCAAACCGGCCACGTTCTGCACATAGGGCATGAACGCGGTGCCGATGATGTTGTCCTCGTCTTGGAAGAAGAGGGCCACGTCACGATAGTTCCGCTTGCCGGCGTTCTCAGTCAGTGTGGTGTCGACGATGACGTCGGCTCGCCACACATTCTTCTGTGATACATCGGCACCGGTGATTGGATCACGATACTGCGATCCCTTCGGACCGATGACGATCGCGCCATACAATCCGTTGCGCGGATTGACGACGACGTTGCCACCGTCCCACACCAACGACGTCGTTTCCTTGTTCAAAGGATGCGCGTAATAGGTGTAGGTGCGGCTCTCGCCCGGAGCCACGGTCTGGTCGCCGGCATTGTTGCCGACGTTCAAGCCTTGGCTGTCTTTCGGATCGAAGGCCAGGCCCGGCGCAAAGAACGACGCCCGGCTCGCCTTCATCTTGTTCTTCAGATTCACCTTGATGCAATCGCCCAGATTCGCGCGCAGCGTGAGCGGATTCGGCATCACGTTGCCCGCCACGGTCGCGGCTTCTTCCTCCAGCGCGAAGATCTTGCCTTCCGGCATGGTCATTTCGATCTTCCGCTCGAAGTCCACCTCGATCGCATCCGGGGCCTTCGGATTGAGCTTCATCGGACGATCCAACGCCACGACGTTGAAGCTCTTCACCGGAGAATCCGACGGACAGACGGAATTTGGTGTCGCCGGGATCCCGAGAGGATTGGTCCCCTTGGGCAACGGCATCAGATCCGCCACTGGCTTATCGAGCACGCGCAGGATGCCCCATCCACCTTCGGCGAAGTGTGACGTTCTGCCGTTGAAGTGGATGTAGTCGCCCGGCATACCCTGGAATCCGCCCGCCTTGGTCACGAGGTCATACCGTTCGGCGATCCCGACGTGAATCGAGTTCTTCCGGTTGGCATCCGCCGCGTACCGTTCCGTGAGGAAGGTATGTCCGGCGATCGTCCAGACGTGGGATTCGTTCATGAGCTGATGCAACAGGCGGAACACCATGGTGTCGCCCGTGTACGCCCGCACAAGCGGCGTACCCGGATCACCGTGGACCGCGCTGCTGAACAGCTTGGAGGTGTCCGGATTGTTGGACAGGCGCTGTGCAAACGGAGCCGCGCGGAAGTTGAAACCGCTACCGGTCGTGTGCGTACCGCCGTTGATGTACTTGTTCGGCGCATTCAGGATCTTGTCCGGCATCTGGAAGGACACCGTTTTTCCTGCTTCCAGCGCCACTTCGATCGGCTGTCCGGGAGGATTGCCGGCTTCAATGACGTTGACGGTGTGCGGAACCGTGTCGTGGATGGAGACCATCAACTCACGGAAGCTCCCGCTGACACCGGCACCGATCGGCTCGTTGCTGTGAATGTCCGCGATCGGACCGCTATACACCAACTTGCCGTTCTTCGGATCATGATAGGTGGATCCGTATGGCTCCACGATCGTCACGCCGAACCCGCCATGGGGCCAGGTCGTCGCGCCGAACGCGTGGTCATGCCAGAACACCGTGCCCATATCCACGTCCACCCACCACCGATACCGCACGAACTCCGGCGATACGAGATCGCCCGCCGGGTGGTTGTGCTTCAGCGGCTTGAAGAACGTGACCACATCGCCCTTGATCTCCTTGACCCGAGCGACTTCCTGACAGCTCTTATCCCGCGGCAGTGACGCGGCAGGATCGTTGCCCTTCTCCAAACAATCCATGCCCACCATCAACTCGGTGTTGACGTGGAACGCGGTGGCGCCGGGCGCCATCTGGATCTTAATGGAGGAGGCGCCGGCTTTGGCTTCGCCGGTCAGCTTCGCGACCATCGGAGCCGGCAAACCATGCTTGGTCTTCTTCCCCCACATGGTGAACGGCCGGACCGACATTTCGTACTCCATCCCGGAGATGACACCGTCGGAATTCCCGGTGTCGAACTGGAAGAAGTGGGGATGGATGTTGATCTTGGACGACTGGAAGTTCGTGTAATCGTCGTCGTCCCATTCGCTGGTCAACAACAAGTCCACGCAGTCGTACACGTTGGCGCGGATGACGGCGGGCAGTTTCAGATCGTCATTGGCTCTGGTCAAACGCTCTTCTTCGTGAAGCACGTAGATCAGACCATCCTTGTCCACCATGGCCGGCTCTTTCCCTTGCTTCTTGGCGAGGGTGATCGGCATGCGGACAAAGTGAATATTGTAATGCTTCCGATTGGCATTGTCAGGGCACAAGCTCCAACGGCCCTGTTCGCCCGGCAACGCCGGCTCGGAGGTCCGCTCACCGTTTGCATCCTGGTGAATCGGCTCCAACCATGGCGCACCGCTGTGATTCGCCGAGAACGGCACACGTTTGCCGAAGTGCGGCTTGAACAACGGCCAGGCCATTTTTCCTGTCGTCGGATCGAACAGGATCGCCGGTCTGGTGCTGTCGTCCCACTTGGCGGCCCAGGCATACTTCGGATTCGGAGCGGTGCTCTCCCGCTCGCCGCGGGCGATGTTGCCGTCCCACTTCCAGTCCCACACCGTTGAATCGTAGGCCATGATCTGGCCCTTCTCATCGTTGGTGTGGCCCGGTTGCCCCTGAGCCGGCACGAACATCTCCACCCAATCCTTGATGTTCACGATCACAGGATCGGACTTCCAGTTCGTCTTCTGGCTCTTGTCGACGATCTTGAAGGTCTTGCCGAACCAGTCGACGGTCGTGCCGATCAACTTATCCGACGAGACACCCTGCTTCATACGGCCCACACGATCGGGCAATTCGCGCATATCCGGCATCGTGTCGGTGTGCGCATTGCCGACCTGCAACGTATTGTAGAACCGGCCGTACCCCCACATGCCCGCCACATAGTGGTGCGCGACGTGGCAGTGATAGAGGAATTCGCCGGCCAGGTGCTGACAGCCACCGCCGCCGCATTCCGGTTCCAAGTCGAGCGCTTCGGATGGACCAACCACTTCCACGTCCACCCGATCGGACTTCGTCCGGACCACAGGATACTTCACGGGGCCGTCCTGTCCCATCGCCCAGAGGGTGTTCGGTTCAGTCCCCGGGCTGCGCTGCCAGCGGATGGTTCCGCTGTGCGGATGGTGAGAGTGGAACACTTCGGATCCACCATGGACCAACCGCCACTTGACCGGGTCACCAATGTAGCCGCGGGCTACCGTGGTGGGAGGATCACCGAAGGTGTAGGCGCTGTAGGCCAGCGACTCATCTTCGAAGCCGAAATATTCATGCTGCAAATGCATCTGATCGATGCCGAACGGCTCGCTGCGATAATTGATCGCGCGGCCACCCGGACGATAGGCGTCCGTCAACGGATCTCGCTGCGGCAAGAAGTCACCCTTCTTGTTCAGCGGCCGGAAGGCTTCGTCGCCGATCTCGTGATAGAACAACACGAACTCGCGGAAGTCCGGTCCGGACCCGTTGTCGATCATGACTTGCCATCCGCCGGTGGTGTCAGGCGCGGCGCCCGTGCCAAGCGGATCGAGGTACTTGGAACCTTTGGGCTCAACGATGAAGGCGCCGAAGAGACCCAGCACCGTCAACTCGCGATCATGGCTCCAGGAGTGGAACTGACGCACACCTTCCTGCATGTTCGGATGGATGTACCACTCGAACTCCTGCGCCTTACCCGGCGACACCACCGTATCCGGGTTCGTCGTCGTGGCAGGCTTACCCGTCGAGCTCACAATCATGCTGGAGGCCTGGATAACCAAGCTGCCATCCTCGCCTTCCATCTGATTGCGCAACGTCATCCTGACGCAATCACCCTGGTTGGCACGGAGCACCAACGGTTGAATTGCGTCGCCCTGGTTTCCGGTGGTCACCGCACCAGGATCAAATCCATCTTTTTCGCGCGCTTCCTTATTCTTGGCTTCTTCCGCGCGAACCTTGTCGATCTCCCCGGTATGGACGTACATGTACCCGGGATAGAAGTCCAACCAGCGATTCAAGCTGATTTCGATGTTGATCATCGACACGTCGTACGTCTTCACCGGCGCATTGGCGGGACATTTTCCGCCCGATGTCATGACCGGCTCACCCTTCGACGAATCGGAGGCCAGCAGGAAGCTGCTGCCATCCTGCCCCATATACTGGTGCATCATCGACATTTCGTTGAATGCACCGGAGGTTTGTTGCGCCTTCGCATCCGTCTGCGCCTGCTGTTCCAACTTCTCCATCAGGCGGTGGTGCTGCATCTCCATCTTCTCTGCATTACCGGCCCGACCCTCCATGGCGTTTTCCACCACGGTCTGACCCTTGAGGGTCTGAGTCCAACCAGGCATGGCAACCGGCGTCGCGTGTCCCTCGTGCGACTGATCGCCCGGCCCAGCTGCAAACACCCACGGCGCCGCGAGCAAACTGCCCGAGAGCAGCGCCGCTTGCAGGCTCAGCATCGCTTTGCGACTGATGCGCCTGCGCTTTGACTGCACTGAAGACCTCATATGTCGGCCTCCCTCCTTGATAATCCCGCGCCCTTCCGCGGGAGTGGTTAAAAAACGTGGTCGTGTGACCGGCCTCCGTCAGGCAGGACCCCGGCTGTTCCGGCCTCTTCCCCTCTTCCTCCACGAAACGCTCCAAAGGAAAAAAGGGCTGGTGAAGGATGTCCTCAAAGTTCGAGGGAGCAGGTCATTCGGAGGCCGGTCCTAATCACCCGCACCTTCACCAGCACTGCCCAACATCGCAATTGGTGTGCCCCCGCTGGGGATATACCTAGCGATGCTTAAAGGTGCTATGTTTTCAGTAACTTGTGGAACTTCGTAGGAGGAATTGAAGAGGCGTGAAACGCTACAGTTTTTCTAGACGATTAGACAGCTTGCAGGGATGTCGATATAGAACCTTAGAATACAATGACTTGCACTGTCCAATTGGCTGGACGCCAACATAGCCAAGTATGGGGCGGTATGGGGCAAACATCGCAGTCGCAGGCAGCGGGAAAGAACCCAGCGAACTGTTTCTGAAAGGAGTTGTTGATATGACGGGAGCAGGAACAACGCGGCAGATCGGAAGGGTCTTTTGCCTGGCTACTGGATACCGAAGTCGTGAAGTTTATTATAAAGGCTGGCTCGGCTGATCTTCAGAAGACGAGCCGCCTTCATCCTGTTTCCCGATGTCTGCTGCAGGGCCTGAAGAATCCGGGCCCGTTCAGCCTGCCTCGCCGCATCTCGCCCGACGCTACGCAGGTCTAGGGGCTCGGCATGAGATTTCAAATTCACCAGATCGGTACAGGTCAACTCGGGATGCGTCGTGGTCACGACGGCCCGCTCGATATAGTGCTGCAGTTCTCGCACATTTCCCTGCCAGGGTGCAGCCGTCAAGGCGCGCATGGCCTCTTCGCTCACCTGACGAAGTTCTTGCCGGTGTCGTTGGCATGAGTCGGCGATAAACTTGCTGACCAAGAGCGGAATATCCGCTCTCCGCTCTCGCAGTGGGGGCAAATGCACAGGTAACACGGCCAAGCGGTAATACAGGTCTTGTCGGAAAGCCTTCGCCTTGACGAGATCGTTTAAATCTTTATTGGTGGCGGAAATGACACGGACATCGATCTTAATGGGCTGAGTTCCACCGACTCGCTTGATTTCGCCTTCCTGTAGAACTCGCAGCAATTTCGCCTGGAATGTCGGGGACGTGTCCGCAATCTCATCCAGGAAAATGGTTCCCCCGTCGGCTTCTTCAAACAAGCCCGGCTTGGCCCCGGCCGCGCCGGTAAACGCGCCTTTGACATGGCCGAAGAGCTCACTTTCGAGCAAGGTCTCGGGGAGCGCGCCGCAGTCCACCACCACAAACGGCTTGTCGCGACGATAGCTGGCTTGATGAATGGTCCTGGCAACAAGTTCTTTTCCCGTCCCGCTTTCACCTTGGATCAGCACGGTCGCCGAGCTATCGGCCACAAGCCGGATCAGGTCAAACAACTGCTGCATGACGGAACTGGCGCCGACGAGGTCGCCCAACCGCGACTCGGTGCGTTCCGGACGCGACCGACCCAATTTTTGCTGAAGGAGGGATTTCGGAAGGGTCTGAGGATCCGATGCCTTATGAAACAGGACGAGCACAGACCCGACATCGCCCGACGCAGACATGAGCGGGAAAGCTTGATGCATGCCGCAGGCCGTGCCGTCGCCAGAGCTGTTACAGGCAACCGTACGAACCTCCCGCGTCTCGAAGACGGATTCAGCCGGGCAGGTTCCGCAGGGATCCTCCAATTGAACAAAGGCTTGATAACATTTGGCTGGTTTGCCAGCAGTGGCAGCCCCTCCATCCTTCGTCCAGGCCGCATCATTCGCGTAGACCACATTCAGGTCCCGGTCCATGACGGCGACACGGTCGGTCAGCCCGTCGGCGAGTTGCCGCAGAGCCTCCAAGCGAGCGGCAAGGATGGGGTCAGCGAAAGGAGAAAGGGAGAGGGACGTTGCTGGTGCGTGAGATCCGGCCATCTCATCACTCCTCATCTCAGAATGAACCAAGTAGGGCCTTTCTTCACAATCAGGCCCCTATATGTACTACGCCCAGGGGGGAGAAGACAACCCTCCCCCGTGGAGGGCAACCGGCCTAAACGCCCGTCCAGAGCGGTCCTTCAGTGAAGCGACGGCTCCTCCGTGAGGGGGTCGGACCGGTGGAGAAGCCGTTTGACCGTCGCCTTTAATTCCGACAACCGCACCGGCTTGTCAAAATAGGCCGTGGCGCCGCTTCTGAGGGCTTCCTCTTTGGTCCGCGCATCCCCGAAAGCCGTCATCACGATGATGGGGCACGCGGGGACGCAGTCTCTCAGTCGATGCACATACTCGAAGCCGCCCGACGGCATTTTCAAATCCGTCACGATCAAATCCGGGGCGGCCCGCATCACAGCCTCTAACCCCTCGATCCCATTGTGCGCTTCCCGCAACTGATACCCCTCCCCCCACAACTCATCGCACAGCAGGCTTCGCATGTCCTTATCATCTTCCACCACCAGGAGCACGGCTGGGGTTGTCCCTTTCACGTTGAGGCTCCAGTACGCGACACTCATGACAGGGCAGCCGTCGCAAACTATATGCCATGCGCTTACTTCCCGGACATGGCGTAACAGCTTGCCTTCATTGGATATTTTGCAGTGCAGGAATTTTCCAACAGAGATGGAGCCTCGGTATCGTTGGTGAGAAAGACCCCACATTCCGAGACCGATTGCCCCGAACCGCTACAGCCAGGTCGGTATGTACCTGTAGCACTGCGCTGTACGTGCAAAGGTGGAGGGAAGGACTTACGAGTTACGAATTATGCGTTCCGACTCGGATCACCATGGATCGGCAAGCAGATGGTGAACCGCGTTCCCGCTCCTGGTTGGCTTTCCACCTGAATCGTCCCGCTATGTTCTTCGATGATACCCCGAACCACGGTCAAGCCTAAGCCCGTCCCCTTTCCGAACTCTTTGGTCGTGAAAAAAGGATCGAAGATTTTCGCAATGATCTCCTGCGGCATTCCATGGCCCGTATCGGCGATCGTGACTGTGACCATGCCACGATCCGGCAGGGGCGCCAGCGTGACGCGCAGCGTCCCCCCTTCTGGCATGGCATGGATGGCATTCATAACCAAGTTGATCAGCACCTGGCTCATCTGATCGGCATCGGCATGCACGAACGGGCAGGCGTCGGCAAACGACGTGTCGACCGTAATACGGCTGCGAGACAGACGTTCTTGAAAAATTTCCAAATTATCTTCGATGGCCTGACGGAGGTCCAGCGCGCGATGCTCAACCGGCCGCCGCCGCGCAAAGGCCAGCAGCTGGTTCATGACCCGGGTGATGCGCTCGACCTGGCTGATGATCGTTTGGAGGCCCTTCTTCACGGATTCCTCTTTGGTCCGCTCCATCAAATACTCGGCTCGACCAAGGATCACGTTCATGGGGGTCCCGATCTCATGCGCCATGCCGGACGCGACGGTCCCGAGTTCCGCCACCCGCTCGGTCCGGCGAAGCTGCGCTTGCAGCCGTTTTCGCTCCGTCACATCGCTGGCGATGCCGTCGATGCGCACCGGATGACCCGCTTCATCCTTGATGATACGGCCGCGGTCATGCACCCAGCGCACATCACCGTCCCGCCGCACGATACGGTATTCGACATCCAACTCACCGGTGACCTGAAGGTCGCGCACGGCCTGTTCAGCCATCGCACGATCGTCGGCATGTACAAGCTCGAGCCATAACGACGGACGGGCGACAAATTCTTCTGCTGGCCGGCCATAGATCCGCGCCACAGACGGACTCAGATAGTAGATGGCCGACAAATCCAACGTGGAGGACCAGACCACATCCTCCATCGCGCCCAACAAACTTTGCAGCCGCTCCTGGCTTTCCCGCAATCGTTGTTCCCCGACCTTCCGCATCGTGATGTCGCGCAGCACGATGAGAATGCCCGCCCCGTCCTGGTCCCGGAAGTGCGCCGCCCGGACGGCGACATCCACCATCGCCCCGTCCAGGCGCACAATCTGCTCCTCAGCCTCCGGCACTGCGCCGCCCCCTGCGAGCAGATGCCGGATACGCTCGGCGACCGACTCGTGATAGTCCGGCTGAATCACGTCATAGACCCATTTTCCGTGCAGTTCCTCCGCCTGGGCGGCGCCGAATAGCCCCAATCCCTGCTCGTTGGCGAACAAGATTCGGTTGTCCCGCACGACGAGAATGGCGTCCGGCAGAACAGCAAGGAGCCGTCGATACCGCTCCTCGCTTTGACGCAACAACTGCTCGGCTTTTTTCCACTCGGTAACATCGCGCGTCACCCCTAACACCGCCGTGATCTGTCCGTCGGCCGCGCGCAGAGGCACCAGATGCGTGTCCAACCAACGAGGCGTGCCCAGGAGGCCGACGATCTGGAATTCCAACCGGCCCGCCTCTCCTGCTCCCGCTTTGCGAACGAGGTCGCGAAAGACGGTTCGCGATTCCACGGCGACCAGATGGCAGATGTCTTGGCCGACGACGTCCGCATTGCTGGCGGCCTCGACCATGGCCAGGCCTGCGGCATTCATCGTTCGAACCGTGCCATCGAGCCCCAGCACCTTGACGCACTCCGGCTCCGTTTCGATGATCGCGCGCAACAGGGCTTCGCGCTCCGCCAATTCCTGTTCCAGCCCTTTTCGTACCGTAATGTCGCGAAGGATAACCGTGTAGTACCGCGTCCCCGCCACGCCGATTTGCGAAATGGCTGCCTCGATGGGAAATTCCTCGCCGGAGGAGCGCATCCCCATAATCACTCCCAACGCCCCCATTTGACGCGTGGTGATGCCCGACCGCCCGAACTCCCGGATGTGCTCCGCATGCGCGCTGCGAAACCGCTCGGGAATCAGGCGGTCCAACGGCCGCCCCAGCATGTCCTGCGCGCTCCATCGAAACATGTCCTCCGCAGCCTGATTGAACAGGACAATCTTCTGGCTTTCATCGACCGTGATGATGGCATCCATGGCCGATTGCACAATCCCTTCGAAGCGCAGCTTGTCATGCTGCAGCTCCGCTTCGGCCCGGCGTTGTCCGGCCATCGCCCCTTCCACGGCAGCTTCTGCATGGGCGATGGCCTCTGCGGCCCCGGCAGGTGTCGATTCCTTTTGCGTTGGCTCAGTCAACGTCATGGGGCGCGCCGGCTCCACGTTATTCCGACGATCCTTCATGAGGAACACACAGGCGGCCATGAGTCCAGTTCCCAAGAGTCGATTGATCCACGAGGACACCGGGAGAACCCCCTCAGGGGAGGCGATCGCCCCGATCACGATCAGCAACGCGACCAGTCCCACACCAAAACGTGGCGCGCCGGCCCGGGAGCTGGTCGCCGTCAGCGCAAGAGGAATGGCATACACCAGCCAGACCGCATACTCGGGCGGTAGCGACAGGTCGAGGAGGAAGATTCCCAGGGTCAGCAGCGCAGGGCCGCCATATTCAAGGAGCAAGGATTTTTGCGAAAGAGGGTGCACGGCGATGGCTCCCCGCACGACGGTGAGACGTGGAATCTACGCGTCTGAGTGTGGTTTGCCCTCGATCTCGGCGAGTTTGCGGTAGAGGGTCTTGCGGTCGATGCCCAACACATGCGCAGCCTGATATTTGTTGCCGCCCGTCTTCTCCAGGATTTTCACGATATATTCCTTTTCCACTTCATGGAGCGGCAAGGTTCGTTCGGCCGCTTCGTCGAGAATCCGGCGATCTCCACGAGCGCCCTGAACCTGAATGGGCAAATCCTCCGCGCCGATCACGTCGCCATGACTCAACGTCACCGCACGTTCGATGACATTCTCCAATTCCCGCACATTGCCCGGCCAGGCATAATCGGCCAGCATGGCAAGCGCCGGTTCGCTGAGCCCTTTCACCTGCCTGCCGCGGGCGGCCGCGCACTTTTTCAGAAACGCATCCACCAGGATCGGAATATCTTCCCGCCGTTCCCGCAAGGGCGGCAATCGCAATTCGATGACATTGAGGCGGTAATAGAAATCTTCCCGGAATCGCTTGTTCTTCACTTCATCGACGAGATTCAAGTTGGTCGCGGCAATGATCCGCACATCCACAGGAATGGACTTGGTGGCGCCGACACGCCGGATCTCCCGCTCTTGAATGGCGCGCAGCAATTTCGCCTGCAACATGAGCGGCAACTCGCTGATTTCATCGAGAAACAGCGTACCCTTCTGGGCCTCCTCGAACAACCCGCGCTTATCCATTTTGGCATCGGTGAAGGAGCCCCGCATATGGCCGAACAGTTCACTTTCCAAGAGCTGTTCGGGAATCGCCGCGCAGTTCACCGGGACGAACGGCGCATCCCGCCGGTCGCTGTTGTAGTGAATCGCCTTGGCCACCAATTCTTTCCCGGTGCCGCTTTCGCCGGTGATCAGCACGTTGGTCGGACTGTCGGCCACCCGCCGAATCAAATCGAAAACGGCCTGCATCGGCTTGCTCTTGCCGAGGATCTGATGGAAGCTGTATTCCTTGTGCACTTCCTTGCGGAGGCGACTCACCTCCCGCCTGAGCGACGCTTCACGCACCGCGCGCTCCACCACACGAACCAGCTCTTCGGTCTTCACCGGCTTGGTGAGATAGTCGCTCGCCCCATGCCGCATCGCGTCCACGGCGGTCTCCACCGTGCCGAAGGCCGTCATCAAGATCACGCCGATATCGGGGTATCGCTGCTTGATTTCCGCGAGGAGTTCCGTGCCTTGCATCCCTTTCATGCGCAGATCGGTGAGGACGACGGCATAGTCTTCCTCGCTCAGCTGTTGAAGCGCCTCGTCTCCGCTCCCCGCCCCCATGCACTGATGTCCGCGGCCCTGCAGCACATCGCAGAGGAGGCTCCGCATGTCGGCGTCGTCATCCACCACCAAGACCGCGCCCCATTCCTCAGTCATACCTCGTCCCTCACTCGCTCTTGACTGCACGACCAGCCTCCCTGATGTCCGCGGGCACAGACTAATGGGGGCAATCCTACGGGGTCAAGGGGCGTCCTGCCGCAAGCTGCTTCCGCATTCTGTTGCATAATGCCCCAACATTGCTGACGTGCGAGCAGCCCAATCCATAACCAGCTACGACAACGTTCCATTTCATCCGGAATAGAACCGGCACCTCTCTTGCCTCTTCCATAAGAGAAACGGAAGGAAAACCATGGCCTCAGACCGTTCGGAACGTGACCAGCCGCGAACTTCCCACCCTACGCCAGTCGTCATCACTGCCGAGCCGGTAGTGCAAGGTCAAGGCCATACTCAAGCACCCGCAACCATCGGCCAACGCCCGCTCCCCCGCAGCCGCCGACGAGGGCCGATCATCATTGGAATAGTGATCGTCCTCGCCCTGTTGGCCGCCGCGCTCTGGCACTGGTGGTCCAATGACCCGGTGAATGGTCATTATAAAACCGTGACGATCGATCGCGGGCCGATCACCTCCCTCGTCACCGCGACGGGAGCCGTCAACCCGGTGATCTCCGTGCAAGTCGGCAGTCAGGTCTCCGGAAAAATCGCCAAACTCTATGCCGACTTTAATTCCGTGGTGCGGGAGGGGCAGGTGCTGGCGTCGATTGATCAGAAGCCCTATCAAGCCAAGGTGAGCCAAGCCAAGGCGGCGCTCAAAAGCGCGCAAGCCGGTCTCGCGAAAGCCCGGAACATGCTCGTGCAAAAAACACTGGAACTGAATCGCATGGCCGCGCTGCGTGAGCAACAGTTCGTCGCTCAGGCGGATCTGGATCTGGCGCGCACCAATGCACGCGACGCCGAGGCACAAGTGGATGTGTCTGAAGCACAAGTCGATCAGGCCAAGGCCACACTGGCGTCCGCCGAATTGGATCTCGGCTACACCACTATTTACTCCCCGGTGAATGGCACGGTCGTCTCGCGCAATGTCGAAGAAGGACAGACCGTCGTCGCCAGTTTTCAAACGCCCACGCTCTTCGTCCTCGCGCAGGACCTCACCCGCATGCAGGTGATTGCCAACGTCAGCGAATCCGATATCGGCGGGGTTACCGAAGGCAAATCCGCGGACTTCCGGGTGGATGCCTATCCGAGGGAATCCTTCCATGGCATCGTGACGCAGGTCAGAAATGCGCCTGTCAGCATCCAGAACGTCGTGACCTACGATGTGATTATTTCCGTCGAGAACCCTGAACTCAAACTGAAACCCGGCATGACCGCCAACATCACGATCGTGACCGCCCGCAATGAAGACGCGCTTCGCGCCCCGAACGCAGCGTTGCGATTCCGCATGCCGGGGGTGCCGGTGGATCGCAAAACGCCTCAACTCTGGATACTCGACACGACGGGGCGCGTGCGGTCGGTTCCGGTCACCCTCGGCATTGCGGATTCGTTGTATACGGACATCGCGTCAAGCGATGTCCGTGAAGGAGAGGCCGCCATTGTGGGCCTCACGACGGCGGAAGATACCGCGCAGGAAAAACTGCCGCCGGGGTTTGAGTTCGGACCGAAGATGCGGTGAGCCATCCCTTATGAACTTTCTCTGGTTGACGATTCAATCCGCGCTGCGCGTGCTCCGGCGTAATCCCCTGCGCGCAGGCCTGACTATGCTGGGCATCATCATCGGAGTCGGCGCCGTGGTCGGGATGGTGAGTCTCGGACAGGGCGCCACTGCCTCGGTCCAACGCGAAATCGCCAACCTCGGCACGAACGTCCTGATCATCATCCCCGGCGCCACCACGACCGGCGGCGTACGCGGCGGGCTCGGGAGCGTCTCGACCCTGACCGTAGACGATGCCCGGGACATCGAAAAACGCGTCGGCGACATCGGCCTGGTTACCTACGCTTCACGCTCGGTGTTGCAGGCCATTCATGAACACAAGAACTGGAACACGATCGCCATTGGCACGACCACCGCGTTTCCCGACCTTCGCAACTGGCCGGTGGCCACTGGCAACTTTTTCACGCAGGCCGACGAAGACGCCGCCGCCAAGGTAGTGGTGTTGGGAAAAACCGTCGCGGATAATTTATTCGAGCGTGGCGAAGAGATCCTCGGCGCGCAGATCCGGATCAAGAACGTGCCCTTGCGCGTGATCGGCGTCCTCTCGTCAAAGGGCCAATCTCTCTCAGGACAGGATCAGGACGACATCGTCATCCTGCCGTTCACCACCGCGGAACGGAAGGTGCTGGGCACCAAGTTCCTGGGAACGGTCGGGATCATCATGGTCGCCACTCAACATCGGTACAGCGTGCCGACAGCCGTGGCAGAAATTACGGACCTGCTACGCGTGCGACACCGGATTCATCCCGCAGAAGAAAACGATTTCACCATTCGCACGATGGAGGACGTGGCAAAAACCGTCGCCGGAGCCAGCCGCACCATGATGATGATGCTCCTGAGCATTGCTTCCATTTCATTGGTGGTGGGCGGTATCGGCATTATGAATATTCTTCTCGTATCAGTGACGGAGCGCACGAGGGAAATCGGCATTCGCATGGCGGTCGGAGCCAAACGCGCCCACATTCTGCTGCAATTTCTGGTCGAAGCGATCATCCTCACGGCAATCGGCGGGGTAGCCGGTGTGGTGTTCGGCATTCTGGGGGCGCGTGTGCTGACACACCTGATCGGCTGGCCCACCATCATTTCCTCTCAATCCATCGCGGTGGCGTTTCTGTTCTCGCTCGCGGTGGGGATCTTCTTCGGACTTTATCCAGCCAACAAGGCCTCGCGCATGAACCCGATCGAAGCGCTGCACTATGAGTAGGCGCTGATCACGAGGGAGACGGCAGGATGTTCAACAGGGTCATCGAGACCGCCAAGCTGAACGCGAGAAGGACCGGAGATCTTTTTAACGCCCTGACACTTGTTGTTCCGCGTGGTAGGAGCTACGAACCAGCGGGCCAGATTCGACATGACGGAAGCCGAGGGCGAGGCCCTCTTCTTTCAAAACGGCAAATTCGTCTGGGTGGTAGAACCGCGCGACGGCCAGATGCTCTTTTGTCGGTTGGAGATATTGGCCAATGGTCATAATGTCGCATTCAACCGAGCGGAGGTCCCGCATGACCTCGCGGGCTTCATCCGTCGATTCGCCCATGCCGACGATCAATCCCGACTTGGTCGTCATCCCCATCTGTTTGGCTCGTCCCAGCAATTCGATCGACCGCTGATATTTGCCTTGAGGCCGGATCGAGGGGAACAGCCGTCTCACTGTTTCGATATTGTGGTTCAAGATGTCCGGCCGTTCAGCGGCAACCGCCGCGAGCGCTGCTTCATTGCCTTCAAAGTCGGGAATGAGCACCTCGATGGTACAACTCGGGATCAATCGCCGGATATGGCGGATCGTCTCGGCAAAGACCGATGCCCCGCCATCCTCAAGTTCGTCGCGATTGACCGACGTGATCACGGCATGCCGCAAATTGAGCGCCTGAATCGCTTCTGCCACGCGCAGCGGTTCTTCGTGATCAACGGCATTCGGCCGGCCGGTGGCCACGGAACAGTAGTGGCAGCGTCGCGTGCAGATATCGCCAAGAATGAGAAACGTCGCGGTCCGTGCGTTCCAACATTCCCACACGTTGGGGCAACGCGCCTCTTCGCAGATGGTATGCAGCTTGAGCCGATCCATGGTCTGGCGAATGTCGTGATAATCCGGCCCGGTCTGGAGCCGAACCTTAAACCAGGGCGGCAAGCGGCGGGAGTGGGACGGTGACGACTCCTGCGGCTCAGTGGTGTGGCGCAAATCGATTTGAATGAAGCTCATGACGTCACCACTGGCGTCAGCAATTCCTCCGGATGCTCCAACACCCGCTTGAACTCTTTGAGAAACTGCGCGCCCATCAATCCGTCGAGCGCCCGATGATCGCACGACATCGTGACCTTCATCCGCCGCCCGGCCGTTACGGTTCCTTTCGTCACGACCGGCACGTCACGAATGGCGCCCACGGCAATTGAGGCAGCCTGTGGCGGCATGAGCAGCGCAATAAACTGCTCCACGTCGAACATGCCCAGATTGGAGATGGCGAACGTCGCCCCGGTGTATTCCTGCGGCGACAACCGCTTCTGCCTAGCTCGCTCGATTAATTGCTTCGTCTCTTCAGAGATATTGGCGAGGGTCTTCGCGCCGCAATTGCGAACCACCGGCGTGATCAGGCCGTCCTCCATCCCGACCGCCACGCCGATATCGATCTGCGGATACCGCCTGATGGTCTCGCCTGTAAACGACACGTTGATCTCCGGATGCCGCTTGAGCGCCAGCGCCGCGGCCTTGATCAGCACATCGGTGATGGACGGATGGGGTTGACGGCTCTGCTTAAACTCATCGCGCACCCGCTCGGCCTGTCCCATGTCGATGTCGACCGTGAGATAAAAATGCGGGACCGGAGCCTTACTCTGCACCGTCGATCTGGCAATGGCTTTGCGCATCTGGCTCAACGGCTGATCTGCTCCAGCAGGCAATCCTTGCACTGCAGGAACAGAGGCAGCGGCCACATCGTCTTCGACAATACGCCCCCCTGGACCGGTACCGGTGAGGGTCGAAAGCTCCACGCCTCGTTCAGCCGCGAGGACTTTTGCCCGCGGAGAGGCGAGCACCCGTTCCCCTCGTGGGCGATCTGGTGACGGAGCCGCCGTCGTCGCCGAGGGAGACACAGGCTTTGGCCCACTACCGGCCGAGGGCGCAGCCGCGACGCCATCGGACAAGGCCAAAGCAATGTCTTCATCAGCTTCCGCGATGACGGCGATCAACTTGCCCGATTGCACCGTTTCCCCATCCTGCACAAGCAGTTTCCGCAACACGCCGGGAGCAAAGGCCTCCAAGTCCATCACCGCCTTGTCGGTTTCGATCTCGGCAATCACTTCGCCCGCCTGCACCCGATCCCCCTCATGTTTCTTCCAGGCGAGCAGCACGCCTTCTTCCATGGTGTCGGTCAGCTTCGGCATGACCACGCGGCTAGCCATGTATTCTCCTCCATGACGCAGCGAGTCTGCGATGACCGGCCTGTCTTCTCCGGCAACCATGCCTCATGCGGCACCACACATTGATTTCACGGCCGCGACAACACGCGGCACGTCCGGAATGGCGGCATCTTCCAGCGGGCGGCTGTACGGGATCGGCACGTCCTCACCGGTAACCCGGGCAATTGGGGCGTCCAAATAATCGAATGCCGCGCTGTAGATGCTCTCCGCAATTTGCGCACCCAGCCCGCAAAATCGCCATCCTTCCTCGACAATCACCAAACGCCCCGTCTTTCTGACCGACGTCACGATGGTCTGGAGGTCGAGAGGTTTGAGCGTGCGGGGATCGATCACCTCCACGTCGAGATCTTCACGGCTCAACTGCTCGGCGGCTTCCAGCGCCACCAGCAACATTTTGGAATAGGCCACGATGGTCACATCGGTCCCTTGCCGCTTCACGTCCGCCTGGCCAATCGGGATGGTGTACTCCCCTTCGTCGACTTCGCCCTTGGTGCCATAGAGCAGTTGTGCCTCAATGAAGATCACCGGGTTGTGATCGCGAATGGCGCTCTTCAGCAGGCCCTTGGCGTCATGCGGCGTGGCCGGAGCGATCACCTTCAAGCCCGGCACATGGCAGAACCAGGCCTCTAAACTCTGCGAATGCTGCGCCCCCAACTGATGCGCCGCGCTGCCCGGCCCGCGAATCACGAGCGGCACCGAAAGCTGGCCGCCAGACATGTACCGGATCTTGGCCGCGTTATTGACGATCTGGTCAAGGGCCACAATCCCGAAGTTCATGGTCATCAGTTCGACAATCGGACGCAGGCCCGCCATGGCCGCGCCGATCGCCAGTCCGGTAAACCCGGCCTCGGTAATGGGCGTATCCACCACCCGCTGCGGCCCGAACTCCTCCACGAATCCCTTTGTGACCTTGAACGCGCCCTGGTAATACCCGACTTCTTCGCCGATCAAAAAGATGCGCGGATCGCGGCGCATTTCCTCCCGCATAGCCTGGTTGAGGGCTTCCCGATAGGACAACAACATAGACGTTCCTAGTCTTCCACCATGACATCGGTATGCAGGCTCGCAGGATCGGGGAACGGGCTTTCGTCCGCGAATTTCACCGCAGCCGTCACCACGTCGCCGACCTCCCGCTCAAGCTCCTTGAAGTCGGCCTCGCTGCAGTGCGCCTGGCTCAACATCGTCTCCTTCAGTACCACCAGCGGGTCGCGCTTGCGATGTTCCTCCACTTCGTCTTTGGTCCGGTAGTGACCGTGGGAAGGATCGGCCATCGAGTGCCCCATGAAGCGATACGTCATCGCTTCAATAAAATACGGCCCCTGGCCTGCTCGAACCTGATCCACCACGTTTCGCATCAACGCGCGCACAGCCAACACATCCATGCCGTCGACACGCTCGGCCGCAATGCCATAAGAACGCGCGGCTTCCGCGACATTCTCATACAAAGCCACGGCCCGTTGCACGGGCGTGCCCATGCCATATCGATTATTCTCACAAATGAAGATCACCGGCAGTTTCCATAATGCCGCGAGATTAAACGCTTCATGCGCCTGGCCGCTCGGCACCGCACCTTCCCCGAAAAAACAGACGGTCACCAGGTCCTGCTTCTGATATTTCGAGGCGAAGGCGAGTCCGGTGGCCAAGGGAATGTGCCCGCCGACAATCGCGTAGCCGCCCATGAACCGCTTCGGGAGGTCCACCAGATGCATGGAGCCACCCTTGCCCTGACACAAGCCGGTCGCCTTACCGAAGAGTTCGGCCATCACCTTGCCAGGATCCGACCCGCGAGCCAGGCAGTGCCCGTGGTCTCGATAGGCGCTGATGACATAATCGTCCTGCCGCAGCGCGGCAATCGCGCCGACGGCGATGGCTTCTTCCCCGATGTAGAGATGGAGAAAACCGGCAATCTTGGCGAGCGCATACATCTCGGCCGATTTTTCTTCAAACCGGCGGATCAGCAACATCTGGCGATAGAGGGACAACAGATCCTCTCTGTCCATATCGCCCATTATGCATGGCGACGACAAGCCGACTCAACCCCGATAGCGGGCACCGTGTCTGCGGCATCAGCAAATCATCTTCCGCCGGATGCGACACTTGAATCTTGTTCCCGACAATCGGATGCCGGTATAGTAGGCCTGGCCGGATTACCTGCATCGCAGAAGCGCGAAAACCGTACGCACGTGATCCCTAGCAGGCACCTCCCCGCACATATTCCCTTCGACGCCCCTGCCACGTATCGGCTTCCGCTGGTGCTGTTGCTCGGCGTCATCCTGTTCGTTCCCTCGACGGCCCTCTCTGACATGAAACCGGAGTTGTTGCGACATCTTCCGTCGATTGCCGAATCGGCCCCGGCTCCGCCTATGCTCCAGGTGCCGGAAGGGTGGTTTCTCATGGGAACGAATCAGACGACCGAATTGCTCTTCGAATCCAACAGTCACTACGACGATACGGAACAACCGCAGCGCCGCGTCTGGCTCGACCGGTATGAGATGGATCGGGATGAAGTGAGTCTGGGGCAATACCTCGCCTATCTGCAGCGCCAGCAACGAACCCCCTCGCCTGAACTGCAGCGCCTGATTTGGCATATGGTCTCGGTTCATGCCGTCTCCGATGAGACGCTCGCGCGATGGCCGGCTCTGTATCTCACCTGGGCTGAGGCTTCGCAGTTCTGCCTGGCGCAGGGCAAACGCCTCCCGACGGAGGCGGAATGGGAAAAGGCGGCGCGCGGATCAGAAGCGAATCTGTTCCCCTGGGGACACACCATGCCTGAACCGAACCTTGCAATGTTCGGGCAGTATCACGTGCACGAAATTCCGATTGTGGCACCGGTCGAGAGCGGAGAGCAGGGACGAAGCCCCTATGGCATGCACCACATGGCCGGCAACGCCGCGGAGTGGGTTCAAGACTGGTTCGGCATCGATTACTACAAGGTCATGCCCGAGCGAAACCCACCAGGCCCCAACACCGGCCGATACAAAGTCGTCCGCGGTGGCTCCTGGAAAAGCGCTCCCGCGTTGCTACGAACCGCCACACGCGGCGGCGCGTTGCCGGATCAGCGCAGTGCCACAGTGGGCGTCCGCTGCGCGCGATCACTGACCCAATAATTCGTTGATGCACAAGGAGTATGAAAATCCTATGAGGATGTGTCGGGTGCTTTTGAGCGTGCTACTATGTAATCCCCTCGGAACAATTTACATCACACACGCCACGGCTCTTGCGGAGGATACCGCTGATGCGCAGCTCTATACGAATGCCCGCTTCGGGTTTTCCGTGCGATACCCGCAAGATTGGCGGCTTGGCGACCCGATGCCGGACGGCATGGGCGTGACGCTGTACCCGTCGGTAGAGAGCAGTCAAATTGCGTTATCAGGATTTATGAACGTGATCGAAGGCAAGAGTCAGGACGGGAGGCAGACGCTCGACGAATTTACTGCGGCTCACCGACGCATCATCACGGAGCTGCATGCCAAACGGAATAGAAAAGTGACCTGGGAGAAGGAACAAGCGACGACTCTGGCCGGATTTCCCGCCAAACAACTGAGCTTCACGTATCAAGACGACAAGAAGACCACCGTCTTGGAGATGCACATTTTTTCACTGGGCCGCAACGAAGGCCGAGGGGTGAGAATTAAAACACCGGCCGCAAGCAAAGGCGCACTGATGCCTGCCGTGAAACAGTTCCTCGCCTCGTTTCAAGCCGGGCGGGACCAAAACGCGGTGAGCCCCTTTACGCCTGCGACCGTCACACCACCGTCGTCACCGTCGTCCCCGGCGCGCTGAGAGCTCGTTAGGCGCCGCCGTCTTTGACCGCCGTGACGTGCTTCATCGCCTCCCGGGCGGCCGCACGCGCCTTCGTCGCGGGGTTCAAGGTCGCCCCTGGGTCGACATCATCCCCCATCTTGGCCACCCGCTCGCAATAGGCAATCGCATCTTTCAGATGAGGCAACGCATCCTTGCCATGTTGATCGGCCGGGGGGAGGGCTTTAATGATGGCTTCCGCATGTTTTTTGACTTCCCGACAATGATGAACGATTGCTTTGGCATCCCCCATTCCTCCATGCATGACCATGTCCTCGGCATCCCGCAACATGGCGGCCCCGTGCTCACGGGCATCTTTCACTGACCCCGCAAGGGCACTGTGGGCCAGACCGGATACTGACAAGAGAATCGCTACGACACAGAGGCTGGTCTTCATCAAAACACCCGCCCTTTCTTAGAGGCCGGCACTCGCATGACGGTGAATTGCCGGTAGAGGTCGTGAAACTGCTCGGTCGTCAACGCCGGATCTTCCAACTGCCTCAGTTCGTCCTCCTGAATCGCACATTCCACCGTATCATCGAAACTGGATGACGCGATTGTCACGTAGTGGGGGGGAAAGAGGTGCGTGGGCAACAGAATGGTCACGCCACGATTGTATTTCTTGGCCAGGCGAATGGCTGTTCGAGCCCGCTCGGCCGTCACCTCCCTCCCCACGCCGATATTCGGCGGCGGTTGACCTTGCTTCATAAATTGAAGGTGCACATTGGCCAGGCCGGCCTCCACGAAATCTTGCTTAATCGCCTCGCCATCCTTCCGATACTCAGCGGCCAACACGACCTCTACTCGCCCGGGGCGGGCGGCATCCGTCTCTGCCGCCCGTGCATCGCCGAACCACCCGAGCCCCATGAGACACAGGACGTAGCCCAGCAACAGGGGCAATACGCCTGTGCGACTATTTGTCTTCAAATGAAACCTCCAGTGTCGTCGCTCCCCCAGCCGTCACCGTCACAGGATGTTCCTGCACGCCGAGAACGGGATGCCACACCCGCACCTTGTAGGTGCCCGGCGGGAGGTCGCCGATTGAAAAGGTTCCCTCCAGATCCGTCACGGCATAATAGGGATTATCCACCGCATAGCCCCAATTCTGCATATAGGGGTGCATGCCGCACTGCATGGTGAAGACTTTCCGGCCCTTCACCAGCTTCACCATCTCGGTCGTACCCGTCGCTTTCAAGGATGGGCGATGCAGGACAATATCAATCCCCGCCTGATCATACGTATAGCCCTGGATATCGTGAAACACCGGGTCGCGATTCGTCACCGTGATGCCCTGCTGCTGCGCGACAATCGTCACGAAGGGAAAAAACTGGCACACGTTGGCTTCCACCTGCGCCTCCACGGCCGCGAACGGTTTGCCTTGGCTGATGTCTTCGATCACAACGACGACATCCTTCAGTCCCCCCGCTTGTCCCACATTGACTTCCCGAAGCAGGCGATACCCGCTGCCATCAGACAGGGCCCCGCAAAAGGTCCGGTCCGGATATCGCCGTAGTTCGAACTGTTTGGGCGCCGGTGCCTCGCCCTTCAATTTCACCGTTCCTTGCAACATGCCCCCGTTGGAGACGGGTTGCACTTCATAAGCGCGCAGCTCCTGGGACTGAATGCCCAGCAGCGCAAGGAAGACTGCACAACCGACCATAGCCGCACGTGTGACACCACGTTTTACCATATGCATCTGACCTCCGCCCCTCCGGTCGACAGCGCGCCTTTTTCGTTACCGTGACGAGGGGGTCGCTTCCCGCTTGGGCAGGGGATTCCCTCGATCAAATCGTTGCGGCAACTCGAACATGAGCGCTGATTGTTCCGTAAACACTACATGTCGATACTCCACCGACCAGTCGCCCTGTTTGCTGACAGTTTTCAGAGGAAATTTTTCCGCCACCGTGACCCATTGATAATACTGTTTTCGCTCCGCGCCCTCGGCGAGCGTGACTTCGAACAATTCCGTCGCATGTCCGTTGAGGTCTTGCACACCGATTCGTTCACGCGACACTTCGCCGTCCAAGGTCTTGGCGACAAACAACCCGTGTTCCGACGCGATCGGCACTTCGAAATACAACCGACGATTGGAGAGGAGCAACCATGCGGTTTGGCGATCTTGTCGGATGATCGCCGCCATCACGCCGCCCTGCGGATATTCATACTCAAACCGCCAGCGGTCCTCCTTCGCATTCACCTGCGCAACAACCCGCACGCCTTGGATCTTGATGATGCGCTGCCCTGAAAATTCGAACGCCCAGGCCGATCCCATCCCGCATCCGAGCAGACTTGAGAGCACCAGCCCAAGGATTCCCAAGGCGCGTACGCACTTCACCATGACGCCGCGGTCCGCCCTCCACTCTGCTGACTCATCATCGTGCATCCGCACGGCCACCGTCTCCGCTTCTGCTGAGGAACGAGATCGGGGGGACTCGAACCATACTTCGCGTCCGAATCCCCCCGACCGCTTAGCCCAGACCGTCGCTACCGAGCGGCTTCAGCTTTCGAGACCACAGGGATCACCTGGGCCGGAGCTGGTTCCTCCGCCTGCTGCGTGGCCGGCGCCTGTCCGCTGAGCGGCAGAATCGCACGGCTGTCACGGTCAAGCACCCGCAACATGCCCCAATGCCCGGCATCCAGGTACCCCGGCCGTTGATTCAGCCAGATGTAGTCGCCGGGAATGCCATTCGGCCCTCCGGCGCCGCCGTTCAACCAGGCATTGATCACTTCGGTGCCACCGAACTCCATCGTGCTGACGAGATCCGCACCGCTCATATAGGGCTCGTGCTTCCACTCGTGACCAGACACGCTGAAGAGCTGCACCTGCTCGCTGAACGCGCCCAGCACGTGGACCACGACTTGGTCGCCCACATGGGCCGCGATCGTCGGCGTGACGGGGGTGTCGCCCGCCTTCACGCATGCGAACACTTCGCTATAGGCACAGCCCTTCTCGACACGGTAGTCAGTCGGTTCTGACCGATAGTTGACTGCCGTGACACCGGCCACCTTCTGGATGTACGGCATGAAGCTGGTGCCGATGATGTTGTCTTCGTCCTGGAACATCAACGCGAACGATCGGTAGTTCTGCCGGGTCTCGTTCCCCGACAGGCCCCGGTCCACGATCACGTCTGCCTTCCAGGAGCTCTTGTGGGCCAAGTCCTCACCCGTGACCGGATCCCGGTACTGCGATCCCTTCGGACCGATGATGATCGCTCCGAACAGACCGTTTCGCGGATTCGCAATCACATTGCCCCAGTCCTGAATCAAGGCGGCGTTTTCGCCGAATTCAGGATGGGCATAGTAGGTGTAGGTCCGGCTCTGACCCGGCGCCACCGTTTGGTCGCCCGGATTGTTCCCGGCATTGATGCCCATGGAATCCTTCGGATCGAAGGCCAGATGATCCACATGGAATCCCGCACGATCCTTGGTCATCTCATTCTTGAGATTGACCTTGATGCAATCGCCGACATTCACATGCAGGGTCAACGGGCTGGGCTCAACATTGCCCGAGGCCACTTTGACCTTCTCCCCTTCGAGGACATACATCTTGCCCGTTTCATTACCCAGGACCATCTTCCGTTCCAGGTCCACTTCCATCACGCCCGGCGTCCCCTTGTTGAAGCGGATCGCCTTGTCGATGGCCGACACATTGAAGGTCTTCAGTGGTGCATCCGCCGGACAGACCGATTTCGCGGCCTGCGGGATTTCCTCCCGGCCAGGCAGCGGCTTCAACGTCTGGTCCGGTTTGTCCTGCACGCGGAACAGTCCCCAGCTGCCTTCCGCAAAGTGCGAGGCGCGACCACTGTAATACAGGTAGTCACCTGCCATTTGCTGCGGCCCACCTGCGGCCGGGATCGCGGCGTCATACCGTTCGCCGATCACCACGTGTAGCGAGCTTCGGGGAATGGAGTTCTTGCTGTACCGTTCCATCGGGAACCAGTGTCCACTGATATGCCACGAGTGGACTTCGTTGGCCGATCCTTCGATCAGCCGGACCACGATCGGATCACCCAGATACGCGCGCAAGATCGGCGTCTCGGGATCTCCGTGCACACGGCTGCTGAACAACAGGGATGGGTCCCCATTGTTCGCCAACCGCACCGACAACGGCTCGACACGCATGTTGTACCCGCCGCCCGTCGTCGCTTCGCCACCGTTCAGGAAGCCCATCGGCGACGTGTTCAGCTTGGCGGGATAGACCGCGGACGGCGTGCCATCCACCGAGATGGCGCCGACGCGCGCTTGCGGGTTGTCGGACGTAATTAACTCGGCCGTCCGCGGATTGGAGTCCATGACCTGCGTCACGATCTCGCGGAACGAACCCGTGATATGCGCCGACACCGGTTCGGTCGTGTGGATGTCGGCCACAGGGCCGCTCCGCAGTTCCTTGCCGGTCACCGGATCATGATACGTGGACCGGGGCGGCTCGGCGATGAAGGTGGAATAGAATCCATGTCCCCATCCATCCAAGCCATACACGTGATCGTGCCAGAACGTGGTGCCGAAATCCGCATCCACATACCAGCGCTCACGAATCCACTCCACCGACACGATTTCGCCCTTCTTGTGCGCATACTTCAGCGGACGCTCGAAGGTAATGGTGTTACCCTCGATCTTGCTGATGCGCGCGGATTCGAATCCACCCACCTCATCCATGCCCACGCCCAATTCGGTCTTCAGATGGTAGCGGGAGGCATCCTTCACCGTGAGGGTCGTGGCCCCCTTGGCGACATCCGCCTGAATGGTGGTGTTGGCTGGAACGGGCATGCCCTTGCCGGGATGCTCGTCCTTCAGAATCGCAAACGGCCGCAACGACATCTCGTACGAGAACCCGATGATCGGGCCGTCCGAGGCCTGCGTGTCGAACTGGAACATGTGCGG